>CAYLPJ010000005.1:0-144740 GCA_964385465.1 uncultured Planctomycetaceae bacterium | reverse complement strand
CCCCGCAGCGGCGAAGATTCTTCTCAGAATTCGGTTCCTGGCGAACTTGGGCTACCGCCCGCACCTCGCCAGGGCGGCGGCCCTTCTCAACAAGAGGGCATAGCCGCGGATCAACACGGAGGAACGCCGATGGGCTCCGAGGTACAGGAGCTCGAATCTCCGATCTCAGGTATGTGTTCGGCGCCCGTCCTCGGCGCCTTTCCTCTCCGCGTCAGCGCCGCAGCGCCTTGGCGGCGGCTTTGCGCCACTCGATGACGAGTTGGTCGGGGGTGAAGCCGTAGGCCTTCTTGAGGGCTTCGGCGTCGTCGGCGCCGTGCTTCATGTGCTTGACGAACTCGATCATGGCCGAGGCGTCGCGGGCCAGCAGGAAGCGGACGAGGCTTTGGGCGATGCCGTAGTCGAAGTCGTCCAGCGTCACGTCGTCGAAGACGCCTCTGACGTCCCGCCCGGTGCGGATCGCCTCCTTCGTCGCCTCGACGTACCGCTTCGCCGCCCGGCAGCCGGGGACCAGGCGGGCGGAGATCGTCTCGGCCAGGCCCTCGTTGACCCACTCGACCACGTAGGCGTTGGTCAGGTACCGGGCAAGGAACGCGTGCGTGCCCTCGTGGACGAGCAGGCCGTAGAAGTGCGTGCGGCTGTGGACGCGGTTGAGCACCATGTAGCAGAAGCCGTCGGACCGCTGGGAGAGGTACCCGCCGGACTCCGAGAGGTTCCGCTCGTCGACCTCCTCGGTGAACTTGCGGAAGTGCTCGACCTTGCCGAAGACGTAGATCGGCAGCTTGCCCGCCCAGACGGACTTCTCCGCCGGCAGCCGGAACTGCTTGCGGAGGTGCGTGTACATCGTCTCGCAGACGCGTCCCAGCCGCCGGTCATTGGCAGGCGACCAGGCGCTGAAGATCAGGAAGTGCGGCGTCTCGACCAGGTGCAGGGAGGCGACGACCTCCTTGCGGGCCTTGTGAAACCACTCCATCGCCTGGCGGCGGTTGCGGGCGATCTCGGCCTCGGTCGGCTCGGTGGTCTTGCGGATCCGCAGCACCGGCGTCCGCTTCGGCGGCGCCGGTGGGCGGGTGTTGGGGTCCTTCTCCGCCGCGGGCGCCCCCGCGCACGACACCGCGAGCACCACCGACGCCACCATGGGGATCACGCATTTCATATCTCCATTATACGGAATCCGCGCCCTTCCGCCGGAGGCCACTTTCTGCTTGCGGGCGGGTCGCACAACGTTGTATCGTGTCCGGTCAGCAACGTTTGCCCGAGCGAAAGGACGCCCTGTGCGTCCTTTCTTGGTATCCAGGGCCGCCGGCGCGGCCCGGAGCGCGAAGCATGGCCAAGCAGAGCAATGCCGCCGGCAACGGCTATCATCTGCCGTTCGAGAAGCCCATCGTCCGCCTGGAGAGCCAGGTGGCCGAGCTGGAGGCCGAGCAGGTCAAGGCCGGCCGGGACTACTCCGATGAGATCCGCCAGCTCCGGGCCCAGTACGCCTCGCTGCTGCACAAGACCTACCAGTCGCTCTCGGCGTGGGAGACGGTGCAGGTCGCCCGCCAC
This sequence comes from uncultured Planctomycetaceae bacterium, assembly GCA_964385465.1. Lineage (GTDB taxonomy): Bacteria > Planctomycetota > Phycisphaerae > SM23-33 > SM23-33 > CAYLPJ01. The sequence continues at coordinate 143,195 of CAYLPJ010000005.1, read as the reverse complement.
CCCCAGCGGCCCATCGCCCGGGACTACGTCGAGCGGATCGTGAAGAACTTCGTCGAGCTCAAGGGCGACCGCCGCTACGCCGACGACCGGGCGATCGTGGCGGGGCTGGGTCGAATCGGCACGGAGAAGGTCGCACTCGTCGCCCAGCAGAAGGGGCGGGACACCAAGGAGAAGATCGCCTGCAACTTCGGCTGCCCACACCCCGAGGGCTACCGCAAGGCCCTCCGCGTGATGAAGCTGGCGGCGAAATTCTCCCTGCCGGTGGTCTCGCTGATCGACACGGCCGGGGCGTACCCGGGCATCGGCTCGGAGGAGCGGGGCGTGGCGGAGTCCATCGCGGTCAACCTTCGCGAGATGAGCCGCCTGGGCGTGCCCGTGCTCTGCATCGTCATCGGCGAGGGCGGCAGCGGCGGGGCGCTGGGCATGGGCGTCGGCGACCGGATGGCCATGATGGAGTTCGCCTGGTACTCGGTGATCAGCCCCGAGGGCTGCGCCGCCATCCTGTGGCGGACGGGCGAGAAGGCCCCCGAGGCCGCCGAAGCCATGAAGGTCACCGCCCGCCACCTGCGCAAGCTCGACGTGATCGACGACATCATCCCCGAGCCGCTGGGCGGCGCCCACCGCGACCCGGCCGAGGCGGCCAACAACCTCGAGCGCTACATCGTCCGCACGCTCCGCGAGCTGGCCCGCGTGCCGGTCGAGAAGCTCATCGACCACCGCTACGACCGCTGGCGGCGGATGGGCAAGCTCCGCGAGGCGGCCGGGGAGGAAGCCGCCGAACCCGCCGAAAGCTGAGCCCTCAGCCCAGGCCCACGTCCAGCGTCATCATCACCGCGAAGCCCACGATCACCCCCGCCGTGGCCAGGTCCACGTTGCCCTTGGCCTGCGACTCGGGAATCAGCTCCTCGGCAACCACGAAGACCATCGCCCCGGCGGCGAAGGCCAGCGCATACGGCAGGATCGGCGTCATCAGCATCACCAGCGCCGCCCCGAGCACACCCGACACCGGCTCGACGATGGCCGACAACTGCCCGTACCACAACGCCCGGCCGCGGCTCAGGCCCTCGCGGCGCAACGGAAGCGACACGGCCGTGCCTTCCGGGAAGTTCTGGAGGCCGATACCCACCGCCAGCGCAATGGCCGAGCCGATCTGTGCGGCCTTCTCGGCGCCGCTGAGATGAGCTGCCGCCCCGAAGGCCACGCCCACCGCGAGCCCTTCCGGGATGTTGTGCAGCGTGATCGCCAGCACGAGCAGCGTGCTGCGTTCCCAGGTCGTCTTGGGCCCTTCCCGCATGCCGGACTCCGGGTGGAAGTGGGGCAGGATCTTGTCGACCACGCGGAGAAATGCCGCCCCGCCGAGGAAGCCGATCAGCGCAGGGACGAACGAGGCCGCCCCATAGCCCGCCTTCTCGCTCATGTCGATGGCCGGGATCAGCAGGCTCCAGCAACTCGCCGCGATCATGACCCCCGCCGCCATGCCGAGGGAGGCGTCGAGGTACTTCTGCGAGACGTTCTTCGTGAGCACCACGATCGAGGCGCCCAGCGCGGTCAGCAGCCAGGTGCCCAGCGTGGCCACGAAGGCCTGGAGGACCGGGCTCCACTCGTAGAACGGCGTCATGCCCTCTCCTTTCCGTTTGCGCCCAGAAGGTCGGCGAGGCGTTGGAGGACCTCGCCGACGACGATCTCCGGGCTGGACGCCCCGGCCAGCAGGGCAATGGTAAGCGGCCGGCGGGCGGGAAGCCAGTCCCTCGCGGCCGTCCGCCGACCGCTGGCCAGATCGATCGTGGCGACCTCGTCGGGGCCGCGGAGCCCCCCGGCATCCTCGATGAACCACGCCGGGGCGTACTGGCTGGCCAGCTCGTAGAGGTGGCGCGTGTTCGAGGAGCCGAACCCGCCGACGACGACCGCCAGGTCCGGGCCGCCGCTGCACAGCGCCACGGCCGCGTTCTGGCGGGCCTGCGTCGCACGGCAGACGGTGGGCTGGAACAGCAGGCGCCGCTCGGCGTCGGCCTGGCCGTAGCGCTCCACGAACGCCTCCCGGACGAGGTCGCGGACGGCCATCGTGTCGTCGTAGAGCATGGTTGTCTGGCTGACCTGGGCGAGTTGGCGGAAGGGCTCGATGCCGGCGGCGTTGGTCGTCCGCGGGCCGAACAACTCGGAGAAGTCCTCCGCCGGCCGCCGTCCGGCGATCAGGTCGCAGAACGCCCGCGTCTCGTCCAGGCTGCCGGCGACGACGTATTTCGCCCCGGCCGCGGCCAGGCGGCTGGTGGTGACGACCGTCTCGTCGTGCGTGGCCCGGCCGAAGATGAGCACGGCGTGCCCGCCGCGGGCGGCGCGGTCCGCCCAGGCCCAGACGCGCCGAACGTCGCCGCAGGAGGTGTCGACGATGTTGCAGCCGATCGCCTTGAGGCGCTGCTCGACGGGGAGCTTCACGCCGAAGGCGGGGATGATGGCGCAGTCGGTCGGCGTGATGTGCTCGCCGACGTTCTCGACTTGCTCCCGCGTGAGCACCCGGACGCCGCGGTCCTCGAAATGGCGGTTCACCCAGGGGTTGTGGATGATCTCGCCCAGCAGGAACAGCCGCCCCCCGTGCCGGCCGTGCTCGCTGACCGCCTGCTGGAGCATCCGCAGCGCCCGCTTGACGCCGCGGCAGAACCCGAAGACCTCCGGCAGGCGAATCTCCCCTCCGGGCACTCGCCAGATGTTGCCCCCCTCGCGCACGCGGTCGACCAGCGCGCTGCCGAACCCTCCCAGGGCGTCGTCGCCGGCGACGTGGGCGGGCGAGGAAGATGTACCGTCTCCGCTCATGTCCCCCATCATAGGCACCTACCCGCCTTCCAGCTCCGCGAGAGCCTCGCGGGTCTTCTCCAGGCCAAGCTTGGCCTTGAGCTTCTTGGCGTCGCCCCGCTCGTGCTGGGCGAGGAACCGCCTGTAGCACGTTTCGGCGCGGGAGAGGGCGTGCTTGCGCCCGGCGATGGAGGAACCCTCGGCCTGCTCGGCGTACCAGCCGGCGAGGGCGAGGCACTCGTCCTCTTTCAGCAGCAGCACGCTCTTGCCGGCGAGCTTGAGCATCTCGGCGGTGTCGGGCTGGCCGGTCTTCCCGGCGTACTCCATCGCGCGGGCGGGCGACTGGAGCTCGACGGCGTAGAGGCGCACCAGTTCCCTGGCGATGTCCTCGCTGTCGGGCTTCTCAGCCAGGCGCTTCTTCATCGTCTCGATCTTCCGCCGGGCGATCCGCCGCGCGGGGTCTTCGCGGTCGTCCCCCCCGGCGGCGGGCGGAGCGGCATCCTCGCCGCCGCCGGCTGGCGGACCGTCTTCGCCGAAGAGCACCTTCTCGTTGAACTTCCGCACGTTGGCCAGGAACATCAGCGCCCGGCTGGTACCGAGCGTGCCGCTCCACGAGCCGTTGGCGGCCTGGGTGCTGACGAGGTAGTCGGCCCCCGCCTTTGGCCACTCGAGTTTGCCGATGGTCTTGCGCCCGGTGATCCTCCCGAGGCGCGAGAGAACGTAGAGCCCCTCGTAGTGCGTGGCGTAGGTCGTCGAGTAGCTGTAGGACGACGACGTGCTGTAGCCGCCGTCCTTCAGCCGCGTGACGGCGGTGAGGTTCTCGTCCAGCCAGTCCATGCCGCGCCGCAGCGGCTCGAATGCGGGCCCGCTCATCGAGGCCGTGACGTTGCGCCCGTGAAGGCGCTCCAGGCACAGCGCGACCGTGCCGGTGCCCATCACCGTCCACAGCGTCGACGAGCCCCGGCGGCTGGAGCTGGAGCCGTACGCGCTGCCCCAACTGCCATCGCCCTTCTGGAGACCGGTCCAGTACTTCATCACGAGCAGCCAGTACTTCGAGGGGACCTTCATGCCCTGGCGATCCCCGACCGCCACGCCGATGGGGGCGTACCAACTGCAATACGGGTAGGAAGAGTACGTGCTGGTGACCGTCGAGCCATAGCCTCCGTTGCGCGTCCCCCGGATCAACGCCGCGACGTCCTTGCCCAGCCGACGCATGTAGGAGGCCCCGCGGTGCCTGTGCGCCAGGCCCCAGGCCTGGCACCGCACGGCCATGCCCTCGGTCTGAGGCGTGTTGTGCGTCGAGAGCCACCGCAGGGCCTTCACGACGCGGGCGTCGGAGCCCTCGGCCCCGCTGTGCAGCAGGGCCGTCAGGGCCGCGGCCGTCGGGCGGGTGTTGTAGTAGCCCATCGACAAGGACGACGACGAGCTGCTGTAGAGCTGCCACGAGCCGTCCCCGGCCTGCTGGCTCCAGAGGTACTTGACGGCCTTGCGGAGCGCTTCCTGGACCTCGGGCCCGCCGAGGGCGGCATCGCCGAGGAGCTTGCCCGCGCCCAGCTCGCGGAGCCTTGCGTTGATTCGCTCCCGCTGGCGGTTGAGCTGCTCGGCGTCGATCCCGTCGGCCTGCGCGCGGCGCAGGTACGCCGCGAAGTATTCCTTCGACCGCAGCGCGAAGGTCGCCTTCGTGGTCGGCCCCGCCGAACTCGCCAGCGAGCTGTACCAGTTGCCGAGCTCCAGGCACACCTGCGTGGGCAGCCCCTCGATGGGCTTGGCCGCCAGGGGGACGTAGGTGCGGTAAACCTCGTCGAGCGCCGGGGAGACGTGCTTGGCGGCCAGCCCGGGCTTGCCCATGCCCAGCAGCATGCGGATCAGCGCGGCGCGGAGGACGGCGTTGTCCGGGTCGGCCTCGACGCGGCGCTGGAGCGTCTCGACCTCCTTCATCTCCTCGGCGAGGTTGACCTTCTCGATGATCTTGTCCTTCCGCGGCGAGCGGATGTACGTCGCCGTGGTCAGCGCCTGCTTGTAGAGGTCCAGGGCCTCGGACCACTTGCCCCCCCCGGCGCGGGCCTCGCCCACGCGGAGCAGTTGCCCGATCAGCGCCTCGCCGGTGGTGCGCTTGGCCGGGCCCTGGGCGTCCCGGTAGGCCAGGCGGCGCAGCTTGAGGGCCAGCTCGTCCCACTCGTTCTGGCGGTCCGGCGCGGCGGCGCCAAGGGCCGACAGGGCCCGCTCGGCATGCTTGTAGCCGGTGGGGGCCTCCAGGCCGAAATGGCAGGCCTTCTCGTAGATGTAGACGCGGAGCTCGGGCGCTTCGGTGAGCGTCCCGGCGGCCTGGAGCAGCTTGCCGGCGAACTCGCCGTCGTCGGCCTTGCTCGGCGTACGGGAAACCTTTGCCGCCTCGGCGCCGAAGAGCTCCTTGTACATCTCGGCCGGATCGGCGGCGGCAGACGGAGCCGCGCCGACCAGGACCACCAGGGCCAGGGCATATCGGGACATCCCGTGCATTGCTGTAACTCCTCTGCCGACGGAGCCGGTGAACCCCCGGCCGCCGAAACGGCATGCATGTCAGTGTATCGTCAGCCCCCCCGGCCTTCAACGCCGTGGACCGGCTCGCTTGCTGAGACGCGCCGACCCCTCCGAAGGTTCTTGGCAATTGGCCGGGAAGGGTAACGGCCCGGGCGGTCAGAGCTGCGAGCGGACGCGGCGGGCGTCGCCGGCGCGGCCGGCCTGCTCGAGCAGCTCGGCCAGCCGTCGCCCGAGCTGGTAGTGGGCGGTCTCGGCGCGGAATTCGGCGGCGACGTCCTGGCGGCGCGTGCGTTCGAACAGGGCGCGGTAGAGCGCGACGGCTCGGTCTCGCCCGCCGGCGGCGGTCAGCAGCTTCTCCGCGCGCGACGCGGCACGGACGACCACCTCCGCCACGCCGAGGCTCTCGACGGCGGCCTCGCGGTAGGCAACCAGGGCCTTGTCGGCCTCCCCGGCATCATGCCACTCGTCGCCGAGGGCGATCCGCAGCCGCCCGGTGAGGTCCGGCCGGGCGTGGTAGACGGTCATCGCCCGTTGGAGCACCGCCCGCCGGTGGGCGGCGTCCGGCAGCGTGGGGACGATACCCAGCACCATCGCGCAGCTGTACTCGGGGTAGTTCTCGGCGGTCCGGCCGATCAGCACGGTGAAGAAGCGGTTGAGGTGCCCGACGGGCAGGCGGTCGGCGCGGCGGAGCTCGAGCACCAGCCGCCAGGCGCCGCCCTGGGCGGGATTGCGAGCGATGGCCGCCAGGATGAGGTCCTCGACCAGCGCCAGGTCGATCCGCCGCACCGGCTCGATCCACGACGTCTCCAGCGGCGGGGCGCCCGGCTTGTCCGCGTGGCGCCGGCGGTACAGCCCCGCCAGCTCGTCGAGGGCCCCGACGCCGCCCGGGCCTTCGCCGTCGCGGTAGCCGTCGGCCAGGCACGCCAGCGCCACCGCCGCATCCGCCTCCTCCCGGCGGCGCAGCGGCAACTGCCCGGCGGCGCCGGACAGCACAAGCTCGGCGTCCAGGATCCGCTCGCCGTCGGCGGGGTTCCGCACGGTGCCAACGAAGTACTTGCGGCCGGCGTACCGCCCGGTGGCGCTGGTCCAGATGGGCCGGCCGTTGACGCTGCTGGCGCGACAGTGCGCGAACCACGCGTGGCGGACGCCCGCGCCGCCGCGCCCGTGGACGATGGCGGCGGGGATGCCGACGGCCTTGCAGACCTCCGCGGCGTAGTACGCGCGGTCCAGGCATACCCCGCCCTCCCGCAGCAGGTTGGGCAAGGAGTAGGGCAGCGAGGCGATGCGCCGCGCCCGGCCGTCGCGGAAATGCCCTTCGTCGTAGGCCACGTGGAAATACGCCCGCCCCGGGTGGCGCCGCCCGTAGGTCTTCCAGGCCCATTCCCGCTCCGCCAGCGACAGGCGCGTATCCGCCAGGTAGCGGGCCAGCTCGAAGGGCAGCTCGGCGGGGTCGAAGTGGAACCGCCGGTTGGGATCGGTGTAGTAGGCGAAGCTCTCGGTCAGGCTCGCGGGGTCCGGCTGGCGGCGGTAGTGGCTCAAGGGCCGAGCCGTCGCGAACGCCGCCGCCAGGCCCGGATGGGCGATCACGCCGGCGGCGTCGGCCTCGACGAGGCGGGCGAACCGGCCCAGGGCCGCGGCGGGATCGTCCACGTCCCCCAGCGCCCGCAGCAGCCGGCGGGTCACGTCGCGATGGGCCAGCAGCCAGTCCGTCAGCGCCGCGCCGCCGTCGCGCCGCCTCACGGCCGGGAGGGCCGCGCACGCCCGCGCCGCGTAGATCAGGTCGATCAGCGCGTCCGTCCGCTCAAGCCTCCCGCAGCGGAGCCTGGCCAGCGCGACCGCCTCGACGCGCTTGCCCATGGCGTTCATGTCGCCCCCCCGGGCCACGCGGTCGAGCTCGGCGAGGACCGCCCGGGAGACCCACGCCTCGTCGCGGTCCCCGGCGGCGATCGAACCTGCCGCCGAGAGGACCAGCGCAAGCGCGGCGGCCGTGTTGGCGAGCATCCCGCACATCGGAAGGACTCACTCGATCAGGGCCTGACGCGGACCGTGCTGCGGGTGGCATCGAGGTCTCGGCCGGACTCGTAGAGCATCGCGAAGACCTGCTCGATGTCTTCGTCGGCCAGGCGGATGCAGCCGAGGGACTCGGCCCGGCCGATGCTCTCGGGCTCGTCGGTGCCGTGGATTCCGTAGCCGGTGTGCAGGCGGGTGTTGTCGTCGATGCCCTCCAGGCCGATCCAGTAGCCCATCTTTCCCAGGGGGTAGTCGGGCTGGCCCCAGAGGATCTTGCGTGTCTGCTCGGCGTTGGGCGGGGGGTTCCAGGGGGCGCGGACCATCTTTCGGCCGAAGCCGACGCGCCACAGCCCCGTCGGCGTCGAGCCGTTCTTGCCCAGCCCCACGCCGAAGCGCTTGACATAGGCGGGGGGCAGGCCCTCGCGAAGCAGGTAGACGTCCATGGTAAAGTCGCTCTTGTCCACGATGGCGTGGAAGGGCCCGCGGATCATTTTGAGCGTCTGCCCGGCCCGGATGCCGCGGGCGTCGGCAATGTTGTTGATCTTCAGAAGGATCTGCGCCGGCACGCGAAGCTGGAGCGCCCGCTCGACGCGGACCAGCACGTCCCCGGGGCGGAAGGTGTACTGGAACGTGTACGGGTCGCCGTCGACGACGCGCGGCGAGAGCAGCATCCTCTCGGCCAGCTCGACGAGTTTGCCTCGGACGGCCTTCGCCGTCGCCGGCGGCAGGGCGCCGCTGAGCAGCGCCCTGGTCAACTCGGCGCGGCCCTCGGCGAGTTTGTTCTCGGCCAGCAGGGCCTCGCCGGCCTCGGCCGCCTTCCGCGCCGCGGAGGCCTGCATCCGGCGCAGCCGGCGGACCTTCCCGTTGGCGGCCGCGGGGCCGGTCGCCGGGTCCGTGTCGGTGTCCGCGCTGTCGCCGGCGGCGCGGTCGCCGGTCCCGGCGGCCGGAGCATTGGCGTCCGGGCCGCCGGCGGGTGTGTTGGGGGCAGCGTTGGCGTCGTTGGCGTTGCCCCCGCCCGGCCAGTTGTAGACGGCCAGGACGGTGACGACGGCAATCAGCAGCAGCACGACGATCCAGCGTACGGTGCGGCGCTTGGCGTTGCGTCTCACGGGCGACTCTCCTCCCTGGGGGTCGGGGCGGCCGGGCGTCCGTGCCGGGCCTGGCGATCGGGACACCGGTTGAACCTCCGGACGCGGCGGTCGGTTACGAGGATCTCCACCGGGCGGTCGTGATGCCCGACGGGCAGCTCGCCGACGACCTGGAGCTCGAAGGCGAGCCCGCAGGTCGTGGGGGGGCAGTCCGGCTGGGCGAGGAAGCGGTCGTAGAACCCCCCGCCGCGCCCGAGACGGTTGCCCCGCTCGTCGAACGCCAGCGCCGGGACGACGATCAGGTCGATCCGCCCCGGGGGGAAGGGCGTCTCCCCGGTCGGCTCGCGGAGGCCGTGCCGGCCCGTGCGGAGGTGCTCGTCGGTCAGCGACGCGCACGGCAGGGCGACCATGTACCGCTTCTCCCAGGTCACGCGGGGCAGCAGGACGGTCTTGCCGGCCTGCCAGGCGGCCTCGGCGACGGGCACGCAGTCGACCTCTCCGGGGATGGGGTGGTAGAGCATCACCGCGCGGGCGGCGGTGAACTCCGGCAGCGCCATCAACAGGGCGCAGGCGGCCCCGCTGGCCCCGGCGGCGTGCGCCTCGGGCATCGCCTCCAGCCGCGCCTTCATCTCGCGTCGCAGGTGCGCTTTCATTCGGCCTCCCCGCGCAGCTTCGCCGCCCAGTCCAGGTACGCGGCGATGTGCTTCTCGTAGCCCCGCCCGGTCGGCGTGTAGTACGTCCGCTCCACGCCGAGGTAGTCCTGGTCCGGGCTGACCCCGCCGGGGTGGTCGTGGCTGTACTGGTAGCCGACCCCGTGCCCGTACTGCTGGGCCATCGCCGGGTGGGGGGCGTTGCGGAGGTGCTTGGGCACGGGAACCGTCCGCCGGCTGCGAACGTCTTCCATGGCCGCGTCGATGGCCAGGCACGAGGCGTTCGACTTCGGCGCCGTGGCCATGTACACCGCCGCCTGGGCCAGCGTGTAGCGGCACTCGGGCATGCCGATGCGCTCGGTGATCTGGTACGCCGCGGCCGCGACGGCGATCGCCCGCGGGTCGGCGTTGCCGACGTCCTCGCTGGCGAGGATGGCGATCCGCCGGGCGCAGAACAGCGGGTCCTCGCCGGCCTCGAGCATGCGTGCGAGCCAGTAGACGGCCGCGTCGGGATCCGACCCTCGCATCGACTTGATGAAGGCGCTGGCGGCGTCGTAGTGCTGGTCGCCCGCGCGGTCGTACTGGACGGCCTTGGCCTGGATGGACTCCTGTGCGACGGCGAGGTCGACGTGGACGGTGGCGGTCTCGTCGCCGGCGGCGGTGAGCTGGCTGCGGACGGCGATCTCCAGGGCGGTCAGGGCGCGTCGCGCGTCGCCGTCGCTGACGGTGGCGAGGTGGGCGAGGGCGTCGTCGTCGGCGCGGACGTCGTACGCGCCGAGCCCGCGCTCCTGGTCGGCAAGCGCTCGGCCGAGCAGGTCGACGATGTCCGCCTCGGTGAGCGGCTCGAACCGGAAGACCGTCGAGCGGCTCAGCAGCGGGGAATTGACGGTGAAGAACGGGTTCTCCGTGGTCGCCCCGATCAGGATCAGCGTGCCGTTCTCCACGTCGTTGAGCAGCGAGTCCTGCTGGGCGCGGTTGAAGCGGTGCAGCTCGTCGATGAACAGCACGGTCCGCCGCCCGGATGAGGACAGCTCCGCCCGCGCGTGGTCGGCGATGCGGCGGACGTCCTTCACCGACGCACGCACGGCGTTGAGGGCGTGAAACTCCGCCGAGCAGTGGCGGGCGATGACCGTCGCCAACGTCGTCTTGCCGCACCCGGGCGGGCCGTGGAAGACCAGGCTGCTCAGCCGGTCGGCCTCGAGCATCCGCCGCAGCATCCGCCCGGGGCCGAGAAAGGCGTCCTGGCCGAGGATCTCGTCGACCGTCCGCGGGCGCATTCGCACCGCCAGCGGGGCGTTGGCGGCGACGGCGGCGTCTTCCGATTCGCGGAACAGGTCCATGGAACCCAGTATACGGACTGCCCGCCGGGCGCGACAGAACGGAGGCTGCGCCTCCGCGGCGGCCGGCGGGGGGGATGCACCGTCGCGGCGGGTGCGGATCGACCGCCCCGAGACTGGTTTGGGTATACCGGGTCCCTTGACCGCGGGCGAACGCGGGCGCGTTCGCCTCAGGTCGCCGCGTGGCGCTGGAGCTCGACGACCCAGGCGGGGGTCTCGTGGAGGAAGGCGCGGAGGTGGCGGGCGCGGGTGAAATAGTAGAGGGCGTTGAGGCCCTGGAAGATCACCGTGCCGGCGATGACGGCGGTGTAGGCGATGTACGTGAGCTTCCGGTGCAGGGCCGAGATGTCCCCCAGCATGCCGCCCAGCTCGGGCGTGGCGGCGATCTGCTCGGCATAGGGATTCGGCCCCCAGGCGGCCTCGGCGAGCTGCCAGAGGCAGTAGCCGACGATCAGCGCCAGCAGGCCCACCTGGTTCCAGCCCAGCACGCGGGGGGCGCGGGGCTCGTAGCGGAGCAGCAGCTTGCGACCGCGGAGCTCGTTCCACGCCACCGCGCCGAGCCCGACCGTCATGACGAGCGCCTTGACGTCGAGATGCCCGAACAGCGGGCTGATCAGCGCGAACAGCGCCGCGGTGGCGGCGAAGAAGCCGATGGTGCAGCCGTTGAACAGCGCCACCCCGCCGGCGGTGCGGATCCTGGCGGCGCGGCGCCTGGCGTCGCCGACGGCCTGGAGCTGTTCGGGCGAGAGGGGCCCTTCCTGCCGCTCGGCGGGCAGCGGCGGGGGCGCCGGTTCCTGCGGCTGCGGCGCGGCCTGTTCGGCGTTGGGCCGGGAAGCACACACGCTCATATCTTACCCGTTCGGGGCGGGAAGGTCACTCGACGGTCACGCTCTTGGCGAGATTGCGGGGCTTGTCGACGTTGCAGCCCCTGGCGACGGCGGCGTGGTAGGCCAGGAGCTGAAGCGGCACGACGGTCAGCAGCGGCTGGAGCGGCGCGAGCGTGTCGGGCACGTGGAAGACGTGGTCGGCGTACCTGCGGATGTGGTCGTCGCCCTCGGTCGCCACCGCCAGCACGCGCCCGCCGCGCGCCCGGACCTCCTCGATGTTGCTGACGATCTTGTCGTACGTCGCGCAGCGGGGGGCGATGAACACCACCGGCATGCCCTTGTGGATCAGCGCGATGGGCCCGTGCTTCATCTCGGCGGCCGGGAGGCCCTCGGCGTGAATGTAGCTGATCTCCTTGAGCTTCAGCGCGCCTTCGAGGGCGATGGGGTAGTGGTATCCGCGCCCGAGGAACAGCCAGTTGTCGAAGTCCACGTAGTCGCCGACGATGTCGCGGATGGGCTCGTTCAGCGCGAGCGTTTCCTCGACCTTGGCGGGGATCTCGGCGAGGGCGTGGAGGTACTCGGACATCTTCTGCTGGCTCATGAACCGCCGGCGCCCGAGCATCAGCGCCATCATCGCCTCGACGGTCACCTGGCAGGTGAACGCCTTCGTCGAGGCCACGCCGATCTCCGGGCCGGCGTGGATGTAGACCCCCGCGTCGGTCTCCCGTGCGATCGTCGAGCCGACGGCGTTGACGATCCCCAGCGGCAGGGCGCCCTTCTCGCGCGCCTCGCGAAGGGCCGCCAGCGTGTCGGCCGTCTCGCCGGACTGGCTGATCGACAGGAACATGGTCCCCTCGTCGATGATCGGGTTGCGGTAGCGGAACTCGCTGGCGTATTCGACCTCGGTGGGCAGGCGGGCGAGGTCCTCGAAGAGGTACTCGCCGACCAGCCCGGCATGCCACGCGGTCCCGCAGGCGCTGATGATGACCTTCCGCGTCTTGACCAGGTCGCGGTAGACGCTGGCCAGGCCGCCGAGCTGGATGCGGTTGTCCCGCAGGTCCAGCCGCCCGCGGAGGCAGTTGCCGATCGCCTCGGGCTGCTCGAAGATCTCCTTGAGCATGAAGTGGTCGAACCCGCCGCGGGCGATCTCCTCCAGCGACCACTCGATCCGCTCGACGTCCTTGTTGATCGGGACGTTGTCGATCGTCAGCGTCCGCATCGCAGCCGGACCCAGGACCACCATCTCGTTGTCGTTGAGGTAGATGACGTTCGACGTGTGCCCGATGATCGCCGAGGCGTCCGAGGCGACGATGTACTCATCGGTCCCCACGCCCACGATCAGCGGGCTGCCCTTCCGCGCCGCGACGATCTTCTCCGGCTCGTCCGCCGACATCACCGCGATGCCGTACGTCCCCGTCACTTCCTGCAGCGCCGCCTGCACCGCCTGCTCCAGCGTGTCGCAGCCGTCGTGGTAGAGCTCGGAAATCAGCGCCACCAACACCTCGGTATCCGTCTCCGTGCCGAAGACGTGCCCCTTGCCCTCGAGGAACTGCTTCAGCGTCGCGTAGTTCTCGATGATGCCGTTATGCACCAGCGCGATCCGCCCCGAGCCGTCCGTGTGAGGGTGGGCGTTGGTCTGGTTCGGCGCCCCGTGCGTCGCCCATCGCGTGTGGGCGATCCCCGACGTGCCCACCGCAAACCGCCCGTCGGCCTCGACGAGCCGCTCCAGCTTCATCACCCGCCCCGAATCCTTGGCGATGTGCAATGCGCCGTCGTGAGCGATACACACGCCGGCCGAGTCGTACCCGCGGTACTCCAGCCGCTTGAGCCCCTCGACGAGCACGTTGGTGGCCTGCTTGCGGCCGATGTAGCCGACGATTCCGCACATGGATGTCTACCTTTCCGCACGGGTGCGGCGCGGGCGCCTCACCGCCGCCCGATCGCCCGATCGTATCGTGTCCTCTCGCCTCCGGCCCTCCGGAACGAATTGTCTCACAGCCATTGCTACGCGGCAAGGCCGCCGGGGTTCCGGGCTTGGTGGCCGGGCGGGCCGGTTTCAGCCCGCGCGGGCGCGGTGCATGCGCCAGAGGCTCCGCCAGGTGGCGGCGACGGGGTCCATCAGGCCCATGGTCTGCAGCGACAGGGCCAGGCCGGCGCGGATCTGCTCGTCGGTGCCGCCGTCGGCGGCGGCTTCCATCTGCCGGACCGACTGCTCGAACGTCTCCCGGTGGGTGTACAGCAGTCCCAGGCGGTAGTGCAACTCGATCTGCTCCCGGCGGATGTCCATGGCCTGGGTGAACGACGAGACGGCCTCGGCGACCAGCCCCATCTCCTGCTGGCAGACGCCGAGGCTCACCCACGCCTTGGCGAAGGCCGGGCTCAGCCGCACCGCGTGGCGGAACTGCTCGACGGCGTCGACGATCCGCCCGCCGGCGCGCAGCAGCACGCCGTAGCGGTAGCGGACGTCCGGGTGGTCGGGCCGCCGGCGAGCCTCGTCGGCGTGGCGGGCGACCTGCCGCCGCAGCAACTCGTCGGCGCCCAGCGACAACCCATCCGCCGAGGCCTGCTCGTTCGTGGCGAAACTGTTGGCGAACGCGTCGGCGACGGCGCTCTTGAGCTGGAGCTTGGTCATCTCCGCCAGCAGCAGCGTGCTGTTCGGCTCGACCGCCGAGGCCAGGTCGAAGCTGTTCATCGCGTCCGACCGCTCGCCCATCGCCGCCTGCGCCACGCCCATCCCCACGTAGCACAGCAGCACGCGGTCATTCAGCTCGCCGGCGCGGTGGAAGCTCTCCGCCGCCTCCTCCCACCGACCGTTGACCAGGTGGTGCGTACCCAGCCGCACCGTCGCCTCCAGGTAGTCCGGCTGGAGGTTCAGCGCCGCGTGGTAGTGCGCCATCGCCGCGTCGTCGTCGCCCCGGCGGCTGTACAGGTCCGCCGCGCGGACGTGCAGGTCCGGAAACGGGCCCTGGTCCTCGATCAACGCGCCGAGGCGGTCCAGGGCACGCTCGATTTCGCCCTCGGCCACCAGGGCCTCGACCTCGTCGTCCACCAGCGCCCAGTTCTCCGGCTCCATCGCCAGGGCCGTCTCGTACTCGTCCACCGCCTCGGCGTGCGAACCGGCTCGGTAGAGCAGATGCGCCAGCGCCGCCCGGTAGCCGATCGTCTCGGGACACGCGTCGCGCAGCGCGCGGTACTGGTCGGCCGCCGTCTCCGGCTCGGCCCGCAGCACCGCGATCGCCGCCAGACGCTCGCGCGCCGCCAGGAGATCCTCGTCGGCGGCCAGTGCGGCCGTGTAGGCCTCGGCCGCCTTGGCCGGGCGGTTGAGCTTCTCCAGGCAGAAGCCCTTGGCGAAGAGAATCGGCGCCTCCCCGGGGCGCAGGCGGGCGGCGGCGGTGAGCTGCTCCAGCGCCTCGGCCGGTCGGCCCTGCTCGTCGCGGGCCGTCGCCAGGGCCAGGCGCGCGCCGAGGTCGTCCGGCCCGGCCGCCACGGCGGCGGCGAGGTGCTCGGCCGCCTCCGCCGGCTCGGCGGCGCGGAGGCAGGCCACGCCAAGGCGCCGTCGGCAGTCGCCCTGTTCGGGCTCGCGCCGGCAGGTCTCGCGCAGCACCTCGATATCCTCCCCGGGCGGGACGCGAAAGTACCGGTCCAGAAGATCGCCGAGATCCTCGCCGACGCCCCGGCCGAGAAGTTCCAGGATGTGACTCACCGTGGGCACCCTCCATCTGCCGGCGAGAGGGGCCGGGACCCGCCGGCCGAGGGTCTCGGCCGGGCGATGCGACCGCGGGCGGCGTGCGGTCCCGCCGCCCCGTCCGGGCCGAAAGGCACGGCAGGGCCGCGGACACGGCGCCGAACCGCCGCGGGGCTGTGGTCCTTCTCGTCAGACACGACTCCGTTAACCTCCAGCCTTCCTATCGGCGCGCGGGGCAATCCCCTGAAGTAAGCTCGGGACGCAAACCAGCCCGCCGATACGTCGGTCGCGGCGGGGAGAAGGCCCAGCCGCGGCGCGGTGCAGGCTCCGGGACCTCCCCGCGGGCATCCCCCGTCAGCCAATGCCCACTACCCGATAACCGATAACGCTTTACGTCATCCCTCCCTCGCCCCCCGCCGACCGCCGGGGCAGCTCAACGCGTGGGCACGACGTGCGCATCCGACCGCAGCTTCTTCGCCTCCGGCAAGGCCGCCGCGGCGTCGGCGTACCGCTCGTGCCAGCCGACCTGCACGACGTGCAGCAGCCGCCCGCGGGTCGGCACCGGGCGCGTCACGGCCGAGAGGCCCTTGGCCCGCAGGCGGGCGGCCTCGGCGTTGGCGCGGCCGGCCTCGACGTACGCCCCGGCCTGAACCGTCCAGGCGATGCAGCGGAGGCGCCTCTCGGCGCGATCGGCCAGCTCCGTGCCGCCGAAGAGATGCACGACGCGGTCGAACTGCTCGTCGGCCTCGTTCCAGCGCCCCTGCCGCTGCAGCACGGCGCCGAGGCGGTAGCGGATCTCGTCGGCGGGCTTGACGCCCTGCCGGGTCTCGGCGAGGGCCTGGCGGTAGAGCGTCTCGGCCCAGTCCATGTCGCCTTCCTCGAAGACGAGATCGCCCAGGGCCTTGAGGGCCCCGAGGCGGATGTCCTGCCGGTCGGTCGTGGCGGCGGCGAACTTCAGATCGGTCTTGGCATCCGAGGTGTTGCCCTTCCGGTACCGCGCGAGCCCGCGGAGGTAGTAGGCGACATCCGCCTCCTCGCTCCTGGAGAAGTCGGCCAGGAACGCCGACGTGCTGGAGATGGCCGCGTCGTCGTCCCCCCGCTGGTAGGCCTCCCGCCCGGCGACCAGGAGCTTCCGCGCCTCCGGCGTCACCGGCTGGGCGCAGCCGGCGGCGGCGAGCAGCAGGGCAAGACCGAGCAGCATCGCAGACCGAACCATTCGTCCGCTGGCGTCCATGTCGCACCTCCCTGGGTTGGACCACCCCCACGATACCCCGCCGGCGCCCGGTTGGCAAACGGCGAGAGATCTCGCGGGGGCGGTTGCGGCGTCGCCCTTGCGGGAGGGGGATCGTGGTGTACGATGGGCCGCTCGCGAGGTGGTGATTGGTTACGGCTGTGGACATCATCCTGGTGGCGGCGATGCTCGCCGCGGCGGCGTTCGTGCAGGGATACTGCGGGTTCGGCTTCGGCATCGTGGGCACGACGCTGCTGGCGTTCCTGCCGCACAACATGACGGCCATGACCGTCGTGGTCACCGTCTGCGCCACCGTCGGGACGCTGCTGCTGCTGAGGCTGTCCCACGCGGACGTGAAGGTCAAGTGGCGATACGGGCTGCTGGTGACCTCCGGGGCCGTCCTGGGCATGCCGCTGGGCTACGGGTTCATCCACGTCTTCGGCGACCGCCCGGTGTTCCGGGCGGCGCTGGGCGTGACGCTGCTGGCCTTCGCCGCCAACGGGCTGCTGTTCCGCCCCAGGCGACGCAAGGTGCCCGCGCCCGTGGGCGTGCTGGCCGGGATGCTCGGGGGCTTCCTCGGCGGGGCGTTCGTCACCGGCGGGCCCCCCGTGGTCATGTACCTGTACTCGCAGGCCGACGACCCCCGCGACATGAAGGCGACCATCCAGTTCGTCTTCGTCATGGGCCTGATCTACCGCCACGTGGCGATCAGCATCGCCGGGGATTACAACGCCGACGTCCTGATCCTCGCCGCCGTGGCCGCCCCGGTCTGCGCGGTGGTGCTCTGGCTGGGCCACCGCCTCAGCCGCGGGATTTCGGTCGAGAGCTTCCGCCGCGCCGTGTTCGTGCTGGTCGCCGTCTTCGGCGTCGCCCTCATCGTCCGCGCCGCGGCGACATGGATGGGCTGACGGCGAGCAAGAACCAAACGGCAAACGACAAACCAAGAAGGCGTTGCCGGCCGGGGGGCGGGGGGCGCATGGGCTGCCCGGCAGTTCAGCGCGCCTCCGGCGTTCGCCGCATGCCGACGTGTTTGCGATCCGTCGCTTGCCGCGTGTTTGCTGCTTGCCTCTCGTTTGAGACCTGATGCTTGCCGGCTGGTTCTTGTTGTCCCCTCCTTGCCTGCCCGGCGGCGGCGCGGGACACTCCGGCGATGGAGCTCTCTCTCGACCAGCTCGAATTCCTCCGCTCGCCCGAGGCCGCGGAATTGCTCGCCATGAACCTGCCGGACGACCCCCTTGCGGCCGTGGCACGGTTGCGGAAGCGGTGCGACGCCGACCGGGCCGGGGCGGTCGCCGAACTGCGGCGGCTGCGGGAGCGCGCGGCCGAGCGGTTCCCGCCCGAGCTCGCCCGGCGGTTGCTGGCGACCGACAAGCTGCTCCAACAGGCCAGTTCGTATCGCCTGGCGACGTGGAAGGCGGGGCGTCTTTCGGCCATCGCGGCCGAGCGCGGCACCGGCGAGGTCGTGGACCTCTGCTGCGGGCTGGGCGGGGATGCGATGGCCCTGGCGAACACGGCCCTGTCGGTTCGGGGCGTTGACGCCGCGCCCGAGGCGGTGCTCTGCGCCGCCCACAACGCCGAGGCCGCGGGCGTCGCCGCGCGATGCCGCTTCGAGCTCGCCGACGCGACGGAGAGCGCCCTCGACGCCGCGGCGGTGGTGCACGTGGACCCCGACCGCCGCGCCGAGGGTCGGCGGAGCGTCGCCCTGGCCGACGGCTCGCCCGGGGAGGGGTTTCTCCGCCGGCTGATCCACCGCACGGGGGCCGGGGCGATGAAGCTCTCCCCGGGGCTCAGCCCGTTCGACCTCGACGACCTCGCCGCCGACCGCCTCGAGTACGTCAGCGAGCGCGGCGTCTGCAAGCAGCTCATCGCATGGTGGGGCGGCAGGGCCGACGGCCCCCGCCGCGTGGCGACCGAGGTCTTCGGCAGCTTCGAGGCGCCCGAGTCGGTCACCCTCCCGGCCGGGGCTGCCGACTACGCCCCGCTGGGCGAGCCCGGCGAGTGGCTGATCGAGCCGGGCCCGGCGGTGCTGGCGGCCGAGGCGGTGGATGACCTCGCCGCGGCCGAAGGGCTCTGGCGGATCGAACCGGGCCTGCCCTGGCTGTTCGGCGACGCCCCGACCCGCACGCCGCTGGCCCACTGTTTCCGCGTCCTGGCCGACGTGCCCGGCCGGGAGAAGGACATCGCCAGGGCGTTGCGGCGGCTGGACGCGGGGGCCGTGGAGGTCAAGCCCCGCGGCCTGCGGCTGGACACCGACGCCCTCCAGCGGCGGTTCCGGGGCCGGGGTCGGCGGAGGCTGGCGGTCCTGTGGTGCCGCCTGGGCCCCCGGCGGCGGGCGTTCGTCTGCGAGCGATCGGGCGAGAACGCCGAAGCTCAGTGAATAGCCTCGCCGCCGCCGGCGTCGATACGTACGGGCGGGGACGGCAGGTCGAAAGGAGCGCGGGATGGCATTGACGGATTGTCCGGAGTGCGGCAAGCAGGTTTCCGAGAAGGCCCCCGCGTGCCCCCACTGCGGCGTGCCGATCGCCGGCGTGTGGGGGATGTGGGGGTGGGAGTACAAGTCGAAGGCGACGCTGTTCGGCCTGCCGCTGGTGCACGTGATTCGCGGCCCGGCGTTCGACCCCCGGACGGGGCGGCTGCGGGTGGCCAAGGGGATCGTCGCCGTCGGCGGCCTGGCGGCGGGGGTGTTCGCCTTCGGCGGCCTGGCGTTCGGCATCGTCGCGTTCGGGGGCCTGGCGCTGGGGCTGGTGGCGCTGGGCGGCCTGGCGGTCGGGCTGGGCCTGGCCGGCGGGGGTCTGGCGATCGGCTCGGTCGCGTTCGGCGGCGCGGCCATCGGGTACTACGCCTTCGGCGGCGGGGCCTGGGGGGCGTACGCGTTCGGGGGCAACGCCCGGGATCCCGGGGCCATCGAGTTCTTCCGGCGCTGGGGGATCGACCTGCCCGGGCGGCGGTAGCCGTCGCGACCCGGCGGCGCGGGAGGGGGCGTCCCGACGGCGCGGTCAGTCCACCTGCCCGACGGAGTTGAACGTGCCGAACGGGTTCGGCGACCAATGGCTGTGGTCGGGGTCGGTCGCCCACGTGTCGTCGATAAGGAACTTGTACTCGAAGACCGGCTTGTCGACCTGGAGGATGCGGACGAACGTGCCGTTCTTCTGCCGCGTCATGCGGATCGGCTCCCATCCGAGGGCATCGACGGCCACGGCGACCTTGCTGACGCCGGGCTCGGGTCGAAGGGCGAACCGCACGGTACCTGCTTTCCTGGCCTTCTCGAACATCGCTGTCGTCTCCGGGCCTGCCACCCCGCCGCGGCGGGCGAGCAAACGGGTTCGCGAGAGCTCTCCGGGAAGTCCCCTGCATCCCGCATGGGGCGCTTTCTCGCAGGAGCCGGGCCCTCACGCAAGAGAAAAGCCCCCGCCGGTTCCCGGCGCGGCTTACCGGCCGGAAAAAAGAAGAGTTTCCGAGACACACCTGCCCTGGCGGGGTCTATATAATGTGGTGCAGATTTGCGGAAAGCGTACGCTCCGTGCGCCCCCGTGGCGGCTGCGCGGCGCGGACAGGGGAGACGTCTTCGCATGACGACAAAAAGGAGACGGACCATGCGTACATCCAGCTTCTTCAGACTTCTCATCGCGGCCGGGATCGTGCTGGCGGTCGGTTCGGCGGCGACGGCCCAGGTGGGCCGTGGGCGGGGAGGCACGACCGGCTCGACCCTGACGCCGGGCAGCACGGCGCCCAACGGCGACCAGCAGCCGACGGGCGCCGGGGACGACCAGGCCGACGATGCCGACGGCGCGCCCGCGCCGGGCGACGCCGCGGACGGTCAGGATGCCGACGGGCAGGTGCCGCAGGAAGAGGTGATCGTGGTCGAGGTGTTCGACCCGTTCCTGCCGCTGGTCTTCAGCGGGCTCTTCGGCCCGACGGGCGGCAATCCCATGCTCAACCAGATGCTCCGCGAGATGCGGTTCGGCGGCGGGCTGGACGACCCCGAGGACGACACGGGCGACGACGGCGGCGGCGAGGGCAGCGCCCGCAGCCGAACCGGCGGCTGGCCGACGCCCGTCCCCGGCGGGGGCTCGACGAAGACCGGCGCCGGGTTCACCAAGACGGGCGTGGGCTTCACCAAGGCCGCCCGCATCGGCGGCGGCGGTGATGGCGGTGGCGGCGTCGGCGGCGGCGGTGGCGGCGGTGGCGACGGCGGAGATGCCGGCGGCGGCGGCGGTTTCGACCCCGGCGCCGGCGTCGATGACCCGTTCGGCCCCGGCGCGGGCCGCCGGAGGCCCCGTGCCCAGGGCGGTGACGACGCCGACGATGCCGACGACAACGCCACCGGCCCCGCCGGCGACAACAACGGCGGGTTCGGCCCCAGCCCCGTGCCGCTGACCTCCGACGTCGACGTGTTCGACCCCTTCGGCGGGCAGATGGGCGTTCGCTCCGGCGACGACGATGACGCCGACGCCGACCGCACCGAAGCGCCCGAGAAGGACGACCAGACCGATTCCACGCGCCAGGACAAGGGCTCCCGGCGCCTGACCTCCTTCCGCACCGGCTCCGGCGTGATCTACTTCTCGCCCGGCGGCAGGCGGCCCAAGCGGGCCTCGACGGCCGCGCCGAGCACGACCATCGACGACGAGCCCGTCCCCTCGCTCGAACTGGGCGCCTCCGACGGGCCGAAGTCCGACGACGACGAGACCGCCTCCGCCAAGCCGGCCGTCGCGCCGCTGAAGGCCGGCGCCGGCCGGGCCGCGGGCAACCAACGCGGCGGCTCCCGGGGCGCGTCGGCGGCCGCCGGGGCGGACAAGGCGCCCCGGCGCTCCGGCGGGTCGGGCGGCTCGACCGGGCCGCGCGTCGCACAAGGCGACTCGGACAAGGACCGCGACAGGAACAGCGCCGGCCAGGCTACCAAGGCCGGCAAGTCCGGGGGGACGAAGAACGCCAACCTGGGCTTCGGGAACGGTCGCAAGTCCTCCCGCAGACGGAACTCCGGCGGCGGGCAGCGCCGTGTACGGCTGGTCCGTCCGACCAAGGTCCGCACCGTCCGCCCGAACGTCCGCGCCCGGCGGCGGTAATCGGGCGGCGGGAGCGTTCTGATCCGGCCCGTTCTGGCGGCGCCGTCGGGCGACCGATGGCGCCGCTTTGCTGCGCATGCGGCTTTGGGGGCACCGGCGGCAACCGGCGCTTGCTTTTGGGCGGTGGGCCTGCGTACAGTACGCGTCCATGAGCGATGCCATGGATTTGCTGCGGTCGGTCAAGGACCGGACCGACGAAACGGAGTTCTACACGCCTTTGCCCGACGGCTACCGCGTCGGCTCCTGCCGGTACGTGGCCGTCTTCGGCACGGTCATCAGCGGCCTGGGCAAGGGCATCTTCTCCTCCTCGCTGGCCAAGCTCCTGAAGGACAAGGGGCTGAAGGTCTCGCCGATCAAGCTGGAAGGCTACCTGAACATCGATTCGGGCACGCTGAACCCCTTCCGCCACGGTGAGGTGTTCGTCCTGGACGACGGGATGGAGACGGACATGGACCTGGGCACCTACGAGCGGATGCTCGACCAGGACCTCGCCCGGGCCAACTTCGCCACCAGCGGGCAGATCTACCGCTCGGTGCTCGACAAGGAACGTGCCGGCAGCTACCTCGGACGCGACGTCCAGATGATCCCCCACGTCACCGGCGAGGTGAAGCTCCGCCTCCGCGAGCTGGCCGTCGAGACCGATGCCGACGTCATCTTCGTCGAGGTCGGGGGCACGGTCGGGGACATCGAGAACGCGTTCTACATCGAGGCCCTGCGCGAGATGAGCTACGAGGAGGGCGAGGGCTCGGTCCTGTTCGTCGCGCTGACCTACGTGCTCCGGCCCCCCGCGCTGGGCGAGCAGAAGTCCAAGGCCGCCCAACTCGGCATCAAGCGTCTCATGGAGTACGGCATCCATCCGCAGATCATCGCCTGCCGGGCCGAGTCGGCCGTCAGCATGAAGGTCCGCCAGAAGATCTCCGTCTACACCAACGTGCCCCTCCAGCGCGTCTTCTCCATGCACGACCTGCCGAGCATCTACCTGCTGCCCGACGCCATGCGCGAGGCCTGCCTGGACAGCGAAGTGGTCGAGCTGCTCGGGCTGGGCGGGCGCGTCAACTCCGCCATGGACGCCCGGGCCGCCATCGAGTGGTCCCGATACACCGCCCGCATCACCGACGCTCGGGGCGAGGTCACCATCGGGATCACCGGCAAGTACACCGCCCTGCGCGACAGCTACGCCAGCATCATCAAGGCCCTGGAGCACGCCGGGGCCCACAACGGCGTCCGCGTCAAGGTCGACTGGATCGATACCACCCACCTCGGCGAGGACGAAGTCGCCGACGCACTGGCGCACTGCCAGGGGATCATCGTCCCCGGCGGGTTCGGCGTCCGCGGCACGGCGGGTAAGATCGCCTGCGTCCGCTACGCCCGCGAGAACCGCATCCCCTACCTGGGCATCTGCCTGGGCTTTCAGATGGCGGTGATCGAGTTCGCCCGCGGCGTCTGCGGCCTGCCCGACGCCGACAGCACGGAGTTCTCCCCGGACTGCGACACGCCGGTGATCTCGATCCTGCCCGAGCAGAAGAAGATCGAGGGCCTCGGCGGGAACATGCGCCTCGGCGGGCAGGACGTGGAGATCACATCCGGGACCCTCGCCGCCGAGCTGTTCGGCGGCGCCGCCCGCATCCGGCAGCGCTTCCGCCATCGCTACGAGGTCGACCCCGACTACATCGAGCGCCTCGAGGCCGGCGGAATGATCTTCTCCGGCCGACATCCCGCCCAGCCGATCATGCAGATCCTGGAGCTGCCCCGCGACGTGCACCCCTACTTCGTCGCCGCCCAGTTCCACCCCGAGCTCACCAGCCGCCCGCTGCGTCCCCAGCCGCTCTTCGTCGGCCTCGTCAAAGCCGCCCTCGACCGCCGGGCCGCCGAGCCGACCGAACCCGAAGAAGTGGCGGGGTGAATGCGGGCAGATCGGCTTCGACCTCCACCTCGATGAGCCCGTTCTGGATGGAGAACGGGGCCTGCGCCGTGGAGACCTCGGCCGACGCCTCCTGCGCGCGGGAGCGCCTGGGCCCCCCAGCCGCGAAATCATTGCCGGCGGCGCACGGGCGGGGAGTCGTGTGTTATACTGAGTGAAACACTCACGCCTCCCCCGGCCGTCGTGGCCGCGGGCCCTGGGAAAGCCGGATCGGGAAGGATGGCACGATGCTCAACCGGTTCTCGCGTTGTCTGGGGGTCGTCGGCCGCGCTGTGCACGTCGCCGCGATGGGCGGATTGCTCGTGGTGGCCGGGGCGGCGGTCTACCAGTACTCCAAGGGGCACATCGTCGCGGGCATCTATCGGGACCGCCTGCACCGGCTCAGCGAGGACTACGACGCCCTCGCGGGACGGTACAACGACGTGGTTCGCAAGACGGCCGTCACGGAACTGGTGCTGGCCGACGGCCGGTTGAGCGTGGTCGTCCGCACGGCCGAGGGCGTGCTGCGGACGATCCCCACCGACATCGACGCCTCCCAGGAGGTCCACGTGGAGTACATCGCCCAGCAGGGGCGGTTGTGGATTCGGCGGGTGTACAGCCTGTCGGCCCCGGATGCCCGCGGGCGGGCGCGGGCGGAGGTGACGATGATCGACCCGAGCCTCGCCGAGCTGCCCTGGTCGGATGAACCGGGGCTTCAGGGCCTGTCGGTCTTCCGCAAGGAGCTGACCGAGGGCCGGTGGGTCGTCACGGCCACGGGCAACGCGGCGCTGGCGTTGCGGAAGGTCCCCGAGGGCTCCGAGCCGATCCTCTCGCCCCCGCCGGCGGTGCGGGACTACCCCGAGATGGTCCGCGAGATCGAGGCCGAGATCGACGCGCTGACCATGGCCGACGTCGCCGACCACGTCCTCGGGTCGGTGGGGCTTTCGAAAGAGCAGTAGCAGGGATTCGAGGGATGCCGGCGGTGCGGATTGGGCCTCGGGAGAGGTCCAGCCGCGGGCGGCCGGTGAGGAACGCGGACGCGTCGCGGTTCGTGCTTGAGCCCCGAGATCCGGGCCGTCACATATCACATGAATGATATGAAGCCTGCCGGGGGTCCTGTCGGCATTCCATGGCGTCGGTCGGCGCGCTTGCGCGGCGTCCCGCTCGTGGAACCCCGTCCGAACCCCCGGTATTCCCGCGTTCCCCGTCAGAAAAGTCGCGTCGAGGCCGGAACGCCGCAAGGCGCCCTCCACCGGCCCCGACGCTGAGGAATACGGAATCTACTGGACAGATAACGGTTGATTCCTATAATCCTTACATCCGCTGCACCCCGACTTGTGTAGGTCTCCCTCCACCTACATTGGGTGTGGCACAACGGGCGATGTTCAGGTCTCCCTCCACCTGGGCGTCGCCCTTTTTCGTTGCCTCGCCGGGGCCGACGCCGGTCTGTGAACAAGCATGCCGCCGCCGCGAACCCGCTGGGTATTCCGCTGCACCCCGTGGGCCGCTAGCGACGGCACTGGTTTCATGTCGGACGGTTGGCACCGCCGCTGAAACAGTGCGCGCAGAATCCGCTAAGCGGTCTCAATTAAGTTCGTTGCGGTTCCTGCGCCGGACCCGGCTCGTCCGGCAAGGCGGCCGAAGCAGGCGATGCCGTAGCATCGCCGATGCGGGCCAACGCGGCCAGGCGGGCCGGGGACCAGCAGGAACGCAACATGACGTATCTGGGGCCGCTTGGAGAGGGTGGGTGAAATGGGCCGGCGGCGGGCAAGGGAGCCGTCTCGGGCTCCGGCGTCGGGGGCCTACATCTCCTGAAGCGCCTCGTGGGCCCACTGGAGGCCCTCGCGGAACAGCACGGGGACCTTCTCCTCCGGCAGGCCCAGGTCCCCCGCGGCCGAGGCCATCCGCTCCCACTCGCCGCGGTCGTAACCCATGATCGCGTCGTGGACGGACCGGAAGGCGCTCTCGCCGCCGAGCAGGGCGTTGCGGATGTCTTCCTTGAGGGGCAGGCCCTCGAGGGCCTTCTCCATGGGACGGTCGATCAGGGCATCCAGCACGGTGAACATGGCCATGAGGAACAGCTCGGGCGCTTCCTTCCTCATGCCGACGAGCATGCCCATCTGCTCGGCGGCCTTGGCGCGGTTGAGGGCGCGCAGCAGCAGCTCGTGCGGCTTGTCGGCGGCGCAGTTGCGAACGGCGACCAGCGACGCCCAGCGTTTGATCTCCTTGGGTCCCAGCAGCACCAGGGCGTGCTTGACGGAGTTGATCTCGAACCGCAGGCCGAACCACGCCGAGTTCATGAACTTCAGCAGCTTGTACGTCATGGCCACGTCCTGCTCGATGATCGGCGCGACCTCGTTGTAGGACAGCGAGGGGGTGTTGACTTCCCGGAGCAGGCGGAGGTAGGTCAGCTTGCTGGGGGCGACTTCCTTGCCGGGGGCCATCACCGGCATCGTGTAGAATCTGCCCTGGAAGTAGGTGTATCCCAACTGGGCGGCGTCATGGAAATCCTCGATGGTCTCCACACCGCGGACCAGCCCGGCGATGCCCCGTTGGTTCAGTTGCTCGGGAAGCTCCGGCAACTGGTCGACGGGCGTGGAGAGCAGGTCCACCACGGCGATGTCGGCCAGTTCGGCCAGCGGGCCGTCGAGGGTCTTGAGCGTGAAGTCCCCGACGGCCAGGCAGAAGCCCAGGTCCTTCAGCTCGCGGCACTGGGCGACGGCTTCGTCGTCGGCGGCGAGTTCGGCGGGCACTTCGGGGATGGTCTGGCCGGCGGGGAAGAGCACCGGGAAGCGGATGGCCAGCAGCTCGCGGGGGAAGCGCAGCAGTCCGCGTCGCCCGTCGACAAGCTGCGCGTAGCGAAGGTACTCCGGCAGGCTGCCGCCGGGCTCGTCGGCCTCCATGGCCTCGTAATACTGCTCGAACGGCGCGCGGAAGCGCAGGTCGTAGGCGAACACGTCCTGCTCGCCGTCGAACACGGGATGACGTGCGGCGAAGACTTCCATCAGACCTCTCTCTTCCGACCGCCCGGAAGGTCGGACATACCGATGGCCCGTAGGGTAAACCGTCGGCGTTGCGGGTCCCGGAATCCAAGGCAGATTGTGCCGATTTGACCACGAACTGCAAGACGCCGCAAGAAAACCGGAGACGGCCTCGGGTGCATCAGCTCGACTCGTCGCCCGCCCGCGCCAAACGTGCGATGTCCGGGCGACCCGAGAGATGGCCCTCCAACGTCCGCCCGAGGAAGACCTGTCCCCCGTCGGCCGTCGCGGCGACGCGGTCGTCCACCACGACCTCCACGCGACCGGCGCGCGTGCCCGCCCGCCGACCGTGCCGGCGAAGCAGCCGTTGAAGCGCCTCCACCGCGTGGGCGTGCGCCTCCTCGAACCGCCGGAACGCCGGCGAGTCCGACAGGCCGTGCACCGCGTAGCGACCGTGCTCGTTGGGCACGATCCGAACCTGCCGGCTGACGCGAACGCGGCTGGTCACCGCGCCGATCGCGTTGGCCACGTCGGCATCCGGCGGGATGATCGCCTCGGCCGACAGCAGCGCGGCCGCGTCGGGCAGGAAGCAGTGCACCGGCGCGCCGATGCCGACGATGGGGCGCTTCAGCGCCAGGCGGACCTCCAGCCCGCCGTCGCCGCCGGCGAAGGCGTTGTCCAGAAGGGCCCGGGCGGCGGGCGAGGCGGTCAGCTCCTCGCCGTCCACCCGATCGTCCAGTTGCTTGGTAAGCACTTCCATGGCCAGGCGGCGGACGAACCGCCCGAGGACCATCTCGACGAACCCCTCCCGCCGCAGCCCCGCAAGGCGGGCGAAGACGTCCGTGCATCGGGCGGCCAGCTCGGTGTCCCAGAGCTCGGCCCGTCCGGCGGCGTGGAGCAGGTCGGTCGGCGTAAGCCCGCAGCGCTGCACGCGGTGGGTGTTCTCGACGTCCCCGAGCTTCAGCAGCCGCCAGTCGATCGCCCCCACGCGACGGGCCAGCTCGTCGAGGCAATGCGGCCTCTCGGACAGGGCGGACAGGACGCGCGCCTCCTCGTCGGTCCGCGGCTCCGGCGGCTGGCCGTTGAGGCAGAGCATCTCGCCGCCGAGCGTCGATTCGCCCAGCCGGTCGATGTGGCGTTCGACCCACGCCACGGCCTCGCGGGCGCCGGGCGCGTCGCGGTCGCCCAGCCAGCCGACGGGCGCGACGCGGCGGGGGCCGATCTCCAGCTCCCCGCGGTTGAGCACCACGCGGCTGTCGCCTCCCAGCCCGCACGTCCGCAGGTCCAGCGCGCGGACGTGCGTCCGCCAGCCCCCGACCGACGCGCCATCCTCGCACGTCTGCACGCGCCCGGCGGAGATCGACGCGGTATCCGTCGTCGTCCCGCCGATGTCCACCACGATCGCCTCGTCGGACCCGGCGAGGTGGCTGGCCCCGGCGACGCTGGCAGCCGGGCCGGAGAGGATCGTCTCGATCGGCCGCTCCAGCGCCGTGGCCACGTTCATCAGCGAGCCGTCGCTCTTGACCACCAGGACCGGCGCGCCGATACCCCGGCGGAGCAGCTCCTCGCGGACCTTCTCCAGCAGGGCGGCGAGGACGGGGATGATGCGTGCGTTGAGCGCGGCCGTGGCGGCGCGGACGCGGTAGTTGAGCCCTTCGGAGACCTCGTGTCCGCAGGTGACGCCCAGGCCGGTGGCCTCGCGGACGGCGTCCTTGACGGCGAGCTCGTGGGCGGGGTTGTTGTGGCTGGCGTATCCGGCGACGGCGAACGCGCCGACGCCGTGCGTGTCGACCATCTCGGCGGCGGCGCGGCGTGCGTGGTCGAGGTCCGGCGGCTCGAGTTCGGTGCCGTCGATCTCCAGCCGCCCGGCGAGGACCTCCAGCGGGCGGTGGGCGATGTCCGACGGCTCGAACAGCCCGTAGGGAGGCATGATCAGCAGGCCGACCGGCTGGCCCCGGCCCTCGACGATGGCGTTGGTCGCCAGCGTGGTGGAGACGGCGACGAGGTCCGCCTCGGCGAGTCGGTCGGCGTCGAGGCGATCGAGCGCCTCGGCGATGCCGGCGGCGTAGTCCCACGGCGTGGTGGGGGCCTTGGCCTTGACCACGGGGGCGTCGGCGGCGAAGTCGAACAGCACCGCGTCGGTGTACGTGCCCCCCGCGTCGATGCCAAGGCCCAGGCGAACCGGCTCGTCGTCGGCCTCGCCGTCCTCCCCCGGCTCGCCCGGGAAGACCAGCGTCTGCTGCCGCACGCCCGCGGGGCCGTCGGCCTCCCAGACGGGCACGGCGCGGAGCGTCTTGCTCACCGCGTCGAACGCCGTCACGTGGTGCGGCGGGCACAGAAGCACCTCGCCGTCGGTCCGCTGGGCCGTCAGCAGCCTCGCCAGCAACGCGTCCGTGCCCTCCAGCCGCTCGTACCGCCAGCCGAACTCCTCGGCCATGGCGCGGGCGATCTCGGCGTACCGCTTGCGCTCGGGACCGACGCCGGTGTCGATGAACGCCGCACGCTGGTAGTTCCGCTGCCAGCTCGTCAGGAAGTGGCGGATGGCGTCGGCGTTCTCCCGCCCGTACTTGCCGACCAGGCGGTCGTACTCGGCCTCGACGTCCCGCCTCGGTCCGTCCGCCGTGCCCGAAGCGACTTCCGCGCCGCCCTCGCGCCCCGAGGAGAAGGGGCGGCTCTTCTCCTCGACCCACCCGGCGGCGATGTAGTACGTGCCCGGGTAGGCCGCGAACTGGGCCTTGTACGCCTCGTCGCTGCCCAGAAACAGGGCGATGCAGTCGTTGACCTTCGGGAGGATCAGCGGCACGTTGCGGGCGTGGATGCCCACCGTGCCCAGCCCGCAGACGCCGTAGCCGACGGCGATCGCGTCCGGCTGCCGCGCGGCCGAGGCCTTGTCCACCGCCTCCTGGAGACGCTGGCGCAATTCGTGAGGCCGGCTGTGCAGCCCGCCCGGAAGAAACTCCATCGTCAACTCGAGGCCCAGCCGCTCGGCCGTGGCCTGCAGATCGATCGCCAACACACCGCACGCGATCGCGTGCACCCGCTGTTTCGCTGTCTGGTCCGTCACGTCGCAGCACATCCTTACACACGCCCCCGACACACCGGAACGATACCCTACCATATTCGGGGCGCGAGGTTCCGCAGAACCGTGGCGAGCAGGGCGCTGCACCCGGGACACCCGTTCGCGAAGCCCCGATCACCCGCCCGGCCCATGGTCGGGCTTCCGCGGTCGGGGGCTGCTACGCGATTTCTCCGGCGGGGGGACCGGGCATGGTGAGAAGGAACCTCGCGCGGGAGGCAGGTCGGGGGAAGGCGTCGGCGTAGCGGGCGCGCCATTCGTCGAGGAAGGCCTCCGCGCCCGTGCCGGCGACCAGCGCCCAGACGCTGCCGCCGAAGCCGGCGCCGAATGCGCTGGCGGCCCAGGCGCCCAGGGCGCGGGCCTCGGAGGCGAGGTAGACCGTCTCGGGCACCTGGTTGCCCAGCAGCCGCTCGGCGGCGGACTGGCTGGCGTCGCACTCCCGGCCGAAGCGCAGCAGGTCTCCGGCGCCGAGGGCGTCGCCGGCGGCGGGGATGATCCGCTCGCTCTCGGTGTGGAAGTGCTCGAAGCGGCGGGCCATCTCCTCGCCGGTGAAGCCGTCCCGCGGGCCGGACCGGACCAGCGCGTGGCGGATGCGCTCGGCCGCCTCTCCGGTCGACGCCTCGCAGGTCAGCGCGGCCGACAGGTGCGGATCGTCCCGGCCGGTGGCGGCGTTCCAGGCCCCCACGGCCGCTCGGGCCAGTGCCGAGGCGCGGTTGTACTTCGCCATCGCCTCGCCGGTCTTGACGGCCTCGACGCCGCTGGCGGCAACGGCGAAGACGCACCCGTCGGGCAGGTCGATCCGCCGCTGGAGCCGCACGGGGCAGTAGGCGTACTGGCTGAGCTGCCCGTCGCGCCCGCAGAGCATGGCCACGTGGTCTTCGCTTCCGCCGAAGGTCCCCACGCCGCGGTCGCCGGCGAGCGAGCCGAAGCTCTGGCCGTTCTCCACCGTGCCCAGGTATCCGGCGAGGTCCTCGTCGGTGCGGACCTCGCGGCGGTAGGCCTCGCGATCGGCCAGGCCGTTAAGGGCAGAGAGGGCCAGGAAGTGTGCCACCATCACGGCCGAGGAGCTGCTCATCCCCGCCGCGGGAGGCAGGTCGGCGGCGAAGGCGACATCCGCCCCGGCCAGCGGCGGCCCGAAATTCCGTGCCACGCGTCGCGCGACGG
Organism: uncultured Planctomycetaceae bacterium; assembly: GCA_964385465.1. Lineage (GTDB taxonomy): Bacteria > Planctomycetota > Phycisphaerae > SM23-33 > SM23-33 > CAYLPJ01. The sequence goes on along the minus strand of CAYLPJ010000005.1, from coordinate 112,876 downwards.
TCATGGGGTAGTTGGCCCACGTGCCGGCCTCGGGTGCCAGGTCGGCGTCGAGGGCGAACTCGCGCGCGTCGTCGAGGTCGGCGGCGGCGACGCGGAGCCGCCCGTCGTCTCGCGGCGCGGCCAGCAGGCAGACGCCCTGGCGGACGGCGGCGACGAGGCTCCGCCCGCCGGCGTAGTCGGTGTGCTTGCCGAGCACCTCGATCCGCCCGGGCACGAGGAACGCCCGCACGTCGGCGTCGTCGGCGACGGACCAGCGGTCGGCCAGCGCGGCGGCGCAGCGGGCGAGCAGCTCGGGCTTCGGCGTTGCGTCGCCGGCGCGGAGGTCCGCGAGCCTCACAGCCTCACCTCGCGCCCGGCCAGGGCGGCCTCGACGGCGGCGACGTCCGACCGGTGGGACATGTCCAGCACGGGCCCGTCGACGGTGACGGCCTCGAAGACCGCGCCGAGGTGGTCCATGGCGTAGCGGACGGCGTCGGGCAGCTCGTACTCCCCGCGGGCGGAGGGCTCGATGCGGCGGCAGGCCTCGAAGATCGACGGCTCGAAACGCCAGCAGTTCATGCTCACCCGCACCGGGGGGACGATCGACGCCAGGTCCGCCGCCGTGGGCTTCTCGATGATGTCCTCCAGCCGCCCGTGGGGGTCGAGGCGAATGACGGCGTACTTGGCGATCCGCCCGGCAGGGATGTTGCCGCGCAGCAGCCCGTCGCGGGTGAAGGCGGCCAGGCCGCTGCCGGCGAGGTCCTCCCGCAGGGCGCGGAGGGCGGAGACGGGGTAGTCGTTGTCGGAATTGATGACGAGGACGTTGTCGCCGTCGGCGAACGCCTCGGCGGCGGCGGTCGCGTCGGCGGTGCCCTTGGGCTCGGCCTGGACGGCGAAGGCGATCTCCAGCCGCCCGCCGCTGAGCTGCTCGAAGTGCCGGCGGACCTCCTGGTGCTCCGGGCCGATGACCAGGCACACGCGCCCGTAGCCGGCGTCGGCCAGGGCGGTGAGCACGTAGTGCAGGAACGGCCGGCCGCCGGCGGGGATGAGCGCCTTGACGCCCGTCTCGGCCACGGCGGCCTGCTCGTCGGACAGCTCGGCCTGCTCGGCCTGTCGCATCCGCGTGCCGAGCCCGCGGGCGAGGATTACCGCTTTGTCCACGTCGTTCCCTTTCCCACCGTGGGCTGGAAGCCCGCCTCCGCCAGGCGGCGAACGGCGGTGATGTAGCGGCGGATCTCTTCCGGCGAGGCGGCGCGGCCGAGGACGAGAAGCTCGTCGGCGGTCATCCGATGCCCGCCGCCGGAGGGGCCGAGGTGGATGTGCTCCAGCACGTCGCCCGGGCCGAACAGCCGCCCCTTGACGGCATAGTCGTACCGCACCGTCCCGTTCCACAGCACGCTCACCCGCCCCCCGCCGGAGACGACCACGGCCGCGTGATGCCAGGCGTTGGCGTCCAGCCAGGCGTGCCCGTAGCGGATGCCATTGACATTGCTGATGCCCGGGAAGCGGTAGACCTGGACGACGAACGTCGGGCGCGTCAGCGCGCACCACCCGCCGCGCCCGCGGACGAAGTTGGAGATGTAGCCCTTCCCCGCCCGCAGGGCGATGAGGTCGAAGCCGGTCTCGGGCTTCATCGGCTCGTCCAGGCGGAACCACACGCTCGCGGTGATCGGGCGGGTCAGCGGGCGCCCCACGCCCGAGAGGGCGACCGTGGGACGGCGGGCCGAGGGCGCCCAGCCGCGCCCGGCGACGCCGGAAGCGGCACGCCCCTTGGCGAGGATGACCTTCGCGCCGAGGCCGTTGACCTCGGCGGCCTCGCCGTCGAAGGAGCGGTAGTAGAGCACGTCGGCTTCCCATTCCGGCGGGAGGTAGAGGCAGGCGTTGGCGTCGCCGCCGCGCGCGGCGGCGGGCGGCAGCAGGATGGCAAGCAGGCAGAGATACCGGCCGACTCGCCCCGCCGCCCGAGCGAAGCGGGACCCGGGGCCGACGCCGCGGGATGACACGCGGCAGCAGCCCGGGGGGGAAGCTTGTCCGGTCGAAAGCGACAAGGTACCGGCCATCGTCATTCCTTCACCAGCCGCAAGACCTTCACGTCGTGCTTCTTCAGCGGGAAGCGGAGCTCGCCGCCGGTCAGTTCCATCGGCTTGCCCGTCTCCACGTCCGTCACCGTGCACCGGCCGGAAAGGCCCAGCGGCTCGAGGTCCACCTTCAACGTAGCGTCCACGTCCTCCTTGGCGTAGCTGGTGGCGGCGACGACCGCCTCGCGCCCGGGGACGGCGTAGACGATGGTGGGCACGTCGTCGCGGGTCGCCCGCACGGGCACGGGGCGCTCGTCCCAGTATCGCCAGACGTCGAGCTTCGGCTCGTCCAGCAGCCGGGCGATCGGCTCGAAGAGCTTCCGGTTGGCTGCGTGGGAGTCCGCGTAGGACAACCCGAACCCGCCGTAGCCGTCGAGCTCGTGGACAAGCCGCACGGCCGTGAAGGTCCGCTGCGTCCACGCATCGCGGGAGAGCTTGCCGTGGTCGCCGAGCGGTACGGGCCAGGTGCCTGCCAGCTCGCCGGTGCTCATCAGCAGGATCAGGTCGCGGTCGTGGCGGTCCTGCACGTCGCCGAGGCTGTACTTCCACTCCCAGTCGTACTGCACCGTGCAGAAGGCCATCATCGGCAGCGGGTTGAAGCTGGTCATGTGCGGGAAGGTGATCGGCAGCATCCCGCGCTCGTTCATCATCACGAACGTCCGCCGCGCCAGCTCGCGGAGGGCCCAGATCCCCGCGGCGGGAGTGACCCGGCCGTCAGGCCTCCTGTAAGCGTCCGTCATCGCCGTGTTGAAGGACGGGGCGATGAAGAAGTTGTCCCAGTAGACGCCCTTGTTGTTGCCGACCTCGAACGACCGGGCGTACCAGTAGATCGCGTGATCGATGTACGACTCGGCCGGGACGATCTTGATCTCGCCGAGCCCGTTGCCCTTGGGGATCGAGCGGTAGTCCGTCAGGCACCACTCGTCCTTGAAGGTCTCGAACTCGTCGAAGAGCTGGCAGCTCGCGCGGTTGTAGTAGAACACCATCCTCTTGCCGTACCGGCTGCGAAGGTTGTGGTTGACGTGAGCCACCCACGACTTCACACGCCCGGGATAGTCCGCGAAATACCGCTTGGTGTGCTCGACGACCTCCTGCACGGCCTCGCGGCCGAGCTTCTCGCGGTTGCCGCGCGAGATCATCTCCCACAGGTACATGTCTTTGGCGGCCGGGTACACGCTCCCGCAGCTTCCCCTCGCCAGCCAGTTGATGTCCGTGCCCAGCAGCGTGTAGTTGTCCCGCAGGTAGCGGTATCGCCACCAGTGCTTGCCCTCGCCCGGCGCGACGAGGCGCGGCTTGACGGGAGCGGCCAGCAGGCCGAACGTGATGGTCCGGGGCTCGGTGACGGCGACGGGCACGTTGACGAAGTGGACGCGGAGGACGACCCTCCCGCCGCGGCGGACGAGGGTGACGTTGGGCGTTTCGGCGTCGCGGCTCCAGTTGAGGTCGTTGTCGGCGAACCAGCAGAGCCCTCGGACGGCGTCGCCGACGAAGACGTAGGGGCAGAAGCCGGCGGGCATCTCGTCGGAGGCGACCTTGCCGGCGTCCCAGACGACGCCCTCGCCCTCGGGCACCTTGCGCGCCACCGGCGCGCGGATGCGGTCGGCGTTGGCGTGAATCAGCGCGGCGGCCTCGGCGCGGAAGGGGACCTCCAGCGTCAACTCCTCCAGCTTCGCCCCGCCGGTCGGCTGGATCGTCAGCTCCACCTTCATCGTGCCGTCGTAGTCCCACGTCCCGCGCGAGGAGAACTCCGCCGGCCCGGCCGAGAAGCTCGCCTCCGTGACGGCCCTGTGCTCGGCCGCGGCGGCGATCTTCAGCGGCTCGGCCTGGACCTCCGCCGCCTTGCCGCCGGCGCGGACGACGTAGCGCATCGGCGCCGCGAGGATCGGCTTCGTGATACCCGTGTGCGCCGACGTGCCCGTCACCTGGTCCCACAGGCCCGTCCCGCCCAGCGTGTGCTCGCGCAGCACGGTGCCGAGCGTGCGGCGCTTCTCGTCGACCTCGATGGGCGTGAACGGCGGGTAGACCTTCGTGCTCCGCCCGGCCGGGGTGTGCTCCCACGGGAAGACCTTCCGCTCGAAGCCCTCGACGACCTCCTCGTCCGGCACGCCGGGGCCCTCGCCGAGAAGGGCGATCTCGTAGAGCCCGTCCAGCGGAGGCAGGTCGAAGGCGATTTCCTGGCGCCCGTCGGTGAAGGCATTCACGTCGAAGGCCGCGCGGCGGACGGCCTCGCCGCCCAGGCGGGGGCGCACCTCGGCCGTGAGCCTGGTGAGCTTCGCGTCTTCGTCCAGCCCGTTGACGTCGGCGAGAACCCGCATGCGGTTGCGGTAGGGGTAGTACGCGAATCGCAACGCGATCGGCGGGCGCTCGGCCTTCTCGCCGACGACATAGCGGTACGCCTCGCCCCGCGGCCAGGAGGTCGTGCGGTCGTAGAACACGTCCTTGCCGTTCGCCGACGCCACGCGGACGGCCAGCTCGAACCGCGTGGTCGGATCGTCCGGGGTGAGCTTCAGCTCGTAGGACTTGCCCCCGCCGGGCGGGAGCGTCGTCTCCCCGCCGCCGCGCAGGGCGGGCATGCGGTTTCGCGTGAGCGCCATCCCGGCCGAGAGCTTCATCGGCTTGTCCGTCGGGTTGTGCAGCGCGAGCGTCAACGTGGCGTCGGCAAGGAACGGGTCGCCCTCGGTCCGCACGGCGACGGCCGGGGCGGCGGGATCGACGGTGAACCGCGCCCCGCCGAAGGCGTAAGACCCGCCCTTGGCGCTGAGCGAGGACCACTCCCAGGGGTGCTTCCAGTCGCGGGTGAGGTTGAGCTTCCAGGCGCCGCGGTGCGTCTTCCGGCCGGCGCCCGCGCGGCTCATCGAGGCGACCGGCACGGCGCATTCGAAGTGCCACGCGCCGTCGTGGAAGCCGTGGGCGGTCGTCCAGTTTCCCTTCCAGGCGGGGTTCTCCTCGGCCCCGCCGAGCGTGTGCACCTGGTAGCCGCCGTAGCCCGTGGAGTTGGTCAGGTACTGGTAGTCCACCTGCGCGTCGGCGTCCGGCGTGGGGTTGACGAAGACCTCCACCGCGTCGTCGAAGACCGCCTTGAGGCTGTCGCGGTCGAGCGTGGCCTTCAACTCGCCCTTGTCCGGCAGTTGGCTGCGGATGGCGAAGACAAGGTGCGTCGCCGTCGCGGCGACATAGCCCCGCACGCGACGCCGGCACAGCTTCCCGCCGTCCCGCCCGAAACCGGAGATCACCGTCGCGACCTTCCACTCCGCCGGGTCGATCCGCCCGTCGATCTTCGGGGCGTCCTTCCGCAGCGGCACGCGGAACTGCGGCTCGCCGGCCGCGGCTCCGCCGGCCGCCACCGCCGCCGCCAGCACGATCGCCCACGCTACCGTTCGTTTCCGTCGGTTCATGATCGGCTCCCGCGGCCGGGCCATGCCCGGGGCCGCTTGCAGGTGTTTGACGCTATGGCGAGAATGCGCTTCATCCTCGCGCGAAGGAGACGTTCATGCAACACCGCAGGCCCGTCGCCGCGTCGCTTGTCCTGGCTGCCGTCGCTTCCGCCGCGGGGGGCGGCGAGTGGATCGTCCCCGACCGCCCCGCCGACGCCCGCCCGCCGTTCGAGCCGGTGCACCTCTACTGGTTCGCCGTCCCGCGGAACCCCTGCGTCTATCGCAAGGTCGTCACGGTCCCGCCCGGGACGGACCGCGCAACGGCGATGCTGAAGACCAGCGGGTTCGTCGTCGTCCGCGTGGACGGGCGCGTCGTCTACCAGTGGGCGGCCGAGAAGGACACGTTCGAGCGAGCCAAGGTCCTCGGCGAGCCGGACCGGGTCCACGAGATCGACCTGGCCGGGCGGCTCACGCCGGGTCGGCACGTGGTGGCGATCTCCGCCCCGGCCGGCGGGAAGGACGGCCGCGGCGGGTTCGTGCTGGACGGCGCGTTCTACCGCGACGGCCGACGCGTGGCGCCGCTGACGACGGACGAAACATGGACCGCGACGCTCTTTCGCCCGACGACGATCCTCGAGGACCACTCGATCGTCACGCCGGACTACGACGGCAAGGCCGAGCCCGGCGTGTGCACCGCCGCGATGAAGGTCCGCGAGGTGGGAATGCCTTTCGTGGCCGAGGAGTCGGCCCTTGCCGCCGCCGGCGGCAAGGGCGCCGCCGCCCGCGCCGCGCGCGACCAGGCCGAGGCGGCCTGGCTCTGCGGGCTGCTGGCCGAGAAGGGCATCACCGTCGTCGACGGCGAGGCCCGCGGCTGGGGCGGCCCGCACCGCCCGACGATCGCCGCGCACGCCCGCGCGGCCGCGGCGCTGGCAGGGAAGATTCCGGACGACCCCTCCGCCGTCGAGGCCGCGACGTTCCTGCGCAGCGCCCGCGGCTTCCACGCCGCCGCCCGCCGCGCCGACGAGGCGCTCTCGAAGAAGCTCCTTGCCCGCGGGCCCGCGAGCGACCATCCCGCCTGCCCGCTGAACCAGAGCCGCCACGACCGCCTCGGCTGGCTGCCCCACCCGGAGCTGACCGACAGCGACCTCGGCGGCTGGGGCGTGCGGGTCAACCCCGTCTCCGGGCCGACCACCGTCCGCATGCCCTTCCGCTGGCGGTTCCGCACCGACCCGCAGGACAAGGGCCTCGACGAGCTGAGGCACACGGTCGGCTACAACATCGAGACCCAGTGGCCGCGAATCGACGGCCAGCAGAGCTGGACGAAGTCCAAGCCGTTCGCCGGCTACCGCGGGTTGGCGTGGTACCGCAACCGTGTGTTCATCCCCGCCGAGTGGGCGGGCAACGGCCTCGTGCTGCGGATGCGGGTCCGCGGCGACCGGCGGGTGTGGCTCAACGACCGGGAGATCACCAGGCACCGGGACGGCGAGCGGACGTACCGCGTGCCCGCCGGGGCATGGATGTTCGGCGCCGAGAATCTCCTGGCCGTCCGCGTCCGAGGCGAGGGGGACCGCCCGGGGCTCGTCGGCGCGACGGAGATCGCCTGCCCCGCACTCGACGGCCCCGCCGGGCGGAAGACGCCGCCGGTGGACGTGATCGCCTCGCCGCTGAGCCCGTGCGTGGTGCTGGCGCCGCGGACCGACGAGCTGCACATCCACCACGCCGGCAGGGCCGAGCTGCTGATCCCCCCGGGCCGGCGGGTCAAGGGCCTGTCCCCCGCCGGGGCCGACAAGCTCCCCGCCAACTGGGTGCTGCTCTGGCTTACGCCGGCGGGCGCTGCCGACGTGCTCCGGCCGATCCTGCTGACGTTCCAGCGACCCCCCGGGGCGATCGCCTCCGAGGAGGGCGTGACGAAGCTCCGCGGCGTCGGCGGCCGGCGGATCGTCGCCGTCCGCCCCTGGGCCCAAGCCGTGCCGAAGAAGGATGCCGAGGCCCTTGCCGCCAAGGCGGCGTTCTGGTCGCGTGCCTCGCGGGCCGTGCCGATCAACTACCAGTCCGTCACGCGGGTGGCCAGACCGGGCGAGCCGTGGCAGGGCGCGACGATCGACGACGTCCCCGCCGGGCCGGTGCTGGAGCACACGATCCTCTACGACTACATGGAGCTGCCCGACCGCTGGAAGACGCCCGCGCTGAAGCTCGCGCCCCTGCCCGCCCTGTGCGGGATGGCGATGGACTGCGACTTCCGCGGGCTGACCGTCCGCGACGCCGACCGGCTGGAGACCTTCCAGGACGGCGGCCTGGCCGGGCCTCACCGCGGCCTGCGGGGCGCCGACCGCGTGACCTTCAGCTACCCCGTCGAGCCGTATCCGCGGTTCGTGGGCTTCACGAGCTGGATGTTCGGCGGGGCCGACACGGGGGTTCGCGGCAACGCCCGGGAGATGGAGACCATCGCCGCGACCGGCGCCAACAGCTACCGCCCGCAGAGCAATTACTCCGACGAGCCCTCGCCGCACTTCAAGGGCCGGACGCGAATCGCCGTGCTGGCGGGGTTCTGCCGCGACGCCGGGGTGAACATGGTCACGAACATCGACGAGACGCTCGGCGCCAAGCGCGAGTACGTCCGCGAGCACTACGACCGGTGGGTCCGCGAGCGGCTGTTCCCCTACTACGACCGGCTGGTCCCGCAGCTCGAGGAGGCCCCGTTCTGGCAGGTCGCCTACGACCTGATCAACGAGCCGTTCGACCACAAGGCCCCGGCGTACAACCGCGTGATCCGCGAGCTCACCGGGCGCATCCGCAAACGGGACCGCCGCCACCTGCTCTACGTCGAGCCCTGCGAGGCCTGGGGGGCGATCCGGCAATTGCGGCTGATCGAGCCCACCGGCGACCCCCTGACCGTCTACAGCTTCCACGACTACAACTTCCGCATGAAGGAGGCCCGCGACCGCTGGCCGACGCTGGAGCGGGACGTCACCGACATCTGCCGGATGTGGTGGCCGGCCTTCGAGTTCGCGATCCGCCACGGCGTGGCGATGCACTGCGGGGAGTACGGAGGCTTCCACCCCCCCACCGACGAGAAGCTCTGCCAGCGGACGCTGCTGAACGACTTCCTGCGGATCTTCGACCAGTTCGGGATGCACCACCACTACTACACCGGGCGGGGCATCTACCGACGGGAGATCGACGGCTCGCTGCGCCCGAGCAACGTCGTCCGCGAGTTCCGCCGCTACGCCGCCCGCGAGGACCTCAACCGCCACGTCCGGTTGTGGCCCGACCACCCGCGCCCGAAGTAGGCGAGGGGGCGGGGGCTATTCCCGAGGCCCCGGACCGGGGCGGCGGCCGGGGCGGGGGAAGCGGTCGCCGTACTTGGCGGCGGCGGACCTGGTCCGCTGGATCATCTCCTCGATGACGGCCTCGCGGTCCTTCTTCCGTGCTGCGAGCTCCTCGCGGAGGACGCGGATCTGCTCGGCGAGCTGGGCCAGGCGGTACTCGCGGATGACCTGGTCGGCGTCGAAGTACAGCTCGGCCTGCTCGCGCATCTTCTTCTCGACCATCCGTCGGGCGACGGGGTCCTCGGCGGACTCCAGCGACTTCGCCAGCCGCCACATCCGCACGTGGGCCTCCTGGCGGGTCTCGTGGGCCTCGCGAAGCTCCTCGGGCATGCCCTTCAGCCGGCGCAACAGCCCGTGAATCATGTGCAGCAGCCGCTTGTATCGACGCGGGTCCCGCTGGCGAAGGCTCGTCGCCTGCTCGTATATCTCCGGGCGGTGCTCCTTGAGGTACGCCAGGACCTCCGCCTGCTCGGACTCCGTCAGCGGCCGGCCGAACCGGCCACGCCGGCGGTCGCCGTCCCGGAAGAACGGCTTGCCCCGGCCGTGCGGCCGCGTCCCGGGGGCGGCGCCCCGCCCGTCGGCGACGCCGGCCCCGTCGCCTTCGTCCGCCGGGGCCGCCAGGCACCAGGCACCCGGCGCGCCCAGCCAGGCCGCCGCGCCGGCGACAGCCAGCGCCGCCGCCATCAGAATCGCCATCGTCGTTCTTCGCATCACTGCACCTCGGTCCCCGCGCCCACCGGACAGGCGGGCGAAAGGTCATTCGATCGGATCGTCCAGCCAGAACTCTTCCAGGGCCCGCTCGATGTCGTCCAGCCGCGTGTCGACGGGCATGGCCGGCGCGGCGGCGAGGGCGTCGGCTTCCAGCTCGGCCAGCTCGGCCTCGATGAGGTCGAAGGCGACCTCCTCCGGCTGGCGGCCGACCGACTCGGAGATCACCTCGACGGGCACGTGCCCGTCGCCGACGGCGAGGCCGTCGGTTGCGCCGTCCCGCTCGACCGGCTGCCACAGGCCCGCCAGGGCGGCAATCAGCAGCGCCGCCGCCGCGGCCGCGACGGCTCCCGCAGCCGAGCCGGCCCAGATCAGCCTCCGCCTCGGGCGCGCCAGCTCGGCGGCGAGCCGCCGCTGGGCCCGGTCGAACGCGCGGGAGGGCAGCGGCACGTCCAGGCGCGGCCCGACGGCGGCCTCGTCGCGGCGGACCTCGGCCAGCATCGTCGGCGAGAGGCCGGCGGCATCGGCCGAGAGACGCGCGCCCACCGCTCCTTCGTCCTCGACGAGCTCGTCGGCGATTCGTTGCTCGGCGGCGGTCAGCGGGATGTCCTCGCCGTCCAGCCGCCGTGCGATGCGTTCGTACTGGTCATCGGTCAGGGTCATCGTGGTCGCCCAGTCGTTTGCGGAGGGCCTTGAGCCCTCGGTGGACTTTCGCCAGGGCCGTGCCCAGCGGGCAGTCGAACAGCTCGGCGATGTCCTTGAAGCTCATCTGTCCGAAATGCCTCAGCAGGATCATCTCCCGCGACGTCGCGTCCAGCGTGGCCAGGGCGTCCTGGACGCGCTGCGAGGCCTCTTCCAGCATCAGCCCGGCCTCGACGCCCGGGGCGTCGTCGGGCAGGCGGTCGCTGGCCGGCGTGCCGCCGTCGTCCTCGATCGACAGGCTCACCGCCGGCGGCCTGGCCTTGCGCCGGCGGATGCGGTCGCGAACCATGTTCGCGGCGATCCGGAACAGCCAGGGCTCGAACCGCCCGCGGTCGTCGTACCGCCCGAGGCGTCGGACCAGCCGCAGCATCAGGTCGCCCAGCAGGTCCTCGGCGTCGTGGTGGCTTCCCGTCGCGCGGAGGAAGTAGCCGTACAAGCGCTTCCCGTAGGCCTCCAGCAGCGCCCGGTACGCCTCCGGGTCGCCCGCCTGCGCCGAAGCCACCACTGTGCCAAGCCGCTCGGCATCCATCGTTCATCCCGCTTAACGCATCCCGCCGGCACCTATTGCCGGCGAAGACCCGCGCATTCTACCCCAACCCGCCGCCGATCTCGCCCCGCGACCGAGGGCCCCACTGGACAACGACTCGCCCGGCGGCGATGCTCCGGGGCATGACCGTCGCCCTGGGCATCCTGGTCGGCGTCTACGCGGCCGCGGGCCTGCTGTACTGGGCCTGGGCCGCCTGGGCCGCCCTCCGCATGGCCGCCGACGTTCCCCACCTCGGCGACGCCGCCCCCCCCGAGCCGCGGCGCTGGCCGCGGCTGTCGGTCATCGCGGCCGCCCGGGACGAAGCCGACCGCATCGGGGCCGCGGCCCGCTCGCTCCTGTCGGCGGACTACCCGGACCTGGAGGTCATCGTCGTCGACGACCGCTCGACCGATGGCACGGGGGCGATTCTCGACAGCCTGGCCGGCGAATTCCCGCGGCTGCGGGTCGAGCACGTTGGCGAGCTGCCCGCGGGCTGGCTGGGCAAGGTTCACGCCCTCGCCCGGGGGCTGGAGAGGGCAAGCGGGGCGTTCGTGCTGTTCACCGACGCCGACGTGCACTTCGCGCCGACGGCCCTTCGACGTGCGGTGGCCTACGCCCTGGCCGAGGGGCTGGACTACATGCCCGCCCTGCCGGCGCTGCGGCGGACGCACCTGCTGCTGGACGGTCTGATCGCCGCGTGCATCCGCCAGCTTGTCATGGCGATGCGTCCCTGGCAACTCGGCGACCCGGACGCCGGCGGCTTCCTCGGCGTCGGGGCATTCAATCTCGTCCGCCGGGAAGCCCTCGACCGCACCGAGGGCCTGGAATGGCTGCGGCTGGAGGTCGCCGACGACGCGGGCCTGGCCCTGATGATGAAGCGAAGCGGCGCCCGCTGCCGCATGGTCCACGCCTTCTCGCTCGTCGAGCTGCACTGGTACGCCCGGCTGGGCGAGGCCCTCCGCGGCGCCGAGCGCGTCTTCGCCACCGGTGCGGACTTCCGCCTGGCCCGGTGCCTGCTGCTGCCCGTGCTGGTGGGCACGCTGGAGCTGGCGCCGCTGGTGGCGCCGGCGGCGGCGTGGCTCGTGGGCGGCTGGCCTGCCGCGCTGGCCGCCGGCGGGGTCTTCGCGGCGTACGTCGCGGCCGTGGCGCTCACCGTCCGCTGGACCCGCCGCTACGCCCTCCCCGCCGCGGTCGCCCCGCTGACGGCCCCGCTGATGGCGGCCATGGTCCTTCGGGCGGGCATCCTCGGCGCCCTCCGCGGCGGCATCCGCTGGCGCGACACCCTCTACCCGACCGCAACCCTCCGCCCCGGCAAGCGCGTTTATGTGGGTGGGAAGAAGGAGACCGCGACATGAACGCGACGGCGATGCTGGCGGCGATGGCAATGGCGGCGGCGGGGGCGGCGGGCGACGCGAACGTGCCCGATCGCCTGGCGCCGCCGACGGCGATGATGAAGGCCGACGCGAACCTTATCTGGCACGACGAGTTCGACGGCAATGCCCTGGACATGGGCAAGTGGGGCTATCGCGGGCTGGGCCCGCGGCGGGACGCTGTCAACGTCAAGGAGGCGGTGCGCCTCGACGGCAAGGGGCACCTGGTCATCACCACGACGAAGGCGGGGGGGACCTACCACACGGGGATGATCGGCACGCAGGGGAAGTTCGAGCGGGCGTTCGGCTACTGGCAGTGCCGCGTAAAGCTCCAGGACTCGGTCGGCCACTGGTCGGCGTTCTGGCTCCAGACGCCGACGATGGGCAAGGAGATCGGCAATCCCCGCCTCAGCGGGACGGAGATCGACATCTACGAGTACCTCGCCCGGGAGACCGACCGTGTGCACCACAACCTGCATTGGGACGGCTACGGCAAGCACCACAAGCACCACGGGCGGACCGTGACGGTCGAGGGCTTCGACGAGGGCTGGCACACGGTGGGGCTGGAGTGGACGAAGGACCGCTACGTGTTCTACGTGGACGGCAAGGAGACGTGGCGGACGAGCAGGGCCGTCTCGCACCGCCCGCAGTACATCATCCTCAGCGCCGAGGTGGGCAAGTGGGCCGGCGACATCGCCGAGGCCAAGCTTCCCGACAGCCTGACGGTCGATTACGTCCGGGTGTACCGCCGCCGCCCGCGCCGGCCCGAAACGGGGCGAGCCCGGGAAGAGGCGCCCCCGTCTGCTCAGGGGTCGACCTCGAAGTAGCTGCCCCTGAGGGGGTGGGGGATGTAGCGGCGTTTGATGCCCAGGGGCAGGACGTTGTTGGGGTCGGGGTAGACGTCGATCTCGCTGCCGGCACCGCTGATGTTGCCGATGTTCGCCCCGCAGACGCCGCTGGAGGCGACCCAACTGTCGTTCTTGTTCATGATGCACTGGCCGTCGTTGACCAGCCGGGCCATCGAGACCACCGTCCCGCGGACGGTCAGGTCGTTGTAGAGGTCGATGCACCCCCCGATGAGCAGGCCGACGACCTCGGAGTGCCCCTCCCCGCCGCCGCCCTCGTCGGCGCCGATGTTGACGTTGAAGTTCGGGGCCATCAGCGTCACGCCGCCGAGGGTCTCCTGGATCATCGAGCCGCGGAACACGGTGTTGCCCGAGAAGGTCATCTTGTCCTTGTTCCAGTCCATCTCCCGGGGCACGCCGGTGATGATCGGACCCTCGAAGGTGCAGTCGATGAACTGGACGTGGTTCTGGTTCGAGGACGACGGGTTGGTGGTCTCCTCGTCGACCTCGATGTACGTGACGCCCTTGAAGGTGCAGTTGCGGAAGATGGGGTTCGTGCCCTTGGGCACGCAGACGTTCTCCAGGGCCGGCCTGCTGGTGTCGTTGGGATCGGCGCCCCAGTTCCGCCAGTCGTTGCCGTTGTAGTCCGCCGTCGGCAGGTTGGCCACGTCGGTCATCGCCTTCAGCGGGGCGGTGTCGAAGTCCTCCGGGCGGAGGTTCATCGTCTCGCCCTCGTCGTAGCTGATGTTGTCGCGGTACTCCTCGTCCATCCCGTAGCGGAAGTCGGTGTCGCCGTAGTCGTCGTCGCCGACGAAGTCGTCGCGGCTCATCGTCGTGCCCACCGTGCCGCCGATGTACCCGCTGTCGCCCAGGGCGATGTTCAGCGGGTAGATGTTCTTGTTCCGCACCGACGCGTTCGTCGGGTGCGGCGTGCGGCTGTAGCTGCACGAGACCGGCCCGTGCACGCGGATGTTCCCCCGGGCGATCACCCGGCAGGTGCTCGAGACGGCGTAGTGGAGGATCTTCTTGTTCAGCTCCACGTTGAACCGCATGCCGATCCGGCGCGTCAGGCCGCCCGCGCTGCCGGTGACGATCATCTCCAACTGGTTGGGGACCTCGTTGGGGTCGTAGTCGTTCGGATCGTCGAAGGTCGACCGCGTGTCCGTCTCGTAAACCGTGAACGAGAACGCCGAGCCGTCCGGCAGGCTTACCGGCCCGGCGACGACGCAGCGCAGGTCGTTGGGATCGTTGGCGTCGTCCACCATGGTGACCGGATAGCCCATCCGGTCGTCGAGGTGGTCGCAGACGGCCTGGAGGACGTCCGGGATGCCGTTGACCACGCCGGGACTCTGGCAGTCGTCCAGGACGTGCAGCGCGTAGGTCATGCCGCTCTCGACGGTCATGCGGGCCTGCGTCAGGTCGGCGTGGCTGCGGCTGACCTGGAGGTTCATGTCCGCCACGCGGGAGAACGCCACCGCCAGCGAGGCCAGGACAACGACCAGCGCCAGGGCGGCCACCATGGCCAGACCCCCGCGTGCTCTTGCCCGAGCGATTCGGCGTCGGCATGACATCGCACTTCTCCTTGCCTTCCCTTCGTCGACGGCGGGCGGATCGTGATCCGCTCCCTCGAACGGCTCTTCCCCTACCCCGGGCTCCCTGTCGAGCCGCCAACGGAAGCATACGATGCATCCGCCCGCCGTGCCCGGACTCCTGCCCCCTCGACGCGCCGGGGGAACAGTGGGTATGCTCATCTTCGGCAATTGCCCGGGCTGTCTTTGGAGCTATCCATGCGAACCTCTCCGCGCAGGCGACTCTTCCTGGCCTTCGTGACCGCCGTTGCCCTGGCCGCCGGCGGGGGGCCGGCAACGGCGGAGGAGAAACAGCGCCGGGTGCCCCTGCCCGACCTCGGCCGGGCGCACTGGATCTGGGACGCCCCCACCGCCGCCGGGGGCGAGGCGGCCGAAACGTGCTACCTTCGCCGGGCCCTCGACCTGCCGGCCAAGCCGGAGGCCGCCAGCGTGCTGATCACGGCCGACAACGGCTACGAACTGTACGTCAACGGCTCGATCGTCGGCGGCGACAGCGGCTACAACGCGGTGTACTGGCAGAGCGTCGAGCGGTACGACATCGCCCACCTGCTGAGCAAGGGCCGCAACGTCCTGGCCGTGCGGGGCCTGAACCTCGGCGGCCCCGGCGGGCTCCTGGCGGCGGCGCGGATCGACCTGCCCGGCGGCCGGACCGTCCGGCTGGCCACCGACGCGACCTGGCGGGCCGCCACCTCGCCGCAGACCGGCTGGAGCTCGCCGGAGTTCGACGCCTCGGCCTGGTCCCCGGCGGCCGCGCTCGGCGCGGCGGGCATGAAGCCCTGGGGCCCGGTGAGCTATCCCGAGCCGGTCTCCCCGGGCGTTTCCGGCCGCCGCACGGCCGGTCGGCTGGCCGAGCCGGACGCGAACTTCCCCTGGCCTGCGGGGGTGGTGTTCCTCGCCGGTCGCCTGCCGGAGAGCTCGGCGCGCTCGCCGCAATGCGCCTGGCGGATCGCCGGCTCGCGGGCGTACCGGGAGTTCGACACGCTGGGCCCGTCCGTTCTGGGGCGGAGGCTGATGGCCCTCGCCCCGGCCGGGCCCGAGGCCGAGCCGCGCGTCCTGCTGGACGCCGGCGGAGGCGTGATCGGCTCGCCGACGGTCACCTATGACGGGCGGCGGGTGCTGTTCTCGATGGCCCGCGAGGGCGAGGCGTTCCACCACGTCTACGCGACGGGCGCCGGCGGCGGTCGCCCGCGGCAGCTCACCGACGGGCCGTTCCACGACTTCGACCCCGCCGAGCTTCCGGACGGGCGGATCGTATTCAGCTCGACGCGGATCGGCACGCGGGAGGAGTACCACGGCAATCTGGCCCGCAGCCTGTTCACGATGGATGCCAACGGCGGGGACATCCGCCCGCTGACCCACCACATCGTCGGCGACAACGAGCCGCGCGTCACCGCCGAGGGGCTGATCGCCTTCATCCGCTGCGACAACTTCCTCGAACGCGCCAAGGTCGAGACGCAGATCCACCTCGTCCATCCCGACGGCACCGCCGGCGTGGCGCTGATGGGTGCCGACCGCTACGCCATCGCCTACCACCGCGGCCCGGCAGCCGAGGGCAACGCCGCCTGGCTGCGGCAGTTCGGCTACGGCAGCCCCGCGCCGCTGCCGGACGGGCGCGTCGCCTGCCTGTCCACCCACGGGCTGGTCGTCTCCCGCGGCGGGATCGACCCGCCGAGGCAGATCACCCCCGCCGTGCAACTGTTCGACATCGCCCCCCTGCCCGACGGGCGGCTGCTGTGCACCGCCGCCGGGCGGTCGGCGATCGCCGTGCTCGATCTGCACACCGGCGGCGTCACGCGGCTGCTGCGAAGCGATACGGTCGCCGTGCACTCGCCGGCGTACCTCGGCCCGCGACCGAAGCCCGGCGGGATCGCGCCGTCGATGACCCCGCCCCCGGCGCCGCCCTCGCCCGAGGCCGGCGAGCCAACCGGCGAGATCGTCTGCCGCAACGTCTTCCGCACGAAGCAGACCGCCGCGGACGTCGACCGCATCGCGGCGGTGCGCATCTACGAGGGCCGGCCGCTGGCGCTGCGGTCCGCGAAGCACCCCTACTGCCACATCGGCGTGCGGGCGATCGAGCTGGGCACCGTGCCCCTCGCCGCCGACGGGTCGTTCTACGCCGAGGTCCCCGCCGACCGGGCGCTGGCGATCCAGGCCGTGGACGCCGAAGGCCGCGCCGTCATCAACGAACTGTCCTGGATCTACGTCCGCCCCGGCGAACGGCGGAGCTGCGTCGGCTGCCACAGCCCCCGCCAGGCCGCCCCCGCCACGGACAAGCCCGTGCTGGCCACGACCGCCCCGCCGGTCCGCGCGCTCGGGCGAGGCCGCCCTCACGAGTTCCGTGGAAACAACGCCGCCAACGGCGGGGTGCTGAACCTCCAGCTCGACCGCTTCCGCGAGGCCGCCGCCATCGGCCCCGAGGCCGCGACCGGCGAACTGCTCGACCGCCTCGCCGCCGGCGACGAGGCCGCGCGCGTCTCCGCGGCACGCCTGCTGGCGCTGCGGCGCGATGCCGCCGCGGCCGAGGCGCTGGAGCAGGCCCTGGAGGACCCCGCCGCCCCCGCGCGGATGAACGCGGCGCTGGCGCTGGCATCCTGCGGCCGCCGGGCTTCCGTCCCGCCGCTGATCGCCGCGCTGACCGACGCATCCCCCCCGGTCGCGCAAGCCGCCGCCGTGGCGCTGCGGGGGCTGACCGGCCGGCGGGGCGCGTTCGACGCCACGGCCCCGCGAGCCCGCCGTGGCGACGCCGCCGACGCGTGGCGCGCCTGGCTGGAGCGCGAAGGCTGGGCCGGCGTCGAGGCGGCGCTCGTCGAACGCCTGCAAGCCGGCCGGGCCGGTGAGCGGATCGACGCGGCGGCGGCCCTGGGGCGGATCGGGGGCAAGGCCGCGGCGGAGGCCTTGCGGCGGCGGGTCGCCGCGGACGACGGCGGGGACCTCCGGCTGGCCATGGCGGCGATGCGGTCGCTGGGGCATCTCGGCGACGCAGGCGCCGTCGAGCTGCTCGCCGGCGTCCTGGCGGGCAACCTCGGCGGCGTCCGGAGCAAGGGCAAGGGCTTCCACGAGCTGGGGCACTGGCAGCGCGACGTGTACCTCGCCGCGACCGCCGCCGAGGCGATGGGGCGGATCGGCGGCGCCGAGGCCGAGGCCGCCCTGGTGGCGGCCTTCGGCAAGCTGGCGGGATTCTGGCACTACTCGCGCCG
The DNA here is from genome assembly GCA_964385465.1 of uncultured Planctomycetaceae bacterium. Taxonomy (GTDB): domain Bacteria; phylum Planctomycetota; class Phycisphaerae; order SM23-33; family SM23-33; genus CAYLPJ01. The sequence goes on along the minus strand of CAYLPJ010000005.1, from coordinate 95,179 downwards.
CACGGGCGACCACGCCTGGCTGATGGGCTGCCACAGCTCCGTGCTGCACTTCCGCATCCTGGAGGCGCTGGATCGAATGGAGTCCGCGGCCGTCCGCCCGCTGGCGCCGCATGCCCTCCGCTCGGTGCCGATCGACCCCGACCGCGGCCTCCTGCTGCGGCGCGACGGCTATGAGCGGCTGGTCGCGCGCGTCGTCCGCCGGGGCGAGCGGGCCGCCAACGTCGTCGACGCCTGCCTGGCCGCCCTCGGCGACGCCAACGCCCCGCCCGGCTGGCCCGCCCTGCGACAGGCCGTGGCCGCCACCCCGCCGGCCGTCTCCGTCAAGCCGCCCTCCCCCGAGGCCCGGGCCGCACAACTGCTGTCGGTCGTCGCCGAAGACCCCGCCGATGCGCCGAGACTCCTCGCCGCCCTCGACCGCTATCGCCGCACGCCGCCCGGGCGCAAGCGGAGCTGGGTGTGCTTCTACCTCGCCCGGGCGCTCGGGCGGCTCGGCGGGCGACCCGCCGCCGACGCGCTGATCGACATGCTTGCCGCCGGCCAGCCGGAGGCCTCCTTCGGTCGGCCGGACCCGCCGAATGTCTTCGTCCACGATGCCATGACCCCCTGCTGCCGCGCCGCGGCGGCGTTCGCCCTCGGCCGGCTCGGCGACCGCCGGGCCGTGCCCGCCCTCCTGGCGGCCGTGGGGAACCTCGACAATGCCGTGGACGTCCGCCACTCCTCCGCCCGCGCGTTGGCGATGCTCGCCCGCCCGGCCGACCTGCCCGCCCTGCGCCCCCTGGCCGAGGCCTATCCCGAGGTCGCCACCCGCCGCGTCCTCGCCCGCGCCTGCCGCCGGGCCTCCCGCCCGCGACCGGGGTTGAACAACTGACACGCCCCGACGCCATGAGGATGCACCTATGATGCGCCGTACCCGTTCGCTGCCGTCGCCACCCGGCCTGCTGGCCGCCGGTCTGTTCTGCGCCCTGGCCGCCGCCGCCCCGGCCGAGAAGGCCCGGACCGACGGGCCCGGCTCCAAGGCCCCGACCAAGGCCGCCCGCAACCCCGAGGCCAACCCCGCCCCGACCTACAAGTCCCCCCAGTGCGTCGCCTTCTCGCACGACGGGCGATGGGCCTGCGTGACCTGCCGCACGGCCTCCTCGGTGGCGATCCTCGATGCCGAGGCCGGCAAGGTCGCCGCGGAGGTCCGCGTCGGCGCCCGGCCGACCGGCGTCGCCTGCCACCCCCGCCAGCCGCTGGCACTGGTGGCGGTGACCGGCGAGCATCGCCTGGCCGTCGTGGACCTCAAGGCCCGCAAGGTCGTCGCCCGCATCCCCGTCGGCCTCGAGCCCACCGGCGTGGCCGTCGGGCCCGCAGGCAAGCGGGCCTATGCCGCCAACTACCTCGGCGGCGACGTGTCCGTCATCGACCTGCACGCCCGCAAGGAGGCCGCACGCATCCCCGTCGGCCGCACGCCGACCTACCTGGCGGTCACACCAGACGGCAAGCGACTGCTGGTCAACCACCTGCTGGCCGAAGGCCCCGCGACCGACCCGGACCTCACCACGCGGGTCACCGTCGTGGACGTCGCGGCCGGGAAGGTCCTCGCGCGCCGCCGCTCGCCGGGGACCATGCTGCTGAACCAGGGCATCTGCGTATCCCCGGACGGCAAGCTGGCGTTCAGCGTGCACTCGCGCCCGAACTTCAACATCACGCCCTCCCAGCTCAACCAGGGCTGGGTGCACACGAACGCCCTGTCGATCCTGCCGCTGGGTGGCGAGGCGGGCGAGGGCGGCGAGGTGGTCACCGTGCTGCTGGACAACTGCTCCAGCGGCGCGGCGAACCCCCACGGCGTGGCCGTCTCGCCCGACGGGCGAAGCCTGTACGTGGCCCATCGCGGCATCCATCGCGTCTCGGTCGTGGACCTGCCGAAGCTGCGCCGGCTGATCGACCGGGCCTCCGACACCCAACGGGCCCGGCTGCACGTGGACCTCGGCTTCCTGTGGGAGACCGGCGAAGTCGTCCGGCGGGCCGACTGCGGCGGGCTCGGGCCCTGCGGCGTGGCGGTCCGGCCCGGGGAGGGCACGGTCTGGGTGGCCAACCGCTTCAGCGACGACGTCGGCGTGCTGGACGGCCGGACGGGCCGGCTGCTGCGGACGATCGGCCTCGGCGGCCCGGGGAAGATGACGCGGGTCCGCCGGGGCGAGTTCCTGTTCCACGACGCCCGGCACTGCTTCCAGCAGTGGGTCAGTTGCACGAGCTGTCACCCGCGCACCCGCGCCGACGGGGTGAACTGGGACCTGCTCAACGACGGGCAGACCAATCCCAAGAACGCCAAGAGCCTCGTCGGCTCCCACGAGACCCCCCCCGCGATGGCCATGGGCGTGCGGGCCAGCATGGAGGTCGCCGTCGAGAAGGGCTTCGTGTTCATCCAGTTCGTCCAGCCCCGCCGCGACGAGCTGGAGGCCGTCGGGGCCTATCTGCGGTCCGTCGGGCACATTCCCAGCCCGCTGCACCGCGACGGCGAGGGCAGGCCCGACGCCGCCGCCCGGCGCGGCAGGAAGGCCTTCGAGAAGGCCGCCTGCGATACCTGCCACCCCGCCCCCCTGTACACGGACCTTCGGAGCTACGACGTCGGCACGCGCACGGGCCGGGAGCTGCCGGGCAACAAGGACCGCGAGTTCGACACGCCGTCGCTGCTGGAGCTGTACCGCACCGGGCCGTACCTCCACGACGGGCGGGCCGCGACGCTGATGGACGTGCTGACCACCCACAACCGCGACGACCGGCACGGGACGACGAGCACGCTGAGCAAGAAAGAGCTCGCCGACCTGGTGGCGTTTCTCGAATCGCTGTAGAGCCCCGCAAGGACGAACACGATGCACGCCAGACCCATCCCATTCGCCATCCTGGTGACACTGCTCGCCGCGGCGGCGGCAACCGCCGCGCCGAAGGAGAAACCCTCCCGCAAGCCGGACGAGCGACAGCGCCTCGAGAAGCTCGCCCGACGCCGCGGGCCGGGGGTGTACGTTCACCCGGCCGGGCTCGATAAGGACGTGCAGACCCTCCTGGCCGTGTACAAAGGCAAGCGGTGCCTGCGGCGGACGCGGATCGGTTCGTTCGTCCAGACGCCCCCGGGCACTTACGAGGTCCGCGTGGGCTTCCCGTCCGGGTGGGTCGCCCAGGAGATCACCGTCCCGAAGGACCGGGCCGCCATCGTCCCGACGGGCTGTTTCCGCTTCGCGGAGGTGACGGGCAAGGAGACCGCCGGCAGCGTCCCGCAGAAGCTCTACCACGGCGAGACGTACCTGATGACCGGCTACCAGGGCCAGGCCGTCCGCCTGGTGCCCGGGACCTATACCGTCCGGTACCACCTGCCGGAAGACGTCGCCCCGGCCCTGGCCGTGACGGGCTGGCACCGCCTCGGGCCGTTCCCCATCCGCTGGAAGAACAAGCACCCCGTGGACAAGCCCTACGCCGTCGAGAAGCGGGCGACGATCGACTTCTCCAAACCGGTCGTCGAGGGCAAGCAGAAATGGCCCTGGCGGAAGGTCGAGGGCGGGCGGTCGCTGAATCTTCACCCCGGCAAGATGGGCTTCGCGGGGATGTACCACGCGGCGGTCCTCGACGTCGGCGCCGACGACGCCGGCCCGGCCGAGCTGATGATCCACGCCCGCCCGCCGGTCCGGGCGTTCCTCAACGGCGAGCGGATCGTCGTCCGCAAGTGGCACCGCCGGGCGTACCGCCCCGAGCTCCTCCGCCTGCCGGTGACGCTGAAGGCGGGCGGCAACCTGCTGCTGGTCAAGTCGGCGGCGAGCAAGTCCGGTCGCTGGCCGCTGTCGGTGACGATCGAGCGCTGGCGTAGCTACGAGGTGACGGTGACCGAAAACCTCGGGCCGACGCCGGCGAAGCTGCCCCGCGTGCGGAAGGCCTCTGCCAAGGCCGCGCCGGGACCGCTCGAGGGCGTCGAGGGGCTGGTCTTCGTGCAGGTTCCCCACGGCAGGGGCGGGCGGAGCGGGCTGCACGGCGAGCAGTTCCGCATCGTCCGCCGGCCGAACAGGAGCAACCTCGCGACGCTCATCCCCGCCGGCGCGGGGGGGAAGGTCACGGACCTGACCGGCGAGCACTTCGCCGCGGCGATCAACCCGGACCTGTCCTACGACGGGCGGAGAGTGATCTTCTCGGCCCGCCGGCCGGGCAAGGGCCGGCGGTGGAACGTCTACGAGATGACCGTCGACGGGACGGGGTTGCGGCAGATCACCCGCGACCACGGCGACTGCTTCGACCCGTACTACCTGCCCGACGGGCGCATCCTGTTCAGCAGCAACAACGTGCCCTTCCGCGACGAGTACGACCGGGACCGCCCGCCGCTGCTGCACGCCTGCGATGCCGACGGCTCGAACGTCGAGCGGCTGAGCTTCAACCTCAGCAGCGACACGCACGGCATCGTCATGGACGACGGGCGGGTGCTGTTCAACAGTTGGCAGCACCACGGAGACCACGAGGGCGTCGCGGGGAACTTCTCGCTCTGCACCGTCCTGCCAGACGGGACCGGCTTCAACCTGTTCACCGGCAACGACGCCCGCGCCGACCGCATGAGCCGCACCATGGGCTACCCCCAGCAGCTCGCCGACGGGCGCGTCGTGTTCGTCGAGACCGCCGGCCACCGCATGTACAACGGCGGCTCGCTGACGGCCGTCCACCCCCGCAAACCGCTGACCACCCGCGAGGTGCTCACGCCGGGGATCGTCTTCAGCGGCCACAACCTCGCCGGGCGGTACGCCTCGCCCTACCCGCTGCCAGGCGGCGGGATGCTGGTGGCCTACTCGCCCGGGCGGTGCACGGCCCTGCTGCGGGAGGACCCCGCCGAGGACCCGCGGCTGGGGCTGTACGTCTTCGACTTCGACGCGGGCCGGCCCGGGCGGCTGCTCTTCGACGACCCCGCCAGCCAGGACTACGACCCGCTGGCGATCTGCGAGAGGCCCACCCCGCCGGTCGTCCCGCGGATGGTCATCCCCGGACGCAAGACCGGCGTGATGTTCTGCGTCAACGCCTACCTCAACGACCGGGCGGACCAGAGCAAGTACGCTACGGTCGGGCGCCTCCCCCCGGCGAAGCCCGGGGAGATCGCGGGCGTGCGGGTGACCGAAGGCTTCGGCGTGGAGGACACGGACCGGCGGTATCACAAGCCGATCGTGATCGACATGCTCCAGATGAGCTTCGGCTCGGGCAGCAACGGGGGGAACAACTTCGAGCAGAAGCGGATCGTCGGCTACGCGCCGGTGGAGGCCGACGGCTCGTTCAACATCGAGGTACCCGCCGACACGGTGCTGAGCCTCCAGACGCTGGACGCCAACGGGATGGCGATCGAGACGCAGTTGACGTGGACGTGGGTCCGCCCGGGCGAGACGCGGATGTGCGTCGGCTGCCACGAGGACCGCGAGCAGGCCCTGCCCAACACCGACTGCCTGGCCATGCAGCGCCCGGCGGATTTCGTCGCGCCCCCGCCCCAGCAGCGGCGCACCGTCGACTTCCGCCGCGACATCATGCCCATCATCGCCCGGCGCTGCTCCCCCTGCCACGACGGGCGGAAGAAGGAGCCCGCCGGCGGGCTGGACCTGAGGCCGGGCTTCGAGCTGGTCTTCCACCGCAGCGGGCACACCGGCCGGGCCATCAACGGGGCGTTCTTCAACCACGCCTACGAGTCCCTGCTCCAGGCCCCGCCCAACCGGGTGGGGACGCTGGTGATCTCCGGAGCGGCGAAGTACAGCCCGCTGATCTGGCGGCTATGGGGGCGGAAGCTGACGTTCACCGACGTCCGCAACCCCTACAAGAAGCCGATCAAGCGGATGCCCCCGGGCAAACCGCTGAGCGACGAGGAGAAACGCCTCTTCGTCGAGTGGGTCGACCTCGGCGCCCAGTGGGACAACATCCCCGGCGAGGACGACCTGCCAGGCTACGACGCCGTCGCCTCGGCGAAGCTGGCCAAGGAGATCGCCGCGCGGCTGAAGAAACCCATCGCCGCGCCGGCCGAGGCGTTCGAGGTCCGCTGCCTCGACTGCCACGATTCCCGCAGGCTCAAGCCGCTGAAGACCCTCGCCCACAGCAAGGTCCCCGCGCTCGTCCGCCGCATGGCCGCCAAGCGCAAAGGCTGGATCCACGACAGCGAGCTGCCGCTGATCATCCGCCACATCCGGGCCGAGAACCCCGAGGGCAAGGGCAAGTAGCACGGTCCGCGTTCCCGTGCCGAACGAGAATGCCCTGCCGCCGCGGATGCCCTTTCGGCGCGCCCACAGCGAATCCGACCCGGAATCGGGGGCGATGACCTGGATGCGGTCGATGTCGCGGAAGACGTTGCGGTCGAACCGCACGTCCCGGCCGAGGCGCGCCGGGCAGAGCAGCGGGGCCGTCAGCAGGGCGGCGACGGCGGGCGACAGCGAGCGTGCGCCTCACGTGTCGTCCTTCTCGTAGCGCTCGTCGCCGACCTCGGCCTGGAGGCGGTGGAGCTGTTCGGTCAGGTCGCCGACGACCTTGGCGTAGGCGGGGTCGTGGTAGACGTTGTGCAGCTCGCGGGGGTCCTTGTCGAGGTCGAACAGCTCCCACTCGGGCTCGTCGGTCTCCTCGACCACGCCCGGCTGGCCGCAGCCGTCGGCGTAGTAGTAGATCAGCTTGTACCGGTGCGTCCGCAGGCCGTAGTGGGCGTAGACGTTGTGGTGCGAGCCGTGCATCCAGTAGCGGTAGTACATGCTCTGGCGCCAGTCCATCGGCGTCCGGCCGGTCAGGAGGGGTCGGAAGCTGCGGCCCTGCATGTCCCCGGTCGGCTGGACGCCGGCCCAGTCGAGGAACGTGACGGGGAAGTCGAGGTTGAGGACCATTTCTTCGCAGGTGGTGCCTGCGGCGATCTCGCGGGGGTAGCGCATGATCAGCGGCATGCGGAGGGATTCCTCGTACATGAACCGCTTGTCGTACCAGCCGTGGTCGCCGAGGAAGAAGCCCTGGTCGGAGGTGTAGACGACGACGGTGTTCTCGGCGAGCCCGGCGGCTTCGAGCGTATCGAGCAGGCGCCCGACGTTGTCGTCGATGCTGGCGATCACGCGAAGGTAGTCCTTGATGTACCGCTGGTATTTCCAGCGTTTCACCTCCGTCTCGTCGAGCCCGTCGGGTACGGGGACCTTGTGGTCGGCGAGGTGCATGTCGCGGTCGACGCGCATCCTGGCGACTTCGGCGGCCTTGGCGCGGTCGCTGTAGTCGTCCCAGAACGTCTCGGGCTCGGGGATGTCCTCGCCCTCGTACATGCGGGCGTGCTTCTCGTCCGGCTCCCAGTGGCGGTGCGGGGCCTTGTGGTGGCAGAGCAGGCAGAAGGGCCGCTCCGGATCCCGGGCCTTGATCCAGTCGATCGACATGTCCGTGATCAGGTCCGTCACGTAGCCGGGAAAGACCTTCTTCTCGCCCATCTCGATCATCTCGGGGTCGTGGTAGAGCCCCTGCCCGGGCAGGACGTTCCAGTAGTCGAAGCCCGTCGGGCAGTGCTCGGGCCCCTGGCCGAGGTGCCACTTGCCGATCACCGCCGTCTGGTACCCCGCCGCCTTCAGCAGCTTGGGGAACGTCGTCAGGCGGTTGTCCATCCGCGAGGCCAGCGTGGTCACGCCGTTGACGTGGTTGTACGTGCCCGTCAGGATCACCGCGCGGCTGGGCGTGCAGATGGAGTTGGTGCAGAAGCAGTTGTCGAACCGCACCCCGCCGTCGGCGATGCGGTCGAGGTGCGGCGTCTCGTTGATCCGGCTGCCGTAGCAGCTCATCGCGTGGGCGGCGTGGTCGTCGGACATGATGAACACGAAGTTCGGGCGGGGGTCGCTCATGGCATTCTCCTTGTCCGCAGAGTATCCGCCGCGGAGAAACGCGGATCAACGCGGAGAAGATATATATGCCATACGGCATCTGAGATTTCGGCTGCCGGCTCTCCGGCGCCGGACCGCCGACCGGCACGAGGCGGCGGCCGTGTCGGCGCCCGTCGGCGGCTGCCGGCGGCGTCCTCTCTTCCGGGCTCCTCCCGGACCCCCCTGCACCCCGTGCGTCCCTGCCGGAGGAGACGGGCCAACGATCTTGATCCGGGCCTCCGCGGCGGATATGGTCCGGGGCCATGCGGGCGGTGCATGGCATGGTGGTGCTGGTGGTCGCGGCGGTGGTGGCGGTCGCGTGGTTCGAGCCGCGCCCCGACGCGGCGGACTACGACCCCGCCGAGCACGCCGCCTTCGGCGAGACGTGGGACCGGCGGGTGCACATCACCTACTGGGAGAAGTGGGGCAGCTTCGAGGCCGAGGCGTGCCAGAAGATGGTCGACGCCTTCAACGCCGCCCAGGACCGCATCTTCTGCCACTACGTCCGCACCAGCGAGGTGGACCGCAAGGCCATGCTGGCGATCATCGGCGGCAGCCCGCCGGACATCATCGGCCTGTGGAGCGAGAACGTCCTGCCCTTCGCCGAGGCCGACGCGCTGATGCCGCTGGACGACCTCATGGCCGAGGCGGGCCTGGCCGACGACCACTACATCCCCAACTACCTCCGCCTCTGCCGCTACGGCGGGAGGACCTTCGCCCTGCCCACCACGCCGGCGACCATCGCCCTGTTCTACAACAAGGATCACTTCCGGGCCAAGCGGTCCGAGCTGCGGGCGGCCGGGCTGGACCCGAACCGCCCGCCGCAAACGATCGCCGAGCTGGACCGCTACGCCGACGTGCTCAGCGAGTTCCATGCCGACGGCACGCCGGACGTGATGGGCTTCATGCCCATCGAGCCGGGCTGGTTCCCGACGTCCTGGCCGTATTACTTCGGGGGCAGCCTCTGGGACGCCAACACCGGCGAGCTGACGCTGGACAGCCCGGAGGTGATCGCCGCGCTGACGTGGATCAAGAGCTACGCCAACCGCTACGGGCGGCGGAACCTCACGCGGTTCCAGCAGGGCTTCGGCAACTACGACTCGCCGCAGAACGCGTTCATCGACGGGAAGGTCTCGATGGTGCTCCAGGGGGTGTATTTCCCGGCCTTCATCGATCGCCACCGCCCGCACCTGAAGTACGGCGTGGCGCCGTTCCCGTGCATCGAGGGCGTGGCGGGCCCGCGGAGCCTGATGAACGAGGACATCATCGCCATCCCCCGCGGCTGCAAGCACCCCGAGGCGGCGTGGGCGTTCGTGCGGTGGGTGCAGACCGAGGGCCTGCCGATCGTCTGCCGGCTGCACGGCAAGCACCTGCCGATCCGCCTGCCCCCGGCGGAGGCCCGCACGTTCCGCCAGGCCCACCCCAACCGGTTCTTGGAGGTCTTCGCCGGGCTGGCGCGGAGCCCGCACTCGTTCATCCTGCCGCGGACGCCGATCTGGCGGGAGGTCAACAGCGAGTACCGCCGGGCGTTCGATCACATCTGGCACTGGCCGGTGCCCGACGGTCCGCTGGAGGGCCTGGCCGGCGAGGCCCGCGCGGCGAAGATGCTCCAGCTCTGCCGCGGCGAGGTCGTCCGCACGCTCGCCGAGGCCCAGCGCCGCCTCGACCGCCGCCTCGCCCAGCACGCCGAGCGGACCCGCCTCCGCCGCGAAAGGGGCGCCAGATGACCGGGCGATGGCGAAAAGCCCTGACCGGCTACGCCTTCGTGCTGCCCTGGCTGTGCGGGCTGGCGTTCTTCATCACCTTCCCGTTCCTCGCCGCGGCGTACTTCAGCTTCTGCGACTTCCCGCCCATGCGCGGGCCCGTCTTCCTCGGCGCCGACAACTACCTCGAACTGCTCGGCGACCCCGTCTTCCACCGCACCCTCGGCGTCACCACGCTCTACGCCGCCGTCGCCATACCCCTCGGCGTCCTGCTGGCGCTGACGCTCGCGCTGCTGCTCAACGCACGCGTCCGGGGCCAGACGATCTACCGCGTCGTCTTCTACCTGCCCCACCTCGTGCCCACCGTCGTCGTCGCCGTGCTGTGGCTGTGGATCTTCAACCCCGAGGCCGGGCTGCTCAACCTCGTGCTGCGGTACCTCTTCGCCGCCGGCGACGCGTGGACGGGGCTGTTCTTCGACATCCGGGCGCTGAAGCGCGGCGCCGCCGGGGTGCGCCTCTCGGCCGCGGCGCTGCTGCTGGCGCCGGCGATGGGGGCGGTCGTCTGGGGGCCGTTGTCGAAGCGCCTCTGGCCGCGGGAGTCCAGGCTCCGCCGCGTGCTCGCCGCCGTGGCGGGGGTGGCGATCTTCCTCGCCGCGTCGGCGGCCCTGGCCGCCGTGCTCTACTACTTCGCCCCCAACGACATGCAGAAGCTCCACGCCCCGGGCTGGCTGACCGACGGCGACCCGTTCCCCGAGTCCGTCCCCTTCGCCCCGCCCTGGGCGCTGTGGGCGCTGATCATCATGAGCCTCTGGGGCGTGGGGCAGATGGCCGTCATCTACCTCGCCAAGCTCCAGGACGTGCCCGTCGAGCTCTACGAGGCCGCCGAGATCGACGGCGCGGGCTGGTGGCGCAAGACCGTCAACGTCACCATCCCGATGATCTCCCCGGTGATCCTCTTCAACGTGGTCATGGCGATCATCGGCGCGTTCCAGGTCTTCGCCGAACCCTACATCATGACCCAGGGCGGGCCGGAGGATAAGACCCGCTTCGTGGCCATGTTCGTCTACGACCAGGCGTTCCAGTACCACCGCCTCGGCTACGCCTCCGCCGTCGCGGCCGTGCTGTTCCTGATCATCGTGGTCCTGACGCTGCTGGCGTTCCGGATCTCTCGAAGCTACGTCCATTACGAGGGGCGCTGACCGCGCCCGCGCGAGCAAAACCGTTGCGATCGACGACCGAAAAGCGGCCGCCGTGGCACCTGAGGACGGTGATCCACCTGGTGCTGATCGGCGGCGGGCTGTTCTTCCTGCTGCCGCTGGTGTGGATGATCGCCACCAGCCTCAAGCCGCTGGACCAGACGCTCCAGCGCCCCGAGGACTTCGCCACCGCGTTCGTCGCCGAGGGGCACTGGGCGATGCTCGACGGCAACGAGGTGCCGGTGACCATCGAGCGCCCGCTGGCGCTGTCGGCCGGGCAGAGGCTGTACGTCGTCCGCCCCGGCGAGGAATTCTCCGCCGGCGAGCTGACCCTTCCCTTCGGCCCGGACGTGTGGGAGGGCAGCGCCTCGTTCACCGAGAACGAGCTGGAGCAGATGAACGCGACGGTCACGCCCGCCCACCGCGTGCTCGCCGACGAGGGCAACCGGTTCGATCCGGAGGCCGGCACGCTGGCGCTGCGGTCCGGGCGGGTGGTCCCGGCCGAGCTTGTCCGCGAAGTCGCGCCCCCGCCGGGCGGGGCCGAGCTCGTCGTCGTCCGCGAGTGGCTGCCCGAGGACACCGACACCAAGGGCGTCAGCTCGCCGTTCGTGAAGGTCGGGCGGCGGTGGGGGATCGTCCGCCGGGGCGAGCTGCTCACCGGGCCGAAGTTCATCCCGCGGAACTACCCGGTGGCGCTGGAGCGCGTGAACTTCGGCCGCAGCCTCGCCAACACGCTGTTCCTGTGCACGATGACGGTCTGCGGGACGGTGGTCTCGTCGGTGGTGGTGGCCTACGGGTTCGCGTTCCTGGAGTTCCCGGGGCGCAAGGGCCTGTTCGCGCTGACGCTGGCGACGATCATGGTGCCCTTCGTCGTCACCATGGTGCCGGTGTACCTGCTGTACCGCTGGCTGGGCTGGGTGGGCACGTTCAAGCCGCTGTGGGTGACGACGTGGTTCGGCAACGCGTTCTTCATCTTCCTGCTGCGGCAGTTCTTCCTGGGCCTGCCCAAGGACCTGCTGGACGCCGCCCGCATCGACGGCTGCACCGAACTGGAGATCCTCTGGAACGTGGTCGTCCCGCTGGCCCGCCCGGTGATCGCGATCATCGCCCTGTTCATGTTCCTCAACACCTGGAAGGACTTCCTCGGCCCGCTGATCTACCTCAGCCGACCCGAGCAGTTCACGCTGTCGCTGTCCCTCCAGGCCTTCGCCAGCGAGCACGGGGGCACGCCGTGGCACCTGCTGATGGCGGCGTCCACCGTCTTCAGCCTCCCGCTGATCGTCCTGTTCTTCTTCGCCATGAAGACGTTCATCCGCTCGGTGGCGATGACGGGGATCAAGGGATGACCACGCCGGCCGCCACCGCCCTGACCCTGCTCGCCGCGACCGCCGCCGCGCAGCCGCCCTCGACCCTTCGCGTCATCGACGGGCGCCCGAGCCTGGTGGCGCCCGACGGACGGCGGATGACCGCCATCTACAGCGAGACCTACCCCGCGGGCCTCAACCGCCGCAACCGGCAGATGGCCGCCGCCGGTGTCGAGTGCTTCGTGCTGATCGTCCGCGGCGGGTACCGGGGCGACTTCCGCACCAACTACTTCTGGCGCGGGCCCGGCGAGTGGGGCGATGAAACCGACCGCCGCGACGACCTCACGCTCGACCGACAGGCCGCCGAGATCCTCGCCGTCCGCCCCGATGCGCGGTTCATGGTCCGCTGGTCGGCCCCCGCGCCCAAGGGCTGGACCGACGCCAACCCCGATCACGCCCAGGCCGGCGAGAACGTCCGCCTCCGCTCGGCGTCCTACGCTTCCCGCAAGGCCGCGGCCGCGAGGGCGAAGCTCGCCCGGCGGGTCGTCGGCTACGTCGAGTCCCGCCCGTGGGGCGACCGCGTGGTGGGGTACATGGCCTTCGGGCAGGACGAGGGCACGACGGACCTGGCGATCCAGCATGCGCTGTTCGATCAGTCCCCGGCGATGGCGCGGGAGTTCCGGGCCCTCCTGCGAGAGACCTACGCCAACGACGACGCCCTCGCCGCCGCGTGGGGCGACCCGAATGCCACCCTCGCCGACGCCCGCCCCCCGACAGACAGCCAGTGGCAGGCCGACCGCCGCACGTGGATGCACTGGCCCGACCCCAACCAGACCGCACGCTACCGCGATTACTTCCGCACCGTCCGCCGGATGCTGTGGCACCAGCGGCGGACGGAGCTGGCGGCCGTGCACGACGCGGCCACCCGGCCGACGGCAGTGGGCACGGACGCGTTGAAGCAGCCGATGCTCGGCTGGCTGATCCGGGACGCCTTCGAGGCGGCCGGGGAGGGAATGGACTACCGCAACATCCTGGCCGCCAGCGGGTCGATCGACGTCGGCGCGATGCTGGACATGCCGGAGCTGGACTTCCTGGTCACGCCGGCGGACTACACGGCGCGGTCGGTGGGCTTCGGCTGGGAGCCGGAGGGCATCGGCGACAGCCTGGTGCTGCGGGGCAAGACGATCTTCGTCGAGGACGACGCCCGGAGCTGGGCGACGTGGGAACGCCGCACGCAGGGCGCCTGGCGGACCCTCGCCGAATGCCGCGCCGGGCTCGCCCGCAACGCCGCCCTCGCCGCGACACGCGGGCACATCCCCTACTGGATGAACGTCGGGCAGGGGTACTTCGACGATCCGAACGTACTCCGCGCCGTGGCCGAGAACGTCCCCCTACGCCGGCGGCTGCTGACGGCCCCCCACGAGCACACCGAACACGCCATCGCCATGATCCTCGACGACACCGGCCCGCTGGAGGAGGACTTCACCGCCGGCTACCAGCAGCTCGCCGTCCTCCGCCAGCGGACCGATCACCTGGCCCTGACCGGCCTGCCCTACCGCGTGTACCTGCTCAGCGATGTCGCCCGCGACGACTTCCCCCGCTTCCGCTGCTACCTGCTGCCCAACCTCTTCCGCCTCGACAACGAGCGGATCGAGCTCATCCGACGCAAGCTCCTCCGCGACGGCAGCGTGGCGATCTTCGGGCCCGGAACGGGGATCTCCGACGGGCGGAACCTGTCCGCCCAGCCGGCGAGCGAGCTGCTGGGCTTCCCGCTGGAGCTGGTCCGGAAGGAGACCGCCCGCCGCGTGCTGGCCTACGGCGGAAGCCACCCCGCCCTCGCCGGGCTCCCCGGGCCGGTGGCCTACGGGGACAGCTACGTCTACGGCCCGCTGCTCCAGCCCGCCGGCGACCTCGCCGAGGCCGTCGAGCTGGGAAAGGCATCCGCGTGGTGGCAGTGCAACCGCGCGGGGCTGGTCCTGCGGGAGTTCGGGCGCGGCGCCGCCGGCAACGGCCGGCCCGGCCCGCGCGGCGCCGGCGACGCCGCCGCGGTGTTCTCCCTGGCCGTGCCCATCCCCGCGGCGGTCCTGCGGAGCCTGGCCGTCTACGGCGGCTGCTGCCAATGGTCCGCCCTCGGCGATGCCGTCGGCGCCGGCGGGACGGTCCTGACCGTCCACACCGTCCGCCCGGGGCCCCGCACGATCCGCCTGCCCGCCGTCCGCACGATCATCGACGCGGCCACGGGCAAGCCGGTCGCCACCGCCGACCGCTTCGAGATCACCCTCCCCGCCCCCGCCACCCGCGCCTTCCTCCTCCGCCGCCGGCGATGAGTCGGGGCCCAGGGGGGCCTCGGGCTGGCCGCCGCCCACGATGCAGTTCGCGAACCGCCGCAGGCGGCAGGCTGGCTGTTGACCAGGCCTGTAAAATGCCGAAAATAAAGATGATACGCTGCCCGAAGGGCGCGGCAGAGAGGCGGGACGCCATCGTATCAACCGTAACACTTGACCGAGCAAGGCATTACTTGTCGCTGTGCGGGTACAGCGACTCTTTGCTATGCGCGGATTTTCGGTTCGGCGGCGACCGGACTGCGCCTCTGGCAGCCTTCGCCCACGAACCGGCAGATGCCCGGTCGGCCTGCATCGCCGTCATCGACGCGACAACGTTGAAGGCGGATGTGCCGCCCGATGTGACCGCGTACCGCCAGTTGGGTGCTCCCATCGTGGTGGCGCTGAGGCGAGGATCGCTGGAGTTCTGGAAGCAGCGGGAGGGCGACGCGGAACTGGTTGATGAAGTGGCCGCCAACGAGGCCGAGGCCTACTTCCGATCGCACGCATCCACCCTTGGACCAGACGCGGTGTTTCGAGCGAAGACCTGGGGCAGGCTTGATCGTCAGTTCCAGTTGTCCTTCGTTGATGCTGGACTGATGCCGCTGGTCGAGAAGGAGGCAGGCGAGAAGCTGACGAAGCTGATCGAACGCGTCGTGCATCAACTTCGCCGCACTCTTTACCCCGACCTGTCGCAAGTCTCTGTCTCCGACGGACACTGGCTCCTGAAGTCGGCCTTCTGGCTTCTGGCGGCGAAAATACTCCGCGACAAGGAGGTGCCGGGGTTCAATCGCGTTGATCTTCTCAACGTCGAAGATGTCTTCGCCAAGGTCGCCCGCCACTATCACTCGAGGAATGCCAGCTCAGTCGGCATTGATGTGCGCACCCGGAAGCAGCGGTCAGCCCTGGGATCTGCTGCCCAAAACGTTGACGAGTTCAGTCATCTAGGACACGTCACAACCGAGTCACTGGCCTACGTGTATGAAAGCGCCCTGATCACCAAGGATACCCGCGCTCTCCTCGGAACGCATAGCACACCGCAATACCTGGTGGACTACGTCGTCTGGAAGCTCCGTCCTTGGATCGAGGAGATTCCGGAGAACGACCGTCAGGTATTCGAACCGGCCTGTGGCCACGCAGCGTTCCTCGTCGCCGCAGTGCGGCTTCTGAAGGAATTGCTTGAAGACAAGCAGATTGATCGGACAAAGTACCTTCGCGGCCATCTTCATGGCCTCGAGTTCGATTCCTTCGCCATCGAGATTGCCCGCCTGTCTCTAACCCTGGCCGACATTCCCAACCCCAATGGTTGGGATCTCACTTGCAATGACATGTTCGCCAAGTCATTGCTGCAGAAGAAGGCTGGAGCAGCGACCATTCTGCTTGGCAATCCGCCTTTTGAGGACTTCAGCCAAGCAGACCGCGACGCCTACAAATCGCAAGGCTGGACGATTTCGCACAATAACAAGACGGCGGAGCTACTCGGGCAGATCCTGCCCCAGTTGCCAGTTGGTGGTGTGTTTGGATTCGTTGTCCCGCAGGGATTCCTGCACAGCAGCAACGCCAAGGACATTCGCGCGTTGATCTGTCAGGACTTTGAGATACAGGAGATATGCCTGTACCCAGACAAGGTGTTCTCCTTCTCAGACGCAGAGTCTGCGGTCATCTTGGGCCGGAGAGTCGGTTCAGGGGCAAGTCGATGCAAGGTATCCTACCGCCGCGTCCGCGAAGCGGATATGCCTCGGTTCGAGACCGAATATGACGTCTCTACCAAGTCCAACATTGCACATGAAACCCTTTGCTCACACGCTTCTGTGAGCTTCTGGTTACCTGACTTGTTCGACGTCTGGCAAAGCCTTACGCACTGCCATCGCTTAAGCGAATTCGCTGAACTTGGCCAGGGCTTTCAGTTCAAGGGCCGTGATCTGCCGCCGGAGGCAGTAACGGTTGCGACGGGTCGGCATGGAGGAGTTCCGGGCTTCACCACGTTTGATGCCTCCACAATCTTCAGCCTACCTACTGAACACCGTGTGGCAGTCAATCCGGACGTTATCCGGCGGCCAGGCACCGGCCTGACGACAGGTGTTCCGCAGGTTCTGGTGAACTACGCCCCTGTAAGTCGCGGGCCGTGGCGGCTAAGGGCCGTCATCGACCGTGAGGGACACGCCGTCACAAGCCGGTTCGTCACGGTAAGGCCTAGGATGGACGGCATAACACTGGAGTTCTTGTGGGCACTGCTCAACTCGCCGATCTGCAATGCGTACGCATTCTGCTACTCCGACAAGAGGCAGACAAAGGTCGGAACTCTTCGTGAGATGCCTGTCCCGGAGGTTTCCAGACGGCAGGTTGCTTTGATCACCGGCCTGGCCAGCGAATTGATCGAAGGCGCATCGTCCCATCTGCAACGCGATAGACGTTCTTCGGAATCACGTGAAGAAGGACGTCAGCTACTTGCGCTCGACTCCGAGATACTGCGCCTTTACGACTTGCCCCCTCGGCTAGAGCGTGAGCTTCTCGATTGTTTTGGTGGCCATCAACGTGAAGGAGTGAACGCTGGTTTTGAGCGATACTATCCCGAAGACTTTGAGCCGTTGCTGCACCTTCACGAGTTTCTGTCGGTGGAGTTTCAGCATTCTCGGGCGTCGAAGCTGCTTGAGTCCCACAAGTCGTTTGCCCAGCCGGAGGTGACAGAAGCCCTCCGTCGCGCAACGGATGATTTCGAGGAGTAATGAATGAAGGGTTATCTCCTCGACACCAACGTAATCAGACACTGGCTGGACGAAAGTAATGACTTTCACGCGGCAGTGGCACAGAAGGCCAAGGAGGCAGCCCAAGTCCAATCGCTCATGGTGACGTCATCTATCGTCTTGGGGGAGATCGAGTACGGCATTGCCGCAACAGGAGGCAAGGCGAAGC
This sequence comes from uncultured Planctomycetaceae bacterium, assembly GCA_964385465.1. Lineage (GTDB taxonomy): Bacteria > Planctomycetota > Phycisphaerae > SM23-33 > SM23-33 > CAYLPJ01. The sequence continues at coordinate 77,889 of CAYLPJ010000005.1, read as the reverse complement.
AATCGTTGGCTGAGTTTCGTGCTCAGGTCGCCAAGCAGTTCGCACAGAAACGACTTCTCCTGAGCGTCTCCCGGTCAACTACAACGATCTATGGAGAACTCCGCGCTAAGCTATTCGAGAAGTTCGCTCCCAAGAACAGGCGAACGAAGGGACTGCGGCCAGAGGAGATGCTTGATCCGGTCACGGCCAAAGAACTCGGCATCCAAGAAAACGACCTGTGGATTGCGGCACAGGCCATCGAGCGTAACCTCGTCCTCGTGACACACGACGCAATGGCACGCATCCAGGAAGTGGCGTCCGAGCTCACGGTAGAGGACTGGGCTGCGGCCGCATCGTGAGCATTGGCCACAGAAGCATCCGGTCGTGCTGCCACGGCGCTGCTCGTGTTGTCACCGGTCCCGGTCCGCAGGATGAAGCAGTAGCAGAAGCGGGCGGGCCTTCGGCTCCGCCCTCTTCGCCGGTCGGTCTACTATCTGGTATTGCCATCTCGATATATGTCTTGGCAATACTTTAACTTGTCAAGGGATTCGCCGTAACGCGTGAGCCGTGATGGACCCCTCTGAGAAAAGGGCGTTGTGCGGGCGGATCGCCCGGTTGCGGAAGCGGACGACCGGGCCGGAGGGTGAGTCCGCGTTCGCCGGAACGGTCGGGCTTCCCCCGGGCTCCTGCGACGCCTGCGAGCGCACCGGCGTGCCGCCGACCGACGTGCTCGTCCGCATGGCCGACGCCGCCGGCGCGGACCTCCGCTGGCTGCTCACCGGCGAGGCCGGCTCCCTCCCGGACGACGCCACCACCCGCCCGACGATCGCCAGAGCGGCTCGGCTGCTGGCGGACAAGCCCCGCGCGGCCGAGGCGCTGGCGGCCTTCCTCGACATCCTCTCGGAGGCCGCCGCCTTCCCCGGCGGGCTGGGCGGCGGGGAAGGCCAATCGCAATCGACGGAAGCACCGGATCATACGGCTGCGCCGGCCTCGGGCGATCGGGCGCCGGCCCCCGACGCCGGCTGGCTGCCGGTGCTGGGGCGAAGCGCCGCCGGTCTGCCGCAATTCTGGGCCGACGACGCCGAGGCCCGTGGCCTGGTCACGCTGGGGGAGCTCATCGCCCGCCACGCCGCCGATGTACCCCAAGCATCGACCGAAGCGAGGCTTGCGATGGGCGAAGGCCGGGCGGAGGTCCCCGTTCAGGTCGTCACGCTCCCGGCCCCGCCGCCCGGCAGCGACGCCGTCGAGTTCGTCGCCGTCGGCGAGCTCGCCGAATCCTGCCCCGACGCCTTCGCGCTACGCATCGACGGCGATTCCATGGCCCCACACCTCGCCCACGGCGATCTGGTGATCCTCAGCCCCTCGGTCCCTCCCGCCGACGGGCGAGCCGCCGTCGTCCAGCTCCGCGGGCAGATCGGCGTGACCTGCAAGCTCTATCGCCGCGAGGGCGACACGGTTCACCTCGTCCCGATCCATCCCGAGTACGAACCCGCCGCCGTCGAGGCCGGGGACGTCCTCTGGGCCCTCCGCGTGCTCGCCCGCGTCCGCGTGTAGCGGCCGGTCCGTCCGTGGTCGGCAGCCGCCCTGTCCGTCGCCCGGGCCCGACGGGCCGTGTCCGGCCGATCACCGACCAACGGCGGCCGGGTGCTACTTCGGGCCCGGCAGCCAGGTGAAGTCGTGGCGGGGGCGCCAGCCGAGGCGGTCGAAGGTGGGAGCCATCTCGTAAACCGTGTCGGCCTCGGGGGCGCCCATGACGTAGAAGACCTCGTAGGTCAGGCCCTCCAGCTCGGCGGCGAGGCGGGCGGCCTCGCCGATGTCCCTGCGGTCCGTGCAGGGGGCGTTCCGCTCCCGGATGTGCTTGCCGTACTTGTCCACCACGTGCTCGCGGTCCTCGGCGGAGAGGATGTAGCCCACCCGCAGGGCGGCGACCTCCAGGCCGTGCTCGCGCTGGAGCTGCTCGGCGATGACCTCCTGGCAGACCTTGGTCAGCCCGTAGAGGGTCTCGCCGCGGTAGGGCAGGTCCACCGTCCGCCGGGGCGGATGCCCCTTGATGACCGATTCGCTGGAGATCAGCACGAACCGGCGGATGCCCGCCTCCATCCCCGCGAAGAACAGGTTGGCCGTGCCCTTGACGTTCGCGTCGAACGGCAGGCCCGGCCCGCGGTCGTAGGCCCCCGCCTGCCGGGAGGCCATGTGGGCGATGACCGCGGCGTCGCAGCCGTCGACGGCGGCGCGGCAGGCGTCGAGGTCGGCCACGTCGGCGACGAGCTTCTCGTGCGGCGTGTCGAAGTCCACCACGTCCATCAGCCGCAGGTCATGCCGCCCGTCAAACGCCTCGACCATCCCCCGTCCCAGAAACCCCCCCGCACCGGTGATCAACGTCTTCATGTCACGTCCTCTCGACGGCATACGCGGCCCGATCCATCGCTTCGTCGGGCGACTATACCACGCCGCCGGCCGAGGGCAATCGCCGGGCGCGCCGTGGCCTTGCCGCCCCGTCGGGCCCGGGGGATAATGGCGGGCGCCTTTCGGGAGAACGGACATGCTCGCACGGACGATTGCGGCGGCGGTTCTGGCGGCGGGGGCGGCAGCGGCGGCGGGCGAGGGCGGCGACGGCGGCGGGCGGATCGTCCTGCCCGACGACCCGATCGTGGTGGTGGACGTCGGGCGCGACTGCGGGGCCGTCGGCGACGGGCGGGCCGACGACACCGACGCGATCCAGGCCGCCATCGAGCGGATCGCCGACCACAAGGCCACGCGGTTCGTGTACTTCCCGGCCGGGACGTACCGGATCACGCGGCCGGTGGTCTTCCGCAAGCCGGGGGGGCGTTCTTCGGGTTCGATGGTGGGCCCGTGGCTGTACGGCGAGGACCGGGACCGTACGGTGATCCGCCTGGCCGACGGGGCGGAGGGCTTCGCCGACGCGTCGAGGCCGCGTGCGGCGATCCGCGGGCTCAACCGCCCGGACGGCTCGCGGATGAACGCGGACTTTTTCGACCGGACGGTGGCGAACCTGACGATCGACACCGGGGACAACCCCGGCGCGGTGGGGATCAAGTACTACAGCAACAACACGGGCCTGCTGCGGCGGGTGGTGGTTCGCGGCAACGGGGCGTGCGGGATCGACCTGGGCTTCAACGACCAGAACGGCCCGCACCTGATCCAGGACGTCGCGGTGGAGGGCTTCGCGACGGGCATCCGCACCGGGCACATCCTCAACAGCCAGACGCTCAGCCGTGTGGCGATCCGCAACTGCCGGGAGGTCGGCCTGCACCACCGGGGACAGGTCCTTGCTGTCGAGGCACTTACGGTGACGGGTACGCCGGCGCCGATCCGCTGCGAGAATCGCGGCGTCCTGGCGATCGTGGACTCGCGCCTCGAGGCGCCGGGCGCCGGGGCGAGGCGGGCAGGCGCGGCCGTGACGGTGTCGAAGTCCACGCTGTACGCCGCCCGCCTGGCGACGCGGGGCTTCGCGCGGGCGATCGCCGACGGCGAGGGCGGCGCCGACGGGCCGACGGTGGCCGAATACGCCTCGGCGCCGCCGGTCGCCCTCGGGGATGCCCCGGCCGCCGGGCTGGGCATGAAGCCGCCGCCCGAGCCCGTCGTCCCCCTGCCGGACGACGCCGACGAGTGGGTATGCGCGAACGACTACGGCGCCAAGCCGGGGGACAAGGGCGACGACGCCGAGGCGATCCAGCGTGCGGTGGACGCCGCGGCGAAGAAGGGGGCCACGACGGTCTACCTGCGCGGCGGCAAGCGGGGGGACCCGAACTGGTACTGGATGAGGCGGAACGTGCGGATTCACGGCTCGGTGCGGCGGATCATGGGGATCGGTCACATCCGCATCCTCGGCGGGGCGCGGAAGGACCCGGCCTACCCGGAGAACCTCGCGAAGTTCGTCGTGGGCGACGACCCGGGCGGGGCGCGCGTGGTGGCCTTCGAGCACCTGCACGTCTTCTCGCCCTGGCCGGCGTTCGGGATCGAGGCCCGCTCGCCCGGGCGGACCGTCGTCTGCCGGACCACCAGCGGGGGGACGGTCATCGCCCGAAAGGGCACCACGGTGTTCCTGACCAACTGCGTGGGGCATTGCTACCAGGAGCCGGGCAGCACGGTGTGGGCGAGGCAGTGGAACACCGAGCATGGGCCCGAGGCGGTGGGCGTCAACACCCGCAACGACGGCGGGCGGCTGTGGGTGCTGGGCATGAAGACCGAGGCGGCGAGTACGAAGCTGGCGACGCTCAACGGCGGGCGGACCGAGGTGCTCGGCGTGCACAACTACAACACCCGCGGGCTGCGGGACGACACGCCGTTCTTCCTGGTCGAGGACGCGGCGATGAGCGTGGCCGGCTACCGCGAGGTCTGCTTCGTCGGCAAGTGGTGGCGCGTGCCGGTCCTCCTGCGGCTGGGCGGGCGGACGCTCAAGCACCCCGGCGCGAAGTGGCAGACGTGGTCGCTGCTGCGGGCGGGCACGCAGCCACCCCGGACGCAGTGAGCTGTCCAGTCGGTCCGTAGGGTGTGTACCTCAGGGCTGGCCCGGACACGGACGTTGCCCACCTAAACGCTTCATTAATATACGCTTAGCGATATATCGCTCCGCTGTGTGTCCTGTGTGCAGGGGTGGACAGAAGCGACACACCGCCGGGGACGGCGATCCGGATTCCCCGTTGCGGTCGGCGGGTCGATGGCGGACAATCTCGCTGGCGGGGTCCTCGACCGGACGCCGGTCGGGCCGCCGGGCAGGTCACCTGAGGTGGGAGGAGTGGCACGATGGCTGAGCGCATGTCCTTCGGATCGTTGCCGACCGGCGGGGGCGCCGCCGGCGGAAGCGGGGCCTTCCGCATCCTGCTGCTGGGCGACTTCAGCGGCCGGGGCGCCCGCGGGCTCCGCCAGCCGCTTGCGGGGCGGAAGATGCACTTCGTCGACGTCGACAACTGGGAGGACGTTCTGGCCTCGCTGGACGCCGGCGTGGACGTCGCCGTCGGCGGGGCGGGCAGCTTCCCCGTCCGCCCGCGGAGCATCGACGACCTCCACCCCGACGAGCTCTACGACAACCTCGACATCTTCCAGGCCCTCCGCTCGCTCCGCCAGCGGCTGACCAACGCTTCGACCTACGAGGCCGCCGCGGCCGAGGTGCGGTCCTGGGCCTCCGCCCCGCCGGAGGAGCCCGCCGACGAAGACACCCCCGCCGAACCGGGCGGGACCGACCCCCCAGCCGACGGCGGGAGCGAGACCGACGACGACACGCTCGGGCGGCTGCTCGGGGAGCGCCCGGCGGGTGTGGAGCCCGCGACGGCGGCGTCCGGCGGCGGGTCGCGCCTGGACGCGATGATCCGGCAGATCGTCGCCCCGCACGTCGTGCCCGACCGCGACAAGGAGCAGTCGGCCCTGGTCGCTCGCGTGGACGACGCCATCGCCGAGCTCATGCGGTCGCTGCTGCACGATCCGGGCTTCCAGGCCACCGAGGCGGCCTGGCGGTCGCTGCACTTCCTCGTCACCCACCTCGAAACCGACGAGGAGCTCAAGCTCCACCTGCTCGACGTCAGCCGCGACGAGCTCGACGACGACCTGCTCGCCGCCGAGGACCTCCAGTCCACCGAGCTGTTCAAGCGGCTCTTCGCCCGCTCGGCCGGGTCGCAGGGCGGCGAGCCATGGGCGCTGGTCGCCGGGGCCTACACGTTCGAGAAGACCCCCCGCGACGCGGGCGTGCTGGGGCGGATCGCCAAGATCGCCAAGGCGTCGGGCGCGGCCTTCCTGGCGGGGGCGAGCGCGCGGATCGCCGGCTGCGAGTCCCTGGCCGCCACGCCGGACCCCGACGACTGGGCCGCCGACGCCGACGCCGACGCCGAGGCGGCGTGGTCCGAGCTGCGCAAGCTGCCCGAGGCCGGGCACGTCGCCCTGGGCCTGCCTCGAATGCTGCTCCGCCTGCCGTACGGGCGGAACACCGACCCGGTGGACCGGTTCACGTTCGAGGAGCTCACCCCCGACAGCGGGCACGAGGCCTACCTGTGGGGCAGCCCGGCCTTCGCGCTGGCTCAGGTGCTGGGGGCCGGCTTCACCGAGGCCGGCTGGGCGATGGCGGCCGAGCTGTACCGCGACATCGAGGACGTGCCCATGCACGTCTGGACCGACGACGCCGGCGACCGCCGGGTGACCCCCCCGGCCGAGGCGTACCTCACCGACCGCGCGGGGCAGGCCCTCCAGGAGATGGGCCTGACGGCGCTGCTGAGCATTCAGGGCCGCGACGCCCTCCGCGTCCGCGGCGTCGCCTGCCTGCACGATCCCGTCACCGCGCTGGCGGGCCCGTGGACATAGAGGCCGAGCAGCGGGGCGCGCCGGTCGCCGGAGGCCGGGCCGCGGCGTGTGCCCGCGGGCTCTGACCCGGTGCGCGCCGCTTCGCGGCGGACTCTGCGCGTAACTGAACGGGGGCTTTCCGCATTAACAGGTGGAGGTCCCGCCGGGACCGCTTGTGACGCCCGCGCGCCGGCGCGGGTGCGACGTCGCTCACTTCGGCTTCGAGGCACAACATGATGCGCACGATCACGAGGCTGTCGCGCCGCGCGGGCGCGGCGGGGGCCCTGCTGGCGGCGGTGCTGACCGCGATGGCAACGCCGCGGGCGATGGGGCAGGTCGAGCTGCCCGACGGGGCGGTCATCCCCAAGGACCGCTTCATTTTCTACATCTTCCTGGGCCACTCGAACATGGACGGGCGTGCGCGGAAGAAGGACCACCCGCGGCACCCGCGGGCGTGGCAGTACGACACGGGGGCGGAGAAGTGGGTGGAGGCCAGCGACGACGGCAGCCCGAAGATCCACTTCCTCAACAAGATGTGTGAGGAGTTCCCCGAGTACCACATCGGTGCGGTCAAGAGGGGCATCAGCGGCGCGAGCATCGAGGGGCAGTTCCGCAAGGGCAAGAGCGGGTACAACACGCTGGCCAAGGCGAGCAGGTCGGCCATGAAGACCGCGACCGCCGGGGGCGTGCTGGCGATGGTGGGCTTCTGCGAGGCGGGCAACCGCTCGTCGGCCGAGCGGTACCTCGACAACGTCAAGGGGATGATGACCGAGTTCCGCCAGGACCTGGTCAACCCCGAGCTGCCGCTTCTGATGGGCAAGTTCGAGGAGCAGGCCCGCGACCGCCGGGCGTGCAAGGAGATCGTCATCGAGGCGATTTCGAAGATCCCCGAGGTCATCCCCCGCGCGGTGGTCATCGACCGCGACGGCCCGTACATTGACGGGCACCACTACACCGCCGAGGGCCACCGGATCTGGGCCCATGAGGGAGTGCGGCTGATCAAGGAGCATCGGCTGTTCCCGTTCGCCCCGCCGGTGTCGGTGCGGCTGACGTCGCCGACGGAGAACCAGCTCTTCGACGCCGGGGCCGAGATCGCCGTCGAGGCCGACGCCACCAGCGAGGAGGGCACCGTCCGCGGGGTGGAGTTCTTCGCCGACGGCAAGCGGATCGGCAGGGCGGGCTCCAAGCCCTACCGCCTGACGTGGAAGGGCGCCGGCGAGGGCATCCACCGCCTGCGCGCCCGGGCGTTCGACGACCAGGGCAACGACGCCAACTCCTCCTACGTGACCGTCGCCGCCGGGGACGTCCCCCGGGTGCTCTTCGTCGGCGGGTCCATCGGCCTCGGCGAGGCCGAGCTGAAGATCAAACGCCGCATCGAGGACATGGGCTACCTCGTGGTCGTCGCCAACGACGACGAGATCACCCCCGAGGCCGCCGAAGGCATGGCCGCCGTGCTCATCCCGGCGAGCTGCCACGGCCTGGCCGTGCGGAAGTTCGCCACCGTGCCCGCGCCGGTGATGATCTGGAACGATTTCTGCCCCGAGCTGCGGGTGGTGGACCTCGGCGGCGGGGCGATCACGGCCGGGGACGACACGCTGGAGGTCCCCGAGAGCGATCACCCGCTGACGGCGGGGTTGAGCGGCAAGGTGAAGGTCTTCGAGCGTCCGCTGCCGGTGCGGTGGGGTCAGGTGCTCACGCACGCGAAGGTGGGCGCGGCGCTTCCGGGGTCGCCGGCGAAGGCGGCGGTGTTCGGCTACGAGAGCGGCTCGACGCTGCCGCGAATGCAGACCCGCGCCCCCAACCGCCGGGTGAGCATGTTCATGGGCTACTACGCGGTGAACCACTTCACCGGGGCGGGATGGGAGCTGTTCGACGCCGCCCTGCAATGGGCGCTGGAGGGCAAACCCGCCGCGGCGATGACCGCCGACGAGCTCGCCCGCGCGCAGCGGATCTACGACGCCTGGCCGGCCAACACCGACGGGCTGGTCTACCTGTGGGAGAACGCCGAAAAGCCCAACCGCGTCCTGGCTGCCGACGGCAGGAACACGCGGGAGTGCAAGGTCGCCCCTCGCGGGCGGGCGACGTTCGGTCGGCTGTACGACATGAACGTCACCGGCGGTTCGTTCGTCGCCGAGCCGGAGGAGGTCAACGAGGCCCTGCTGACGGCGTGCAAGGCGTCGAACGCGTTTACGGTCGAGGCGCTGCTGACGCCGGCGGAGGGCCCGCAGACCGGCCCGGCGAGGATCGTGGGATTCTCCTCGGGCAACGCCAACTGCAACTTCGCGCTCTGCCAGCACCTCGACGCGCTGGCGCTGAAGATCCGCACCAACGGCACGGGCAGGGGCGGCGCGATGGCGGGGCTGTGCAAACTGCCCGCCGGCAAGCCCTCCCATGTCGTGCTGACCGTCTATCCGGGCATGATCCGCTGCTACGTCGACGGCAAGGCCACCAAGCCCTACTACACCTTCCAGGGCAACTTCAGCACCTGGAGCCCCCAGCGGCTGATCTTCGGGGATGAGTGGGACGGCGGCTGCGACTGGAAGGGCCGCATCGAGGGCCTGGCCATCTACGCCCGCGGCATGGAACTCAAGGAAGTCGAGGACCGCTACAAGCTCTACGCCGAGCGCCTGGCCGACCGCAAGCCGCCGCAGCGGCTCGTCCTCGAGGGCAAGCTGCTGGCCAGGAGCAAGCCCACCGACCCCCCGAGCGAGTACCGCCGCTGCCTCATCGTCAACCAGTACAAGGTGGAGAAAGTCCTCGCCGGTACCTGCCAGGCCGAGAAGGTCCAGGTCGCCCACTGGGCGACCCTGGGCGGTGAGTACCTGCCGGAGATCGTCCAGCGCAAGGTCGGCCGGACCTACAAGCTCACGCTCGAACCCTGGGCCGCACACCCCCAGCTCAAGACCGAGCAGCGCAACAACGACCACGAGGCCGACGCGCTGGACCTGCCGCTTTACTACGACGTGCGCCGCGGCGGCGACCGGCAAGCCACTGGCCGGTAATCCCCGGCCGGACGCGGCGCGGGCTCCGGCGGCACGGGCAAGTCGGCTTGTTTCGGGGCGGGGGGATTGGCTAGGATGGACCCGTCGAGAGGTCGCGCGTCCGGAGGGAGCATGTCGCACCATGGGAGAGGCCGATGAAGATCGCCCGACGGTTGGGATGCTGTGTTCTGACGCTCGCCGCCGCGTCGCTTGCGCCGGCCGCCGAAGACGCCGCCGATGAGGCGGCGGAGGCCTACGAGGCCGCGGTCACGGCCTACATGGACGGTGCGTGGAGCGAGCTGCCGGATGCCCTTCGCGAGGCCCTTCGCTGCCGGACGCGGATGACGCCGAAGCAGCGGGCGGACCTGGCGTACGTGCGCAGCATGCTGCCGGGCTTCCGCCCGGCGTGGTGGAAGAGCTGCAAGAGCACCTCGAGCGAGCGGATCCGCGCCCGGATCTGGAACCGCAACATCGTCGCCAGCTACGTCCCCGCCGACGCGCCGGGCATGAACGCGCAGGTCCGGCCCGGCGGGCGGATGGCCATCACCGTCTCCTGGAATCCCAGCCTCGTCGACAGCACGACCCCGCAGGGCGGGCGCCTCGCCAACCGCCACGACCTCACCCGCGGCGACATCGGCGAGGTCATCGTCTGGCGGCAGCTCGGCTACAGCTACATGGCCGCGTCCCTCCCGGGCAAGACGCTGCTGTCGCTGTACAACGAGAACCAGCACCTCTACCAGCACCTCCAGATGTTCTTCGCGAACCTGACGAGCATGTACCATTGCAGCCCCAAGGCCCGCCGGACGGCCATGCTGCTGTACGCGGGCACGCTGACCCGCCCCGACAGCGCCTCCGAGGCGTACGTCCGGTCGGTGCGGGCGCTGGCGTCCCTGATGACCGCGGTCGTCCTCGCCGAGCCGAAGGCCTGGCCGAGCGTCAAGCTGCCCATGACCGTGCCCGGCAAGCAGACCGAGAAGCGGGTCGGCACGGCCCTGCTGAACGACGTCGATCCCGGCTGGACGCTCGCCGAGGACCGCGCCCTCCGCGAGGTGCTCATGGCGTTCTTCCGCACCAACGCCCAAGGCGCGTTCCGCAGCCGCGGGCGGCTGATCCTGCCCAACCGCCACGTCTTCATGCTCATGGAGCCCGACGACCGGGAGCACCAGGCCAAGCGCGACGCGTGGGTCAAGGCCCGGTTGACCGACGCGATCGATCAGGGCAACTGACGCGACCCCGCTGGGCGGCGGTCAACGCCCCCGGACGGCCGAGGCCGCCCAGGAGGCGATCGTCCGGCGGGCGGGTCGGTGGAGGTCCCCGGCTTGATCGGCCATTCGCTGGAGGCGTGCGGGGTCGCCCAGCAGCGCGGCGGCGCGGCGGACGGCGTCGTCGGCGCCGGTGGCGACCTCGGCGGCGCCCCGGTCGGTGAAGTGGCGGGCGTTGCCGCGTTCCTGGCCGGGCACGGGGCGGAGGAAGACCATGGGCACGCCGGCGGCGAGGCACTCGGCGGTGGTGATCCCCCCGGCCTTGGTGACCATCAGCGAGCACGCCGCCGCCAGCTCGGGCATCCGGTCGGTGAAGCCCTGGAGCCGCAGTCGTCCGCCGCCGTCGCCGAGGCGGGCCAGGCGGGCGTGGAGTTTCTCGTTCCGCCCGGTCAGGACCACGACGGTCGCGTCCGGGCAGCGCTCGAGCAGGCCGCGGGCGACGCGGAAGACCGGCCCGCAGGTGAACTCGGCCCCGCCCGAGAGCAGGACGACGGGCTTGTCGGCGGGCAGGCCCCGGGCGGCCCTTGCGGCGGCGGGGTCCGGGGGCGGGGTCCACTTGGCCTGGACGGGGATGCCGCTGACGCAGACCCGCTCCGGCTCGACGCCCCAGCGCCCGACCGCCTCGGCGCTGCGGTCGGCGGGGACGAACCACCGATCCACCTCCTCGGCGTACCAGAAGCGGTGGACGGCCACGTCGGTCACCACGACGGCCTGTCGCGTGTCGAGCCGGCCGGTGCGGATCAGCCGGGCGACCAGCGGCGGGGCGAGGAAGTGCGTGTGGAGGATCAGGTCCGGCACGAGCTCGCGGAGGAAGTCGGCGAAGCGGTGGAGCATCACGCGCTCCTGGAGCAGCCTGCGGAGCTCGAGCAGCCCGCGGGCCGGACGATGAGGGCGGTCGGTCAGGCGGTAGCCCAGCCCGTACAGCCGGGGCAGGCGGGTGACGAGAGCCTTGTACCCCCCGGCGTAGTACGTCCGGAACAGCCTCCCAGCGTGATCCAGGACGTCGACACAGGTAACGTCGGCGTCGGGTGCGGCCTCGGCGAGACCCTCGCCGACGGCGCGGGCGGCCTGGTTGTGCCCGGTGCCCACCGAAGCGGTGACCACGAGGATTCTCGGCCGGCGCGGGCGCCCACCGAGGGCGGGGCCGTCGGTCGCCGGTGCCGGCGGGTTGTCGTCGTTGGCTCGGGGCTCCGCCATGGCGTCTTCGCCCGACGAGGTCGGGCTAGCCCTCCCTCGGCCGGGACGCCAGCGAGGCCAGCAGGTCGGCGGCCTTCTGCTGATACGGGTTCGGCGGCGCGGCGATGACGGTGCGGAAGTACTCCTCGGGGGTCTTGAGGCCGCGGGTCAGCGTGATGGCCGGCGCTTCGGCGGTCCTCAGGGCGAGCTTGCCCAGCTCGAAGTTGGCGACGATGGCGGCATCGGTGCGTTCGCGGGCGAGTTGGATGAGCATCTCGGCCCGCTGGTAGATATCCGGCGTGTGCAGCGCGACGGCGAGTTTGAGGTTGTCGCCCATGGGCGTCCGCTCCCGGGCGTGCTCGGGGTCGCTGAGCAGCCGGCTCAGCCGGACGGGGTAGTCCGGGGCCTTGGGGTTCAGCGCCAGGTACGCCCCGAGGGCCTCGGCGCTGTTGGCGTCGGTCAGCACGTCGTTGCGCTCCATCAGCCAGAGAAGCCGCTCGACGCTCTCCAGCGCCGTGCGGTACATGCTCGCCGGCGGGACGTCCGGCGGGGGGGCGAACATGCGGGTCGGCTCGGGCCGGCCCAGGCGGTCGGCGGCGGCGGGCAGCAGCTTGCGAAGCGCCGCGCGGGCGCGTTGGAGGTGCTCGTCGGCCTCGCGGACGAGGACGTTGGGGTCTTCGCCGTCCTCGCGCGCCAGGCGCCTGAGGGCCAGTTCGCCGAGGTGCAGGTCGGCGAGGGCTGCCTGGGGCGCGGCGGGGAACCCCTCCCGCAGCTCCCGCCAGGCCTCCGCCGAGGCCGGGAGGGTGTGCGAGGTGGTGTACTTGATCAGCCCGTTGGCCAGGGCGACGCGGTCGAGCTGGAGGCTCGTGGTCTGGGCCCTCAGCCAGCAGACGGCGGGTCTGCGGTCGCTGTCGGCGTGGCGGTCGAGGAAGCGGTCGCAGCGGTCGATCAGGCGGTCCCGCCGCTGCTGGAGGTGCTCCCGGACGCGGACGGCGACGGTCTGCGGGTTGAGCCCCTCGGCCCCGTGGCGGCGGGACCACGGGCGCAGGGCTTCGTCCTCGAAGATCGCCCCGCCGGTCTGCACGCGGTCGACGATCAGCGCGTAGGCCAGCTCGTCGTGGCCGATGCGGAGATGGAACGCCACCGTCGGGGCGACGCACAGCAGGGCGGCCAGCGGGCAGACGGCGCCCTGGCGGAGCCCCGAGAGCCTCGCCAGGCCCAGCAGGACGGCCCCGGCGACGACGGCGAGCACGAACGCCAGCAGCAGCGGCGCGTACAGCGCCCAGCGCTGGACGGGCTGGACCGCGGCGGCCTCGACGCCGCCCGGGGCGGTCAGCGCGAAGTACCCCACCGCCGGCAGCAGACCCAGCACCATCGCCAGGAAGGGCATGTCGTTTCGCAGGCGGTTTCGCCCGGCGACGACGCAGCCGATGCCCGCCGCCAGCGCCAGCACCGGCGCGTGGGCCAGGACGGCGACCATCAGCACGAACGGCGCCGCCAGCAGCGGCCGGTAGGCCACCGAGGTCAGCAGGGGCACGAAGACCAGCAGACCCAGCGCCGAGCCGCTGACGGCGATCATCCAGGGGTAGCTGAGCACGTCCAGCGGGTGGCGGAAGATCTCGCCGGTCGGCGTGGCCAGGTCGCGGTAGTAGGCCAGCGGGTGGAACTCCGCCCACGAGCCCGTGGCCAGGTACCGCCAGAACGCCGCGGTCACCGCGAAGCCCGCCAGCAGCAGGCCCAGGTAGATCACCGTACGCAGCGGCGAGGCCGACCGCAGCAGCCAGCGGGACGTCTCCGCCGGCGGCGTCCGGGTTGTCGGGGGCGAGGCCGTCATGGTCGACGCTCCACGGGTTGGGTCGCGGCCGGTGGCGGGACCTCCCTATTCTTACCGGCCGCCAGCCAGATGCGGTAGAAAATGTTGTTCTTCAGGAAGATCGTGAACAGCGTCTCGTTGGGCCAGAGGTACGAGACCTCTTCATCGTGCATCGTCCCGCCCTCGATGCGGGCCTTGAAGTTCAGGATGGGGATCCGGCCCTGGCGGTAGGTGTGGTTCCACTCCGCCGACTGGGGCTGGCCCAGCAGGATCAGCCCGATCTCGTAGCGCCCGATGTTGTTGGCGTCGGTCGTGCCCTCCATGTAGAGGTCGTAGACCCGCCCGTCGAAGATCAGGTCGTTGGCGGTCGTCCCGTCGGGGCGGAACTCCGCGAAGCCGGTCATCTTGCGGTAGCGGTACTTCGCGAGGTTCAGCCCGGGGAAGATGTTGGTGATGAACTTCGGCGCCGCCCGCCCCTCGGTCATCCCGTCGGTCGCGACCGTCTTGCCCGTGCCCACCTTCAGCACGTCGTACCGCGGGTCGATCGCCCCGGCCAGGAGCTCCGACAGCGCCGCCTTCGTCTCCTCCTGCCGGCTGAACGTACCGTACACCGTGTTGCCCGGGAACTGCTTGGCCAACTGCGGCTGGATGTTGTCCTCGGCCAGGACGTCCTCCAGCCCGCCGCTGCACGCCGCCACCGAAGCCGGGCGGGTCAGGTCCACCGTGCAGCCGCTCGTCGTCCGCCCGCCGTTGAGCCCGGCGGTGTAGCGGAATGAAAGCTCGCCGTCAGCGACCTTCAGCCGCGCCGCGAGGCGGCGGAGGTCGTAGACCTGCCGGACGGACTCGTCGTACGTGCGGAAGTGGCGGACGTCGATCCGCCCGCCCAGCTCCGCGGGGCCCAGCAGCCGCTTCACCAGCCGGGCCAGCATCCGCCCCGTCGCGCGGACGGCGTTGGCGTCGTCCTCGTCGAGCGTCCGGGCCGCCGGGCGGGTCGCCGCGCCCTTCTCGCCCAGCCAGGCGACAAGCTCGGCGTTGTCCCAGCGGTCGGCAAGGACCTGGAACGATCCCTCGGGCCCCACCGGCAACGAGGACACGTCCGCCACCAGCCACCCGTGCGTGCCCCCGACGAGCACCTCCAGGCCGTCGGTCCTCAGATGGTCGATCGCCGGCAGCTCCACCATGTCGTCGGGCTCCGGGCCCAGCCGCAGCCGCACGGCCCGCGGGCGCACGCCGCGGACGGCGAGCTCGCCGTCGAGGTGCACGTTCCGCCCGCGGAGGCGGACGACCATGCCCTCCAGCGCCGCCGAGGCCGAGGCGACCGCCGGGCCGTTGGCGTCGATCAGCTCGGCCGTCACGGCCGCGGCGCCGCGGAGCTTCAGCGGCGCCAGCCGGGGCAGCAGCCGCTCGAGCGTCCGGGCGCGTTTCGTAGAGGCGGTGACCCTCAGCGAACCCTCCCCGGGCTGCACGGCGAGGGCGTTGCCATCGCGAACCAGCCGGGCCGAACCCGAGAGGCCGACGCGGAGGTCGCCGGCCAGCAGCTCCGCCTGCGACACGTCGAGGCGCGACAGGTCCGCCGGGGCCGAGGCGTTCACCGCCAGCCGGGCCGGCACGTCCGCCGGCTTGACGACCGGCCCCAGCCGCGCAGGCGGAGCGTTGGGCTCGGCGGCATCGGCGGGCGGCAGCAGGTTGGCGGCTGCCAGCTCGTTGGCGTCCAGCAGCAGATCGGCCCGCCATCGCCCGTCGGCGCCCCGGAGGGCCCCGCCGAGTCGCACGCGCCCCGAGAGCCCGTGGCGGTCGCGAAGTCGGCGGAGCTCCGGCAGCAGGGCGGCCAGCGCCTCGTCGGGCCCGGCGGCCACGTCGATTCGCGCCTCGATCGCCCGCAGCGGCCCGGCGAGGGCGGCGGGTTGCGTGGCGGCGTGGGCCTCGTCCGCCAGGCGTGCCTGCCCGGTGAGGCTTGCGCGGGCATCGCCGAGGGCGGCCTCGGCCCGGCGCAGGTGGAGGTCGAGCTCGCCATCGCGGCGTTGGATGCGGCCGACCAGCGCGAGCGTGCAGGGAGTGCCGGCGGCCTTGGCCCGGGCAACGGGGGCATCGACGGCGCAGGTCAGCGCGGTGGCATCGAGGAAGCAGTTGGCGTCGGCCGCATCGGGGCGCACCGTCCCGGTCGCGGTGATTCGCGCCCCCCCGCCGAGCCGCGCGCCGCCGAGGGCGTCGGCCAGGGCGGGCGAAGCGGCCGCCAGCCAGGACGCGTCCGTCACGTCCGCCTCGGCCGACAGCCTCGCGACCGTGCCCTCGGGGCCGGCACGTCGCCCGGCCAGCAGGGCCCGCCACTGCCGGGCCGTGGCGGGAAGGCCCGCCGGGAGCACGCCCCGCGCGTCGACCTGGCCGCGGGGGGTCTCCCACACGGCGGAGAACTCCGCCGGGCCGTCGGCGCGGGGGCAGGCAGCGCGGAGGCGCAGCTCTCCGGCGCGGCCGGGGGGCTTGACCCACCATGGGCCCAGGCGGAGGTCGGCGGGCTTGAGGTCGGCGGCAAGCCGCAGGCTGTGCAGCCGGCCGTCGGCGACGACGTCGAACTGCCCCGACAGCCCGCCGGCGACGCGGCCATCGAGGTTGGCGGCGGCGGGCAGGCAAGCCAGCAGCGCCGGGAGGTCCTCGACGGAGAACCGCCCCCTCGCCCGCGGGGGCGTCCCGTCCGTGCCGGCGGGCATGACATCGGCCTGCTCGAGGGCCAGTCTGCCGGCCCCGGCGGTGAGGACAACGCCGAGGTCCCGCAGGCCGGGCTCGTTGGGCGCGACGGCAAGGTTGACGTCCAGGTCCAGGGGCGTATCGGGCGGCTTGACGAACGCCTCGCCGACGGCCAGGCGCGTCGCCGGCGGGGCGTGGAAGGTCACGTGCACGCGCGTGGTCGAGCCGTGGTGGAGGAACCATCGCCCGGTGAGCTCGCCGTCGAGGCGGAGGTCGGCCCATGGCGGGCGGGCGGCGGCGTCGCCCATGGCCGCCAGCAGTGGCGGCAGGTCGGTGATCTCCCACTCGCCGCGCCAGTCCAGCCCGGTCAGCTCGGCCAGCAGTGCGCCGCCCAGCGGGCGGGTCTGTCGGCCGAGGCGGCGGGCGAGGCGGCGGAGGCTGCGCAGCGCCCCGTGCCCGGTGAAGCGGTTGCCCGCCAATCGCAGGAAGCTCTCCTCGGCGGTCAGCTTGCTGGTGCGATGATCGAGCTCGCCGGCGAGGCCCATGCGGAGCTCTCGCCCGGGGGGCTTGAGCTGCCTGCCCGCGCGGGAGAGTGCGGCGGCGGTCGCGTCGGCCTCGAGGCGCAGGCGAAGCCTTGTGCCCTCGCGCCGGGCGTCGACGCCGACGCCGACCGGCCCCCGGACGGCCAGGCCGCCGGGCAACTCGTCGGCGCCGGTCAGCAGCGAGGCCAGCCGGGCCGGGTCGATCTCGCCGCGGAGTTGGAGGCGTTCGACGGCCTCCCAGTGCCCGGCGAGGGCCTCGCTGAAGACCTCGGCCTCGCCGGTGAGGTCGGCCCCGGGCAGGCGGAGGGCGAAGCTCTCCAGCTCCAGGGCCCGGGTGAGGCTGTCGTACCGCGCGGCGACGCTCACGCGGGCGGCGTCCAGCGCCGGCAGGCGGACGTTCGGGTCGGCGGGCTGGACCTCCAGCTTCCTCGCCGACACGCCCGCCCGGAAGCTCTCGACCACGCCGTCGGCGCGGACGCTCAGGTCCAGCGCCCCGTCGGCCAGGCCGCTGAGTTTGCGGACGTCCAGCCCGGCCAGCTCGGCCAGGGGGAGCTGGGCGAGGTCGACGTTGCGGAACGTCAGCGACGCGCTGGCGGCCTCGGCGCCCTGGACGGCGCGTGGGGAGAGGCTCACCGGCGCCTCCGGGACGTTGCCGTCCTGAACCAGCGCCGCGGACATGCTCATCTGCCGCAGGCCGGAGGTGTCCAGTTGGAAGCTCGCCACCCGCAGGTTGACGGTCTTCGGCGACGCCGCCACGCGGAGGACGACCACGCCGTCGCGGACGCTCACGCGCCCGACATCCGGCCCGCCCTCCAGCCGCGCGAGCGGGGCGAGGTTCACCGCCCCCTCGGCGTCGATGCGGACGTTCACCCGCGGGGAGATCAGCTCCAGGTGGCCCAGCCGGCCTCGGGCGAGCAGGTCGATCGGGGCCAGCTCCGTCCGCACGCGCTCGACCCGCACGGCCGGGGCATCCCCGAAGCCTTCCGGCGAGGCGATGGTCAGCCCGCGGAGTTCGATCCCGTCGGCCCAGCCGAGCGTCATGCCCTCGACATGGACAGCCACGCCGGTCTGGGCGGCGAGGTCGGCGGCGAGGCGGCGGCAGAGCAGGCCGGTGGGCGCCCAATAGGGCAGGGCGGCGTACGCCGCCGCCAGCAGCAGCAGCAGACCGACGGCCAGCCGGCAGAGCCGCTGCCACCATCGAAGAGCCGGTTTGCCCGTCGCCTTGCGCGGAGCCATGGCCTTGGCCGGGGTCGCCCGGCCGCTACACGTTGAACCGGAAGTAGATCACGTCCCCGTCCTTCACGACGTAGTGCTTGCCTTCCTGGCGGACCTTTCCGGCGGCCTTGGCGGCCTTGTGGTCGCCGGCGGCGTGGAGGTCCTCGAAGGCCACCACCTCCGCGCGGATGAACCCCCGGGCGATGTCCGTGTGGATCTCCCCCGCCGCCGTCACCGCGTCGGCGCCGGCACCGATGGTCCAGGCGCGGCACTCGTCGGGGCCGTCGGTGAGGAAGCTGATCAGGTTCAGCCGCTGGTAGCAGCCGCGGATCAGCCGATCGCGGGCCGACGACTCGATGCCGAGGTCCGCGAGGAACTCGCCCCGCTCGGCCGGGGAGAGCTCGGCGATCTCCTCCTCGATTTTCGCCGAGAGCTGGAGGGCGGGCAGCCCGCCGACTTCGCCGGGGCCCGCTTCGGCGGCGGCGTCCTCCCCGCAGTTGACCACCACCATCGTCGGCTTGAGCGTGAGGAACTGGAAGCTGCGGACCAGCTTGGCCTCGCCTTCCCCCCCGATCGCCTCGGCGATGGGCTTCTCGGCCTCGAGGGTGTCCCGCAGCCGCCGCATCAGCTCCAGCTCCGCCTCGTCGTCCGCCCGATGGGCGGTGGGCTTCCTCACCGCCACCTCGAGCTTCTCGATCCGGTTGGTCACACGCTCCAGGTCCGCGAAGAGCATCTCGTTGCGAAGCTCCTCGACGTCCGCCTCGGGGTCCACCCGGCCGCGATACGGCGCGACCGCCGGGTCCTCGAACCCCGCGACCACGAACACCAGCATCGCGCTGTGCTCCATCTCCTGCCAGTGCGCCCGCGCCCGCTGGCGCCCCGGCTCGTCGGAGAGGTCGAAGCCCGGAAGGTCCAGGAACTCCAGCTCCGCCGGCGTGGTCTTCTTGGGGTCGTGCAGCTCGGTCAGCCACTCGAGGCGGTCGTCGGGGACCTTGACGGCCGCCAGGTGCGGCTGGTCCGGGCGGGAGAGGTCCACGTGGCTACCCGACGCCTCGGCGACGGCGGCGAACAGCGTGCTCTTGCCCGATTGCGGCGGGCCGATCAGTGCGACGCGCATGGCTCAGGCCTCCTTCGGCTGAAGCGCCAGCCGCTCGAACTGCTCCGGGGGGGCCTCGCCGGCGTGCATCTCGCGGACGAGGTGATCGATCATCCGCCCCTCGATCTCGGGGTCGTCCAGCGGGCTGTTCTGGGCGGGGTCCGTCTCGTTGT
Source organism: uncultured Planctomycetaceae bacterium (assembly GCA_964385465.1). Lineage (GTDB taxonomy): Bacteria > Planctomycetota > Phycisphaerae > SM23-33 > SM23-33 > CAYLPJ01. The sequence continues at coordinate 58,679 of CAYLPJ010000005.1, read as the reverse complement.
CGTACAGCAGCGTGCCGAACTGCGAGGCGTCCGTCCACCCCCCGGGGCCTCCGCAGGCGATCTGCATCGTCCGGCAGCCCTTGGTGAAGCCGAACGGCTCGGCCAGGCGGATGTCCTGGAGCTCGTGGACGCCGAACGTGTGCCGCATGTGGCAGGGCATCAGCGTGTACTGGTTCAACGGGCGGTTTTCGGCCACGGGGGCCCGCATGTAGACGTACCGCCCGTCGGTGACGTTCACGTGCCCGCCGTGGATGCCGAACAGCCCGGCCTGGCGGACCGGCTCGTCGGAGGCGATCGTCGCGGCGAGGTCCCGGCCCTGCATGTCGGCCGGGCGGTCCACGCCGAAGTACCCCAGCAGCGTCGCGGGCAGGTCGATGGTCTGGACGAGCTGCTCGCACGCGGCGCCCTCGCGCCCGGACCGCGGGTCGCGGATGAACAGCGGCGTGTGGGCGATCTCGTTCCAGAACGGCTGGCGGCACTTGGCCCACCAGTCGTGCTCGCCCAGCAGGAAGCCGTGATCGGTGTTGACGATCAGCATCGTGTCGTCCCACAGGCCGTAGGCGTCCATGCGGTCGAGCACGCGGCCGAGGTAGGCGTCGCACATGCTGATCAGGGCGGCGTTGACGTGGCGGATGTGGGCGATCTGCTCGGGCGACTCGACGACCTGCTCGTACTTGGGCCAGTCGAAGTGCAGGTCGCCGAATTCGAAGTCGTAGAGCTCCTTGTAGGCGTCGGGGACGAAGTACGGCTCGTGGGGATCGAACGTCTCGATGTGCAGGAACCAGTTGTCCTGCTCGTGGTTGGCCTCGAGGAATTCCATGCCCATCCGGAAGGTCTTCGCCTGGGGGAAGTTCTCCTCGCTGCCGATGTACTCGCGGTTGACCAGGTCCTGGCGGACGACGCGCCCGGCGACGTTGCCCGGGCGGCGCGGCTCGGCCAGGCGGGGGATCCACAGGTCGCCCTCCTGCCCGCGGGAGAACTGGAAGCTGTTGTACCGCGTGTGGTACGTGCAGCCGCCCTCCTCCCAGTAGTGATAATGGTCGGTGACCAGGTGGGTGTGGACGCCGTTGCGCGAGAGGATCTCGGGCGTCGAGTCGTCGAACGGCTCCAGCGGGCCCCAACTGCGGTGGAGGAAGTTGTACCGCCCCGTGTGCAGCTCCCGCCGGGCGGGCATGCAGGGCATCGAGCCGACGAACGAGTTGGTGAACCGCACCGACCGCTCGGCGAGGCGCTGGAAGTTCGGCGTGTGCGTCCAGTCGCAGCCGTACGACGGGAGCATGTGCCGGTTCAACGAATCGAACATCACCATGATGGCCTTCATGCACGCAACTCCTCAGACGGGGAACACGAAAGAGAGAGGATACCGCGCCGCCGCCGCCCAGAGAACCCCCGTCGGCGCCGCGTTTGCCCGGGCGCGAGGCCGGCGGCTTCCCGGCGTCCGCACTCACTCCGCCAGGCGTTCGGTCAGCCTGCGGACCGCCTCGTCGGCGGCGGCGAGGTCCGCGGGGGTCGGCTCGACGCCGCCCCAGCGGATGCGGTAGTAGCGCTCGATGAGCTCCCCGAGCAGCTCCGGGGGCAGGTCCAGGCCAGCGGCAGCGGCGGCGGCCCACTCCCGGGGCGTCTGGTCGGCGCGGGGGCGGACGCCGTGGCGGCGGAGCAGCTTGAGCACGCGAGCGAAGAACGCCGGCGGGCGCGGCCGGTGGAGGCCGCGACGTCGCGGGCGCCGGGCGCGACGCCAGCGGAGAAGCAATCCGCCGGCCGTGGACAGGCCCGACAGGAACGCCACGGCGAGGAAGAACCACACCACGGCGGCCTCGATCTCGCCTCGGGCGAAGAGGGCGACGAGGCCTTGCCACACGGCCGCCGCGGCGGCGCGCACGGCCGACCATGCATGGAGCATCATCTCGCGGATCTGCCGTGCCAGCCGGAGGCGGGATTCCTCGTCGTAGCCGACGACACGGCTGTACCAGAGGAACTCCCAGTCGCGCCACGTCTGCCCGAGGCCGACCCACCAGCGGTTCCAGCCCCGCCTGGCCGGCGGGTTGAGCCGCCCGGCGGGCGTGGCCTCGACGGTGACCCACCTGCCGTCGCCGCCGTAGACTTCCGTCCAGGCGTGGGCGTCCTTCTGGCGGACGACGTACCGCCCGTCGGCATCGACCTCCTGCGAGCAGAAGCCCGTCGCCAGCCGCGCGGTGATCCCGACGGCATGGCACATCACCGTCAGGGCCGAGGCGTAGTACTCGCAGTGCCCGCGGCGGAGGTGGAACAGGAAGTCCTCCACGCCGTCGCGGCCGGGGTCGGCGTCGGTGAGGTCCAGGCTGTAGGTGCACCGCTCGCCCAGGCGGTCGGCCATCCGCCGCGCCGCGGCCGTCGCGGCGCCGGGGCGTACGCGCCCGGTACCGGGCAGCAGAAGCGGCGCACACCACTGCCGGGCCAGAGCGGCCACGCGGGGCGGGACGGCCACGGAGAAGTCCTCCCCGCGGCTGCGGGCGCGGTAGTGGCGCCGGAGGGCCTGGAGGTACCGCCGCTGGGGGGTCGTGGGCTCGGGAGGCACCAGCAGGCCGGTGTAGGTCACCATCGCGTCGCTGTCGCCGTGGTCGTCCAGGCCGTACTGGAGGTAGCGGAACTTGCGGACCTTCCGGCCGGGGGCAAGGACCTTGATCGTCGGATAGCAGACGAACGTCGTCGGCAGCAGGTCGGGCACCATGGAGACCTCCTGCCGCACCGTCCGGTCCAGGACGTGGGAGGGCACGTACACCGGCGAGTGTGTCCGTGCCGACGGCGGGATATCCCAGCGGGAGTCGGCGTACCGGGTGTACACCCGCCCGCGGAAGTATGCCGGGCCGACGTCCCCCAACGGCGTGCCCTCCGCCGCGGTGAAGCGGACGTGCATCACCACGCGGTCGGACAGGGTGATCTCCCGCGGCCGACCCAGCCGCACGTTGTCGCTGAAGCCGGATCGGCCGTCGCGGCGGAAGGGGTTCATCGGCGAGCTGCCGGCCACGCTGCGCGGGCAGACGATGAACACCACCACGCCGGCGGCGAGCACGCCGACCAGCAGCACGGCCAGTCGGGCAGCCAGGGCCCCGCCGGGCCAGCGCCCCGGCCCGCCGGCGGCGCCGGCCGGGGCCGAGAGGACCGCGTCCCGGCGGCTGCGCCACATCGTCAGCGCCGCCGCCGTGTAGGCCACGCTGACCACGTACAGCAGCGACAGCACGCCGAAGAGGAGGTCCTGGCTCATCATCCCGGCGGCCAGTGCCAGCAGCAGGCTCATCACGAGCATCTGCACGTAGTCGCGGTGGCGCTTGCGCTCGAAGAGCTTGCAGAGCTGGATCAGCGAGACGTAATGCCCCAGCGCGACCAGCAGGTTCTGCCTGGAGGACAGGAACCGCCAGACCAGCAGCACGCCGAGGGCCACCACCGCGAGGTTCAGCAGCAGCCGGCGGACGCAGACCTCCCGGCGGCGGAAGGCGGCCGCGGCGTGGACGGCGATGGCGACCGCCGAGATCGCCAGGTAGGTCGCCCGCCGCTCGGCGACGGCGAACATCGCCGAGGACAGCAGCATGGTCAGCAGCAGGGCAAGCTCCAGGCGGCGGCGCCCGGCGCGGCTGTCGGCGGGGCTGTAGGGCACCACGGGCATCAGCGGTCCTCCTTGCCCGGTGGGACCACGTCGTCGAAGACGTCCCCCAGCCGCTCGACGGGCAGGAAGGCGAACTGGCGGCAGTCGCGGCGGAGGGCGGGCAGCGCGCCGGCATCCAGGGCGTCCGGGCCGGACTCCGGCGCGACGACGACCAGCCGCGCGTGGCGCAGCCAGCCCGCGCGAAGGTGGCGGAGGGCCTCATCCACGCGGTGCGCCCGGTTGTCGTCGGCGTCGGCCAGGGCGTCCAGCAGACGCCGCCGCTGCGACGGGCGGTCGCTGGGGTGCACCACCACCACCCCGTCCCCCCGTGCCAGCGCCGCCCCCACGCGGTAGCCGGCCGCCAGGGCGTCCTCGGTCAGCGTCGCGGCGAAGCGGAGGACCTTCTCGCGCCGCCCCCGCCCCGCGGGGTCCTCGGCGCGGCGGAACGTCTCGGGCACCACCCACAGGGTCCGCGGCTGCGGGCGGGACATCTCGCGGACGACCGGCTCGCCGCGCCCGGCCGTGCGACGCCAGTGAATCCACTTCATGCTGTCCCCGGCGCGGTACTCGCGGACGCCGACGAACTCGTCGCTGCCGCCGGCCCGCGCCGCCGACGCCGTCGCGGCCTCGAGGGCCTCCCCGCCGCCGAGAAGCGGCGCCGTCAGCTCACCCCGCGCCGGCCAGACGATCAGTTCGTCGGCCAGGCGGGCTCGCCGCCGGGCGCGGACCAGGCCGAACGGGAACGTCGTCGACAGCCGTACGCCCTCCAGCCGGATGCGCCCCCGGCGGCGGGGCAGCACGGCCACGCGGGCCGTGGCGTGCTTTCGGCCGGCCACGTGGGGGCAGTGGGCGGGGGGGATCTCCAGCGCCGGGGCGTCGTCGGTCTTCGCCGGCGGGGGCTCTTCGGCCAGCCGCAGGGCCAGGCCGGTGCCTCGCCCGCCGCGGCAGCGGAACTCGTAGCCGACGTGCGTGCGGGCGAACTGGCGGCAGCGTTCGGGCAGCACGCGGCGGACGGTCACCGGCGCGAGGCTCCGCCGCGCGAGCATGCCCGAGAGCTGCACCGCCCCCAGCATTCCCCCCAGCATGACGAACAGCAGCGCCAGGCCGGTATTCAGCGCCGCCACGGCCACGACCAGCGACCCGGCCAGGAACAGCCAGCCCGCCAGCGTCAGGCGCGATCGCGTGGCGAGGATGCGGCGGAAGACGCTCATCGGCGGTCACTTCGGCGCCGGCAGGGACTCGAGGATCTGGCGGAAGAGGCTCTCGGCCTCGACCGCGCCGTTGCCGGCGACGGCGCGGGCGACCAGGCGGTGGGCGCAGACGGCCGGGGCGAGGGTCTTGACGTCGTCGGGGACGACGTAGTCCCGCCCGTCCAGCAGCGCCGCGGCCCGGGCGGCCTGGGCCAGCGCCAGCGACCCCCGCGGGCTGAGCCCGACGGCCAGGTCGTCCTGGCGGCGGGTGGCCTCGGCCAGCGAGAGGATGTACTCGGTGATCGCCTCGTCGACGCGGACGTCGGAGGCGGCGTTCTGTGCGGCGAGGACCTCCTCGGCGGTCAGGACCGGCTCGAGGGCGTCGAGGCGCGTCTGGGCCGGACGCGTGCGGAGGATCTCGCGTTCGGTGCGGCGGTCCGGGTAGCCGATCCGCACGCGGAGCATGAAGCGGTCGAGCTGGTTCTCCGGCAGGAAGTAGGTGCCCTCGAAGTCGTGGGGGTTCTGCGTGGCCAGGACCATGAACGGCGGGCCCAGCTCGTGCGTCGTGCCGTCGGCGGAGACCTGCGACTCGTTCATCGCCTCCAGCAGGGCGCTCTGCGTCCGCGGCGTGGTGCGGTTGATCTCGTCGACGAGCACCACCTGGGCGAAGATCGGACCCGGCTTGAAGGCGAACTGCCCGGTGGCGGCGTCGTACACGCTCACGCCGAGGATGTCGCTGGGCAGCAGATCGGGCGTGAGCTGAATGCGGCTGAAGGAACAGTCGATGCTGCGGGCCACCGCGCGCGTGAGGATCGTCTTGCCCACCCCGGGCACGTCCTCCAGCAGCACGTGCCCCCGCGCCAGCAGCGCCACCAGCACCTGCCGCACCGCCTCGGCCTTGCCGAACATCACCGACTCGACACTCCGCCGAAGCGCCTCGAGCTTGTCACGCAACGCCATCTCGCCATCCCGCTTGAGCCAACCCCCGACCGCCCGCATTATACCAACCCGATCGCCCCTGCACACACCGCCGCCGGGGCCAAACCGGCACCCCGGCCGCCGCCGTCCAAGAAGCACGGCGCCAACTGTGGAGAGCGGCGGCTGCGACGCCGCTTTTCTTCGCCGACGGCACCCCCGTCGCGCCGCGATCGCGTCGCGGCAAGCGTGCCCGCGTCGGGCGCCGCTGGCGCCCGGTGCTCCCGCGAAAGCGGCGTCGCAGCCGCCGCACTCCACAGGGCGCGACGCGGGCTTTGGAGGGCCGCCGCCGGGACGTCCCTTTTCTTCGCCAACGAGGCCCGCCCGCGCTGAGATCGCGTCGTGGCGAGCGTGACCACGCCGGGCACCGAAGGCGCCCCGCGCCGACCGCGAAGAGAGCGCGTCGCGGCAGACGCGGCGGCGGAGGCGGTTGGACCCCACGCCGGGGCCCCGTCGTCACCGCCGGCGCCGGACGGGGGCGGGGACGAGCTTCATGACGAAGCCGTCGTGGTCGCCTTTGCGGTAGCGCTGGGGGACGCCGCGGGTGGTGGGCAGGTCGTCGGAGTCGGTGTTGCCCGCCAGGTAGACCGTGCCGTCCGGCTGCACGGCCAAGGCGCGGATGATGTCGTCGCCGGAGCCGCCGAGGTACGTCGAGTACAGCACCCGCCGGCCGTCGGGGGAGACGACGATCAGCACGCCGTCGCCCTTGCCGGCCGGGCGGCGCTGGATCGCGCCGGGCGAGACGGGGAAGTCCGGCGAGTCGCTTCGCCCGACGAGATAGATCCGCCCGGCGGCGTCGGTTTGCGGCATGAGCAGGAACTCCCCGCCTCGCCCGCCGAGGTAGGTGGAGAAGACGGCCCGGCCGTCGCGGCCGACCTTCGTGAGGAAGCCGTCGGTCTTGCCCCGCAGGCGGCGTTGGATGACGCGGTCGGTGGTGGGGAAGTTCTCCGAGGCGGTCACGCCGGTCAGCAGGATGCTGCCGTCGTCGAGCAGCAGGGGCCGGTGCTCCGCGAACTCGTTCCCGGCCCCGCCGAGGTAGGTGCAGTAGACGAGCTTGCTCGCGTCGGGCGTCAGGCAGGCCAGCCAGCAGTCGCTCTTGCCCCGCAGCTTCCGCTGGAGCCCTCGCAGCGTGCAGGGCAGGTCGCGGGAGCGGGTGTGCCCGGCGACGTAGACGAACCCCCGCTCGTCCACGCACGCGCCCATCAGCTCGTCTGAGTCCGAGCCGCCCAGCAGCGTCGCCCAGACGATCGCGTTGCCGTCCGCGGCGACCTTGACGATCATCCCGTCGCCCCCGCGGCCGCGGAGCTTCGGACGGATCACGCCGTCGGTGGCGGGGAAGTCCGGCGAGGTGCAGCGCCCGACGACGAGGACGTTGCCGTCGGCGTCCATCGCCAGCCCGCCGCGGGGCCAGTCCTCGCCGCTGCCGCCGACGTACGTGCACCATCGCAGCGAGGTCAGCCCCGGGGAGAGCTTGGCCAGCAGCACGTCCGACTTGCCCCCGCCGCAGGCCTTCTGGTACGCCCCCGGCGTCGTGGGCAGGTCCCGGCTGCGGCTGCCGGTGGTGATGACGATGTTGCCCTCGCGGTCGCGGAGCATCCCGTAGGTCGCCCGCTCCTGCTTCGAGCCGCCGAAGAACGTGCACGCCGTCGGCCCGCGCCCGAAGCGGTCGAGCTTCGCGACGAAGCAGTCCCCGCCGACCACGCCGGGGTGGCCCGTCCCGGCCGGCTCTCCGCGGTAGACGCCTTGCACGGCCCCGTGCGTGGCGGGCAGGTCCGGTGAGAACGTCTGCCCGCCGATCACCACCGAGCCGTCCGCCAGCGGGATGATCTCCCGCGGCTGGTCCCACTGGCTGCCGCCGAAGTAACCCGAGTACGCCAGGCGCAAGCCCATCTGCTCGGCCGCCCCGGCGGCCCCGGCGGCCAGGCCCAACACCGCCCACGCCGTCGCCATCGTCGTCCACCGTGTCATTTCCGGTCTCCCGTCCCCCGATATGGTCGCTTGGCCCGATGGCCGTCCGACGACATGCTCACACCGCGCGAGGACGCGTGGCGCCGGGCTCCGGCCGCACGCGAGATCGAGAACGAAGGAACACCATACGTTGTTCCCGCACGAGGCGTCTCCTGATCGGCCTGCCCGCCCCGGGCGGGGCGGCGGCAACTCCCGCGGGGTCCGAGACGATCGGCTGACGGCGCCGCCGTCGCTCAGGCGAACACGTCGGCCACGTCGCACTCGAAGCCGGGGATCACGTCGGCGCCGCAGAGCGCCTCGCCCTCGCGGTACGTCCGCACCGGCTGGCCGGGAACGTGAACCGACACCGTCCGCGTGTTCGGCCAGACGACCCACACCATGCGCGTCCCCGCCTCGAGCCAGGCCTCGGCCTTGGCCTCGACGTCGTGGACGCGATCGCTCGGCGAGACGACCTCGACCGCCAGGTCCGGCGGGCCGGGGAAGAAGCCCTCGATCCGCTCGGCCAGGCGGTCGGCGCGGACGAAGGCCGCATCCGGGGCGCGGACCGTGTCGGGGTCGCGGGAGAGGATGAAGCCGGCGTCGGCGCCCCCGACCTCGCCCAGGCAGGCCGGCTCGACGAAGTTCAGCAACGCCCGCGCGACCCGCGCCCCGAGGCGCCCCGATTCCCAAGCAGCCGGCGTCACCATGTGCACGGCCCCTTCGATGAGCTCGCACGGCCCCTCGACGTCCAGCTCGGCGAATTGCTCGGCCGTCATGCGGTCGGTCTGCGTGGTGTCCATGGCGTTCACCTCGGGAGCATTGTACCGCGCGGCCGGGCTTTCGGCCCGGAGGAACGCTCACCCCCCGGTCACTCGCCCCCCAGCCGCAGCGTCAGGCCCTCGAACTTGAAGCCCGCCGCGACGTGGTGTCGGCCGAAGCGGGGGACGAAGACGAGCTCCTGGCCCTGCTCGAGCTGGACGGCCAGGCCCGCGAGGTCCACCGGCTTGTTCGACTCCAGCGTGTACCGCTTCAGCTCGGCCACGACGGCGTCGTCGCGGAGCAGCACGAGCATCGTCACCTTCCCGCTGCCGTACCACACGCGGGCGGTCAGCTCGCCGCTGACGGCGTACTCGCCCGTCTTCGGCGCGACGAACACCAGCGCCGGAAGCTTCTCCCCCGCCTGGCCGCTCCAGGCGGCGCGGGCGCTCAGGTTCGCCTCGCCCCGCCGCACGCTCGCCTTCGGCTGACCGCCGTGGGCGTGCTTCGTCGCCGCCCATTGGTCCTTGCCCCACGGCATCCGGCGGTAGTGGCCGTACTTCATCGGGTCGTCCGGCCAGATGCGGTCCAGCCGCCACAGCGGCGTGCCCTCCAGCTCGTAGGGGTTCCCCGCCGTCTCGCCGGTCTCCTCGCCCCGCCAGGTCATCGGCAGGCGGTACACCCCCGCGCCCGCGCCGCCGTCGGGGGCCTTCTCGTGCAGCGGACGCAACGCCGCCGCCAGCTTCGCCCCGCTTCGGTCGTCGGCGGCGTAGACGTACACCGGCCGCCCGGCGGCGAGCTTCAGCGGCGTGACGCCCCCCTCGGCTGCCGGCGGGCGGGCGTTGCCCATCACGTCCTCGACGATCAGCCCCGTCAGGGGCAGGCGCACGGTCACGTCGGCCGGGTCCGACCAGGCGACGATCACCCCGCGCCCGTTGCGGTCGTCCTGGAAGACGTGCATCGCCGCCCCCTGCGGCAGGACGGTCTCCACCGCCCGGCTGAGCCCGAGGTGGTGGATCAGCACGTTCCACGTCGCCACGCCGACGGTCGGCAGGCCGGCGAAATCCCACAGCTCCGTCCCCGAGCCGACGTAATCCCACCAGCTCTTGCCGTGCCCCTCGTAGCCCAGGTGGAACATGATCGCCTTCCGCTGGCCCGCAGCGGCCATGTCCGCGAGGCTGCGGACGATCTGGTGCGCCGAAGCCGGCGGATCGACCGCCATCACGCCGAGGGCGTCGTAGTCCGTCGAGGAGTTGATGAACGTCCAGCCCTCGTCGAACCATATCTCCACGTCCTCGCCGCCGTGGGCGTCCAGCGCGCCGCGGATGCGGCGGACCTTCGTCCCGTCGCCCAGCGAACCCGGGCTGTAGTCGTGCCACGTGAACGCGTCGATGAACTTCGCACCCCCGGCCTTGAAGAACCGCCCGTACAGGCCCGTCGGGCCCGCCCACGTCGAGTTGACCATGTAGAACGCGTTCGGATCCGCACGCCGGACCACCTTCGACACCCGCCGGGCGAAGTCCGTGTACACCAGCGCATCCAGCTTCTTCAGCTCCGGCTCGTTCATGAACTCCCACACGCACGAACGCCCGGCGTAGCGACGCACCGCCGCCGTCACGTACCGGTCGAAGTGCGTCTCGATCGACAGGTCGTCCCAACGACGATCCCCCGCGGGCCACTGCATGTCCTTCGGCAGGCGGTTGTCCGCCATGGCCCATTTCGGCTCGCCGTAGAGCACCATCACCGGGCAGATGCCCCGCCCGGCGACGTGCTCGAACTGCTCGTCCGGCCAGTCGAACGCGTCGGGGCCCTTGGGCTGCACCCGGCTCCAGCCGACGTGCGGGTACCACCGCGTCCAGCAGAAGCCGATCCTCCTGGCGAGCTCGGCCGTGTGTGGACCGCGCACGCCCGTGCCGAACCGCTCGGCGAGGTTCGGCTCCGTGGCGGCCTTGGGGTAGGCCAGGACCGTCAGCGGCATGTCCGAGCGGTCGATGACCTCCCCGGCGGCGTCCAGCACGCTGACGCGGGCGAGCATCAGGCCGCGCCCGGTGAGCTTGACCTCGCGGCTGTGCAGGGCGGTCGCACCCGCGGGCAGGACGACGGACTTGCTCCGGGCCTCGCCGAACGCCCGCTCGCCGGCGTAGTCCAACACCTGCCAGCGGATCGTGAGCTTCCGCTCGGCCTTGCCGGGGTTCGACACCCCGGCCAGGACGTTCACCGTCGCCCCGCGAGGCAGGAGGTTGCCCGTCTCGTCGGTGTAGCCCGGCAGCTCGGGCACGTCGGCGACGACCTCGACCGCCCGGCGGGGCACGTAGCCGCCCTCCCCCGCGCCGTAGGCGACCGATACGCCGTCGACCCATATCGGGGCCTTCGAGCCGATGAAGACCATGAAGTTGTGGTTCGGCCACCAGCTTCGCCACGGCTTGACGTCCCGCGTCAGCGTGCAGGAGACGCGCTTCCACTCCGCCGTCACCGGCAGGGGCACGGCAGACTCGCGGGACCAGATCAGCTTGTTCCGCTGGGCGATCTCCCGCTGCGACGGCGCCAGCGAGACCGAGCACGTGCCCTCCTTCTCCCCCCGGACGTAGAAGCTCACCGTGACCTCCCGGCCGCGGGCCAGCGGAAACGCCCCGGACTGGAGCCGCCCCTTGCCCACGCGGACGCAGAACCGACCGACCGGCGCACCGTTGGCGTCTAGGTCCCCTGTCCCCACGCCGAACCAGTACCGCGTCGAGCCCTCGAAGCTCCCGTTGCGCACGAGGTTCCGCCCGTCACCCGCAGGCTCCGCCGCGGGCGCCGGAACCGCCCACGCCGCCAGAACCGCCGCCGCAGCCATCGAGAACGCCGTTCGCACTGTCCGTCCTGTCATCGCCAAGGACTCCTTTGCACCGCCCGACTCCCGGGGCTCCCGCCCCGGACAACCCTCAAACGCATCCACAAGCCTGCCCGACCTCGGGCATCCCGACCTCCGCCCCCCGCCGCCGCACACCGGCCACTGCACCGCCGCCCACCGGCCACTGCTTCACTGGCCACTGCCTCACCGGCTACCGGCCACTGCCTTGCCGGCCACGCTGATCACCACGATCCGCATCGGTGCCGCCGAGTCGTTCTCCAGCCCGTGCGTGCCGCCCGGCAGCACGGCCGTGATGTCCCCCGCCGCGACCGCCACGCGCTCGCCGTCCAGGAGCATCGTCCCCCGGCCTTCGAGCACGTAGTAGTACTCCGCGTCGCCCTCGTGGCGATGCTCGCCGATCGACGCGCCCGGCGGGACCACGTCGTCGTGAATGTAGTTCACGCCGCCGGCCGTCGCCTCCGCCCCCTCCAGCACCACCGTCCAGTCCAGCGTCCCGACCCCCCCGTGGCATTCCGCCAACGGCCCGCGCCGCATCTCCGCCGCCTTCCGATAGAACGTCGTCTCGCTCATAGCCTCTCGCTCTCCCCCCCCGCCAGCACGAAAACCCGCCACCGCACCCCCGAGTCTACCCGCTCCCCGGCCGGAAGCCCACCGCCTGCCCAGGCGGGGCCCTCCCCAAGGCCACCCCAACCGCGCCGCAACGATTGTCCTGGCTCCCTGAACCCACACCCCGTACATTCCCGGCCAAGGGGAACGCATGGCCAAGCCAGGAAGCCAGAACGCCGAACCACAAGGCCCCAGCCTTCGCTGCCGAGCCCCCTTGGCGGAGTGGCCATGCGGTCCCGGCGGCCGCGGGGTGTTCGGGGGGCGCGGGCCGGGGCCCTTGGGGCGGGGTGGGGGGCCGCCGGGAGAACGCCATCGAGGCCGTCCGGAGACCGTTTCCCGTCGCCGGCCCTGTCCTGTAGGGTGTGTACCCTACCCCGACGGCGGACAGGGGGCAGCACATCGTAACCCCTTATGATCTATAGTTTTGCGTACAAATAGGCTCTTGTGTCCAGGTGTCCGGGGGGGTGGACAGAAGCGACACACGGGCGGACCGGGGCGGTTTGGGTTTGGGTGCGCGGGGGGCGGCGCGGTAGAACGCGGGGGTGGTCGAACGGGAAGGAGGCGGGCGATGGACATTCGAACGGCATGGGTTGTGGGGGCGGTGACCCTGGCGGTCGCGGCGGTGGTCTGGGTGCAGGCCGGGGCGGCGGGCGGCGGCGGGGACGCCCGCGCGGCCGACGCGGCCGACGCGGCCCGTCGGCGGGTGTTCATCGTCGCCGACGAGAAGCCGGCGATGGACGTCCTGGCCGGGTTCCTCCGCGGCGAGCCGGGCTGCGAGGTGACGTACTTCGACACGGCGGACCTCCCGGCCGATCTGTCCGGCTGGGCGGCGGGGTTCATGTACGTTCACAAGCCGCTGCCGCGTGCGGCGGAGAAGGCGCTGATCGCCTACGCGACCGGCGGGGGTCGGCTGATCGTGCTGCACCACGGCATCGCCAGCGGGAAGATGCGCAACCCCGCGTGGATGCGGCTGTGCGGGATGTACATCGCCCCGCGGGACGACCCGGAGCACCCGTGGAAGGTCGAGGGCAACACTACGCACACGCTGGTGAACCTCCGGCCGGGGCATTACATCACGTCGCACAAGGTGGTCTGGGACCGGTGGGAGCGGTACCGCTCGTCGGACGCCCCCAGCCGCCCGGCGAGGCTGCCGGCGATGGACCTGGAGGGCACGGAGATCTTCCTCAACCAGCACTTCACCGACGGGCGTGAGAAGACGGTCCTGCTGGGGTTCATCTGGCGGGGCGAGGACCGGACGGTCATGCAGGACCGCTCGGGCTGGCTGAAGCGCACCGGGCGGGGCTGGCTGATCTACTTCCAGCCGGGCCACACCGCGGGGGACTTCCGCCACCCGGGCTTCCGGCAGATGCTGTGGAACTGCCTGACCTGGGACCCGTCGGCCGCCCCGGACGGCCGCGAGGCGGTCGTCCGCGAGAGCGCCGAGGGCAAGCGGAAGGGGTCGTCGTGATTGGTCGCCGCGTTGCGGTCTCCGCCGTCCTGGCGGCCGGGGCGGCGCTGGCGGCGGGCCCGTCGGGTGTCGCCGGACCGCTGACGGCCGGGCAGCGGGCGCGGCTGGGCAAGCTGGCCGGCGAGCTCGCCGCTGCCGAGGCGATGTCGGACGCCTGGTACGCCGCGGCCGAGGGGCTGCTGGAGCTGGGCGACGCCGGGCGGGCGCGCCTGGCGCCGGCGGTGGAGCGCCTCTTCCGCGGGCAGCGGCGGGAGTATGCCGCGGCGGTGCTGCATGCGGCCCGCGACCTCCAGCGCAAGCGTTTCGCCGAGCGTATGCGCCGACCGGGAGTGGGCAAGCGCGGGCTGGAGCTTCAGGTCCGCAAGGACCGCGCAGCCGTGATCGGCCTGGTCTCGGCGGGGGCCGGGCTGACGAAGGACGCGATCGTTTCGACGGGCGACCCGGCGATGAAGCGGCTGGCCGAGCTGCTGACGGTCGCCCCGGCGGAGGTGCTGTCGGCCGAGGGGGAACTGAAGCCCCGGCGGGCGAAGCTGCTTCGCCTGTGGGGCCTGCGCGACCGTTGCGTAGGAGCCGACGGGGACAAGCCGTCGTGGACGCCGGAGCAGTCCGTCACGGCCGTCGAGGAGTTGTTCTGCCTGCTGGCCGTGCCGGTTGCCGCCCCCGGCGGGCGGGTGCTCCAGCACAACGCGAAGGTGGGCGAGCGCCTGGCGTACGAGGAGGCGGCGGGCATCCGCGACCTCAACCGCATCCGCCTGCTGTTGGGGCTGGGGGCCGTGGCGGCGGACCTGCGGCTCTGCGAGGCCGCGAGGGACCATTCGGCGGACATGGCCGAGCGGGGCTTCTTCAGCCACGACTCCCCGGTGCCCGGCAAGGAGACGCCGTGGAAGCGTGCCCGGCGTGCGGGCACGACCGCCAGCGCCGAGAACATCGCCTCGGGGGCGAAGACCGGCCCGGCGGCGAACCGCCAGTGGTTCCACAGCCCGGGGCATTTCCGCAACATGCTCGGCCGCCACCGCCGCGTCGGCCTCGGCCGCTCGGGCAGGCACTGGACGCAGCTCTTCGGGCGATAGGGGCGCCGGTCAGCTTGCTTTCCGGGCGGGGGCGATCTGGGTGAGTGCGTGTGTCAGGCGGGTGAGGGTCCGGCCCCAGTAGGCGACGGAGTCGAAGGGGCAGTTGGCCAGGACGCGGGCGGCGAGGGCGACCGAGCGCGGGGCGAGGATGAGGAAGTCGGCGAGGCGGTCGGCGGGGTCGAAGCGGAAGACGCCCTCCAGCGCCTCGACGGCCGGGTGAGCCGCCGCGCCCTTCTCGAGACTGTCGAGGGCACAGTTCGCCCTGCCGAGGGCGTCGGCGACTCTCCCGGCCAACTGCTGGGCCTCCACTCCCGCCAAGTGCCGCTTGGCGCTCACGAACGCGAGTTCGGCCCGTCGAAGCTCGTCCTTGACGGCGTTGAGCTTGATCCGTCCGAATCGAGCCCGCGCCGCCTCGGGCGAGGTCGACGAGGCCGAACCGCGTCGTGAGCTCGTCGTCTGCCGCACGTCCGCTGCACACTCCTCTGACGTATCCCGGCCGGGGTCGGCGTTGTGGTCCGCCGACCCCCGGCCGCGGGAGCCGAGCCGCTCCTCGGTCGCGGAGAAACGCAACATTCCGCTCCCTCCTCTCCAGGCTGGCCCGGTCTTCACCGGCCGGGTTAAGATGCCTTGAGCAATCCGTCTGGAGAGAAGATTTGCACACGCCGTGCCATAGAATCACGGAACGCCCCCGCGCCGGTCCGCAGGTCCCCGCCGCGGGCGTATCGCATGAAGTCTTACACTGTAAGATGCATATATCATAAGTCTTATGTAGCATCACTGGATGAACTGATTTGCGGCGCTTTTTCGTAAAACGTCCCGCCGTCGGCGGGCATGGCTCCCCCTGTCAGGCGGGGTTGGGCAATATTACCCGCCTTGGCGCGGCTTATTCCCCAGTGGGCAGCCCATGGACGGACCTGGCGAAGCTCGCGCCGAAGCGGCGGAAGACGCGGCCCCAGTAGGTCAGTGTGCTGAAGCTGCTGCCTTCGAGCACGCGCCCGACTGCCTGGAGACTGCGCGAGGCGGTCTCAATGAAGCCCCTTGGGTACTTGGACGGGTCGTATCGCCCGATGCCCGAGAGGTTTGCGACGGCTTCGCGCAGGCCGTCGGCCTTGGCGGGGCTGTCCAGTGAGCGCCGGGCACGGTCGAGAGCGTCGGCAACGCGTCCGGCGATGGCGGAGGCCCGCGGGTCGTCGAGTGTCGCCTCGGCGAAGTAGAAGCACCTCATCGCCCACGTAAACTCCTGTCGCAGCATGGCCAACACGCGTGCGTCGGCGAGCGCGGCCTCGTTGGGCTGGCCCGGGAAGCTGCCCGCCCAGGGCCCGGGCCACCAGTGCGGCTTGGCGGCGACGGCCCGAGGGTGGCAGCGGAGTCTCAGCAGCTCCTGCCAGGCGTCCCGGTCGGGGTAGACCCAGTGGCTCGCTCTGTCGGGGGTGGGGCTCATGCGTTCACCTGCTGGCGTCGGTTCCTGCGGACGGCGGCCCGGCGGGTCGGCGGCCCGGCCCGCCCCGGCACGCCCGGTTGGCCGTCGCGTCCGTAAAGCTGCTGGTACGGGAACATCAGTGCATCGCCCGTGCCAGCAGTTCCCGCCCCGGCCGGAGGTCCAAGCGTCGCACGACATGCCATCCGGTACAAGTTCCATTCATCGAACAGCTTACAAGGCATCGCTCCCCGGTTCGGCCATCGTGCATCTCGCCGCCGCTGTCGATCGGACGGGCACCGCAGGGCGAAAGCCGGGTACTGCACACCCCATCGTCCGACGGGATCGCGGAAATCTACCCGCCGCCCGGTCGGGCCTTCGCAACGGTCAGCATGGCGTCCATCGCGGCCGCACAGGCCAGCACCGTCACGCGGGCGGCCTCGCAGGTGGCACGCACCCCGCCGCACCGCGAGGCCGGGTCCCTGGCAAACCAGGCCTCGTGGGGTGCGACGATCATGCGTCGGCAGAATGCCAGCATGGCGTCGACGGCGGCGTCGACGTCGCTGGCGGTCATGTCACCGGCGGCTCGGCGTCGCCCGGTCCGCTCGGCCGCGATGGCCGCGGCCAAGGCGGTATGGAACGTTCTCGGCCCGGCGTCGCCGCGAGCCAGCCCCCCCCTCTCGTCGGGCAGGCCGTTGCTGCCGACAATCGCAAAAGCTTTTTGGGAAGGCGTTTGGGTTTCGGCTGGCAGCCAGGGCAACGGGGCGGTTCGGGCCCTGGCGGCCCACAGCAGGGCCGCGCTGTCGGCGGGCGCCTCGGCAGCAAGTGCCTCGCCAAGCTCGCCGAGCGCCGCCTCGGGGGTATCTGCTCCCAGACGGGCCAGTGCCCACAGCGCCAGCAAGTCCTCGGCGGGAACGGGCTTGCCGGACACCTTCCGCCCCGCGTGCCTGTCGGCCAGACCTTGGGCGATCTCCGGGCCGAGGCGCCGGCGGAGGTCGGCGTGTTCCCTCCTGCCGGCTTCGGTGAGCAGGAGTGCGAGCATGGCCTTGGCGGCCGGGCGCTGCGGCGGGTCGGGGGCTTGGGCCGCACACTGTCGGATCCCGCTACTTATGATTGCGTCTACAGTTGCGTCAGGCACGGCGTCGGGTTTGATCCGCGCCAGCCGCGCGAGCGACCACGCGGCATAGAGTTGTTCCCACAGTGCCGCCGGGGTGTGGGACTGGTCGAAGCCCCCGTCCTCGGCGCGGTTGGCCAGGAGGTAGCCGGCGATCTTTTCGGCCAGCGGGATCGGCTTGCCCCCTGCCAGAGGCCTGCGGGTAAGGTCCTTGCCTCGGAAGAGCTCGAACGGCTCGCCGTCGGGCAAGCCGACGAAGTGCCTGGTGGCGTAGATCCCCATCCGCTCGGGGGCGGATTCGCCGCCGGTGGCGGGAGCGTACCTGGCAGCGGCGGCCCGTCGCATGGCCTCGGCGTCGAGGCCGAGGATGCAGGCGGTGGCGGGCAGCACCCATGACATGGCGTCGGCGGGCACGTCGGCGGGGGTCTGATCGGGGCCTCGCCACAGCGCCAGGCCATGGAGCCCCGGCGTGACGCGGCGGGCGAGCCCTGCGGGCTCAACCATCGCAAGCCCTGAAATGACCTCGACTTCCACCGTAAGAGAATCGAGCACAGGCTGGTCCACGCGGTCGGGCAGGCGGTGGCTCCGCATTGCCAGCAGGGCCGCACCGACCACATTCCCGCAGAGGTCGGCGCCGGCGTGGATTCGCAAAGCAACCAGCCGGCCATCGCGTCGCAGACGGACAGCCGCCGTCTCCTGTCGGGAACGTAAGCCTATCAATGATCGAGGGATAGGCATGGCGTCCGGGGTGACGCGCACGGCGAGATAGGCCGTCATGGCCTTGCGAGCGAGCGCGACGAGCTCCCGGCCGCGTTGGGCGGGGAATTCCGGCGGTCCCGGCGGCCCGGCCTGGGGAGGGAGGCTCCCGGCGAGCAGGGCCAACACGCTGACCGACAGGGGGTTCATATGTCCGGGTTATACCCGGCCGGGGTGCGGCGGTAAAGGCCTCGCGGGGCAAAGCGGCAGTCGGCCGGGTTTCTTGTTGCATATGGCGTTAGCCTCTATACACTTGTCGGCAAAGGCAGTTCTGGCAATCCAGCGCGGCCGGAGGCTTGAGGACGTTTGACATGGCGAACGTCACATATGATGACCGCAGTTTCCTGATTGGCGGCGAGCGAGTTTTTCTTGTCAGCGGCTCGCTGCACTATTTTCGCGTACCGTCTGCGCATTGGCGGGACCGTCTGCTGAAGGCGCGGCGTGGCGGGTTGAACTGCGTTTCGACGTACCTGGCGTGGAACGTTCACGAGCCGCGCGAAGGCGAATGGGCGTTCGAGGGCGATCAGGACGTGGTCGCCTTCGTGCGAGCGGCGGCGGATGTGGGGCTGTACGTCATCCTGCGCGCCGGCCCGTACATCGGCGGGCACTGGGATTTCGGGGGCCTGCCCCCATGGCTTACGACGAAGACGGGGATGTCCTACCGCACGAACAGCGCGGCCTACACGCACTATTTCGACAAGTTCTTCCGGCAGGTCCTCAACCGATTGGCCGAGCACCAGGTCACGCGTGACGGCAACATCGTGCTGATCCAGAACGAGAACGCCTACGACATCACGACGATGCCGGACCGCCTGGCGTACCTGGAGTTCGTCAGCCAGTTGTTCCGCCGCAGCGGGTTCGACATCCCGATCATCACGCAGAACGAGCTGACCGACCCGCCGGTGCCCGACAGTGTCGAATGCGTCGCCGGCGGGCGGGACATCGTCCAGCGGCTCAAGTCGCTCCAGTTGCACCATCCGGGCTCGCCGTGGGTTGCCATCGAATACCACACCGGCAGCGTGGACGCCTGGGGTTGCGAGCACGAGGCCCCCTCGCCGGAGGAGGTCGCCCGGGGCGCGATGACCGTCCTGGGCTGCGGCGCCCAGTTGAACTACTACATGATCCACGGCGGGACGAACTTCGCCTTCTGGGGCAGCCGCCTGAGCGACTCCAACGCCTCGTTCGAGACCACCAGCTACGACTACAACGCCCCCATCGCCGAAGGCGGCGGGCTCACCGACGCCTGGTACCTCTGCCGCCTGCCGAACATGCTCGGCGAGCACATGGGGCCCTTCCTGGCCGACTGCACCGCGCCGGAACCCGGCGCGACCGTGCACGACTCCACCGCCGTGATGAACCTCGCCGGCCCGCGGGGCTCCTGGGCGTTCGTGACGAACAACGGGCGGGACGACATCGAAACCGTCCGCATCGCCCTGCCCGAGGGAATCGAGCTGACCGTACCGATGGGCCTGCTCGGCGCGGCGGCGATCCCCCACGACCTGGAGCTGACCGACGAGGTGCGGCTGGACTACGCCAACCTCACGCCGCTGGGCCTGTTCGGCGAGAAGGTGCTGGTGCTTCACGGCCCGGCGGGCTGGGAGGCTCGGCTGAGCCTCAACGGCGAGCGGATCGCCGCGAAGGTCCCCGCCAACGACGACGTGGAGCTCATCGAGTCCCACGATCTCCGGATCGCCGTCATCCGCAGCGAACTGGCCATGCGAACCTGGTTCGTGGACGACCTGCTGCTGTTCGGCCCGGACTTCGTGGGCGAATCCTCCGACGAGATCACCCATCACCGCGGCGCGAAGCAGTACATTCAGCTCCCGATCGAGGGCAAGCTGTCGCGGCGGAAGTGCCCGGCCGCCGAGGCGGGCTCGAAGGAGTCGCCCCCGAAGCTCAAGCAGTGGAAGCGACTTGCCGTCTGCACCGAACCTGCGGATGCGAGCCTGGAATGGACGCCGATCGACCGCCCGACGCCGGTAGACAAGCTGGGCATGCACTACGGGTACGTGTGGTACCGCCGCACCTGGAGCGAGCCCCGCACCCGCAAGGCCAAGCTGTTCCTGCCGGACTGCGAGGACCGCGCAACGCTGTATCTCAACGGCGAGCTGCTGGGCATCTGGGGCCGCGGCGAGGAGGCGACCCGCGAGCCGCTGCCCGCGTCATTGAAGCGTGGAGACAACGCCCTGGTGGTCCTGCTGGACAACCTCGGCCGGGCGCATTCTGGACACCGGCTGGGCGAGGAGAAGGGCTTGTTCGGCCCGGTGTACGAAGCCAAGCCACTGAAGGTCCGCAAGCCGAAACTCCGCTCGCTTGAGAAGTTCCCGCGTCGGGTGCTGCCGCGGGGCCTGGCGCACCTGGCAGGGGAGTTGGAGCGGCTGCCGACCTGGGCGCTGGACGTGGACCTGTCGCTGACGAAGGTCTCGCCGGTTCATCTCTCGTTCACGCAGGTGCCCCACCATCTGGCGGTCATGTGCAACGAGAGGCCGCTGGGCTTCTTCCCGTGCAAGGACTTGAACTACGGGGACTTGACCCTCACCGCAGGGCTGAAGAAGGGCAAGAACCTCCTCCGCCTGCTGCTGTGGGGCGACGTGACCGAGGACGTCGGCGAGCGGTTCGGGCTGCACAGCCTGCTGGGAACGGTCTCGGACGACTGCTCCTGGGGCATACGCCCGTGGACCATGCCCGAGAGCGACGGGCCGGTCGTCGGCAAGGACCAGCCGGCGTGGTACGCATCGCATTTCCCGGCCCCGAGGTCCGACCAGCCGCTGTTCGTGCACGTCGCCGGCGCTCGGAAGGGCCAGTTGTTCCTCAACGGCCACAACGTCGGGCGGTTCTGGACGATCGGCCCCCAGGAGTACTACTACCTGCCGGCATGCTGGCTGGAAGAAGAGGACAACGAACTGCTGCTGTTCGTCGAGCAGGGCGACCTGCCCCGCCGGACGCGACTCGAGTTCCGCCCGCAGGGCCCCTATCGCCCGTAGGTGTCGGCCGCGCAGATGGCGCGATCCGGTTGATGGCGCGATCCGGCCCCCCAGCCCGGTCTTCAGAGCATCCCAGAGCGCCGAGAGCCGAGGCTGAAATTTCGCTTGTTTCTTTTTGGAACGTGACATAAGATGATTTCGGTTTCGGGACGTGAGCCGGCATCACCTCCGCCGGACCGCCCGGCCGAGTCGCTCCTCCGTGCGAATCCGAATGCCAGTCATACGTGGCGAAAGGGATCTTCATGGCAACGGTGACCAAGAAGGAACTGGTGGACCGCATCGCCGACAAGACCGATACGAAACGCGTGGTCGTCAAGAAGATCGTCCAGTCCTTCCTCGATGAGATCATCGAGGAGCTTGGACAGGGCAATCGCCTGGAGTTCCGCGACTTCGGCGTCTTCGAGACCAAAGAGCGGGCCGCCCGCATCGCCCAGAACCCCAAGACGCTCCAGCGCGTCGAGGTGCCGCCCAAGCGGACCGTCAAGTTCAAGGTCGGCCGCATGATGAAGGTCAAGCTCCAGGAAGGCATGAAGCGCGACCGCACGGCGCAATAGGGCCCGGTTGCCGGTAGGCCGTCGTGACCGGCAGGGACGGTGGGATGTTGACGGCGTCACCGGTCCGCACAGGGCCGGGGTTTCCGGGCGGCTTCGCGGAACGGGCAGGGCAATCCCGGGGCGTAAGTCCCTGCAAGATTGGACATTGAGGGGGTCTTCGCACGACGCGAAGAAGCCTCCCCCAAGCCGTATGCCCCAAAGGCCGGAAGGACTCGGTCCCTCGCGTTCGCCGGCGCTGAGCAGTCGGCATCCTATGGCCCGCGACGGTCTGCGGAAGGCGCCATGCGGCCCCGCCCACGAGCCTCCACATGCCGGCGGTCCACTTCTCAACGAGTCACAGCGAACGCGAGTGCCCCCGCCCCCGCTGGGGAATGTGTTAAGCGTCCGCGTCTCGGGAGTGCTATAGTACGCTCATGAGCAGTCCCACGATCGAACAGATCGCCGCGGCGGGCGTTGTCGGCGCCGGCGGGGCGGGTTTCCCCACGCACGTGAAGCTCGCCGCCCGGGCCGATGCTGTCATCATCAACGCCGCCGAATGCGAGCCGCTGCTGCACAAGGACAAGGAGGTCCTTCGGACCGCCGGCGAGGAGACCGTCGCCGGCCTGGCCGTCGCGATGGAGCTCGTCGGGGCCGAGCGGGGCATCGTCGGCGTCAAGGAGAAGTACACCGACGTCATCGAAGGCCTCCGCCCCAAGCTCCGCGAGGGCATGGAGATCGCCGCCCTCCGCGACGCCTATCCCGCCGGCGACGAGATGATTCTCGTCTACGACGTGCTCGGACGCGTCGTGCCCCCCGGGGGCATCCCCTTGCACGTCGGCGCGGTGGTGATGAACGTCGAGACGGCCGTCAACGTGGCCCGCGCCCCCGCCCCGGTGACGCACACGTACCTGACCATCGCCGGGGCGGTCGCCGTGCCGATCACGCTGTGCGTGCCGGTGGGCACGCCGATGTCGGCGTGCATCGAGGCCGCCGGCGGCGCGACCTGCCGCCCGGCGAACTACATGGTCGGCGGGGTGATGATGGGCGTCCTGCGAGACGACCACGACGCGCCGGTGGACAAGACCACCGGGGGCATCCTGGTCCTGCCGGACGAGAACGTGGTCATCCGCCGGCGCCGCCACGACTGGAACCAGATCAGCCGCATCGGACGCAGCGCCTGCGACCAGTGCAGCTTCTGCACCGAACTGTGCCCCCGCTGGCTGCTGGGCCACCCCATCGAGCCGCACCGGGCCATGCGTTCGCTGGAGTTCAACCTCATCGGCGAGGCCAACGTCCGCGGGACGAGCTTCTGCTGCGAGTGCAACCTGTGCAGCCTTATCGCCTGCCCCGAGGACCTCGACCCCAAGAACGTCTGCACGCAGAACAAGCGCCGCATCGCCGAGACCGGCGAGCCCTGGACCGACCCGCCGTCCAACCCCCGCCGCCCCGAGATCCACCTGGCCAACCGCAAGGCCCCCACCAGCCGCCTGATGCAGAAGCTGGACCTGACCGGCTATGTCAACGTCGGGCCGCTGACCGACCGGGCCGTCGAGGCCCCGCGGCTGGGCATCCTCCTCAAGCAACACGTCGGCGCGCCGTGCGAGGCGACCGTCGCCGCCGGGGCGAAGGTGCGCGCCGGGGACGTCGTGGGCCGGCCGCCGGAGAAGGAGGGCAAGCCCGCGCTGGGCGCACCGGTGCACGCCTCGGCGGACGGGAAGGTCGCCGCCGTCGAAGACGGCATCGTCTGGATCGAGAGAACCTAGCTGACCACCAACAGAAACGGGCAGGAACCCATGGCCTCACCCACGTCGATAGGGGCGATCGAGCTGTCGAGCATCGCGCTGGGCTACGCGACGCAGGACCGCATGCTCGACGCCGCCGACATCGAGATCCTCATCGCCCGGACGGTCTGCTCGGGGAAGTATTTCCTCGTCGTCGGCGGGTCCGTCGACGACGTGCGAACCGCCGTCCGCGCCGGGCTGGACGCGCCCTCCGAGAGCGTCATCGACCATTTGGTCATCCCCAACGTCCACCCGTCGGTCTTTGCCGCGCTCGGCCAGTCGGTCACGCTCAAGGAGGCCGAGGTCGAGGCCCTCGGCGTCGTCGAGACCTTCAGCGGCGTGAGCATCGTGGCGGCCTCCGACGCCGCCGCAAAGGCCGCCCGCGTGACGCTCTATCGCATCCACGTCGCCATGGCGCTGGGGGGCAAGGGGTACTGCCTCATGACCGGGACCGTCGCCGACTGCCGCGCCGCCGTCAATGCCGCCGCGGCCGAGGCACGCCAGCGGGGCCTGCTCGTCGCCGAGACGGTCATCGCACGGCCCAATCGCGAGCTCTTCAGCGAATACATCTGACAAGCGAGCCCGGCGCGGGCCCGGAGGGAGCCATCCGCGCCGACGAAAGGTGGAACCATGAGACTCAAACAGTTCGTCGTCACCTCCGCGATGGGCAAGCGGCTCATCGCCAAGGGGGTCGCGGCCCATCCGGCCGTGGGCGAGGTGCTCGAGAAGGGCACGCTGGCGATCGTGGCCGGCACGACCAACGGGTACGTCGCCGAGGAGATCCTCACCTCGATCGGACAGATCGAGGGCTTCACCCGCGCGGGCTTCCGCCGCGGGGTGACCGTACCGCCGGGCGTCAAGGCCCCGTCAGCGGAGTTCGCCGGCGACGTCATCATCCGCGACGGCAAGTGGGACCGCGGCAGGCAGATCTTCGACGTCGCCGACGACCTCGGCGAGGGCGACGTCGTGCTCAAGGGCGCCAACGCGCTGAGCATGGACACGACCAGGGCGGCCGTGCAGATCGGCCACCCCCAGGCCGGGACGATCGGCGCCGCCTTGCCGGGGGTGTTCGGGCGGCGCGTGCGGCTGATCATTCCCGTGGGCATGGAGAAGCGGGTCTGCGACGACCTGGACGAGATCGCCGCGGAGGTCAACGCTCCCGGTGCCGAGGGCCCGAGGCTGCTGCCCATGCCCGGCGAGCCGTTCACGGAACTGGACGCCTTGGGGCTGCTGACGGACGTCGGGGCGTTTGTCGTCGCGGCCGGGGGGGTCTGCGGCGCCGAGGGCGCGATCTGGGTCGCCGTCGAGGGCGCCGACGAGCAGGTGGACGCCGCCGAGGAGCTCATCCGCTCGGTGGCACAGGAACCGGCGTGCCAACCATGAGCCGCAGCACCGTCTTTCTGGACCGCCTGGCCGAGGCGCCGCTGATCTACGACGGCGCGATGGGCACGATGATCTACCGCCGGGGCGTGTTCGTCAACGCCTGCTACGACGAGCTCTGCCTCCGCCAGCCGGAACTGATCCGGGGCATCCACCGCGACTACGTCGAGGCCGGCGCCGACGTGGTCGAGACCAACACGTTCGGTGCCAACCGGGTGAAGCTGGCCGCCTACGGCCTGGCCGACAAGGTCGGCGATATCAACGCCGCGGCGGTCGAGCTGGCCCAGTCGGTGGCCGAGGGGGGCCTGCTGGTCGTCGGCTCGGTCGGGCCCTGCCTCGAGCCGGACGAAACCTTCGACCATGACCGCGCCGAGGAGCTCCGCAAGGCCTTCGCCGAGCAGACTGCCGCGCTGGCCGAGGCCGGCGTCGACGCGATCATGCTCGAGACGTTCGACACGCTGCTGGAGCTTCAGCTCGCCGCCGAGGAAGCGCGGAAGACCGACCTGCCCGTCGTCGCCTCCTTCACGATCCGCCCCGAGCACGGGCCGGTGATGGGCCAGCCGCCGGCGGAGTTCGCCGCCGGGCAGCTCGAGCTCGACGACAACGTGGACGTGGTGGGAATCAACTGCGGCACGGGCCCGGCCGGCGTGCTGGAGATGCTCCCGCAGATCGTCGGCGCGACGGACAAGCCGGTGATCGCCATGCCCAACGCCGGCGGGCCGCGGGAGCTCGGCGGGCGGATGCTCTACCTCAACAGCCCCGAGTACTTCACCGAATACGCCAAGCGGTACATCGAGACGGGCGTCCGCGGCGTCGGCGGCTGCTGCGGGACGACGCCGCAGCACATCCGCATGGCCTCGCGGGCGGTCAAGACGCTCAGCGGGGTCAAGCAGCACGTCGAGATCGCCCCTCCGCCGCCGGAGGACGACGAACGCGAGATCGAGCCGATCCCCACGGCCGAAAAGTGCGCGTTCGGCGCGAAGCTGGTCGCCGGCGAGCCGGTGACGTCCGTCGAGCTGCTGCCGCCGCGTACGGGCGGAGGGCTTGCGGGCTTCCTGGACAAATGCCGGCAATGCGACGAGGCCGGCATCGACGCGGTGAACATTCCCGACGGGCCCCGGGCGACGGCGCGAATCAGCGTGCTGCTCAGCGCCCTGGCCGTGCTGCGGGAGACCGAGATCGAGCCGATCCCCCACTACTGCTGCCGCGACCGCAACCTCATCGGCATGCAGTCGGACCTGCTGGGCGGTTACGCCAGCGGGCTGCGGAACTGGCTGATCATCACCGGCGACCCGCCGAAGCTCGGCGACTATCCCGACGCCACCGGCGTCTTCGACGTCGACGCGATCGGCCTGGCCCAGCTCGCCGACGCGCTGAATCACGGCTTCGACGCCGCCGGCGAGCCGGTGGACCCGCCGACGGGCATCCTCATCGGGGTGGGCGCCAACCCGGTGGCCGTCGAGATGGACCGCGAGGTCGAGCGGTACCGAGCGAAGATCGCCGCCGGGGCCGAGTACGCGATCACCCAGCCGATCTTCGACGGCGACGCGCTGCTGCGGTTCATGGACCGCGTGTCGGGCTTCGAGCGGCAGTTGCCGATCATCGTCGGGCTGTATCCGCTGATCAGCTTCCGCAACGCGGATTTCATGAACAACCACGTCCCGGGCGTGCACGTCCCCGACGAGGTCCTGGACCGCATGAAGGCCTGCCGCACGAAGGAAGAAGGCATCGAGGTCGGCGTGCAGATCTCCCGCGAGATCCACGAGCACGTCCGCGACGCCGTCGCCGGCTGCCAGGCCTCGGCGCCGCTGGGCAAGATCGACGCCGCCCTCGCCGTGCTCGCCGAGTAGTGGCCCCCACCTCGGTGGCCAGTGGCCGGGGACTGGCCGGTGGCGCATCGGGAGCCCGCGGCTCCTGCCGGTTACTGATCGACCGGCCACCGGCCACTACTTCATGGACGGGATGACGATGCCCCGCATGATGATCCGGTTGGCGAAGAAGAAGACGATCAGCGGGGGGATGCTGACCAGGACGGTGGCGGCGAGGATGTAGTTGTTGCCGGGGTTCTTCATCTGGAAGTCGTACACCCAGACCATCAGCGTCCACATCCGCTGCGACGGGCAGATCACGAACGCCCACATGAAGCTGCTGTAGGCCAGCACGAACGTGTTGAGCCCGATGAACGCCAGGATCGGCTTGACCAGGGGCATGGCCACCACGCGGAAGATCTGCACCTCGCTGGCGCCGTCGATCTCGGCGGCCTCGTAGAGTTCCTGCGGCAGCGAGTCGAAAAAGCCCTTCAGCAGGAAGATCGCGAAGCCGTTGGCCATGCCCGGAAGGACCAGGGCGGCGAAGGTGTTCAGCATCCCCAGCGACCGCAGCAGCAGGAAGTTGGGGATCATCGCCACCTCGGCCGGGAAGGCCATCGTCGCCAGGAAGAAGATCAGCACCTTCTGCGTGTGCTTCATCGGGAAGCGGCTGAGGGAATACGCCGCCAGGGGGTTGATCGTCAGCGCCGAGGCCAGGGCGCAGACGACGAGGATCAGCGTGTTCTGCACCGCCCGCCCGCGGCCGAGAAGGTACTCGGTGACCCGCTCGAAGCTCTCGGTCATGAACGACCACCGCAACCGCCACGGATGGAAGCGGACGGGCGCGTAGTCGGCGAGGGCCAGGGGCAGGGGCACGTCGTCGAAGCTGTCGAACTCCGTCCTCCAGGCGGCGTTGAGGGCGGCGAGGGCGGCGCCGGCATCTCCCCCGGGCGGGGTGTACTTGGCCTCCAGGAACCGCGGGAAGGTCCGCTCGGGGGCATCGAGCGCCATCGCCCCGGCCGGGACCGCTCCGCTGGAGGTGTACTCGCCCCAGTAGCGCCCGAGCGTCTCGTCGGCGGGCTGGCGGGTCGGCAGGGGCAGGTCGTCCCAGCTCGCCAGCTTCCCGCCGAGCATAGCGCCGGCGTCTTCCAGCGCGGCCGCGGGGGGGTCGGGGCGGTCGGCGTGCTTCTCCAGGAGCTGCTTGCGGACATGCTTCCGCCAGCCGGCGGCGTAGGGATCGGGCCGGGGGACGATGAGCAGCCGTCTCGGCCAGCGCCGGACGATGAAGAACTCCCAGTCGTCGCGTCGCGTCCCGGGCGGGGGGGGCTGGAAGGGCACGCGGAGCTCGGCCCAGCCGGCGTGGTCGCTGCCCCAGGCGGCGTTGAGGTCGGCGACCTGTCCGTGGTAGCGGAGCTTGAGGAACGTCTGCCAGTAGGCATCGGAGGAGAGGATCAGCGTCTGCTCCGGTGGCAGCGAGGCCTTGAAATCCCGCCACATGAGCTGCTTGGGCTCGGCGCCGGGGCGCCAGAAGGGCACGACGAAGTTGCCCGGCTTGAGCACCTCCACCGAGTAGTAGTTCAGGTAGTCCGCGTGCCATTCGTTGTTCATCACCGCCGTGCCCAGCCGGTCGCGGTCGGCGAGGATCCGCTCCCGCTCGGCCGGGTCGGGGTACGTGCGGACCATCCATTCCGGCAGGCGCCCGGTCTTCTCGTAGGCGGCCAGCAGCTCCTCGGCCAGCTTGCCGTATCGCTCGCGGAGGAAGGGCCGGTAGTAGTCCTCGATGCGGAACTCGCGCGCGAGGAGGTGGTCGGGGTTCATCGAGGCCTTGAAGGCGTTGAGGTCGGCGACGACGGCCTCGTGGGCGTCGAGGTTCAGCCCCCGGCGGCGGAGGATCGCGGGCAGGTGCTCGTAGTAGTCGGTATCCTCGCGCATGGCCGTCTGGCTGGACCACTTGTTGCGGTTGTGCCTGGCGGCCAGGAGATTCACCTTCGGCGTGAAGGAGTAGATGTGCTTCAGCAGCAGCTCGTTCCGGTCGCGGAGGTAGTAGGGGATGATGGCGTTGTCGCGGAGGTCATAGGCGTTGGACATCGTCTGGCCGAGGACGATGAGCACGGGGTAGATGATGCCGATCGCCCCCAGCGTCAGCAGTCCGTAGATGCCGACGCGCGCGGCGACCTGTGCGGGGCTGCGCCGGCCGACGTCGGAAAGGATGGGCATTACTGCGCCCTCCGGAACTCGACCTTGCGGAGGAAGCTGAGCTGGTAGATGGTGAAGCCGATCAGCAGGCTGCCGAGAATCCACGCCAGGGCGGTGGAGGAGCCGAACCGCAGGTACCCGAAGGCCTCGAGGAAGATCTGGAGCCCGATGACGTTGGTCTCGTAGGCCCCGCCGGTGAGCACGAGGATGTTGCCCATCCCGTGGAACGCGCCGATGAACGCCCCGACGAAGTTGATGATCAGCAGCGGCTTCAGCGACGGCAGCGTGACGTGCCAGACCTTCTGGAGCGCCGACGCCCCGTCGAGGTCGGCGGCCTCGTACATCGCCTCGTCGATGCTCTTCAGCGCCGCCAGGTAGACCAGGCAGGCCGAGCCGGCCCCCGCCCAGATCCCGGGGATGGCCAGGGCGAACTTGTTGATCCGCGGGTTCTGGAGCCACCGCACCGGCTCGAAGCCGAAGTACCCGATGAGCTGGTTGAGCATCCCCTCCTCGGTGGGCATGTAGAAGATCCGCCAGATGAACAGCACGACCACCCCGCCCAGCAGGTGCGGGGCGTAGTAGATCGCGCGGTACACCGTCGAGCCGCGGCGGGCCTCGCTCAGCAGGATCGCCAGAATCACCGGCACGAAAAAGCCCAGCGACAACGTGGCGAAGACGAAGATCAGCGTCGCCTCAAGCATCGTCCAGAACAGCGGGCTCGTCGTCACCCGGATGAAGTTCTCGATCCCCACCCACCGCGACTCGCCGAGAACCTTCACGTCCTGGAACGCCATGATCGACCCGCGAACCAGAGGGTAGTACGCCCAGACCAGGATCAAAAACACCGCCGGCGCCAGCAGCAGCAACCCCCCGGCGCGCCGGCCGAGCGTGATCCGCCGGTAACGCGTCACGCCGAACTGCTCCCGCCGCCGCAGGAACAGGCGATGGATCATGAACGCCACGAACGCCGCCAGCAGGATCAGCGCGCCGGCGAAGGGCAGGCGGTAGCGCTCGATCATCCGCGCGACGATCTCGTCCTTCATGAACACCTGCGTGTTCGCCTGGCGGTTGGCCTTGGCGAGGTTGGCCGCCACGTCGTAATCGGGGTTCGTGCAGATCTCGCTGAGCAGCACGAAGCCGAGGATCTCCTGCTGCACGCGGCTGTAGCCCTCGCTGATGGGCAGGAACGTGTAGTGGTTGGGGTCGCGGATGAGCCGCTGCATCTCGCGGCTGGTCGCGGGGACCTCGCTGGCGTACTCCTCCAGCCCGGCGGCGACGAGCTCCTCGTAGGTGCAGAGGTTGTAGAAGCCCTGGTTGACCAGCTTCCGCGCCCGCTGCTTCTCGTGGACCAGGTAGTGCGGGTCGTCGCGCGGGACGTAGAACTGCGCGACGAAGTCCAGCACCATGTCCGCGCAGAGGTCCACGCGGTCGGCTGCGCCGGTCCGCTTGCGGGCGCCCTTGTAGATGCCGTAGTAGTGGTACGCGCTGGCCCCGCCGGCCTCGGGAAACGGCATCACGCCGACCACGGCCGGGTCCACGTTCGACTCGGCGATCCAGTCGGTCATGTAGTAGTGCGTGAAGGCGATCTCGCCGTTGAACCACAGCTCCTGCCAGTCGGCGTCGCTGTCCACGCAGGCCCGCGCGCAGCCGCGGATGACGGCCTCGTCGTCGGCGAGCTTGAACGCCTTGTCACAGTGCGGGCACTCCACGGCGACCGGGAAGGTCAGCTCGGCGTGGGGCCCGCCGAGGGAGACCGGCTCGCGGCAGTGCGGGCACGTGGTGAAGGGCGCCCAGAGCATCTCCTGCCACAGCCCCAGCGCCCGTCGGCCGGCGGGGCTGTCGATGTCCGCCCGCACGCGCCCGGGGACGTCGGCGAGATCCCTGTCGCACGTGGGGCAATGCCAGTCCAGCGTGCCCTGGGGGAAGCGGCACTCGGCGTCGCAGCCGGGGCAGGTCTTGACGGTATACATCGACTGCCCCCCGCAGGCGTACAGCCATCCCTGCCAGATCCACCCGTTGGGCCAGAGCCCGAAGCCGTGCCTCCCGCGGGCGACGCGGGCGCCGGGGATGCTGGCGTCGGGGTCGGTGAGCTTGCGGCAGACGTGGAGGAGCTCGTCGAACGTCTCGATCCGCCGCTCGGGGTCGATGCCGTTGTCGGCCAGGACGTCCTTGCGGTAGATCAGGTACTGGATCCACTGGAACCGCGGCAGGATGTAGATGTTCCCGTCCTCGAGGATGAACTGCCTCGTGCGGGCGGGGATGGCCAGGAACGGCTTCCAGGTCACCTCGTCGACGCCGTGGGTGTATCGCCCGTCCCCGTCGGTGTCCCGGTAGATGTACTTGTCGAGCTTCTCGAAGAACCCGTTGCGGATCCACGCCTTGGCTTCGTGATGGTAGACGCGGAGGATGTCCGGCGCGGTCCCGCCGGCAATGGCCATCATCAGCGTGCCGCGCTCCAGCGTCTGCACCTTCAACTGCGTCGCCCTCGCCGGGCGGACGCGCGGGTGGTTGGCGAACCACGACTGGTACGGCGGATACTCCGGCGAGGCCGGGTCCGGAAGCATGTGGATCGTGATCGTGCGGACCGGGCCGTCGGGGTCGGCGGCGCGCGTCCGCTCGAACCCCGCGGCCGGGGTCGAACACACGGCGAGGAATCCCACCGACAGGATACGCAGAACACTACGCAGCACGCTCACCTCGCGGTACGATGCACGGACAGGCGGCCCGCGGCGTTCATGATACCCGCGACCCCGCCCCCGGTACAGGGAGCCGACCATGACAGACACGCCCGCTTCGGTGCCTTCGGTCACGCCGCTTCGGCGGCTTGGATACGCCGTGCTGCCCACGCCGAGGCACGTCGAGCTGACCGGAGAGCTCGTGGACGTCGACGGCGACTGGGGGTTCCGCGCCCCCGGCCTCGACCGTAGCGACCTGGCCCTTCGCACCTTCGCCGAGGGACTGCTCGCCGAGCACCGGCTGGACCTCTGCCCCATGTCCGCCGACGGGCAGGTGATCAGCCTGGCCGTCCGCGACGGCGCGGTCGCCACCGCCACCGGCGACGAGCGGGACGAGCAGGCCTACCGCATCGCCATCTCCCCCGAGGCGATCGAGGTCGTCGGCAACGCCCCGGCGGGGCTGTTCTACGGCGTCCAGACGCTGCTGCAGCTCCTTGCCGGCGACGGGCGGCGCCCGCTGCGCATCCCCGCCGGGACGATCACCGATTGGCCCGACGTCGCCCTGCGCTTCCTCCACTGGGACACCAAGCACCACCGCGACCGCATCGAAACGCTGAAGCGCTACCTGGACCAGATGGCCCGGCTGAAGCTCAACGCCGTGTCGTTCGAGCTGGAGGACAAGTTCGCATACCCGTCGCATCCGGTCATCGGCGCACCGGGGGCCTTCACCCCGGCGGAGATCCAGGAGGTGGTGGACTACGCCCTCGCCCGGCACATCCAGATCGTCCCGAACGTCCAGGCGCCCGCCCACATGTGCTACGTGCTCAAGCACGCCGAATTCGCCGATCTCCGCTGCGACGGCAGCAACTACCAGATCTGCATGGAGTGCCCCGAGGCCCGGCGGCTGATCTTCGACATGTACGACGACCTCTGCGACGCCACCGAGGGCGTTCGCTACTTCCACGTCTCCACCGACGAGGTCTACTACGCCGGCATCTGCCAGCGCAGCAGGACCTACGACCCCGTCACCCGCTCCCTGACCTGGGTGGACTACGTCCGCGCCGCCCACGAACACCTCGCCGCACGCGGACGACGCATCCTCGTCTGGGCCGAGTTCCCCCTCCGCGCCGAGCACGTCGAGCTGCTCCCGGCCGACATCGTCAACGGCATCCTGGGCCCCGACGTCGAGGCCGAGTTCGTCCACGCCCTGGACGCCCGCGGCATGGAGAACCTCGCCTACGCCTCCATGCAGGGGGAAGAGCGCCTGGTGCCCAACTGCTTCGACTTCGTCGACCATCGAGGCCACCGGCGCGCGGGGCGCCTGGCCGACGCGGTCGCCACCTGCCGCCGCCCCAGCCCCCACGGAGGGCGCGTGATCGGGACCTTCGCGGCCGCGTGGGACGACGCGGGCCTGCACAACGAAACGTTCTGGCTGGGCTGGGCGACGATGGCCCAGGGAGGCTGGAACGCCTTCGGCGCCGAGGTCGCCCAGACGACGGCCGAGTTCATGGACGTCCACTACGGCCGCGGGGTCACGGGCATGGCCCGGGCGTACCGGGACCTCCAGGAGCAGGCCCGCTTCTGGGAGGGAAGCTGGGACCGCGTGCCGTCGCGCGTCCGCGGGCCGGCGTACGGCAACCACCTGGAGAAACGCCCCTTCCCGCGGGAGGACATGGTCCTGCCTCCCCCCCCGATACCCTCGGCGGACGGGACCTTCGAGCCGACCTACACCGGGGAGAAGGCCCCCCTCGTCGCCGAGGCCGAACGCCGCCTCGCCGAGAGCGACCGCCTGCTGACGACGCTGCACGCCAACATCCCCCGCGCCGACCGCAATCGCTACGGGCTGGAGGTCTTCGTCTGTCTGGCGCGGTTCATGCGGGCGCACCTGGAGATGCTCGTCGGCCTGGCCGGCGTCGAGCGGACCCTCGCCTCCCGCGCCCCGCGGACCGACGGAACGCCCGTCCCCCATGCCGGCCGCTTCCGCGACGCCGCCAGACAGATCGAGGACCTCGACGCCGGCGTCCGGGCGGCCTACGCGGACCTCGTGGCCGTCTGGGAACGGAGCCGCCTGCCCCGCAACGCACCGGTCGACGGGCGGGAGTTCTTCCACGTGATGGACGACGTGAAGGACCACTTCGCCGACCGTCGGGCCGATCTGTCCTTCCACCTGGCCCCCTTCGATACCCTCGACCTGCCCGCCCGCGCCGCCGCTCTCCAGGCGCTGGCCGATGCCTCCGAGCACTGAGGCAGCATCGCCGTGCGCCGTTCCCGTCGCCCACCGCGCGACGGCGAAACACGAAGCACCCCACGACAGAGCCCGCCGCGCGGGAAGACCTGGCCTGGCGGCTCCGCCGACCGCCCGAGGAACGCATTGCCGCCGTCGGTATGCTGCGAAGGCGAGCCCATCGAGATACCGCTCGACTTCACCGGGCTGCTCGCGTCATTGAGCGCCCGACATGTTGAGTACGGATCTCGCGGACATCGAGGCCTGGCATGCACCCGGTCGGTTGCATTCGGGAGGTCGGGGCGTAGAATCCCTTTCGTCGCGCGGCGTGGCGGGCGTGTTGTCGGCCCGGCCGCGGCGGCTGTCGCAGCGAGGAAGGAAGCCCATGGCCACGGACCGACCGAACATCCTCCTGATCACGTCCGACCAGCAGCACCACAGCACGCTGGGCGCGGTGAACGACCGCATCCGCACGCCGGCGCTGGACCGACTGTGCAACGAGGGCGTGCGTTTCGACCGGGCGTACTGCCCGAACCCCACGTGCACGCCGACGCGGGCGAGCATCATCACCGGACAGATGCCCTGCGAGCACGGCGCGTGGTCGCTGGGGACCAAGCTCTTCGAGGACGTGCCCACCATCGGTGAGATGCTCGGCGGGCTGGGCTACTACACGGCCCTGATCGGCAAGGCGCACTTCCAGCCGCTGGCCAGCGAGCCGGGCATGGAGAGCCTCGAGTGCCAACCCACGCTGCGAGACCTGGATTTCTGGCGCGAGTTCCAGGGGCCCTGGTACGGCTTCCAGCATATCGAGCTGGCTCGCAACCACGCCGACGAGTCCCACGCCGGGCAGCATTACGGCATCTGGATGGAGGAGCAGGGCCTGACCAACTGGAAGGACTACTTCCAGGACTGGCCCCCCAAGCCGGGCAAGGGCAGCCGGACCCAGTACTTCCTCCGCGACAACCGAAGCTGGGCCCTGCCCGAGGAGTATCACTACACGCACTGGACCGGCGAGCGGACGATCGCCCAGATCGACCAGGCCGCCGGCGACGACCAGCCGTTCTTCGTCTGGTCCAGCTTCCACGATCCGCACCCGCCCTACATCGTCTCCGAGCCGTGGGCGAGCATGTACGACCCGGCCGACATGCCCATCGGCTCGATCACCGAGGGCGAGCACGACGCCAACCCCATCCACTTCCGCAAGACGCAGGAAGACGACCCGGACTGGTGGCAGCAACAGCGGCGGGGCGAGGCCATCCACGGAGGCCACAGGCACCATCGCGAGCCCGACGAGCTCCGCAAGGACATGGCCTGCTACTACGGCATGGTCAGCTTCATGGACCGCGAGATCGGGCGGATCCTCGAATGCCTTGACCGCAACGGGCTCGCCGACAACACCCTCGTGGTCTTCAGCACCGACCACGGGCACTTCCTCGGCCAGCACGGGCTGATCGCAAAGGCCGTCCACCATTACGAAGACCTGCTCCGCGTGCCCTTCCTCGTCCGCTGGCCCGGCCGCGTCCCCGCCGGGCAAACCAGCGGCGCCATCCAGAACCTCGTGGACCTCTCGCCGACCTTCCTGGCCGCGGCGGGCCAAGACATCCCCGGCCTGATGACCGGCGTGGACCAGTTGGACACCTGGTGCGGGGGCCAGCCGGCCCGGCGGTGGTCGATCACGGAGAACCATCACGGCACGCGGCACTTCCACATGCGGACGATCGTCAACGACCGCTACAAGCTGACCGTCTACCGCGACGGCGAGGACGGCGAACTGTTCGATCTCCAGGAGGACCCCCACGAGGTCCGCAACCTGTGGCACGACCCTGCGGCGGCGGAGATCAAGAGCCGGCTGCTGCACGAGTTCGTCCAGGCGATCCTCCAGGGCGAGCCCATGCGAATGCCCCGCATCGCCGGCGCGTGAGTCGAGCGGCGAACCCCCGGCGGCGAAGATTCCGCAAGGATGAACGCGGACGCGAGCCGCCAGGAAGAACTCCGTAGCGATACAGACAGCAGAAGTGAGCCGAACGACAAGGACGGGAGAAACGTCCTGCCACATCCCCTTTGTCTCCCGAATCCCTCCTGCTCCCGTTCGGCCGTACCCCCTTGCCATTCGCGAATTCTCTTCAGGATGGACGCCAAGGTCCCTATTCTGCTATCGTTCCGGCGGAACGGAACCGCGAACACCCACGCCCCCGCAAAGGACAGGCACGATGGCTGAGAACGGACAAACCGGCGGCGACAGCGGCGAGAAGCCGAAGATCATCATCGACGACGACTGGAAAGCCCAGGCCCAGGCCGAGAAGGAGAAACTGGCCAAGGAGGTCGAGGAGCAGGCGGCCGAGGCCGAGGCGGCCGGAGCGGCCGGGGCGGCCGGGCCCGGCGGACAGCAGAGGCAGCTTCCCAAGGCGAGCTTCTCGACGCTCGTCAACTCGACGGCCACGCAGGCGTTCCTGGCCCTCGGCGGCATGGCCGACCGGCGGACCGGGCGGCGGATCGTGGACCTGGACCTGGCCAAGTATCACATCGACACGCTGAACGTCCTGGAGGAGAAGACCAAGGGCAACCTCAGCGACGAGGAGAGCAAGCTGCTGGACCAGGCCATCTACGAGTGCCGCATGCAGTACGTCTCGATCGCCCAGCAGGTCGCTTCCGGCCCGGCCGGCGGGGAACAGCAGGGGCCCGGGACGCAGGTTCCCGGCGGCGGAGGCCCGCAGATCAGCAGTCCGTGAGGCCCGGTCCCAGGTTCGGGGCGCGGCGAGGACTTCCCCGGGCTGCTTGAGAGCTTTCCCTCACGATTCCGACACCATTCCTTCATCAATGCGCGTTTTTTTGCGCATATTTCTTGCCTTCTGCTGACGGCTGGCTAGAATAGTTATCGTATTATGCCATAAACTCGGCGGAATTTCGTCATGGCAACAGACACACTGATCGAGGATCGCCGCGCAAGGGCGGTAGATCTCTTGGCCCTGAAGGGCTTTATGTCCATGGCGGAACTCGTGCAGGCCCTGGGAGTATCCGAGAGCACCGTCCGGCGGGACCTGGAAGTGCTCGAAGAGCAGGGCATCCTCCGGCGAGCCCACGGCGGTGCGGTGTTCCTGCGGGACACGGCTGCACACAGACTGGCGTTCACGGACCGGGAGACCGCCGCCGCCGAGGAGAAGCAGGCGATCGCCCGTGCCGTCGGCGGGCTGATCCCCGAGAACCAGACGGTCATCATCAACGGCGGGACCACCTGCCGGGAGGTCGCCCGGGCGATTGCCGGGCGGCGGATCAGCGTGGTGACCAACTCCGTGCCCATCGCCTCGCTGGTCAGCAGCGACATCGCGACCGAGGTGACCCTCATCGGCGGGTACGTCTACCCGCGAACGGGCGTGGCCCTGGGCGAGACGGCCGTGAGGCAACTGGACGAGCTGAACGCCACGCAGCTCGTGATGAGCTGTGCGGGCGTGACCGAGGACGGCGCCTTCAACGCCAACCAGATGATGGTCGAGGTGGAACGGAAGATGATGGCCAAGGCCGCCGAGGTCATCCTGGCCGTGGATCACACGAAATTCGGGCGCCGCGCGGTGGCCAAGCTGTGCGACCTGGCGGAGGTGGACGTGGTGGTCACCGACGCCGGCGCCGAAGCCGCGACGCGCCGCTGGCTGGACGCCCTGGCGGCGCGGGTCGTCTATGCCGAGCCCGTCGGGGGCGGAACGTCCGAGACCGCATGAGGCACAGATCGCCATGAGCACGATGATGAACATCCCGATGCCCCGCGAGCAGCTCGAGCGGGTGGTCCGCCAGATCGTCAAGGAGCGCTTCGCCTCCCGCCTGGCCGCCGGCGAGCCGCAACTCTCCGTCGCCTACACGCCGAACCTGGTGGTCAACATCTCCGCCAGGCACATGCACATCTCGCAGGAGCACCTCGAGACGCTCTTCGGCCCCGGCGCGGAGCTGACGGTCTACCGCTGGCTGTACCAGCCGGGCGAGTTCGCCGCCGAGCAGACCGTCACCATCATCGGACCCCGACGGCGGGTGATCGACAAGGTCCGCATCCTCGGGCCTGTCCGCAAGCGCTCGCAGATCGAGCTGAGCTTCACCGACGCGATCGCCCTGGGCGTCGACGCCCCGACACGCCCGTCGGGCACGCTGGACGGCACGCCCGGGTGCGTGGTCATGGGCCCGGCCGGGACGGTCGAACTGCCCGAGGGCGTCATCCGAGCCGAGCGCCACGTGCACATGAGCCCCGCCGACGCCGAGACGTACGGCTTCTCCGACCGCCAGTACGTCCGCCTGAGAATCCTCAGCGACTGCGGGGTGACCTTCGAGAACGTCCTCTGCCGCGTGAGCCCCAACACGCTGCTGGAGGTCCACCTGGATACCGACGAGGGCAACGCCTGCAACCTGGTCGACGCGACCGGGGCGGAGCTGCTGTCCTAGAAGCCCGACGAGACCCCACCGGGAACGCGACCACACCGCCCCCACGGGCGAGCGAGTCACAGAGGAGAGCATAGATGGCACTGCAAGCATTGGGCATGGTCGAGACGCGGGGCCTGGTCCCGCTGATCGAGGCGACCGACGCGATGGTCAAGGCCGCCAGCGTCGAGGTCCTCGGCTGGGACCGCGTCGGCGGGGGCATGGTGACGAGCTTCGTCCGCGGGGACGTCGCCGCCGTCAAGGCATCGACGGACGCCGGCGCCGCCGCCGCGGCGAGGCTTGGCGAGGTCGTCAGCGTTCACGTGATCCCCCGCCCGCACGAGGAGCTGGCCGCGGCGCTGCCGCAGGGCCCGGCGCCGACGCGCAAGGGCGGCAACAAGTAGCCGGCGAACCCGCCGCAGCCGTCAGACCCCACCCCGCGCGCCCCCCCGGCGACGCGGCGTACAGGAGAGCTTCAGATGCAAGCACTGGGCATGATCGAGACCAAGGGCTTCGTCGGACTCGTCGAGGCATCCGACGCCATGTGCAAAGCCGCCAACGTGGACCTCGTCCGCCGCATCGAGATCGGCGGAGGGTACGTCACCACGCTCGTCTCCGGCGACGTCGGGTCGGTGAAGGCGGCCGTCGACGCCGGCGCGGCGGCGGCGGGGAAGGTCGGCGAGCTGCTGCACGCCCACGTCATCCCCGCGCCGAACGACGCGCTGGACACGACGTTCCTCAAGTAGGCCCCGCCGAGCCCCGCGCCCCCAGCGGCGCGGCGGCGGCAGGCCCCGAGCGACGACCATGAAGATCCTGGTCAGCAATATCGGCTCGACGAGCTTCAAGTTCCGGCTGCTGGACATGGCCGCCGGGGAGACCGAGCTCGCCTCCGGCGGCGCCGACCGCATCGGCGGCGACGGCGGGAGGCTGAAGCTCGAGCTCGCCGAGGCGGAACCCCGCGAGGCCGCCGCGGACTTCGCCGACCACGGCCAGGCCATTCTGCGCGTGCTGGATGAGCTGGTCGACGCCGGGATCCTCGCCGAGCCGGACGAGCTGGACGCGGTGGCCTTCAAGGCCGTCATGGGCGGGGACTGCGAGCCCGTCTGCCTCGTCGACGACGACTTGTTGGCGCGGATGGAGTACTTCAACCCCGTCGCGCCGGCGCACAACCCGCCGTACATCGCGGCCATGCGGATGTTCCGGAAGGTGCTGGGCGACACGCCGCTGGTGGCGGCGTTCGAGCCGGGCTTCCACCGCACCAACCCGCCGCGGCGCCGCCTGTACGCGACGCCCCCGGCGTGGGCCGACGAGTACGGCGTGAAGCGATACGGCTACCACGGCGCGTCCCACCGGTACATCGCCACGCGCCTCGGCGAGGTCGCGCCCGGCGCCTCCCGCGTGATCTCCTGCCACCTCGGCGGCTCGTCGAGCCTCTGCGCGATCCGCGACGGAGCCTCGGTGGCCACCAGCATGGGCCTCTCGCCGCAGTCGGGCCTGCCCCAGGGCACGCGGGTGGGAGACTTCGACGCCTACGGCCTGAAGCTCATGGCCGACCGCACCGGGCGCGGGCTGGAGGAGCTGCTCGCCGATCTCGGCGGCCGGGCCGGGCTGGCGGCGATCAGCGACACGGGCGGGGACATGCGAGACATCGAACGCGGCGCCGCCGACGGCGACGAGGGCTGCCTGATGGCCCTGGAGCTGTACGTCACCGCGATCCGCGACTACCTCGGGGCCTACCTCGTCGAGCTCGGCGGGGCCGACGCGATCGCCTTCACCGGCGGCATCGGGCAGCGGTCCCCGCTCGTCCGCGGACGCGTGCTGACCGGCCTGGACTTCGCCGGCGTGGCCATGGACGCCGACGCCAACGAACGGACCACCAACGAGGGGCGCATCGACGCCGACGGCAGCGCCGCGGCGATCTGGGTGCTGCCCACCAACGAGGAATTGATTGTCGCCCGCCAGGCGGCGGAACTGCTGGGCAAGGACTAGACGACACCCGCCGCGAGCCCCCGGCCCGCGGCGACAGCGAGCAAAGGAACCGGCCCGTGCGTGGTGCCCCGGCCGGATGGAGACCAGCGATGGACGAAGCATTGGGAATGATCGAGACGAGAGGCCTGGTGGCGCTGATCGAGGCCACCGACGCGATGCTCAAGGCCGCCAAGGTGAGCTTCGCCGGCACGCGGAAGGTCGGCAGCGGCTTCATCAGCGTGTGCGTGGTCGGGGACGTCGCGGCCGTCAAGGCGGCCGTGGACGCCGGCTCGGCGGCCGGGTCGCGCGTCGGCGAGGTCGTCAGCGTGCACGTGATCCCGCGACCCCACGGCGAACTGAGCAAGATTCTCCCGTCGGCGAAGTAGTCGCCGCGACCGACCCGGCGGGCCCGCCCCCCGGCCGACAGATACACCGGAGACGCCCATGTTCATCGCCCGTGTGCGAGGCAACGTGGTCACCACGCAGAAGGTCGACGACATGACCGGCCGCAAGCTGCTCATCGTCGACCCCATGCGCGTGGACGAGAAGGCCGGCACGATGACGCCGGTCGGTCGGTGCTTCGTGGCCGTGGACTTCCTCGGGGCCGGAACGGACGACCTGGTGCTGGTCACGCAGGGCTCCAGCGCGCGGATGACCTCCGTGACGGACAAGGCGCCGGTGGACTGCGTGATCATCGGCGTGGTCGATACGGTCTACGCCGACAACGCCACCGTCTACCGCAAGGACGCCTGAGCCGCCCCGATGTGCATGACGCCGGATGCAGGAGCATGACATGACGCAAGTGAACGACCGGATGGTTCGCGAAATGGTCCAGGCGGTCATGGACCGCGTCCGCGACGGCTGGGGCGGACGCGTGCCCCCCCCCGCCGGCAGCTCGGCGCCCGCGCCCGTCTCGGCGGGCAACGGCAACGGCTCGGCGGCGACGGCGGTGGCCGCGGCGCCCTCACCCCGCCCGGCCCCGTCCGCTGCGGCGGGCCCGAGCGGCAAGTTCGGGCAGTTCAGCTCGGTGGCCGACGCCGTCGCGGCCGCCAAGACCGCCCAGGCCGCGCTGGTCCGCCGCTCGCTGGCCCAGCGCAAGATCGCCTGCGACCTCATCCGCCAGATCTGCGTCCGCCAGGCCGACCGGCTGGGGCAGATGGAATACGAGGAGACGCGGATCGGCCATGCCGCGCACAAGCCCGAGAAGCTCGTCGCCGTGGGCAACATCGCCCTGGGCGTGGAGTTCCTCCAGACCGAGTGCTTCAGCGGCGATCACGGCATCACGCTGGAGGAGCACGCGCCATGGGGCGTCATCGGCGTGATTACGCCGGTGACCCACTCCCTGCCGACGCTGGCCAACAACGCGGTGAACATGATCGCCGCCGGCAACAGCCTGGTCTGTAACCCCCACCCCGGCGGCAAGGCCGTCGCGGCCGAGGGGGCGAAGATCTTCAACCAGGCGATCTACGAGAAGCTCGGCATCGACAACCTGATCTGCGTGATCACCGAGCCCACGATCGAGTCCGCCCAGGAGGTCTTCCGCCACCCGGACGTCGCACTGCTGTCGATCACCGGCGGGCCGGGCGTCGTGGCCGCGGCGATGAAGTCCGGCAAGCGGGCGATCTGCGCCGGCCCGGGCAACCCGCCGGCGGTGGTGGATGCCTCGGCGGACCTGGACAACGCCGCCCGCTGCATCCTCGAGGGCGCCGTCTACGACAACAACCTCCTCTGCCTCTCCGAGAAGGAGGTCTACGTCGTCGGCGAGGTCTGGGACGCGATGATGCGGGCGACCGAGAACGTCGGCGCCTTCCGC
Organism: uncultured Planctomycetaceae bacterium; assembly: GCA_964385465.1. GTDB lineage: Bacteria > Planctomycetota > Phycisphaerae > SM23-33 > SM23-33 > CAYLPJ01. The sequence goes on along the minus strand of CAYLPJ010000005.1, from coordinate 17,147 downwards.
CTGACGCCCGAGCAGATGAACCGCCTGGCCGAGCTGTGCATCGCCCCCGGCGACAGCGGCGGGCACCCCCACGCGGTGCGAAAGTACGTCGGCGCCGAGGCGGGCGTGCTCGCAGAGGCCATCGGCCTCAGCGTCCCCGCCGGCTGCCGGATGCTCTTCGGCGAAACGCCGCAGGACCACCCGTTCGTCCAGGCCGAGCAGATGATGCCCGTGATCCCCTTCGTCCGCTGCCGGGACTTCGAGCAGGCGGTGGACTTCGCCGTCGACGCCGAGCACGGCTTCGGGCACACCTCCGTGATCCACTCCCGCCTGGTGGACCACATGACCTGCATGGGCAAGGCGATGGATACGACGATCTTCGTCAAGAACGGCCCCTCCGTCGCGGGCAACGGAGGCGGCGGGGAGGGCTACGGCAGCTACTCGATCGCGTGCAGCACTGGCGAGGGCATCTGCACGCCGCGTACCTACACCCGCCTGCGCCGGTGCGTGATGGTCGACAACCTGCGGATCATCTGACCGGGAGAGGCGATGCTCGTCGGCATGGTCGAAGGCAACGTGGTGACGCACATCTGCCACCCCTCGATGCACGGGTGGAAGGTGCTGATCGTCCAGCCGCTGGACTGCGACAACGGCCCCGACGGCGACCCCGTTCTGGCGATCGACATGCTCGGGGCCGGACACGGCACGAAGGTACTGATCAGCAACGACGGCAAGGGCACGCGGGAGATGGTCGGCAACACGAACTCGCCGATCCGGTGGTCCGTGATCGGCATGGTGGACGAGGACGGCAGCAGTGGATGACCTGGTGAACGAAATCACGCGACGCGTGCTGGAGGCGCTCCACTCCCGGGGCCTCGCCGCGGCGCAGCCCGCCGAGGCGCCGGCCCCAGCCAACGCGCCGGCCAACTCGCCCGCCCCGGCAAGCACGGCCGCGCCGACCTTCGCGGCCATGGCGCGGTCGGCGGCTTCCCCCGGACCCGCGACCGTGATCTCGGCGGCCCAGCAGGCCACGGGCAAGCGCGAGACCCCCCCGCCGGCGGCGAAGGTCTTCATCACCGCCGACATGCTCCTCCGGCGCCTCGAGACCGAGGGCGGCAACGGGCGGACGCTGGAACTGGCCCACAACGAGTACCTCACCCCCGCGGCCGAGGACGTCGTCGACCAGCGCCACCTGACCGTCAAGAAGCTCCCCCAACCGCTGCCCGCCCCGCCTGAAACGAACGACGGGGGCAACGGGCAGCCCCCCGCGGCCGCGTGCGCGACCGGCGCCTGCGAGACCCCCAGGCCGACCGGCGGGATGGGGCTGGTGATCGAGCGGCCCAGCGAGGCCGTCCGCGGCGTGCTGGCCGGGCTGGCCCACGACCGCATGGCGGTGGTGGACTACACGCAGACCGACTGCTGGATCGCCAACACCCGCCTGCTGTGCGGGGCCGTGCTGGACGGGACGGTCTCGGCCGGCGCGGTGATCCTGCCCTACGCCGCCGACGCGATGGTCCTGGCGAACAAGATCGACGGCATCCGCGCGGTGCAGGGCACGCGGACGGACAGCGTGGCGGGGGCCATCCGGCACTTCGCGCCGAACGTCCTGGTGCTGGAGCACGCCTTCAGCACGTTCCACGAGATGCGGGCGATGCTGCGTGCGTTCGCCGCCCCCCGGGCCCTGCGCCCGGCGGCGACGGTGCTGATGGACAACCTCGAGAACCTGGAGAACGGCTAGGCCATGCGGATCGCGAAAGTCATCGGCAAGGTGACGCTGAACCGGGCCATGCCCGAGCTGAAGCCGGGCAGCTATCTGCTCGTCCGCCCGCTGGACCGCTCGGCCCTGGCCGGGGGCGAGAGGCAAGGCGAGGACGAGACCCCGGTGCTCTACGACAACCTGGCCGCCCGGGAGGACGACCTGGTCGGCCTCGTCGAGGGCCGCGAGGCCACCGCGCCGTTCTGGCCCGACAAGGTACCCTACGACAGCTACAACGCGTGCATCCTGGATCGGGTGGACTTCGACCCGGTCCTCCCGGTGCCGTGATGCAACCGCCCCCATGGGCGAGGAGACGGCGATGATCAACGAATGGGAGATCAAGAAGCTCATCTGCGAGCTCGGCCGGCGGATGTACCAGCAGGGCTACGTGGCCGCCAACGACGGGAACATCTCGTACCGGCTGGGCGACGGGCGGTTCCTGTGCACGCCGACGGGCGTGTCGAAGGGCTTCCTCAAGCCCGAGGACATCGCCACGGTGAATGACGAGGGCAAGCAGCTCGCCGGGGCCAAACCGCGGACCAGCGAGATCCTGCTGCACCTGGAGATCTTCCACGAGCTGCCCGAGATCAACGCGGTGGCCCACGCCCACCCGCCGCACGCGACGGCATTCGCCATCGCCGGCGTGGACGTGCCCACCTGCATCCTCCCGGAAGTCGAGATCCTCATCGGACGCGTCCCCATCGCCGAATACGAGACGCCCGGCGGCAAGGGCTTCGCCGAGACGATCCTCCCGCACCTGCGGAACAAGGCCAACACGATCCTGCTGGCCAACCACGGCGCGGTCGCCTGCGACAAGGACCTCGAGCACGCCTACTTCCACCTCGAGACGCTGGACATGTACTGCAAGATCCTGCTGCTGGCCAAGCAGATCGGCAAGGTCCAGCAGATCTCCACGCCGAAGGTCGGCGAGCTGCTGGACATCAAGGAACGAATGGGCCTGCCCGACCCGCGCCTCGAGAGCGACTGCGAGATGTGCGTCCTGGCCGGCAGCGACGAGTTCCTCCGCGGCTTCAGCCAGCAGGCGATCCCCCAGCACACCGCCGACGCCGACGGGCACGGGCGGGGCAACGGCATCGCCGGGCTGCCCAGCCAGAACGGCCAGGCCCAGCAGTTCCACCGCTTCCCCGCCGTTCTCGCCGGGCGCGAGGTCCCCGGGGCCGACTATCTCGGCGGCTCCAGCGACACCGCACGCCAACGCGCCCTCGAGGACGAGACCGAGCGGATGGTCCAGTTGATCACCGACCAGATCATCGCACAGAGCGGCGGCAACGGAGGCTAGGCCCGCGAGGCAGACCAGCATGGACAAGTCGCTCGACGTCAAGCTCGCCGACATCCACGCAGACCCCGCCGGGTCCAAGGCGTTCATCCTCGCCGACGCCAAGGACGCCGACATGGCCTTCGGCATGGCCGCGCCGGGAAAGAGCCCCGAGCACGCCGACGGCGGCTTCCGCTCCCTGGCCGACTACAGGCAGCACGTCCGCCAGAACACCGCACAGGGGCTGGTGGACATCATGCTGATGAGCGTCTCGTCCAACGAGGTGCTCACGCTGCGCGAGCGGATCTTCGACGCCTCGCCGGTCACCCCCGCCATCCGCGCCAACGACACGACGGACATCCACGTCGCCCGCGGGGCGTCCTACCCGAAGGCCCCGGCCAGGCCGTTCCGCACCGCCCTGCTGGACCACGCCCAGTGCGGGCAGCTCGGCTGCGACGACGCGCAGCGCCACCTCGGCGCAAACCTCGGCCTCTTCAGCATGACGTTCAACAACGACGTCGAGCTCGACCGCGCCATGCTCGACGCCTACCGCCGGTTCCGCATCGAGGCCGAGCAGAAGGGCTTCCGCCACTTCCTGGAGATCTTCACCCCCAACGCGCCCGTCCATCCCATCCCGCCCGAACGGATCGGGCACTTCCTCAACGACATGATCGCCCGCGCCCTGGCCGGCGTGCCCCAGACGGCCCGGCCGATCTTCCTGAAAATGGTCTACACCGGCCCGGCCGCGATGGAGGAGCTCGTCCGCTACGACCCCCACCTGGTCCCCGGCGTGCTGGGCGGTTCGGCGGGGACAACCCGCGACGCCTTCCAACTCCTCGCCGACGCCCGCGACCACGGCGCGCGGGCAGCCCTGTACGGGCGAAAGATCAACAACGCCGAGCACCAGCTCAGCTTCATCCAGTTCCTCCGGTGGATCGCCGACGGCGAGATCGGCCCCGAACACGCCGTCCGCGCCTATCACGGCGTGCTCGAGGGCCTCGGCATCCGCCCCCACCGCCCGCTGGAGGACGACCTCCAGCTCACCGACACCGCCCTGAGCTACGGCGGCGGCGAGGGACGGACCATCAGCGTGCCCTCGGCCGCCGGGCACCCCGCGGCCGAAGGCGCATCGAACACATCCGCCGCGGGCAACGGCGCCGCCGACGCCTGGCCGATGCGGCCGGACGGCACGCCGGACTTCCCGGCGATGAGCAGCGAGCAGCGCCTCGCCTACCACCGCGCGCGGCTGGACCGCACCATAGGCTGACACCACACCGCCAAAGCAAGGAGCACACCCATGGCGATCGTTCACTACGACATCTCCCGCGACCTGCCCGTCACCCGGGAGGCCGACGTGGTGGTCTTCGGCAGCGGGCCCGGCGGGATCGGCGCCGCCGTGATGGCCGCCCGTGCCGGCGCCAAGACGCTGCTCGTCGAGCGATACGGTTTTCCGGGCGGGATGGCGTCGGCGGGCGAGATTCACCCGTTCATGCCGAACCACCTGGACGGCAAGTGCCTGGACCGGCCGGTATACGTCGAGTGGGTCAAGGCGATGCGCAAGTACCTCTCCGAAGACGCCTCCGGACCGGTCGGCGACGAGGTGTCCTCCCACCTCGACCGCAGCATCTCCAAGGACGCCGCCATGCTCGCCGCCGAGGACGTGCTCCTCGACGCCGGCGTCGAGCCGCTCTACCACCACAGCCTCGCCGACGCCATGACCGCCGGCGGGCGCATCACCGCGGCCGTGCTGTTCAGCAAGTCCGGCCTGACCGCCGTACGGGGCAAGAGCTACGTCGACTGCACCGGCGACGCGGACCTCGCGGCCCGCGCGGGCGCCGAGATCGAGTTCGGCGGCCCCAGCGGGCACTGCCAGCCGATGACGCTGTGCTTCAAGCTCGCCGGCGTGGACCGCTCGCGAGTGCCCGAGCGGAAGGAGATCTCCGGCCTCTACGACGAGGCCAAGGCCCGCGGCGAGATCGACTGCCTCCGCGAGGACGTGCTCATGTTCGCCTGGCTCCGAGACGACGTCGTGCACTTCAACACCACGCGGGTGATCCACCACAGCGCGATCGACGCCGTCGAGCTCAGCGACGCCGAGCTCCAGGCCCGCCGACAGCTCCGCGAGTACCTCGCCTTCTTCCGAAAGCACGTGCCCGGCTTCGAGACGTGCTGGGTCTATTCCGTCGGCCATCACGTCGGCGTCCGCGAGAGCCGGCGCGTCCGCGGCGAGGCGTACGTCACGCGGGAGGACTTCACCGCCGCGCGGAAGTACCCCGACGCGATCGCCCGCGTCTGCTACAACATCGACATCCACAACCCCGACGGCACGGGGACCGAGCATCTCCGACTTCCCGAGGGCGACTGGTACGAGATCCCCTACGGCTCCATCGTGCCCAAGGGCCTGGCGAACCTCTGGATCGGCGGCAGGCCGATCTCCGTCGACCACGCCGTCCACAGCTCCATGCGCGTGATGCCGCCGGCCTGCACCGTCGGTCAGGCGGCCGGCCTGGCCGCCGCCCTCGCCGCCGAGAAGGGCACCCCCGCCGCCGAGGTGGACGGCGTGGCCCTGCGCAAGATGCTCGTCGAGCACGGCGCGGTGCTGTAGCGGCTCCGTCGGGCGGCGTTGCATCGCCTCCCCCCGGCAGCGTACCATCGATGGCGGTATCCGACTGTCCGCGCCCCTGCGCGCTTCCCGCGAGGTGAACCCGTGAACATCTGGAAGATCGCCCTCCTGTCCCTCTCGGCCGTGTTCGCCTCCCGCGCGACGGCTTCCGCCGCCGAAAACGACGCCGCCGCCGGCGTTCGCGGCGGGGTCGTGGTGCACCTCGGCTGCGGCGACGGGACCGGGACCGTCGAGCTGTTCGGCGGCGACGCGTTCCTGGTCCACGCCCTCGACACCGACGCCGCGAAGATCGCCCGCGCCAAGGCCCGCATCGATGCCGCGGGGGTGTACGGCAAGGTCTCGGCCGAGACGTACGACGGGCGGAACCTCCCCTACGGCGACAACATCGTCAACCTGCTCGTGATCGACGACCGGGCGGACGTGGCGCCCGCGGAGATCGAGCGCGTCCTCGTGCCCGACGGCGTGGTGCTGGTCGCGGCCGACGGCGAACTGCCCGATGCGCCCGGGCTGAGGAAGGCCGGGCGCGTCGGCGAGCGGGCGAAACTCGTCAAGCCCTGGCCGGACGAGATCGACCAGTGGACGCACTACCTCTACGACGCCTCGAACAACGCCGTCTGCGACGACAAGCGCATCCGCCGGCCGCGGCACGTGCAGTGGTCGGCCGGGCCGAAACGCTCCCGCCACCACGACGCCCTCGCCAGCATGTCGGCGATGACCAGCTCGAACGGGCGCGTGTTCTACATCCTCGATGAGGGCCCCATCTCGATCATGCACCGCCCGTCGAGCTGGAAGCTCATCGCCCGGGATGCGTTCAACGGCACGCTGCTGTGGAAGCGGGCGATCCCCGACTGGATGACGCACCTGTACAACTTCCGAGCCGGCCCCAAGCAACTGCCCCGGCGGCTGGTCTCCGTCGGCGACGACGTCTTCGCCACGCTGGGCCTCTGCGCCCCGGCGGTGAAGCTCGACGCCGCGACCGGCGAGACGCTGCACACGTACGCCGGCTCGGAAGGCACGGAGGAGCTGGTCCACCACGACGGCATGCTGCTGGCGGTGATCGGCGACCCGAGCATCCTCATCGACAAGGCCGACGGCTGCCACGGCTACTGGGAGATGGCCGAGTTCGAGCAGCCCACCGTCGAGAAGCGGATCGTCGCCTACGACGCGACGACCGGGCGGGAGCTCTGGCGAATCACCGGCGAGCACCTGCGGCACCTCGTGCCGCTGTCTCTTGTGGCCTTCGGCCAGCGGGTGTACTACCTCGACAATGAGCGGATCCACTGTCTGGACGCCGGGACCGGCAAGCAGCGCTGGGCGTCGGCGTTCGAGACCGAGGGGCTGTTCCTCCGCAGCTACGCCCCGACGGTCGTCGCGCGGGCGGACACCGTGCTGTGCCTGAAGTGGAACCGCCTGGTGGCGTGGTCGGCCGAGAGCGGCGAGAAGCTCTGGGAGAACAAGGGCGCGATGGGCTTCGGCTCGCCGGGGGACCTGTTCGTCATCGGCGAGAAGGTCTGGACCGTGCCGATGACCAAGTCCATCTGGCGCGACAGCCGCAAGAACCGCCGCGGCGTGATCACCACGGGAATCGACGTGCCTCGCAGCGCCTTTCTCAACGACGCCAAGACGGCCGTCGGCCTGGACCTGCGGACCGGCGAGGTCACCGACCTGCTGCCGTTCGCCCACACGCAGCACCACCACCGTTGCTACCGCAACAAGGCCACGCGGGATTTCCTGCTGATCGGCCATAGCGGCATCCAGGTTGTGGACCCCCGGACGAAGACCAACGAGACGCACCGTTGGGTCCGCGGGCTCTGCCAGTACGGCATCATGCCGGCCAACGGCTACCTGTACGTCCCACCCGACACCTGCCGCTGCTACGGCTCGGGGAAGATCAACGGCTTCTTCGCCCTCTCCGAGCGGACCTCCTGGGCGGACATCGAGCCCGAGCCGGTGACCGAGCCCGGACCGGCGCTGGAGGCCGTCGCGGCCAGGCGCGACGCCGCCCCCGCCGGCGAAGGCGACTGGCCGACCTACCGCGGCGGCGCGGCCCGGGCCGCCGCCGGCTGCGACCTGCCCGACAAGCCGGGGGTGGTGTGGCGGGCGGAGATCGGCCCGACCGTCACCGCGCCGGTCGCCGCCGACGGACGGGTCTACGTCGCCGATCGCGACGCCTTCACCGTCCACTGCCTCGACGCCGAGACGGGCAAGCCGCTCTGGAAGCACCTCGCCGGCGGCGCGGTGGATTCCCCGCCGACCCTCTACAAGGGCCTGTGCATCTTCGGCTGCGGCGACGGGTCCGTGACCTGCCTCGACGCCGCGACCGGCGAACTCGCCTGGCGGTTCCGCACCTCGCGCGTCGAACGCCGCGTCGGCCACGAAAACCGCCTCGCCTCGCCCCTGCGGATCCACGGCAGCACGCTGGTGGTCAACGACCGCGCGTACTTCGCGGCGGGGTATTCGTCGAACCTCGACGGGGGGATCCGCCTCTACGGCGTGGACGCGTTCACCGGCAAGCTGCTCTGCCGCGAGTCGCTGAAGTCCGGGGTGTGGGGCAAGGACGGCAAGTGGGGGTTCCTGGCGGACATCCTCGTCTCCGACGGGCGAAGGATCGGCATGCGAAACGCGGGCTTCGACATGGAGCTGAACAAGGGCGGCCGGCGCGGCCCGATGGCGGCCTCGACGGGCCTGCTGGAGGGGAGCTGGTTCCACCGCATGGGCTGGAGCGGCCGAGGCGGGAAAGGGCAGTTGATCGCCTTCGACGACACCCGCACCGTCAGCGTCGCCAGCCCCTACACCGGGCTGAAGAACCGGCGGAAGCGCCAGGCCGAGAAGTACGACCAGGTCGGCCACTTCCACCAGAAGTTCACGCGCTACAAGCCCGAGTGGTTCCCGGTGGGCACGGTGCTGACCGCGTCCGGCCGGCGGAAGGGCGGGGGGTGGTCGCACGACGTTCCCCTCCAGCCGCGGGCGATGGTCCTCGGCGGCGAGAAGCTGGTCCTCGCCGGTTGGCGCGACGCGGTGGTCGTCGAGCCCAAGACGGGCCGGCCGCTCGACCCGGGCAACCCCGACCCGCGGGAGTGCGTCCTTCAGCTCCGCTCGTCCGGGACGGGCAAGGTGCTCTTCGAGGCCGACCTGCCCGCCGAGCCGGTCTTCGACGGCCTCGCAGCCGCCAGCGGGCGGCTGCTGCTGTCGCTCAAGAACGGGACGGTGATCTGCCTGGGCGGCTGACCGCCGCCGGCGCGACGGCGAGCCGGGCTCGGGTCAGTTCGTGTTGGCGCGGATCCACTTGGCGACGTCCGCCAGCCCGCCCTTGGGGAAGCCGCCGAGGCGGCCCTTCTCGGCGCCGGAGGCGTCGACGAGGACCATCGTCGGGAACCCGCGGACGCCGAACGCCTTGACGAGCTCGCGGTTCTGCTTCATCACGTCGTCGGGCAGCTTCTTGCGGCGGGGCAGGTCCACCTTCATCAGCACCAGCTCGGCGGCGGCGAGTTTCTTGAAGCCCGGCGCGGCGAAGACCTCCGCGTCGAGCTTCTTGCACCACGTGCACCAGTCGCTGCCGGTGAAGTCCAGCAGGATCGGCCGCTGGTGCGCCAGGGCGATCCGCTTGGCCTTGTCGTAGTCCTCCAGCCACTCGCCGCCGTAGGCGGGCTTGGGAAGAGCCGCGGCCAGGCGGGCCTTCAGCACGTCCGGGCGGAGGGCCCGCGTGCTCTTGTAGTAGACCGTCTCCCCCGTCGGGTCGATCAGCGCGATCAGCACCGTCGACGGGCCGATCTCATGCTTCTCGCGGATCGCCTTCACCCCGCCCGCGCTGTCGGTCTGCACGGTGACGAGCATGGCGTTGGCGAAGGTGGCGAAATCGTTGTCGGCGAGGACGGGCTTGAACGCGCGGCGTCCGGCCGCTACGGGAGCGGCCAGCACGAGCATGGGCTTCTCGGCCTTGGCCGCGGCGGCCTGCGCCTCGGCCAGGTCCGTCAGCGGCTCGACGGTCTGCGGCTTGGGCGCCCGGTCGAGGATCGGCTGGACGGACTCGATCCACGCCTCCGGCCCGCCCTTGACGTAGCCGGCCCGGCCGACCACGCCGCCGTCGGGCGTCAGGAACAGCACCGTCGGGAACCCGCGCACGCCGTACTTCTTGGCCAGCGCGGTGTTCTGCTTCTTCAGCGCCGCCGACTGCGGCGTGCGGCGGGGGAAGTCGAGGTAGAGGGGCACGACATGTTCGGCCGCCCACTTCTTGAACTGCGGCGTCTTGAACACCTCGTTGGTCAGCTTGATGCACCAGCCGCACCAGTCGCTGCCGGTGAAGTCGGCCATGATGAGCTTCCCGGTCTTCTTCGCCTCGGCTGCGGCCTTGGCGTAGCTGACCTGCCAGCCGGGCGCGGCCGGGGCCGACGTCGCGGCGGCCAGGATGATCGCGGCGAACAGTGCGGGCAACGACTTGCTTACTGTGCGGGCCATGCTGGGAGCTCCTTTGCTGGGCGCGCCGGCGGACCGGCTCGGGGTTCGGGCCATTGTACCGTATCGGACCGCCGCGGCGGCGCGAGGTTTGCGCAAAGCCCGGCGGCGCCCGTCGCCGCCTACGCCCCTCGCCGCCAGGGCGCCGGCTCCGCCGGGCCGAGGCCGAGCATCTCCCGCGCCGTCCGCACGTAGTAGCGGTACGCCTCCAGCGGCGTGCCGTTGGGGATCCGGTGGTCCAGTCCGAACACCATCCCCCCGCCGCGCATCAGCGGCTGGAGCTTGTACTCCAGCTCGGCGCCGATCGCCTCGCGCCCGCGACGCAGGACGTGCTTGTCGATCCCGCCGCGCATCGCCAGCCGCTCCCCGTAGGCCCGGCGGACCTGGACGATGTCCATCCCCGCGGCGGGCTCCATCGGGAACATGCACGTCAGCCCCGCGTCGAGGAAGGCGTCGATCACCGGGCGGACGTTGCCGTCGGAGTCCTGTTGGAACACCCGCGCCCCGCGCGAGCGAAGCATGTCCCACACGCGGCGATAGTAGGGGCGAAAGAACGTCTCGATCTGCCGCGGCCCCACCAGCGGCCCGCTCTTGCCGGCGAGGTCCTCGTGGACGCTGAGCTGATCGACCTGCACCTCCCGGCTGACGCGGTCGAGCACGCGCTCGGCGGTGGCGCCCATGGTGTCGAGCATGTCGGCGACGAGCTCGGGCTGGTCGTGGTAGGCCAGGCAGAGCGCCTCGTCGCCCAGGAGGTTCCGCGGCTCGGCGAAGGCGCCGGGCAGGCGGGCGACGATCACGGCCCCGCGGTCGCGGGCGGCGCGGGCGGCCTCGGCCCAGCCCTCGGCGAACCGCCGCCGGGAGTACTCGTACCGCGGCTTGATCCGCAGCCAGGAGTCCATGTCCGTCACCGGGTAGTCCAGCGGCAGGGCGATGGTCGCCACGCCCTTGCACAGCCGCACGCGCCGCCCGTAGCGGTCGCGCCGGATGACGTGCTCGTCGGTCTCGGCCAGGACGACTTCCTCCTCGCCGTCGAGCATCCCCGTGTTGACGCGAACGTTCTCGCGGTCCACCGCGTCGAAGCCGAAGCCCGAGAGGTCCAGCTCCGCCGGCGTCGCGCCCTGGCGGCGCCACTCGCCCTCGAGCCCCACCAGCGGGCCGAAGAGCTCGACGAGCATCTCCCGCCGCGAGCCGGCGAACGTCAGGTGGTCCAGGTACTCGTCACGGCGCCAGAGCATCGCCTCACCTCCCGGACGCGAGGGTAGCCAACGCCCCCGCTTTACGCCACCGTCCGCCCGACGGTACCATACCCGCGGAGACGACCGATGGCGTGGACGCACCTGATCTGGCTGGCCGTGGCGGGGGCTTGCGGAACGCTTGCGCGCTACGGGCTCGGCGGGCTCATCCAGCGCCTGGCCGGGGAGGGTTTCCCGGCCGGGACGTTCGCCGTCAACGCGCTGGGCAGCCTGCTGTTCGGGCTCGTCTGGGCCGCCACCGCCGAGCGCGGGCTGCTGCCGGAGACCGCCCGCCTGGCCGTGCTTACCGGCTTCATGGGCGCGTTCACCACGTTCTCGACGTTCATGTTCGAGACCGGCCAACTGATGCGCGAAGCTCAGTGGCTGCTGGCGGGGGCGAACCTGCTGGGCCAGGCGACGGTGGGCATCGCCTGCCTGCTGTTGGGCCTGGCGGCCGGGCGATGGATCTGACCGCCCCCGGAGACACCCATGAAAGAGCAGACCGACGCCGAACTGCTTCGCGTCTTCCTCGGCGAGTCCGACCGCTACGAGGGCCACCCGCTGCACGAGCAGATCGTCCGCAAGGCCCGGGAGATGAACCTCTCGGGCGCGACGGTCCTGCGGGGGGTGCTGGGCTACGGCGCCCACAGCCGCGTTCACACGGCCAAGATCCTCCGCCTGTCGGAGGACCTGCCGGTGGTCGTGGAGATCGTGGACGCCCCGGAGCGCATCGCCGCCTTCCTGCCCGTACTGGACGAGATGATCTCCGAAGGCCTGATCACGCTGGAGAAGGTGCGGATCATCCGGTATCGCTGAGCGCCCCCGCCGTCACCTTCTCAGGAACGACAGCTCCTTCGGCAGGGGGATGTTGTTGCCGAAGTTGTCCTCCCCGTAGCCGTTCTCGGCCAGGAGCTGGAGGTCGTGCAGGCAGCGCTCGTCGCCGCGGAACGTGATGGGGATGTCGGCCTCGATGTCGATCATGCCGGTAGCCTGGAGGCGGGCGACCTCGTCGAGGATGTACTGCACCGGCGTCTTGTCGGCGTCGGCCTCGACCGGCGGCTCGACGGGGATGGGGCGCTCGTAGATCACCACCTTGCCGTGTTCGGCCAGCGCGAGGATGACGCGCCGGACGGCCTTGGGCAGGTCGGCGGCGAAGTCGGGGTCCTTCAGGCAGGGCAGGCCGCAGACCTGCGTGGTCAGCCACGTCCGCTTCTGGCGGTTGAGCTTCTCGTTGGCGCGGAAGATGTCCATCGGGCTGGCGGCGTCGTACGTGTCGCCTTCGACCACCATCGTCACCTCGCTGCCGTAGTGGCGGACGATCTTCGCCACCAGCGTCGAGGGGCGGACGTGGAAGCCGCGATACCGAGGCGCCGAGACCGTCACCTCCCCGATCTTCGCGAACTTCCGGAGCATCTCGTGGCACAGGTCGCGCCCGGCCACCAGGTACTTGCTGGCGAATGTCAGGGAATAGGTCATCAGCACGTCCAGCAGCGGGCCGCCTTCGACGAGGGCCGCGTCGGGGTCGGGCTTCTTGCCCGGGTGGCTCATCACGTGACGCTCGTAGTAGTGAGCGAACGCCGTCGCCGTCTCCAGCAGGTGGAAAATCACGCTGACGTGCCCGCGAAGGACAGGCAGGTCCGCGTTCGCCCGCTCCGTGTCCGTGTCGGACACGAACGTGTCGTACATCGACTGGAGGTTGTGGAACTGGTGCTGGAGGTGCCGCAGCCGCTCCTCGCTGACCGACGCGGGAATGCACTCGGGGTATTTCTCCGGCGTCACCCGCTGGGGGACGTGGAGCATCTCGCTCTCGGCCGCCTGGTTCAGGAACGCCGTGGCGATGTACGTGACCGTCTGCCCGGCGTCGGAGTCCTTCCGCGGCGTCAGGTCGTGCGGAAGCCGGCCGGGGGGCAGGGGCTCTTCGTACACCTCCTCGCAGCCGGCGATGTCCGGCAGGCTCAGGCCCAGATCGAGGCTTTGCGCGACGAACCGCTCGGCCGTCTTGCTGAGCACCTCGCCGGTGAAAAGGATGGCCTTCTCCGTCTCGTGGACGAACTCGTCGCCGTCGCCGAGCAGCCGGTAGGCCGGCAGGGCGTGGTGGATGTGCAGCAGCACGTAGTTGACGTTGGCGAACAGCTTGGCAGCCGCGACGGTCGCGCGGAGGTGGCACCACTTCTCGTTGTTCCGCGCGCCGTAGGCATCGAGCAGCTCCTCCAACTCGGTCGTCTGGTGGAGCATCTCCCCGAGCAGCGGCCGGGTGAACCAGGTCAACTGGCCCTCGCGAGAGACGATGTAGTTCGCCAGCAGCCTGGCTTCCTCGCCGCGACGGGCAATGAGCTCGCGGAAGGCCTCGTCGGAGATCCTCGGCGGCTCGCCGCTCCGCCGTCCGGAACGCGATGGGTCCGTATCGGGCATGACAGTGATCGCTCGGCTCCTCTCCTCGGGCGGCTGCTACCTCGCCGGCCGGACGCGAGGCCCGCCCCGGCGCAAGGCGAGCTCACAGCGAACGGCATCCCTGCACAGCCCGCCGCTTCTTCTATCGGTCCGAGGCCGGGGGCGAGTCAAGCATCCTTCCACGCGGCGCGGGTGCCCCGGGCGGCTTTGGCGTTGCAAAGCGAACCGGGCGGCTCTCTACTTGAGCCCGGAACGGCACTCGCGCCGGCGGGGCGGGGCTGCGGCGCCCTGCCCCCGCCGGCCGCGGCGGGACCCGGCGGTGACGGCTGTGTGCGCTGTGGCATGGATGATCGAGCTGGCCCGGCCGGCGGCCCTGGCGGCGGCGGTGCTGGCGCTTTGGCCGGCCCTGGCGGCCTGGCGGGCGCGGCGGCAGGGAGGGCGCATCTCGCCCGCCGGCGCAGTGGCGCGGGCGCTGGCGGTCGTGTTGGTCGCCGCCGCGCTGGCCGGGCCGTCTGCCCCCCTCGGCGACCGCGCCGAACTGCCCTGGCTAATCCTCCGCGACGTCTCCGGCTCCTGCCGCGGGCAGGGCGAGCGGCTGGAGCTCGGGCCCGGTGTCCCCGCCCAACGGTACGACTTCGCCGCCGAACTCGCCCCCACCATCGACCCCCCGGCCCCCGACCCGCGCCGCACGAGGCCGACGCCGGCGCTGGTGCTGGCCCTCGCACGCCGCGACGCCCTCGCCGGGGTGGTCCTTCACACCGACGGGCGCTTCGGCCACGACCGCTGGCGGTCGCACGCCGCCGCCCTCGGCCGCACGGCCCTGCCCGTCGCCGTCGTGGCCATGGACGACCCGCCTCCGGATGTCCGCGTCGCCGAGCTCGTCGCACGCCGCGGGGACGACGGCGTGGCCGTTCGCGTCTCGGTGGCGGCCGGGGCGCCGGCGGCGGCGCGGCTGACCGTGCGCCGCGTCCGCCCCGCCGGGGCCGAGCTGCTCGCCCGCGACCTGCACCTGACGCCCGGGACCCCCTTCACCGTCCGCCTGGCCGACGGGGCGCCGCCCGATCGCCTCGCCGTCTACCGCGCCGAGATCGACGCCGATGACGCCTTCCCCGAGAACGACGCCGCCGAGGCCGCCGTGCTGCCGCGTCGCGGCTCCGTGGCACTGGTCGGCGGCGGGGCCGCGGCGGCCGAGGCCATCGCCGCCGCCACCGCACGCGATGTCCGACGCCGCCCCGCCGACGCCGCCCCGCGCGACCCCGCCGGCTGGGCCGACCACGACGCCGTCGTCCTGCTCGATGCCTCCGGGAAGCTCCTGCCCCCGCCCGCGCGGGCCGCACTGGCCGAGTACGTCCGGCGAGGCGGCGGGCTCGTCCTCGTCGGCGCCGGGCCGCACGCCGCACCCGAGGACCGCCGCGACCCGCTCAACCGCGTCGCCGCGCTGACGCCGAACCCTTACCAGCGCCGCCCGCTGGCCGTTGCCGTCGTGCTCGACGCGTCCGGCTCCATGGCCGAGCCCGCCGACGAACCCAACGCCCCCGCCGGGCGGCTCCGCTTCGGCCAGGCCGCCGACGCCGTGCTCTCGCTCCGCCGCCACCTCACCGACGCCGACGCCCTGTCGGTCATCGCCTTCTCCGATTCCGCCCGCCGTATCTACGCCGCCGAGACCGGGCGCATCGACTTCGCCCGACTCGGCGAGGCCCTCGCCGGCGTCGTCCCGGCCGGGCCGACGGACGTCCGATCGGCGCTGGAACTCGCCGCCGACCGCCCGCCGGCGCCCGGGCGCGACGGGCTCGTCCTCGTCGTCAGCGACCTGCTGACCAGGCCCTTCCCGCCGGCGGCGGCCGCCGAGGCCCTCCGCGAGGCCGGGCTGTCGCTGGCGATCGTTGCCGTCGCCTCCGAGGCCGCCACCCGCCCGGGCCCCTCGCCGCTGGAGGCCCTCGCCGCCCGCCTCGAGGGCGCGACCGTCCTGAAGCGAAGGGACCTCGCCGGCCTGGCCGACGTGTTCGCCTCCCTCCTGCACGAGCGACGAGGCCGGCCGCTGCGGCGGGGCGCGTTCAGCGCCGCGATGGTCCGGCCGTTCGGGCGGGTCCCGGCCGGGGCGCTGGGGGCGGTCGGAGGGTACGTCCTCTCGGCCGCCGGCGACAACGCCGACGTGCTCGCCCGCGTCGGGCCCGACGCCGATCCCATCGCGGCGGCACGCCGGGCGGGCGCGGGGCGAAGCGTCGCCCTGGCCGTCGCGCCCGAGGACCTGGCCGCCTGGCCGGACGATCCCACGTGGCGGGAGCTGCTGGCCGCCGCCGTCCGCTGGGCCGCCAGGCCCGAGGGGGACCGGCGCTTCGACGGGCAGCTCGACGCCGATCCAGGGGGCCTGACCGTCACGGTAACCGCCTCCGACGCGAACCGCCCGATCAACGGCCTGGGCCTGACCGCGCGGCTGGCCGCCGTCGAGGGCGACCCCCCGGCCGCCCGGATGCGGCAGATCGCGCCCGGGCGCTACGAGGCCCGCCTGCCCCCCGCCGCGGCGCCGGGCGCGGTCACCGTTGCCGCCGACGACCGGGGCGTCGTCTGGTCCCACGCCGTGACCCCCGGCGCCGCCGGGCGCGCGGAGTTCGCGCGGATCGGCCCGGACCGGGAAACGCTCGCCGAGCTGGCCCGGCGGGCCGGCGGGCGGCTGATGCGCCCGGGCGAGCTGCCCGCCCTCGGTAGGCGGATCGCGGAGCGATCGCGGACGCCCCTCTGGCCGGTGCTGCTGGGGTTGGCGACGGCGGTGATGCTCGCCGAGTGGGCTCTCGGGCGCCGAGCGCGGCGGGCGGCGTGATCGCCCGGGCCGACGGGAGCCTGCGATCAGAGCTTGCGCGTCAGCGCCACGGCGACCGAGACGAACTGCCCGATCTCCTCGACGCGGACGATACGGCCCTCGTAGCGGACGGTGCGGGTGTCGGGCCGGCCGGCGCGGGGGGAGCGCCCGCCGGGAACGACCACCTCAGCAACGACCCGGCCCCTGACCTGCAGCGCCCTGCGACACTCGGTGAGGCAGAGCAGCCCGCTTTCGGAGATGCTGGCCGTGCGACCGCGCAGAAGGAAGCCGCCCCGGGGCGTGCGGAGGGTCACCGGGTGGGCGGCTGCCACGCGCTGCCCGCGCCGTCGCTCTGCCGTTCGAGGGTACATAGCTTCCTTCCGCCGTACGAATGCCCGCAACGGGGCCTGCTCCACATGAGCTCATCGGCACAAAAAAGGGGGCGGTCCAATACAGATCGGACCGCCCCGAACCGGGTCGCACCAATGCCCCACTCGTAACCGTAAGCCCGAGCGGGTCCCGCTGGGCGCCCAGTCAACGGGCCGGGGCCCGGCCGGTCGGCGGACCGGGCCCCGACGCCGAAGTCGCGTTACATCGGCTTGTTCATCAGGCTGCTCCAGCCGGCCTGGACCGCAGCGCCC
>CAYLPJ010000004.1:0-159247 GCA_964385465.1 uncultured Planctomycetaceae bacterium | reverse complement strand
CGCCCATGGCCACCGCCAGGCGGGCGTGGACGAAGGTCTTCCAGTAGTTCGTGTCGATCAGGGCGTGCCTCACCTGCCGCCGGCCGACCGTGTTGGGGATGCGCCAGTGCAGGCCGACGCGGTCGCCGCGCTTGCGCTTGTATTCGCTGAAGGGCACGCTCGACGCGCCGACGTATTTGCCGTGGCTGGGCAATAGGATGCCCGCCAAGCTGCTCTGCCGACAGAACTGGTAGACCACGTCGGTGCTCTGGCCCCAGTTGGCGTCGATCAGGCAGCGGTCGATCCGCATCTCGGCCCCGTCCTCACGGCGATAGGCGGCGGAGAGCTTCTCGGCGGTGAGTTTCTCGAGGCCGGCGTAGATCTGCCCCTCCAGGCCGGCACCCGGTGCGGAGCGGGCCAACGTGGCGCGGATGTCCTTGAGCGTGAAGTACGACCGCTTCTGCTCGGGCCAGGTGCCGTAATCCACGACGTAGCCGGTGAAGTTGTCCTCCCAGGCCGCGAGCAGCCAGTACAGCAGCTTCTGCTGGACGTCGATGAACATCGTCAGGTGGTTGCAGCCCAGGGGGAGCACGCCGCGTCGGTAGCCGTTGGTCTTGGCGGCGATCTGCTCGGCGGTGAGCATCTCCTCGCCGATCTCCTCGACGATGGGTTCGTTCTGATACTCGGCGAAGAACGCGGCCTCGTCGCGATACCGCAGATTCATTGCGTGCTGGATCGCGCTGACCTCGTCCTCGTTGAACCGCTGCGGCCAGGCGATGACCGCGCCGGCGTCCATCGCCTCGCGATTGGCGATGTAGAACTCGGTCGCTTCACTGCCGTCGCCATCGTTGCGGAGCGAGTCGGCCCGCAGCTCGGCGTACTTCGCCCAGAGCTTCTCGCTGGAAGGGAAGGCGTAGACCATCTTCGTCCGCTCGCCCTGCCACTCGGGGTGCTTTTCGCGGTCGAGGATATTGTCCGCCATGTCCGCCGGGCGAATGACGGTGCAGGCCATGAGCCCGGCGATCTTCTTGCCCGGCCCGGCCATGCCCAGCACGTCCCCGGCGAGCACCGCCTCGCGGCGCTGGGACTGCGACGGCGACCAGGCGGATTCGGTCGTCTGCGGGTCGTCAACCATCACCAACTGCGGGCGGACCACCTGGCCGTCGGCGCGGGCGTAGTTCTGTCCGCGAATGTCGCTGCCCTTCATGCCGCTGGAGGAGATCACCACGCCGGAGGCCTTGGACCCGGCGATGGTCGGCAGGACCACCCGGTCGGACGCCCAGTCGATCCGCGTCGGCTCGCCGTTGTGCTTCTGGCCCTTCTGTCGGTTCGTGATCCGCTCCAGGCAGCGGATGGGGAACGTCACCTCGGGAAAGTCCTCGCTGAGCAGCGGATTGGTCTCCAGCCAGATCTTGATGTTCTCCAGCAGGTCGCGTGCGCGTTCGGCGCTGGCGGCGATCAGGCAGACAAAGGGTGTCGCCCCGGTCAATGCCGACCACAGCACGGCCGTCTGGCAGAGGACGGTCTTGCCTGACCCCCGCGGCATGGCCATGGCGAACAGCCCGCCGGTGCGGACGGCCTTTTCGATCTTCTCGATGACGCGCAGGTGGTCGTCGGACCACGGCAGGTAGAAGACCTCCGGGAAGTACGTCTCGCAAAACGTGCGGAACGACGCCTCGCACCGGGCCTTCCGCTCGGGATCGACCACGGCCGGGATCTCGCCGATCTCCTGGGCGCTGCGGACGGCCTCGGCGTTCCGTTCGGCCTGGCGGGCCTTCTGTTGCTCGTAGCTCAGCGGCTCGTCGGCCGGCTTGGCGCGTTCGAGCGTCAGCCAGGCGGCGTAGCGGAACAGGTCCACCGTCCGCCCGTCGCCGATGGCGTAGCCGGCGCGGTTGCGGTGGCGGCGCAGTTGGAACTCGGTGAGCACCTCGCCCCGGCCGGCCGAGTTGACCAGCCGCAGCAACTCCGCCGGCCGCAGGCGTCGCGGGTCAATCGGCGTGGGCACCGGTCACCTCCCCGGCCAGGTAGGCCACGTATTCGATCAGGCTAAAACGACCGTCGGCGTGGGCCAGACCGCCGGCGTCGACCACCGCGCGGACCTGCTCGGCGTCGATCCGCCGGCCGTACGCGGAGGCCAGAATCTTCGCGGCATCCTCGACGGAAATGGCCGTGATCTTCAGCGATTTCGGCTCTTCATCTCTTGGGGTCATTGGCACTTACGAGAATCTGCAAGTTGTTGCGAGAAAAGAAGTTAATGGCCTTGCTGCGTCGCGGGGGCGAGGTAACATGCAAGCGTCGAACGACGAACGTAACCGACTGCCAGAGAAGGAGATAACGATGAGCGAACCCGCACGACACACCAAGGCCTACAAGGACGCCGTGATCCAGAACATCGCCCGGGCCACGCTGGGCATCCAGACGCTCCGCGAGCGTGGCCGCGACAGCCTCGACTTCCACGAGCTGGGCGTCTGCCAGATTCGCAAGGCCCTGGCGGCCGCGTTCGAGGCCGGCCGGCAGACCAGCCGCTAACCACCAGAGCACGGAGAACACGCCATGCACATCAACCGCGACGCCAAAACCTACCCCGGCCAGGAGGCCCGGATCGTCCACGTAAGCACGACCGGCACCGGCCGGAAGCTGTACGCCCTCAAGACCTGCGCGACCCGCCCGGTGGCCACCGCCTGGGACGACCCCGACGCCCTGCGGCGCTACGCCGCCGGCAAACTGCTCGACCTCCGAACCGAAAGGACCTGAACCATGCGAATCACGCGAATCGATTTCGAAGGACGCCACGAGATCAATGGCCAGGCAGGCCACTGGTACGCCACCGCCCAGCGCCGCGACGGCATGCACAACGGGCCGAATGTCGTCCTGGTGACGATCTTCGCACCGGACACGCCCAACGGCCGTGAGCACCACGTCGATGCCGGCTGCGAGGAAGACCTCTTCTCGATGGCCGACTGCCTGCACCACCACCTCGAAGGCCGGCGGGGCACCAACAGCGACATCCACGACGTCTACCGCGACCTGCTCCGCCTCAGCGACCTGTAACCCCAGCCAGAAGGAGACGCCACGATGATCCCGACACGCGACGAGAACGAACGCATGCAGGACGCCCTGAAGGACGTACTCAGCCCCGAGGCCATCGCCGTCATCGCCGAGTGGCTCCGCAGCCCGATCCCGTACTGCGATGACGACGCTGTCAGCCGCCAGGTCCGCTGGTTCCAGCAGCGGCTGGTCGACATGCTCGGCGAGGAGCAGCAGGACCGCCTCCGGGCCGAACTCGGCCTGTAAATCGCAAGCAAGCCGCCGCGCGTGGCGGCGGCAGTGACCCCTAGCAGAAGGAGCCTGACGATGAAGAAAGCAGACGTACAGCTCGGCGCGAGCTACCTCGTGAAAGTCGCCGGCAACCTCGTGCCGGTGCGGATCGACCGCGAACACGACAACGGCGGCTGGGTCGGCACCAGCCGAAAGACCGGCAAGACGATTCGGATCAAGAGCCCGCAGCGACTCCGCAAGCGACTCGCCGACGCCGAGCACATCCAGGCCGTCCACAAGGCCGACCAGGCCAACGCCCGTCTGGCCGAGCAGCGGGCCGCGTCGCCCGACGGCCAGACCGCCAGCGAGCGGGCCATGGCCGAGTCGGCCGAGGACGCCAAGGCCGCGACGGGCGACAACAACGACGAGCCGAAGCGGCTGTCGATCCTCGACGCGGCCGTGAAAGTCCTCGAGGCTCGCGAGGCCGACGCCGAGCCGCTGAACTGCACGCAGATGGTCGAACAGATGACGGCCGAGGGCTACTGGTCGCCGGCGCGTGGCGGCAAGACGCCGGCCAACACGCTCTACTCGGCCATCCTCCGCGAGATCAAGGGCAAGGGCGACGACGCCCGCTTCCGTAAGGTCGAACGCGGAAGGTTCGCGCTGAATCGCTGAAGCGCGCCTCACGCCTCCACCTCCTCCACCCCGGTCGCCTCGGCCGGGGTGCTCTTCGGGGTCTCCGGCGCGGCGATCCGCTCTGCCTTACGGCCGGTGAACTCCTCCCAGCGCTTGACGATCACGTCGCAGTAGGCCTCGTCATATTCCATCAGAAACGCCCGGCGGTCGGTCTGCTCGCAGCCGATCAGCGTGCTGCCGGAGCCGCCGAAGAGGTCCAGGACGTTCTCGCCTGGCTTGGACGAAAACTGGATCGAGCGGACGGCCAACTCGACCGGCTTCTCGGTCAGATGGACCATCGCCTGGGGGTTGACTTTCTTGACGTGCCAGAGGTCGGTCGCGTTGTTAGGCCCGTAGAAATGGTGACTTGCGCCTTCCTTCCAGCCGTAGAACGCGATCTCGAAGGCCCCCATGAAATCCTTCCGCGTGAGTACCGGATGCTGCTTGTCCCAGACGATCCCCTGGCTGAAATACAGCCCGGCAGCCTTCAGCGGCGCGGGGTAATTGCCCAGGTTGGCGTAGCCGCCCCAGATGTAGAACGAGCCGCCCGGCTTGAGCACGCGCGAGGCGTTGGCGAACCAGGCCAGCAGCATCTCGTCGAACGCCTCGTCGCTGACGAAGTCGTTCTCGAGCGGCCGGTCTTTGGGCCGCATCTTCTTGCGGGCCTTCTTCGGGTCTGTCACGCCGCGACCGACGTCGAAGCCCTGGTGGTGCATCTTGCCGGCCTGCTCGGGGAAGGAGCTCTGCCCGGCCGCGATGGCGGTGCTGCTGCGCGGTTCGACCTTCACGTTATACGGCGGGTCCATATTGACCAGATCGCATACGTTGCCGTCCATGAGCCGGTCGAGGTCGGCCTCGCTGCCGCTGTCGCCGCAGAGCAGCCGGTGGTCGCCGAGCACCCAGATGTCGCCGCGCTGGGTGATCGGATCGTCCGGCGGCTCGGGCACCGAGTCCGGGTCGGTCAGCCCCTCGGTGACGCCCTCGGCCTGGCTGAGCAGCTTGCCGAGTTCCTCCTCGTCGAAAGCGAGCGTGTCCATGTCGAATCCGCCCTGGCGCAGCTCGTTGAGCTCGATGGGCAGGATCTCCAGGTCCCAGTCGGCCAACTCGCCGGTCTTGTTGTCGGCGATGCGATACGCTCGCGCCTGCTCCGGCGTCAGGTCGGTCGCGACGTGGACCGGTACCTTGGCCAGCCCCAGCTTCTGCGCGGCCTTCCAGCGGGTGTGGCCGACGATGATCACGCCATCTTCGTCCACGACGATGGGCTGGCGGAATCCGAACTCGGCCATCGACGCGGCCACGGCGTCCACGGCCTGGTCGTTGACGCGTGGGTTCCGCTCGTACGGCCGGACGTCGTCGATCTTGCGGAGCTGAACGGCGAACTTCTGATTCTTTGCTTCCTGCGTTGCGGTCATCGAAGCACCTCCATGTGCTCTAGGGTTAAGCGCCGGTCGTTCGGCGCGGTGCCAACAAACTCTGTCTCCACGCGCGACTCGTTCCCGTGCCATCTTGGCAGGTCAGGCCCGGGTAGGACCCGCGAGGCAAGCCCTACGGCTCGGGGAGTATCGCGGGGCGTTTCAGACGCCCGCGTACTCCCCCGTAGGGGGAGAGGTGTGCGGAGTTCCGCCCTCAGTTCCGCGACGAAGGTTTGTAAATTGCTTTTAGTCATTGGCTTACGTTCTCGGGTGTCGCGGAACTCAGACGCTTTTTCCGGCGCGTCTGGTTCCGCGTCCAGTTCCGCGACGGCCTGCTGGCGTAAGTTGATGTTTGACAATCACTTGAAGCTTTCGCTTCCGGAACTGGTTCCGGAACTGGCCAGTTCCGGTTCCGCGTCCAGTTCCGCCGTAAGTCCTTTGTTTTCGTCCGTCGGTTCCAGGTCCGTTCCGCCCCTGGCGTTGCGGATCTGGCGCACGTATCGCTCCGATACGCCTACCTCCTGGGCGATCTCCTGGACGTTGGCGTCGGGATCGTGGGCCAGCAGGGCCGCCGTCCACAGGCCCTTTTCGCCGCTGACCCCGGGCCGGCGCATCACGTACTTCATGCGCGAGCCGGCTCGCATGCGGATCACGTCGCCGCGTTCCAGGGCCAGGTCGAGCATCTGGTCGGCCTTCCGCTCAGGCAGTCCGAATCGCTGGGCGGCCTCGTAGTGCACGCAGACCTTCGAGCACGGGTCGAACAGGCCGATGCACTGCTCGATGAACTCCGCCATGTCCACCGACTTGCTCTTCTCCTTGGGCTTGACCAGCCCCTGCAGGGCCGAGGCGTCGACCTCGCCGACCGGCGTGAACAGCGGCCACTGCCACCGCAGGACGATCGGCGGGGGCGAGGGCCAGGTGCGAACGGCCGATTCGAGCACGACCAGCCCGTCTTCCTCGTGCGGCCGGAGGATCAGGTGCGTGTCGGCCGCCCTGGATTGGCTGCCTGCGCCCGCCCCCACGTCGGTGACGGACTTGCCGGCCTGGTTGCCCTTGGAGGTGTGGTGGATCAGGACGAACGCACATCCCAGCCGCCCGGCGTAGTGGTCGATGAGGTTGTAGAGGTTGGCGATCGCGCCGTTGTCGTTCTCGTCGGTGTCGCGCGGCAGCGTGCGGTAGAAGGCGTCGAGGATGATCAGCTTGTACTGGCCCGGCTCGACGGCCTCGAACATCTCGGCCATGGCGTACAGGTCGCGCAGCCGGCCGCGCAGGGAGACCATGTCGATGTTGCCGCTATAGAGATGATGCGGCACGCCCATGGCGTCGCTGATCACCCGGTAGCGGTAGGCGATAGTGTTGGCGTGCAGTTCGTTGTCGATGTGCAGCACGCGGCCGGGTTCGACGGCGTGGCCCAGCCAGTCCAGTCCCGAGGCGACGGAGATCGCCAGGCGGGAGACGAACCAGGATTTGCCGGTCTTCGGGCTGGCGATGATGTTCATGGTCTCTCCTTCGCGAATGAGCTTGTGGATGACGGGACGATTCAGGCCCGTGAACTCGGTGATCAGCGTCTTGAGCGGCTGGACCAGCGATTCGTCGTTTTCGCCGGTCGGCTCGCCCACCAGCCGCCGCATCAGGATCGAGAGGTCCACGTCCGAGTCGTCCGCCGTCGGCGGATCGCTGCCGTAGCCCTGCTCGCGAAGCGCCCGGGCGGCCTGCTCGTAATCGCCGCCGTGTTCGAGCGCGGCGTACACCGCGAACGGCTTGTACGGCTGGCGAGGCTCGAACGGCGCGGCGTTGGAACTGAACACGTAGAACACGCCATCCTTCAGCGTCGCCGACGTGCCTCGCTGCTTGCCGGGCCTGCGCCAATGCTCGTTTTCGCCGCCGGAGACGAACGTCCAGCCATGTTCGGCCAGCAGCGCCCGCACGTCGCCGCGCTGGTTGTATTCGTCGCCCGGGCGGCCCCCGTCGCCGCGAGGTTCGCCCGTGTCGGCCAACGGCTGCCGGGGCGGCTCAGGGGGCGAGGCCACCTCGTTGAGCGCCCACGCGGCCGACAGCAACACCTCGCGTTCGGCCTCGCTCAGCACGGGCAGCCGGTCGATCCGGCCCTGGGCCAGGTCGTAGCCGGCCGTCGGGGCACACAGGACCAGGCCTCCCTCGCCGCGCGTCTCGATCAGCGTGACCAGCCCGTCCGCCGTCCGGCGCTGGGCGAGCTTGATGCTGCCGCAGACCGGGCACTGGCAGCGGTACAGCACGTGCCAGCCGCCCGAGGGCGTGCCCTCGATCACCAGGCGGTTCAGCAGCTCGGCCGGCACGGCCTCGCACCACGCCTCGAACGCCTCGCCGCCGGCGTCGAAGTCCAGGGCTTCCAAATGCCCCGACACCTCGCCGCACAGCAGGCACAGGGCGTCGTGGTCGTTGGCGCACCAGGCCTCCAGTTCGGCCGACGTGGGCCGGCGGCTCTGGAACGGCCGCCAACTGCCGATGCTCGGGTACTTGTCGACCCGGCTGGCCGGCAACACGCACAACCCCGCGTCCAGGTACGACCGGCCGGCATCCGCGATGGATGCGGCATCAGTCGTCACGCCGGAGGCTCTCCCGCCATTGCCACATCCTCAGCCCCTGCATCTCAGCCGCTTTCCCCTGGCTGATGATGTGGTCGGCGAGTTGGTTGATCTCTTCTCGAAGCCGCTCGATCTCGGCCACGGCGCAGTTGTGATGCCCCGGATTGCGCCAGCACTCGTGCCAGTGGGTGCCGCCTGGATCGTCCGGGTATGGGTATCCATTCTTCGGTTGTTCGCTCATCGCATGGTCTCCTGTGTCGCGGTTGCCGGTTGGGGTCCCCCTTACCCTCGGTCCGCGGTCACCTCCACCGATTCCAGATTGCAGCGGAAATGCCAGAACATCCGCAGGGCCTGGCGGGTCACCGGCAGCGGCTCGGGCGGCGCGGCCATCTGCTTGGGGCTGCACTCGTGGGCGAGTTGGACCAGTCGCTCCAGTTCGGCCGCGTCGATCTCCTTGACCGCCTCGAGCAACCGCCCGACGCGGTCGACCGTCGTCTCGCTATGCAGGCATGCACACGGCATGGGATTCCTCCTCAAAACGGAATGTCGTCTTCGGGCCAGACCGGCTCGGGCAGGTCGGCGTCATCGATCTCGTCCCGACCGTCGAGGCGCGGCGGGATCGGCCCGAGCTGGTGTTCGGGGATCGTGTCGAATGTCTCCCCGGCGACCGAACGAACCGTAATCGCGTGGGTCGGCGCGAGCGCCCCGGCCTCGGCCAGCTCGACCGCCGCGTCCGCCGTGGCCGGGAATGGCTCGTTCGATCGGGCCCGCCACCAGGTCTCGAACTTCTGCCGGGCGTACCCCTCGTGCTCGGGGCAGACCCATTCGCTGTGGTAGTCATTGAGCCCGCAGCGGTAATCGACCCGCATCGTTCGCGGGTGGTCGGGCGGAGCGCCGCGCTTGTGGTGGACGCTATAGAAGGCCTCGATGACCTCGTACTCGGTCTCGGTGACCTCGCCGGTGAGGATGCCGCCGGCATGGGCGGTGGCCTCGTGTTTCTCCCGCTCCGGCGGCGGGAATTCGTAGCCGCAATCGGGACACACGCCGTAGGCGGCGTGGATCACCGCACAGCACTCGGGGCATTCCTTGGCGGGCGCTTCGCCAGCGGCCTGGCGGCCGCTTTCGATCTGCAATGCATCGACCGGACCGTGCCGGAGGATGTTGCCGCCGAAGTCCAGCACCAGGCAGTCGCTCTTCGACGGATCGAGGCGGAAGCCGCGACCGACCATCTGGTAGTAGAGGCCCGGCGACATCGTCGGCCGCAACAGCGCCACGCAGTCGATGTTGGGCGCGTCGAAGCCGGTGGTCAGGACATTGACGTTGACCAGGTACTTCAGCTCGCCGTCCTTGAACCGCCGCAGCGTCTCGGCCCGCTCGAACGGCAGCGTATCGCCGCAGACGAACCCGCACTCCTGGCCGCACGCGCCGAGGATGCGCTGGACGTGCAGGGCATGCTGGACGCCGGATGCGAAGATCAGCACCGAGTGACGATCGGCGGTGTGGTCGACGATCTCCCGGCAGGCCGATCGGACCAGGGAGTCCTCGTCCATCAGGGCCTCGACCTCGCCGGCGACGAACTCGCCGCCGCGCACGTGCAGCGCAGAGGTGTCGACCTTCCGCCGGCCCGCCTTGGTCTTCAGCGGGCACAGGTAGCCCTGGACGATCAATTCGCGGACGCCCACCTCGTAGCAGACGTGGTTGAGCAGGTGGTCTGGGGCGCAGATCATCCCGGTGGTCATCCGGTACGGCGTGGCCGTCAGGCCGACCAGCCGGACGTTCGGGTTCACCTCCTGCGCGCCAGCCAAAAAGGTGCGGTACATCCCCTCGCCGTCCGGCGGCAGCATATGACATTCATCCAGCAGAACCAGGTTGAACGCGTCCAATTCGGCCGCCCGCCGATACACGCTCTGAATCCCCGCCACGATGATCGGATGGTCGGTATCCCGGCTGCCGAGCCCGGCCGAGTAGACGCCGATGTCGTGATCCAGGTCCGGGGCCATGGCATGGAGCTTGTCCACCGCCTGCTCGAGCAGTTCCTTCACGTGCGCGAGGATCAGAACACGGCCGCCCCAGCGCTCGACCGCGTCGCGGCAGATCGAGGCCATCACCGGCGTCTTGCCCCCAGCCGTCGGGATGACAACGCAGGGGTTGTCATCCCGACGGCGCAGGTGGTCGTAGACGGCCTGGACGGCCTCGGCCTGGTACGGACGCAGCGTGATCGCCGGGGCCTCGTCCGTCCTCGCCATGGGCAGCAGCGCCTGCGTCACCCGTTCGCCTCCTCCGGAAGGGGGAACTGCTCGCAGGCGGCGGGGTAAAGCCGCGTCGGGCTCTCGCCCTTCAGCCAGGCCGCCAGCGCCCGTTCGACCTTGCCGTAACGCTGCATCCGGACGCTGTACGAGCCGCCCCGGTTGGTCTGGAGGTACTGACGCAGCAGGACGATCACGCCCTCTTCCGGCGAGGTGACGATGCCGGAGGTGAGCTTGCGGCAGAAGTCCTTGAGCATCGTCCGGTCGACCGAATACCACGCCCGCGCCACGACGGCGCGGGTGACGGCGGTGTTCACGCCTCGCGCCGAGGTCACCACCGGCAACTGCTCCAGGGCGAACTCCACCGCCTCGCGGTGCAGCCGCAGGGCTTCGGAGGTTTCCGAGGGCGAGAGCGTCGGCGGGTTGCCGAATCCGCCCAGCATCGCCCGCAGGGCCGCCAGGTGGTAGTTGGTCACCTCGCCGTTGGCCCCGGCGATGTTGAGGATGTCCGCCATCGATCGCATCTTGCCGCAGTCGATGGCGATCATGGTCTCGGGGTCCACGTTGCGCCAGACGAACATCTCGACCGTCCGGCCGGATTCGACGATGGCCCACAGCCGGTGCTGGCCGTCCAGCAATGTGTTGTCCGGCCCGAAGGCGATTCCCGCGTGGGTCAGCACCCACTTGCCCTCGGCCATGTCGCGGGCCAGACGCTGCACGTGCCTGTCGGAGACTTTGCGGTTGTTGGTGTTGCAGGTGTCCAGCCACCGAAGGGCCTGGTCGGGGCCGATGGCCATCTGCTGGACGAACGGCCGGGTCTCGGATGCGATTTTCAGGCTGGGCGTAGCGGTCATGCGGCACCTTCTTTCTGGTTGTGGAGGTAGGAGGTCAGGGATTCGATCAGGCTGTGGGCGTACTCCGGGCCCATCGCAGAGACGATGGCGCGCGCCCCATAGGCCGGGTCGTGCGGCAGGTTGAGATTCGTCTGGGCCGGGGCGGGACGCGCCTCGCGGACCGGGTTGGGCGAATCGGGGCCGCGATTGCGATGACGGTTGATGTTGCCCGTCTTCATTCGGGCGACCGTGCCGTGGCGGGTCTTGTAGGTCCGCGGCGAGGGTTTTGACTGGGGAATTTCCCCAGTGAGGCTCTTGCGCGCTGCGCCCACAGTCTTGTGGTCAACGCCGCATCGCTTCGCGATCTCGCGATCAGTCCAGCCGGACCACTCGTCGTCTTCAAGCAAGGTTAGAATGGCCTTGCGTTTGTCCGCGTTCGTCCGTCGCAGGCCGTGGTCGGCGTTGGCACCGACGGAGTAAAGGATCGCCTCGCGCTTCGTGCCGTGGCGGACCTCGGCGAAGATCTGGTTGCAGTCGATCTCTCTGTTGGCCCAGTAGCGGTGGAAGCCGTCGGCCAGCCAGTAGGTCGCGCCGTCGTAGAAGACGACCACCGGCGGCAGATCGACGCCGTTGGCGTACAGTTCGGCGTATTCGCCGACGACGCCCTCATCGATGGCGACGCGCGGTTGCGTGCCGCCGTCGGTGCGGATCTGGTCGAGTCGCAGATTCTGGATATCAGTTGTCATGGGATGGCTCTCTTTCGTTGGGGTACCTGCCGCCGCACAGCGGGCAGCGGCGAAGGGGGAACTCGTCGATGCGGATGGCCAACCGACCGCCCCGGACCGGCTCGCGCCGGACCACGGTCAGCAGGTCGATGAGGCTGTCGTCCTCGTAGACCCCGGCGTGCTCCAGTGCGTCCTGGGTGCCCTTGAGTAGGTTGTCCAGGTCGCGACGCCGACGGTCCGGCGGGAAGGCGTCCATCGCCAGGGCGATTCGCCCGCCCGACGGCGGCTTGCGGATTCCGCCGGAGCCGGGGGCCAGGAGTCCGCAGACTGCCCTGCGGTACTCCCGGCCCTCGCGGCTGATCAGCGTTCGCGGGCCGACGCGGCGGTAGTAGTGGTTCACGCTCGGCGGCCAGGGCAGAACGAGTCTCATCGCGGCCGGCCCCCTCATCGCTTCCATGGCGGCGTGGAATCGCCGGTCGGAGCCTGCTGCGGCTGGGACGCGGCTGCCTTGGCCTCGTAGCCACGGATCTCGTTGGTGATCTCGCCGGTGTCGTCGCGCTTCTTGCACTTGACCGTGATCACCAGCGGGATGTTGTGCAGTTCGACGCTGTCCCGGGGCGTCATGACCCCGACCGCCCGGCAGATCGCCGAGAGGTTCCCCTGGGCGATTCTTTGCGTCAGGTCGTTGGGGTGGTTGATGCAGAGGCGGTCCCAGACCTTGCGGTTCTGGCAGTCGCCTTCGACGACGGTGAACTCCAGTTGCAGATAGCTGCCGTCGCCGGCCTTGGTGGGTTTCATCTCGCTGGCGGTGATGGCGGCGACGTACTTGCCCGCCGGAAGCGGGTCGGGCGCTGTGGTCGGCTCGACGTCGTTGGCGTTGAATCCGTTCAGATTGGCCATGATCAGTTCTCCTTGGGGTTGGTGTTGTTGGACATGGCCTGCATGAGCCCGGGCCACGACAGGGGCACCAGCGCGGGCAGGCCATAGCGGTTCTTGGCGAGGACGTTGTTCGTCCCTTCGGTGCGGAGCAGGCGCTCGTCGCCTTCGCGATGGGCGTAGAGCACGCAATCGGCCCACTCGATGAAGGGCGGGGCGATCCAGTGCGGAAGGTCCGGCGAGGCGAGGCTCTGGTCGAACCCCTCGGGCGTGGTCATCTTCGTGTTGGCCGCGTGGGCCAGGAGGATGATGGCCGTGCCCCGCTCGGCGATGCCGTTGAGCATCGGCAGCAGGTCGCGATAGACGATGTTGGCGACGATCTCGCGGGCCTTGAAGTAGCCGCCGTGGGCGGTGCCCAGCGTGCTGGTGTTGTCGGCCGGGGCATTGGGGTCGAGCTCGTGCACGACGTGCTCGGCGATCCGCTGGATCATCCAGTCGATGGTGTCCACGGCCAGCGCCTCGGGGGCGTCGGCCCGGTCGATGCCGCGCAGCTCGACCAGCCACTTGCGCATCTCGGGCCAGGTCTCCAGGTACGGCGTGCGGGTCAGGCCAGACACGGCACCGGCACCGTTTTCGCAGTCCAGCAGGACGGCATTGGCCGACGCGGCGAAGGTCGTCTTCCCGACGCCCGGCTGACCGTAGACGATCATCTTGGGCGGCGCGGGCGTGGTGCTCTTGATCAGTGAGTTCATCAGGGTCATGCCAGTTCTCCTGCGCAGTGGTTGCCGACGTTGGGGTGCCAGGTCAGGGCCTGCCTGCCGCTGACGGTGCAGGTGCGGCTCTTGCCGTTGCGGACCATGCCGGCGCGGCGCAGTTCCGGCAGACGCTTGTGGGCCTTGATGTCGAGGCGGTCCTCGATCTCGCGGGCCGTCAGCCCGGGCGTCTGCATCACGGTCTCGAAGCACATCGCTCGGTGTTGACGGGCCGAGCCGTTGGCTTCGGCCTCCCGCCCGGCCAGCGCCGACGTGGGCGGGTCTGTGTTGCGGTAGTTCTGGTTCATGTCGTTCTCCGGTTGTCTGTTGGTCTGTTCATGTCCTGTCTCGCTGGCCAGCGAATGCGACGGCCGGGGATCGAACCCGGGCGGGCCTTCAGCTCACGGCAGGCAGCCCGACGTGGCGGGTGGGATTCTGTGGCCGTGATTCACGCTCCTTCCGGCAGGAGCTACCGTCGCACCGAATGGCAGGCGCGGGAGTCGAACCCGCATCCTCGGGGGCATGAACCCCGAGTAGCCCGGCCCTGCCAGGTGCGCCCGAGCGGGTGTAGGGAGTCCGGCCGCGTTCCTCCGTGGTGGCATCCATGCCGCACGGCACGCCGTCCCGCCCGGGCGCGAGAGATGCATCAGGGAAAACCGCCGATGGGCACGGCCAGGTCGAGCACGCGGATGACCTCGTAGCCGGTCGGGAACTCGTCGGTCTCCCAGGCGCGGCGCAGACGCTCGACGGCATGCTCGTTCTCCTGCCGGGCGATGGTCAGCAGGTCGTCGCTGACGCGCCACACGCCGCAGCGGAACGGCTCGGTCTTCTCGACCGCGACGAGGTAGACGGGGACGAACAGGTCGATCACCTCGGCCAGGACGGCCTGGTAGAACGCGACCTGGTTGGCGTAGCGCCGACGCTTGGCCTCGT
The DNA here is from genome assembly GCA_964385465.1 of uncultured Planctomycetaceae bacterium. Taxonomy (GTDB): domain Bacteria; phylum Planctomycetota; class Phycisphaerae; order SM23-33; family SM23-33; genus CAYLPJ01. The sequence continues at coordinate 144,994 of CAYLPJ010000004.1, read as the reverse complement.
TCTCGAACCAGGTCAGATCGGCCGTGGTCTTCAGGTCGACCAGGCCACGATGGGGGTGCAGCCAGTCCAGCCGCACCTGGCAGGCGGCCTCGCAGTAGACGGCGCGGACGACCCCCTCGGACCGGCCGTAGAGCAAGAGCTCGACGGCCGCGTCGTTCTGGGCCACGCCGGAGGCCATTTTCTCGATCAACTCGACCTGGTCGTGGCTGAGCACCGGTTTGCCCTCGCCCTCGGCCCACCGGGCAAAGGCCTTCGTGTTGGCCCCGTACGGCTTACCGGTCTTGGGGTTGATGGGACCTCCGAGGGCGAATTGCTGCTCGTAGGCGTCGCGGCCCTCGAGGATGCGGACGTGGGCGGCCCGGCCGACCAGAAGCGCCGGCGTGTCGGTGTCGGCGATCAGGCCCAACTGCTTTTTGCGGTACAGCCAGGGGCAGGCCATGAAGTCGAGCAGTTGATGGCTCGACAGGTAGCGGTCGGCCTTGGCGTGGTACTCCTCGGCCGGCTCGGCGGTCAGCACGCCGAGGTCGATGGCCAGGTTGGTCTCTGCGGTCTGCGGCATTCTCGGACTCCCTTGCTCGCGGCGAGGCGTCGATGCCTCGTCCGTTCGCAGGGGTTATTTGCAGAATCGCCCCCAACTCCTCATGCATGGACATGCCGCCAACGGCCAATGTCCATGCATCGAATCCCCCAAGTACTGCAATTGCTTGAAGTAACGAGTTTCGGAAAGCCCCTGAAAACACCTTCCTGACATATGTCAGACATGTCCATGCAAGACCGGAAAGCCTTTCTGACAATGTCCATGCAAGGGCGGAAAGCTTCCTGACAACCTTCCTGACATATGGCTTTCGCCAGACAGCTCCGGCTCTACGGACATGTCCATAGTCGCGGCCCGAGCATCGCGATCGGCGGTTGGGACAGGCCCGACCGCGAGATCGAACCCTGATGTAAGGACGAATCGCGATGACGGATCAGAAGCTGTTGCAGCAGTACGAAGGTGCGTTCGAGGCGTGGAAGGCGAAGCTGGCGATCAGCCGGATCAAGGCCCTGGGATTCCCCAAGCGGGACTGGGCGGACCTGATGCAGGACCTGGCGGTGGTGATTCTGGAGTTCGAGTACGACTTCGCCCGCAGCAACGGGGCCACCGAGCAGACGGTGCTCTACGCGGTGATCAACCGCCACCTCCTGCATCGCATGCGCGGCCGCTACCGCGACCGCGAGCGGTTCATGGAGTACCTCCACAGCCTCGGCGTCCATGACGACGGCAGCTACGTCGGCCCGGACCCCTGCACCGAGACCGACTACGGCCTCGGCCTGGACGTCGAGCAGGCGCTACCCGGCCTCTCGCCGTTCGACCGGGCCGTGGCCACCGGCCTGGCCGCCGGGATGTCCAAAGCTGCACTGGCCCGCGCCCTCGGCTGCGAATGGAACACCGTCCACAACGCCGTGCCGCGCATCGGCGAGCACTTCCGCCGGCTTGGCCTGGACGGGGAGGGCCTGCGATGAGCGGCCAAACGTGCCTGCCCGGGCCGGTTCAAAGAATCTCGCCCGACGGGCCGGAACCGCCTGGACAGTCTTTGAACGACGAGGCTCAGTGTGTCCACGCCGGCGGCGACGGGCCGCTGGAGACCGAGTGGATCACCGAGGACCGCGTCGCCCGCACACAGGAGGTGTGGGGGCGGTACCTGCAAAGAGACGTCGGCCGAGAGGAGGCCATCGAGATGCTGCTGAACGTCCAACGCGTCGCGCTGGCCTTCCAACTGGCCTGCATGGAAGGAGCGTGCGAATGAATGTCGTGATTTGGGCGCGAGTGTCGTCCCGCGAGCAGAGCGAAGGTTACTCGCTGGACGCCCAGATTCGGATCAACCGGGACAAGGCCCAGCGAGAGGGCTGGAACGTGGTTCGCGAGTTCGTGATCGCCGAGTCGGCCCGACGCGGCGCGGCCCGTGTGGCCTTCAACGAGATGTACCGGTGGGTCAAGAAGAACGCCAAGCGAATGAAGATCGAGGCGGTTCTCTCCCACAAGCTCGACCGCATCTGCCGGAACATGCGCGACGCGGTCCGCATGCAGGAACTCGAGGACGCCGTGGGCGTGAAGATGGTGTTCGTCGACAACGAGTTCGGCCCCGGCGCGGCCGGTGCCCTGAGCTTCAATGTCATGGCCGCCATCAGCCAATACTACAGCGACAACCTCCGCCAGGAGGTCCGCAAGGGCCAGGAGGAGAAGGTCCGCCAGGGCTGGCTGCCGTGCGGCGTGCCGTACGGGTACATGAACACCGACGACCGCGACGAGCCCATCAAGGCGCACCCGGAGAAGGCCAAGCTGGTCCTTCGCCTCTTCCAGCTTTACTCCCAGGGCGGGATGACCTTCGACATGGTCGCGGACCAGTTGTATCAGGAGGGCTACGTCTACCGACCCAGCACCCCGCGCATGTCGCCGGGCAGTATCTCGTACATGCTGGCCAACCGGTTCTACGTCGGCGACATCGTCTGGAAGGGCAGCATCTATCCCGGCAACCACCGCCCGCTGATCGACCGGCAGACGTTCCAGATCTGCCGCGACCTGCTCAAGGGCAAGAACCGGCGAAAGCGCCGACAGACCCACGACCTGGCCAACGGCCTGTTCGTCTGCCAGTACTGCGGCTGCATGATCACCGGCGAGAAGATTCGCCGAAAGCTCAAGGGCGGCGGCGTCCGCGAGCACATGTACTACCGCTGCGCGAACAACAAGCCGGGCGACGACCACCCGAGGGTTCGCTGGAAGGAGGCCGACCTCGAGGACGCCGTCGTGGCCGAACTCGAAGCGATGCGGATGCCGGAAGAGGAGACCCGCCAGTGGTTCCGGGATACGCTCCACGGCGTGTACGAGAAGATGCGGGGCGACCACAACCATCAGAAGCGAGCCCTGGCCCGCAAGAAGGCCGAGGTCGAGAAACAGAGCCAGCGGCTGCTGGAACTCTACCTCGAAGGACATGTCGACGCGGGGACATTTCAGGACAAGTCCACCGCGTTGCAGGGACATTTGCGGGAGCTCGAAGAGGGCCTGACGGCGCGCGTGGACATCGATCCTTCATGCATGGACATCGCCGAGCGAGTCTTCGAGTTCATTCAGAACGCGCCCGACACTTGGCGACGTTCAAACGGGGCCGACAAACAACGCATCTTGCGAGCGGTCTCTTTGAACCGAACCCTCGGCGACGTAAGTGTAGATATAGAAAAGAGGAAGCCGTTCAGTTTTCTCACTGAACGGCTTCCTGTTCGAACAAGTCGGGGCGGTGGGATTTGAACCCACGACCTCTTGACCCCCAGTCAAGCACGCTATCCAAGCTGCGCCACGCCCCGAGGGGTCTGCCCGGCTTGCGGCCGGGTGATTCGAACTATGCTAGTCGCCGGTCCGCGCGGCGTCAAGATGTGTCGGGCAACTTTCCGGGAAAGTGGCATCGCCTGAGGAGATCGGCGGGAGGACCGTGCGACGGGTTCGCCGTGCCCGTCGGCCTGTCCGGGCGCCGGGCTTGGCCCTGCGCTTCCCCCCGGTCGTCGTCGGCGGTATGCTGTCGCTTGCACAGGCACTCGACGCGAGCAAAGGAGCGGACATGGCGAGCAGGGATACGCGGCGGCCGAACGTGGTCGTGGTTCTCACCGACGACCAGGGCTGCTGGGCGATGGGCTGCGCGGGCAACAGCGAGATCCGCACGCCGAACCTGGACCGCCTTGCCCGGACGGGGCTGCGGTTCGACAGCTTCTTCTGCGCCTCGCCGGTCTGCTCTCCGGCGCGGGCGAGCCTGCTGACCGGGCGGATTCCCAGCCAGCACGGGGTGCACGACTGGATCCGCGGGGGCAACTGCAACGCCGACAAGGACAAGGACGGGCGGACCATCGAGTACCTGGCCGGACAGACCGGCTACACGGACGTTCTGGCGGCCAACGGGTACGTCTGCGGGATCAGCGGGAAGTGGCACCTGGGGGACGCCCACCACCCGCAGAAGGGGCTGTCGTTCTGGCGGGTGCACGCCCGCGGCGGCGGGCCGTATTACAACTGGCCGAAGATCGTCGGCGACGAGGTCGTCGAGCAGCCGGGCTACGTGACCGACGACATCACCGACGACGCGCTGGCATTCCTCGACGCCCAGGGCGCCGGGGAGGAGCCGTTCTACCTCAGCGTGCACTACACCGCCCCGCACAGCCCCTGGGGCCGGGACCACCACCCCCACGACATCTACGACGAGTACCACGCCAACTGCGCGTTCGAGTCCGTCCCCGACGAGCCCGTCCACCCCTGGCAGGCGAATACCGCGGCCGTGGGATGGAACGACCGGGCGCGGCGGGACATTCTCTCGGGCTACTACGCGGCCGTGACGGCCATGGACGCCAACGTCGGGCGCATCCTGGACCGCCTGGAGTCGATGGGCGTGCGGGAGAACACGGTGGTGTTCTTCACGAGCGACAACGGGATGAACATGGGGCATCACGGCATCTGGGGCAAGGGCAACGGCACGTTCCCGATGAACATGTACGACACGTCGGTGAAGGTGCCGGCCCTGCTGAGCCGCCCCGGCCACGTGCCTGAGGGCCGCGTCATCGACGCGATGGTCAGCCACTACGACTTCATGCCCACGCTGCTGGACTACCTCGGCCTTGAGAACTCCGAGGGGGCGAACCTCCCCGGGCAGAGCTTTGCGGACATCCTCCGCGGCCGGGAAGGCGGCGGGCGCCAGAGCGTGGTGATCTTCGACGAATACGGCCCGGTGCGGATGATCCGGACGCGGGAGTGGAAGTACGTTCACCGCTACCCGTACGGCCCGCACGAGCTGTACCATCTCGCCGAGGACCCCGAGGAGCGGGAGAACCTCTTCGGCCGCCCGGAGCACGAGGGGCAGGTCCAGGAGCTCAAGGCGCGGTTGGAGGGCTGGTTCGTCTGCTACGCCGATCCGATGCTGGACGGACGAAACGAGCCGGTGACCGGCAAGGGCCAGCTCGGCCTGGCCGGGCCGTCGGGCAACGGGGAGGCGAACTTCAGCCAGGACTGGTTCCATATCGGCCGCGAGGGCGAGGACCTCGGCCGGGGAAACTACCCGCTGTGGCGGGAGTGAAGGCCGCAGGACCGTGAGACCGGAATGCCGCAGGACCGGCAGACCGGAGGACGGGAAGGCGTTGAGGCCCGAAGGGCGAAGGCGGGTGCGACATGCGAAGCGAATATCATCTCGACGAACTGGACGACTCGATCTTCGGGCCGGAGATGAAGCGGCAACTGGCCGCCCAGCGCTGCCAGGAGCCCGCCTGCGGGGCCGAGCTGCGGTGGACGAGCCCGCAGAAGACCCTCCAGCTCGGCCGGACGGTCACGCTGACCGGCACGTGCGTTGCCTGCGGCAAGCAGTACGAGGTCGAGCTGCGGCTGTGAGAAGAGCGTGACACGGTGAGACCGGATTGCCGCAGGAGCGGGGACGGCAGGACCGCTGACGGTCAAGGCACCTGACTGCGCCGGCCGGGGCTCGCAGCCGCCACAGGCTCCCACGGCGAACCGGTATTCCGGCAATCCGGGCTTACGGGGCTACTCGTATCGGATGTCGTCGAGGTCGAAGGCGACGGGCCCGCCCCGGGCGGCGACGGTCCAGCAGAAGCCGGTCTTGATGCAGCTCAGGTCCTTGCCGGCCAGATCGAGCGTGATCCGCGTCCATTGGTCGGTGAGGGCGATCACGCCCGATGAGGCCGTCGCCGAATCGTGGTAGGGTTTGTCGTCGCCGAGAATGCCGAGCTTGAACGTGACCTTCTCCCCGCCGGATGCGCCGCGGGCCCAGAAGGTGAGCTTCGTGGCCTTGCTCAGGTCGAACCCGCCCGGGCGGTCGCCCCAGTCGTCGGGCGGGGACTGCCAGACCACGCCGGCCCATTTGTCCGTCGCGGCGTAGCGGCACCGCATGCAGTGCTTGCCGACCTTGGCCCCCTCGGCGAACGCCGGGTCCACCTCGACGGCCGACGTGTTGCCCATCCATCCGGAGGGGGTGTATGGGGCGTTTTCCAGCGTGTCGTCGTAGAGTACCAGGGGCAGCTTCGCGGCGGGGGGGCGGAAGGGGCGCTTGGGGCCTTCGACGAACAGCGGCAGGTTGGCGACGGCCCCGCCGCCGTGGCCGTCGCGGACGTACGCGAACAGCCGGTACCCGCCGCCCCATTTGGGCATGCGAAGCGTAACCGTGTTGGCGTCGGCGGCCGTGACGGCGCCGGCAAAACGTTCGGTGGCGTCCTGTTCGGCCCCGCCGGTGGCGTACGCTCCGGACTCGGCCCGCAGGACCCAGCGGACGGCCAGCGGGTCGCCCTCGGGATCGCCGACGTCGGCGACGGCCTTCACCGTCGCGCCGGGCCGGAGCTTGCCCTCCGGGGCGGCGTGCAGGTCCGTGATGGTGGGGCAGAGGTTCTTCGGCGGCTTGCCGGACCACAGCCGCGCCATCGCGTCCACCGGCCCGAGGCGCGTGCCATCCGGCAGGAACATGCCGTACCACGTGGCGGTGGCCTCCTGCTTGTGTCCCCAGAGGAACACGTAGGAGCCGACGCACAGGTCCTTCTCGCCGAGGACGGCCTTGCGGTACCCATCGGCGTACCACCGCGCCTTGTCCGTGCTGGTCTGCTCGCGCGGGGCGCCCCAGTCGGTCTTGCCGACCTCCCAATGACCGATGGGCCCGAACTCGGTGATCGCGTACGGCTTGGTCCCGCCGGCGTCGCGGTAGCGCTTGGGCACCGAGGCGATGCCGCCGTAGCTGTTGATGCCCACCACGTCGATGGCCGGGCACAGCCGGTGGAGGTTGCGCACCTTCTGCCCGCCCATCTCGGCGATGACGGTCATGGTCGGATGGTCGGGGTCCAGCCGGCGGGTCAGCTCCGCGGCGGCGTTGACGCCCATCCAGGCCGCGGCGTTCGAGCCGTCGCCCTCCATCTCGTTGCCCAGGCCCCACATCAGCAGGGCGGGATGCCCGCGGTAGCGGAGCACGAACTTGCGCACGCGGTCGAGCTGGGCCAGCACCGCCCGGTCGTCGGTGTAGTCGAAGCCCCGCTGGGCCTGGCCCAGCCAGATGCCCACGGTGACCGTGAGCCCGAGCTCGTCGGCGCGATCGAGCAGCCCGTCGATGCCTTCGGCGTCCCACGTGCGGATCGAGTTTCCCCCGGCCGCCGCGAGAGCCGGAAGGTAGCCGCTGCCCCCTGCGCCGCGGATGAGGTACGGCTTGCCGTTGCGGACCAGCCCCCAGGCCTCGCCATCGCGGACGAGGCGAACCACCGACCCGCCCCCCTCGGCGGCCGAGGCCGACGACACCGCCATCCCCGCCGCGATGGCCGCCACGCAGACTACCCGCCACCGCATCCGTCCGTCCACCGTGCTGCCGTTGCCCATGGGGAGCCCTTCATCTTCCGTCGCGGCGCCTGCCGGACCGCCCCGGTCGGCCGGCGTCGCGACGATCAGAACTCCCATCGTACGCCGCGGGGCGGTCCGGGCCAAGGGCGTCCGATCGTCCCGCCGGAGGCAGTGAAGGCCCGCGGCAGCGTGGGGTGGTGGGCTATTCCAGTACGTGCTCGGCCATGAAGTCGCGGGTGCGTTCCGCGGCGTCGGTGTCGGGGTACTTCTTGAGCAACTCCTTGAAGTAGCGGACGGCCTGTTTCTTGAGGCCGTTGCGGAAGTAGTTCACGCCCTTCTGGAAGAGCCGATCGGCCTGGTCCTCGCTGTCGTCCTTCGGTTCGGGCTCCGGCTCAGGCTCCGGCTCGGGTTTCGGCTCCGGCGCAGGTTCCGGCTCGGGCTCGGGCTTCGGTTCCGGCTCGGGTTTCTTCTCCGGTTCCATCTCCGTGGCCTTCTCGGGCTTGTCCTTCTCGCCTTCTTCGCTCTTCTCTTCCTTCTCGTCCTTCTCGTCCTCTTCCTCCGCCTTGTCGGGCTCGGAAGTCGGGCGGACGGGCGCCGGCCCGCGGCCGCCGCCGATGATGTAGGCGAACATTCTCTCGCTGAGCGTCTGGACTTCCTTCTCCCGCTCGTAGATTGCCGGGTCGTCGGCGAGCCCGTTGTCGATGGCTTTCTCGAGCTGCCGGGCGACCCAGGCGTCGCGCTTGATCTTCCCCCGGCGGTCCTGGCCTGGCATGATGTCGAACTTCAGCCCGCTGGGGAGGGTCATCTCGCCCTTGCGGCGGAGGATGGAGGCGCCCTGGCGGCGCATGAACTGCCCGACGGACTCCCGCAGCGTGCGGTCCTCATCCAGCGTGTAGTTGGGGTCGAGGTGGCTGTACATGTACATGAGCGTCTTGCGCTCGGCGTCGTCCTCGGGGACCTTGCCGGGCAGGCGGAAGCTCGGCCAGGCGGCGGGGTCCTCCAGCACCCACGAGAGCACCACGGCGCCGACGGCGTGAGCGCCGCGCGTGTGCGGATCGTTGTAGTTGGCGTAGCTGAGCCCCGGCTGGCGGATCATCATCGTCGCCTTCCGCCCCGGCGGGCCGCAGTGGTACATCGCCGTCATGTCCGCGTAGAACTCCTGGAGGTTGGAGAACATCATGCGGTACGAGGTGTACAGCTCCATCACCACGCGCAGCGGCAGGCCCGTCGAGATGTAGTTGTGCCCCAACTCGTGCCAGACGATCGCCTCGGCGAAGTCGCCCTCGGTCATCTCGTGACGGGACGGCGGGCCCGCCTTGATCGTCTTCGGGCTGTCCACCATGTGCGGCTGCCAGGTGACGATGATCAGCAGTCGCCCGTTGCGGACCGCCACGGGGATCTGCGCGCCCATATACTCCGAGGGCATGTAGTTGGCCTTGAAAGACTTTCCCCAGATCGTCGCCGTGAACGTCACGTTGCCGCTGCTCCGCGCGTTCTTCCACCATGCCGGGCGGTGCTGGCGCATCATCCGCGAGATGTAGGCGACGTCCTCCTGCTGCTTCGACGTGAAGTCCGAGCGGTACTTCAGCCAGCCGCGAAGGTCTTCCTCCAACTGGAACCACTTGCCGTGGAGGTAGCCGTCGACGATCTTCTCGTACAGCTTCTGGGCCTCGGGGTTCTCGGATTTCTCCTGCGACGCGCCCTCGGCCGACAGGCAGACCGATGTGGCCGCCAGGAGGCATACAAGCGTACGGAGGGCAGGCTTCATGGTGCGTCCCCTTTCTTCCATGGACGGTCCCTGGACCCCTGAGATGCCAGTGGTCACCTCGTTCTCCGCCCGGATCGTGCGGCCGATCACTGCCCGCCCCACGCCGGGCCTTGGTATACCCGGATTGTACCGATTTGGCCTCGCTGCCGCAAAGGGAAGTCGGGCGGGGATTTCGCCGAGACGCGGGCTTTCGCGGCGCGGGCGGGCGGCTAAGATGCTCCCATGGCCGCCGGCGGTCCGGTCGGCGAAGGCGGAAAGGACGAGGACGACGTGGCGATTCCGGTCGGCACGACAGCCAGACAACTCGGGGCCATGGCCAGGTGGATGCTCGCCTGCGTGATCGTGCTGGGCATGCTCACGTGGTGGTGGCCCGGGCTGCGCGGCTGGGCCGGCCTGATCGCCGGACTGAACGCCGTGCTCGTGCTCTGGGCGCTCTGGCGCCTCGTCGCCGGGGACGGTTCCGTTCCCGGCCATCCGATCCACCTGGCCATGCTTCTGCCGATCGGCGTGCTGCTGTGGCACCTGGCCGAGGGCCAACTGGACGCTGCGGGCGACCCGCGGAGCCGGGCCGCCGGGTCCCTGACGGTGGCGCTGATCCTCGAGCTGTCCCTCGTGGGGCTGGGGGCCATGCTCACCCAGAGCCTCCTGCCTCGCGCCGCCCGCCACGTGACGGTCCTGGCCGTCTGCGGCGCGGCGATGCTGGCCGGCCCGGCGGCGGCCATGGTCTGGGCGCCCACCGGGCATGCCCATACCGCCCTGGCCCTGCTGGGGTTCGCCGGCGTGGGGGTATGGCTTTCGGCGATGTGGGGGCCGGCGTCCGCCGACACGCCCCACCAGCCCCGCACCACCGCACGCAGCCGGATGCTCCGCGGCGCCTGCCTCGCCGTGGCGATCGGGGCCGCCGGCATCCTCGCCGTCGTCGCGCCGCTGCCTGCACTGCTGGCCGGCGGGCTGGCCGCCGCGACGGTCGTCCTCGCCGGGCTGGTCTTCCATCGGGGGCGAACCGTCCTGCTGCTGGTCGGCGGGGGCGGCTGCGTGGCGGCCGCGGGGGTGCTCACGCTTGCCCGTTGGGTCCGCGAGGCGGCGTTGAGCCTGCTGGCCCGCCCCGGTCGGGCCGGGTGGTTCGGCAGCGGGGAGCGGGCGTTTGCCGACCTCAACGCCGGCGACGCCGGCCTGCTCGTGCTGCTGCGGGCCGTCGGCTGGGTCGGGGCGGCGTGGTTCGTCCTCACCTGCGCCGCGGCGATCGTCTGGCTGCTCCTGCACGCCCGACGGGGCCACGCCGGAGACCGCGCCCGGGCGATCCTCTGGACCGCCTCGTCCCTGATCGCCGGCGCCGCCTTCCTCGCGCCCGGCGGGGCGTTCATCCCTGCCGTCGTGCTCGGGATGATCCTCACCTGGGGGCTCCTGCCGGCCATGCTCGGCCGGACGGGCACGCGGCGGTCCGGCCTGCTGCTGCTGGCGGCCGTGCTGATCGTGCTCGGCGTGCACGGCGTGGTTCGCCACGGCGGGCTGCTGGCGTGGGTCGGGGAACTGGGCGGGGCCGGGGACAAAGCCATCCACCTGTTGACCGGTTTCCTGGTGACGCTGCTGGCGGCTTGGCAACTGGGCCGCCGCCGCGTGGGGCTCGGGCTGGCGGCGATCGCGCTGGCCGCCCTGGCCGGCGGCGTCGGCGAGGTCGCCCAGTTCTTCGCCTCCAGCCGCTCGGCGGAGTTCGTCGACTGGGCCTTTCACGCCGCCGGCTGCGCCGTCGCCGTCGTGCCCTACCTGCTCGCGATCGGCGCCCGCGCCTGCGAGTCCTCCGCCGTTCGTCGCCAGCGCCGCGCCGCCCGGGCGTACATCCGCTGACCGCCGCGAACCCCCCGCCCCAAGAACGCGCGCAGGCCGCCGCCGGGCGGGCGAGCAGCCGCCTCTCCGGGCCGGCGATTGGGATCGCCCGCACGGCGGGATAGAATCTTGGTGAGCCGCGCAAGAAGCGCGCCGCCGCATGGGCGGGCGCACTCGGCCGGGCGGCCGACCCGGCCGGTCGGCGCCGAGAAGACTTCGCTAAGGAGGGGCCACCGCAGGATCCTGGCATGACGCTTTGGAGTTTCATCAACGTCACTGGCATCCTCGCCGCTCTGACGCTCTTCCCGGTCCTCGTGCGCCGGTATACCCCGGCCGAGGCATGGGCCTGGCTGGCGGTGATGATCCTGCTGCCCTGGCTGGGCATCGGGCTGTTCCTCCTGCTGGCGGAGAACCCCCTCGGGCGTCGGCGGAAGGTTCAGTACGCGCGGGTGCTGGAGGGCGTTTCGGCCCCCGAGCGATTGGCGGAGTTGGGGACGGCTTCGGACGAGGGGCTTGCGGTGGGGCGGCACGGGGGGCTCGTCCGCGCCGCGCGAAGTTGCAGCGCCCTGCCGCCGACCGCGGGCAACGAGATGGTGTTCCTCTCCGAGCACGACGCGACCCTCGACCGGCTGATCTCGGATATCGACGCCGCCGAGGAACACGTCCACCTGGTTACCTACATCTACGAGGACGACGACACCGGCCGGGCCGTCGCCCAAGCACTGACCCGCGCCGCCGGCCGGGGGGTCCGCTGCCGCCTTCTCGCCGACGCACTCGGCGCCAAGCCGCTGTTCGGCGAACTCTCCCGAAGCCTGGAGCAGGCCGGCGTGCAGGTCTGCCCGGCCATGCGGTTCAACCCGCTGCGCAGCCGGCTGGCGCGGCTGGATGTCCGCAACCATCGCAAGCTCGCGGTCATCGACGGGCGGGTGGGCTACATCGGCTCGTGGAACATCATGAGCCCGCAGCGTAATGCCCGGCGTTGCGGCCCGTTCCGGGACCTTATGGCGCGGCTGCACGGCCCGGCCAGCCGCCACCTCCAACTGCTGTTCCTGGAGGACTGGACGCTGGAAACCGGTGAGGACCTCGACGATCGGGACGTCCTGCCCGAGCCGGCCGAACGCGCCGACGACGCGGTCATCACGCAGTTGGTCCCGTCGGGGCCGATGTATCCCCATCAGCCGGTGCGGGACCTGACGGTGGAGCTTCTGGCCGCCGCGAGGGAGCGTGTGATGATGACGACCCCGTACCTGGTGCCCGACGAGCCGATCATGCTGGCGATGCGCCTGGCGTGCCACCGTGGCGTCGAGGTGGACCTGGTCGTGCCCGAGAAGTCCGACAGCCGCCTGGCCGACGCCGCCGCGCGGGCGTTCTGCCGCGTGCTGGTCGCCGACGGCGTTGGCGTCCACTGCCACCGCAGCCACCTCGTGCACACGAAGGCCCTGACGATCGACGGGGAGGTGGGGATGATCGGCTCGGCCAACTACGACCTCCGGTCGTTCCAGTTGAACCTGGAATCCAACCTGCTGCTGTATACGCCGTCGTCGGTGGAGGAGCTGACCCGGATCCAGCGGTCGTACCTGGACGGCGCGGTCCCGTATGAGCGGCGGTGGGGCGGGCGCGGCGTGCTGCGGGAGTTGCCGGACGACATGGCCAAGCTGCTCAGCCCGCTGGCGTGACGGCGGTTTGGGGCGCCCGGCGGGTTTTGCCCCTTGTCGGGTCGGGCCTGGGGCAGTACAATGCGAAAGGCAACCGGATGGGGAGACGGTGGTCGGCCATGTCACGCGCCACCCTGGCGTGTGCCTTACGAAAGTCCGTCGCAAGTCGGGAGAAGGCCACGTTGCCTCGAAAAGACAGCGAGCCGATGAACGAATGGATGGACGCCGAGACGCGAGTCGAACGCGCCCATGAGTTGTACGAGCAGGGACGCTGGGCGGAGGCGGCGGCGGAGCTTCAGGCCGCCATCGCGGTCAACCCCTACAACCCCTCGTGGCACTTCAACCTTGCGCTGACGCTGGAGGCCCTCGAGGAATACGCCTGCGCGTGCAAGGCCTATCGGGCGGCGTTGGAACTGCATCCCAACGACGTCGAGACGCTCAATTGCCTGGGCGTGAACCTCACGCGGCTGGGCCAGTACGCCGAGGCGCTCGACTGCTTCGGGCGGCTCGAGCGGCTGGACGCGACGTACGAGCCGGCCTACTGCAACCGCATCGTCACCTACGCGGAGATGGGCCAGCACGACGAGGCCGAGGTGATGTTCTACCTCGCCCAGCAGCTCAAGTCCGACTGCCCGTTGTGCTTCTACAACATCGGCAACAGCCTCTACGCCCGCAACGAGCACCAGCGGGCGATCTACTGCTGGAAGAAGGCCCTGGAGCTGGACCCGGCGCACCCGAACGTGCACGTCCGCATCGCCGAGGCCGCCTGGGCACTCGGCCAGCTCGCCCGCGCCCGCCGCCACTACGAGGCCGAGCTGCGCCTCAACCCCGACGAGGCCGACGTGCTGGTGGACTTCGGCGAGCTGCTCGGGGAGCTGGGCTGCTGGGACCAGGCCGAGGCCAGGTTCCGCCGTGCGCTCGAGGTCGCCCCCGAGACCGCCGCCGCCCACTTCTGCCTGGGCGAGTTGGCCCTGCGGCGCCGGCAGCCGGCGATCGCCGAGGAGCACCTCCGACAGGTGCTCCGCCTTGACGGAGACTTCCCCGCCGCCCACGCCAGGCTGGCCCAGGCCCTGCTGCGCCGCGGGCGCATCCAGCAGGCCGCCAGGCATCTGCTGATCGAGACCCGCCGCTGCGGCGACGACCCGACGATGCTCCAGGAACTCGGCCAACTGCTGCTGGAGGCCCACCAGGCCCGCCAGGCCAACAGCGTGCTTCGCCGGTTGGTCCACCTCTCGCCGGACGACCCGCACGCCCAGCACAACCTCGCGGTGAGCTTCTTCAAGATGGAGCAACTCGATGACGGCATCCGCCACTGCCGCCGGGCCCTGAGGCTCCAGCCGGAGTATCCGCTTGCGCTGTACAACCTCGCGCTCGCACACCTCCAGAAGGGCCAGCTCCGCCGGGCGCGATGCTGCGTCTCCAGGGCCATGAACCTCGCCCCCGCCGACGAGAACGTCCGCCGGCTGGGAAAGCGACTGGGCCTCAGCGGCTTCTGGAGCCGCCTCCGCCACCGGTTGACGCCGCGGCGGAACAAGCCTACCATGCGGGACTGACCGACCCGGCCGGTCCGGCCGGGCAACAGGAGCCCCGCACATGGCCGAGTCGTCCCGTCCCGTCGTGCTGGTCACCGAGCCGCTCAGCGACACCGCCCTGGCATTCCTCGACGCGCGCGCCGACCTCCGCCGCGCCACCGCCGAGACCGCTGCCGACGCCGTCGCCGATGCCGAGGGCCTCGTCGTGCGAACCTACACGCAGGTCAACCGCGACCTGCTCGACCGGGCGCCCAAGCTCAAGGTCGTCGGCCGCGCGGGCGTCGCCCTCGAGAACATCGACATCTCCGCCTGCCGCGCCCGGGGGGTCGAGGTCGTCCACAGCCCCGAGGCCAACACGCTGGCCGTCGTGGACTTCACCATCGCGATGATCCTCCAGATGAACCGCCGCTTCTGGCCCTTGACCGGCTACGTGCCCCCCGAGCAGTTCCATCGCATCCGCAAGCAGGCCTTCGGGCGGTTCCTCTCGGGGACCACGTTGGGGATCGTCGGCTGCGGGCGGATCGGCAGCCGCGTCGGGAGGGCCGCCGCCGGGCTGGGCATGAAGGTGCTCTACAACGACATCCTCGACATCGAGGTGGACTACCCCGCCGAGGCGGTCGGCAAGGATGAGCTCTACGCCGCCAGCGACATCGTCACCATCCACGTGCCGCTGACCGACATGACCGCCTGGATGATCGATGCCGAGGCCCTGGCGAAGTTCAAGCCCGGCGCCCAGTTCATCAACTGTGCCCGCGGGCCCTGCGTCAACTACGCCGACCTCGCCGACGCCCTCCGCAGCGGCAGGCTGTCGGCCGTCGCCGTCGACTGCCACGACCCCGAGCCGCCCGGAGAGGACTACCCGCTGTTCGGGCTGGACAACGCGATCCTCACCCCGCACGTCGCCGCCCGCGTCCCCGAGGCGATGGAGCGGATGTGCGACGTCGTCCACGACGTGATGGCGGTCCTCGAAGGGCGAGACCCCAAGTACCCCGCCCCCCGGGAGTGAACTCCCCCCGGGCTGGCCCGGACCGCCCCCATTGTGCGGGTGTGTCGGTTCTGTCCGCCGTTGAGACGCGGGACACACGGCAGGCCGCATAACTGTAAATACTTTTATTAAAACAGTTTATGTGTAAGAGTGTTCCTGTCCGGAGTTCGGGCGGGTGGACAGGCTGGACAGAAGGGACAGGGGCGGTCTCGGCCGGGGCGTCTCGCGAGCAGGCGGGGGTTAAGAAGGCGTCAAGGGATCGTTAGGATTGCGCTTGCCCCGGCGGGGGCTGCTGAGTATGGTCGCGGGCTCATCGAGCCGACGCCTGGAAAGGATCCGACCAGCCGTGCTGTTTGCCCAGCCCTCACCGCCGGAGCCGCTCGGGGGTGCCCCCGTACCCGAGAGATCCGACAACGGTCGCTCATGGGTCCACGGGCTCATCGCCGTTTGCGTGCTCTACCTGTTCATCTCCTCGGTCAGCATGCTCGGCGGGGGGCTGAAGACCATCGCGCGGGACCCGGCCGGCGCGGCCTTTCTGGACTGGCTCTTCGGCTTCGTCCGGGATCCGGTCACGGGGCTGTTCACGGGCGTGCTGGTCACGTCGCTGGTCCAGTCCAGCAGCTTCACCACCTCGATGACGGTCGGTCTTGTCGCCGGCGGGGACGTTTCCCTTTCTGCGGCGATCCCCATCGTGATGGGGGCGAACATCGGCACGTCGGTGACCAACACGCTGGTTTCGCTCGCCAACATTCGCCGGCGCAAGGAGTTCCGTCGCTCGCTGGCCGGGGCGGTGGTCCACGATTTCTTCAACATCCTCTCGGTGACGCTGCTGCTGCCCCTGGAGGCCGCCTTCGGGATCATCTCTCGGGTCACGGAGTGGGTTTCCGAGGTCCTGGGCGGCACGCGGGTGTTCAGCGCCGACCCGACCGACCGGATCGACATCCTCAAGAGGTCCTTCGGGCAGATCGCCGCGGCGGGCAAATGGCTTACGCTCGACGTCCTGGGCCTGCCGCCCACCGTCGCGGGCAGCCTGCTGGCGGCCCTGGCGCTGGTGGTGCTGTTCGCCTCGCTCTGGGTGCTGGTCCGCCTGCTGCGGAGCCTGCTGGCCGGGCGGCTCAGCGGGGTGTTCAGCCGCACGCTGTTCCGCAACCCGGGCGTGGCGTTCATGGTGGGGATCCTGACGACCATCGCGGTGCAGAGCTCGTCGGTGACGACCAGCCTCGTCGTGCCCCTGATCGGCGCGGGCATCCTCAAACTCCGCCAGGTCTACCCGTACACGCTGGGCGCCAACGTGGGCACGACGATGACGGCCATTCTGGCCGCCCTCGGCACCGGCTGCGCCCCGGCCATGGCGTGCGCGTTCGGGCACCTGCTGTTCAATATCTACGGCATCGCGGTATTCTGGCCGCTTCAGTTCATACCATTGTCCTTGGCCAAAGGCCTGGCAAAGCTGGCGATGCGGCGGCGATGGCTGGCGGTCGTGTTCCTGTTCTGCATCTACTTCGGCGTCCCGACGCTCATGATCGCGTTGACGGCCTGGCTGGGCACGTAGCGCCGGCAGGGAGTGGCAACATGTTTCGAGAAATCATCAACGCCTTTCGCAAGCGGGACGTCGTCAAGGAGCTTTCGGCCAGGATCGGCGAGATGCTCGAGGTGGGCCAGTGGATGTTCGACCGGGCCACCGACGTGCTGATGCGCCGCCAGGACTGGCACGACGTTTCGGACAAGCTCTACGAGAAGGACCGCCTGATCAACGAGATCGAGAAGGACGTCCGGCGCCAGATCGTCACGCACCTCTCGGTCGCCGGGGCCAGGGACCTGGCGCCCTGCCTGGTCATGATGAGCGTCGTCAAGGATGCCGAGCGGATCGGCGATTACTGCAAGAACATCTTCGAGGTCGGAAGGTTCTACACCAAGCCGTTCGAGCATCCGGAGTTCAGCGAGCCGCTCCAGGAGGTCCGCGGCACCGTGCTGGAGATGTTCGCGCCGACACGAGAGGCCTTCGTCACCGGCAACCAGAACGCCGCAGAGGGCGTCACCCGCCAGATCGGCGCCCTCAGCGGGCAGTGCGACATGATCGTCCAGCAACTGCTGCGGATCCGGGAGGGCATCCCGGCCGACGAGGCAGTCGCCTACGTGCTGCTGGCCAGGCACTACAAGCGCGTGGCCAGGCACCTGGGCAACGTCGCCATCAGCGTCGGGTCTTCCGTGCCCCTGCTGGACTTCCACAGTACGTGACGGGCCGCCGTTCGGCCGGTTCGTCCACGCGGAGCCCCGGGAGGGACCGCACCGTGACAGGCCGAAGCTTTTTCACCAAGCTGTTTCTGGGAAACCTCGCCCTGGTGGTGGTGATCCTCCTGCTGGGCGTGTGGGTGGCCAACCACCACCTCGACGCCAGCTACCACAGCCTCCAGCGCCAGGAGCAGCGCCGGGTGACCGCCTTCGCCGCCGGGTGGCTGGGGGCCGTCTGGGACGAGGTCAGGGACCGCCCCGGCGAGCTCGACCGATTCTGCAAACGCCTCGCCCGCCGGTCCCTCGGCGACCTTCGCCTGACCGTCATCCTCCCCGACGGCACGGTCGGGGGCGACAGCAGCCCCATGCCCGCCGAGCGCATGAGGCCCCACGACACGCCGGACCGGCCCGAGGTGATGGCCGCCCTGGAAGGCAGGGAAGGCTGGGGGCGGCGGACCAGCGAGACGCTCGGGCGCGAATTCCGCTACCACGCCGTCCCCCTCGAGCTCGACGGCGAAAGGGTGGCCGTCGTCCGCGTGGCCATGCCCGTCCGCGCGCTCGGCGAGAGCAGCGATTTCCTCTCCCGGTCGCTGTGGTTCGGGGCCGGGGCCGCCGCGGCCGGGGCCGTCATGCTCGCGCTGCTGCTGAGCTGGCTGTGGTACTCGCCGCTTCGCGAGCTGACCGGCGCGGCGAGGTCTCTCGCCTCGGGCAACCTCGATCAGCGCGTCCGCGTCGGCGGCTCGCGCGAGCTGCGGCAGCTCTCCGACGCGCTCAACGAAATGGCCGAGGGCCTCGCCCGCCAGATGGCCGCCGCCATGGAACGCGAGGCCAACCTCCAGACCGTCGTGACCAACCTCCGCGAGGGGGTCGTCGCCACCGACGCCGAGTACCGCGTGATCCTCATCAATCGGGCGGCCGAGGAGATCCTGGACGCCTACGGCTGCGACGGGCGGCACGTCCAGTCCGTCGTCCGCCTGCCCGACGTGCTCGACGCCTGCGAGCGGGTCCGCCAGACCGGCCGGGGCGAGGGCCTGCGGACCGACACGCTCCACGACGGGCGGCGGATGCACCTGGAGGTCAGCGTCTCCCCGGTGGCCGAGGAGGACAGGCCCATCGGCATGCTCATCGTCCTCCGCGACGTGACCGACATCATCGAGACCGCCGAGATGAAGGCGCGGTTCATCACCAATGCCTCCCACGAGCTCCGCACCCCGGTGGCCACGCTGCGGGCGGCCGTCGACGCCCTCGAAGACGCCCGGGTCGAGAGCGACTCCGCCGGCGACGTACTGACGATGCTCGACCGCCAGGTCGCCCGCCTCCAGCACCTGACCACCGACATGCTGCACTTCAGCGAGGTCGCCGAGGTCCAGCCCGTATCGGCGGCCGAGGAGGTACGCCTCGGCGAACTGGCCGAGTGGGTCCGCTCGCGGTTCGCCGCCGAGGCCGAGCGGCGGGGCATCGCCCTGAGCCTCCGCGTCGATGACGACGCCCCCCCCCTGACCACCAACCGCCGGCTGGTGGACCTGATCCTCCAGAACCTGCTGGACAACGCCCTGAAGCGCACCGCCGCCGGCGGGCGGGTCCTGCTGGCGATGTCCCTTGCCGACGGCGAGGCCACGTTGAGCGTCGCCGACACCGGCGAGGGGATCCCCGACGAGGAGCAGCCGCGCGTCTTCGACTACTTCTACCAGGTGGACCCGTCCCGGACCGGCGACGTCCGCCACCGCGGCAGCGGCCTGGGCCTGGCCGTCGTCAGACACGCCGCCGACCGCCTCGGAGGCACGGTGGAACTGGAAAGCAAGGTCGGCGAAGGCACCACCGTCACCGTCCGACTCCCCGCCTGAACCCACCCGGCCGGCCACCAGGCATCAGGCACCGGCACCGAAAGAAACCACCGACCGCCAGCAAGGCCCGGCCGCGCGGGATGGACTTCGGCAAGAACAGCGCGATGCAAGGGCGAACGGGTGAGATGCGTTGTCTGTCTCTCGGCCTGCGATTAGAATCGGGTCCTGCGGCGTTTCCGAGCCTCCGCAGAGGCCAATCACGGCGAAGCTCCCCGGCACGGCAAACCCCTTGGCGGGTGGAGGCTCCCGTTGAGACGCCCCGCCGGTCCACGTACAATGGCAACCGTTCTTGCGGAGGCTGGGCCGGCCCCCCGCCCCCTGACGCTCTGGCACGGTGGAGTATGGGCGAGCAAACTGAATTTCTGACATTCGACGAATCCTCCAAAGAGGCGGTACTGCAGGGCTTTGCGCCCCCGAGTCTGCAGGAGCTCGGTCGTTCCCAATCGGCGATTCCGAAGCTGGCGAAGGATCGGGTGGCGGCTCGAGACATCGAGGCGGTCCTGCCGACGTTGCCTACCAGGCACGAGATGCGCCGCGCTGATGCCCGCAAGCTTGACTTCATGCCGGCCGAGAGTGTTCATCTCGTCCTTACGTCTCCGCCATACTGGACGCTCAAGCGGTACAACGAAAACGAGGCCCAGCTTGGAGACGTGGAGGACTACGCCGCGTTTCTCCGGGAAATCGATCGTGTCTGGTCGCACTGCTACAGGGCCCTTGTGCCCGGGGGACGGTTGGTGTGCGTTGTTGGGGATGTCTGCCTCTCGCGCCGCAAGAACCGTGGCAGGCATACGGTCGTTCCGCTTCATGCCTCCATTCAAGAGCATTGCCGAAAGATGGGCTTCGACAACCTGGCGCCGATCATCTGGCACAAGATCGCCAACGCAAAGTTCGAGGTGCCCGGCAACGGAGGCGGATTCCTCGGAAAGCCCTATGAGCCGAACGCGGTTATCAAGAACGACATCGAGTTCGTCCTGATGGAGCGAAAACCGGGCGGATACCGAAGCCCCGGTTCCCTGGAGCGCGCCTTCAGTGTCATTCCTGACGAACTGCACAAGCTGTGGTTCCGTCAGATCTGGACCGACGTGAAGGGCGCCTCGACGCGGAAACACCCGGCCCCGTTTCCGATCGAGCTGGCAACCCGACTGATCCGCATGTTCAGCTTCGTGGGTGACACCGTTCTCGACCCGTTTCTCGGCTCTGGCACTACCGCTCTGGCCGCTTGGCAGACGGGAAGAAACAGCATCGGCGTGGAAGTCGATGGTGACTATCTGGGTCTGGCCGCACGGCGATTCCGAAGGCACACGAGCATCCTGGGCAGTCACCATCGACTTGAGGTCATCGAGTAGGGGCAACCATGGCCGTAGACATCGCCGCCTTGGATCGAACCATGCCCAAGGCCGTCAAGCACTTCTGGAAGGCGCGGCTGCGAGCTGCCAGGAGCCAGAAGAAGCGCGGGCGGGCCGACCAGGGCAACCGTGCCGGAGTCACAGCAGGCAAGAACATGGATGGCTTCGTGGCCATGGTTCGCCAGATCATATTGGCCAATGGACTCGGAAAGGCCGGCGTGTTCTCTGACGGCCGGGCCGATCTGGCGATTCCAGGCTTCTACCGACCCGTGAAGAACTGGGACCTGCTTGTCATGGAAGGGAGCCGGCTTCTCGCGGCCATCGAATTCAAATCCCAGGTGGGGCCATCCTTCGGCAACAATTTCAACAACCGGGTGGAGGAAGCCCCGGGCAACGCCGCCGATCTGAACACCGCCTTCCGAGAGGGCGTCTTCGGGGATGGCCCAAAGCCCTTTGTAGGGTATTTCTTCGTCTTGGAGGAATGCCCGAAGTCGACCGCCCGGGTTTCGTTCACCTCGCGGCATTTCCCGGCGATGCCTGAGTTCGAGAATACGAGCTACGCCGCTCGCTACGAGATCCTGTGCCGCAAACTGGTGCAGGAGCAACTCTATGACGCGGCCGCGTTGGTCCTGACAGACAGGAGATCGGCCAGGACGGGAGCTTTCCGAACATCCAGCGAACTGACAAGCCCCCGCCGCTTCGCGGCCAGCCTTGCCGGGAAGATTGCCGGCATCGTGGCCTGACAGAGGAATCGCCAGAGAGGCGCCAGTAACAGGCATGAAGTGATGGATGGGGGGCCAACGGCAACCAAGGAGCAGTCGGCAGGCAACCCCGACCGGTCGGATGAAGCTGGACAGGAACGGAGGAAGGCAGGTATGAACGGGGAGGTATGTTCCCCCGCGTCTTCCGTCCCCCGATTCAGGGTCCTGGCCCCGAGGAGGAAGGCTGATGGCCATCTATGAGATCACGTCAGACAGGATCGTCCCCTTCGCGCAGACTTCGTTCGCGACAGCCGGTCTTCGGGAGCGAGACGACCTCCAGCGCCTGCTCAGGGCGCAGATCGACGTGGTCTGTCCCGACACGCTGGTGCTGGCCGAGGCCTTCCGGCACTGGGAGGACTCCCGTCGCGAGATCGACCTCCTCGCGATCGATAAGGACGCCAATCTCGTCGTGATCGAGCTCAAGCGAACCGAGGACGCCGGGCACGCGGAACTGCAAGCCATACGATATGCCGCCATGGTGTCGACCATGACGTTCGACAAGGCGGCCGAAGTCCATGGGGAATACCTGCGGCGCAACGGCGGATCGGCCGATGGCATGGGGGCGATCCTGGAGTTCCTGGGTTGGGACGAGCCAGACGAGGATCGGTTTGCTCAGGACGTACGGATCGTGCTGGTCGCGGCCGACTTCTCCCGGGAACTCACGACCTCGGTGATGTGGCTCAACCACCGGGAACTGGACATTCGATGCGTGCGAATGCGTCCTTACAGGGACGGGCAGCGCGTCCTTGTGGACGTGCAGCAAGTCATCCCGCTTCCCGAGGCGCAAGACTACATCATTCGCATCCGGGAGAAGGCCGTTCGTGAGAGGCAGGATCGCGTCGAGCAGGGCGGCCGGGAGGCGCTGCGACACGCCTTCTGGAGCGCACTTCTTGAGCGATCAACGGGGCGCACGCACTTGTTTGAGAACGTCTCGCCATCGAAGGAAAGTTGGATTGCAGCCGGCAGCGGTATCAGCGGCGCGCTGTTCATATACGTGGTACGGCAGCACACCGCCTCGGTACGGTTTGTCCTTGAGGCGGAGAAGTCCCTGAACGAGGGCCGCCTTGCCTGGCTGAAGGAACGCCGCGAAACGATCGAGCAGGCGTACGGCGGGAAACTCGAGTGGAACCCTTGCCAGGACCTGAAGAAGTCCTACCTGGCAGAGGAGTTGGAAGGGGGCTACCGCGACGACTCCGACAAGTGGCCGGCTGTGCAAGACAGGATGATCGGCGCGATGATCCGGCTTGAGAAGGCCGTCCGGCCGTACGTGGATCAGCTCCGCGAGATCGATTCCGTGCCCGAGTCGACGGACGAGATCGTTCCCGGCACGTGAGCGGCGGGCTCGTCCAACGGGCCGATCGGCGTGCCGGCCGCCTCGAGGGATGCACGCACGTGACCGTAGGACGCGGCGGCGAGGGCGTCGAAGGGCGTGATGGCCAGGCAAGCAGGTGCCCGGGGGGTCACTGCCGCTGTCGCAGGACGGCGCGGGCGTGGCGGGCGAGGACGCCGCGGAGGTCCTTGGCGTAGGCCTCGAGGATACGCTCGCCGAGGCCCTCGTGGTCCCCGAGCCGGTACAGGGCGCGGGCAAGGACGATCTCCCGCAGCGGCGGGATGCGCCCCGGCGCGCGCGTGGGCTCGATGCCGGCGTGCCCGCTCATCCCCCGGCGGCGGAGGACCTCGGCGAGGACGGGCGCGGCCTCGCGGCGGGCGAGCTTCTCCAGCGCGATCGCCACCGCGCGATGGTGGCTGAGGGCGGCGCGGGCGTCGAGGAGCCTGGCTTTGCGGAGGATCGGCTCGAGGGCGCGGCGGTCCCCGCTGTAGCCGAGGGCGTACACCAGCGAGTCCACCGGCGTGGGGAGTTGGGAGAAGTCAGCCATGCGGCCGAGGGGGATCTTCTCGTCCCAGCCGCCGGCGGCGTCAAGCGCGGCGACGAGCGTCTCGACGCCGGTGTCGTCCCCGCAGATGCCGAGGAACCTGGCGTAGGTGAGCTTCTCGGCGCCGGTCGCCGCGGCGTAGGCCTTCCGCAGCAGCGGGAGGGCGGCGTCGAGGTGGGCCAGCACGACGGCGACGCTGCGGTGGTTGGCCTGCCCCGAGCGGAGGGAGTCCACCGCCTCGGCGACGACCCGGTCGGGCAGGGGGAAGTTGTCGTCGTGGCCGAGCACCTCGGCCGGGATGTTGCCCACCTCGGCGAGGTGCTTCTGGAGCGCGTCGACATCGATCCTCCGCGGCGTGGTGCGGGCGCGGGCAGCCATCGCCGCGGCCGTGCCGGCGGCGTAGCCCTGGTTCTGCAGGTCGGCCTGCATGCGGATCAGGGCCATGGCGTCGCGGTGGGCGCTGGCGCCGAGGCCGACGACCAGCATCCCCTCGACGCCGGCGGGCAGCAGGCATCGGTAGGGGGTGTAGGGCTTGCCCCCCGCGGGCCGGCCGTCGCGGCCGCGGTCGGCGAGCATGAAGTACTCGTGCGACGGGTAGCCGTGGGAGTCGTAGTTGCTGTGCGACTGGACGATGGTGTCGGGCCAGGTTCGCCCGGCGATCTGGTCGAGGATGGTCAGCACGACGTCCCCGACGACCCGGCGGCGTTCGCGGCTGTCGATGAGCTGGCCGGCGTCCCATGCCTCGGGCCGGCGGACCTGGAGGAACGCCCGCCAGCGGTCGAGCATGTCGGCGTCGTCGACGAGCAGGTAGTCGCTGTTGGTGTAGCCGGCCCCGAGGCGGCGGACCGGCAGGCCCGTGCCCTGGACGGCGATGTGGCTGGGGCCGACGAACATCGTCTCGGCGCCGGCGGCGTCGGCGACGTCGCCGTTGCCCGTCGCGTCGATGACCGTCCCGGCCAGGACGACCCCGCGCCCGAACCGCGTGGCCACGACCACGCCCCGGACGGTCTCCCCGTCGGCCAGCACGCCGCAGCCGAGGCCGCCGTACCAGACCTGCCCGCCGGCGCGGCGGACGGCGCGGCGCCACCACTCGGCCTTGTGACGCGGGTCCCACCCGCGGTTGCCCTTGGGGGCGTGTGGGCCCCCAAGCTCGGCGACGCCTTCGTCCACCTCGGCCGTGAAGCCCACCCGCCGGCCGAAGTGATAGCGGCTGATCAGCCCCGCCGTGCCCACGCCGCCGAGCTCGTGGAGGAACTCGATGACGAGCGTCTTCGCGCCGCCGCGTGCGGCGGCAATCCCCGCCGGGGCGCCGCTGGTGCCCCCGCCGACGACCACCACGTCGTAGGCGCCCAGGACCGGCAGCCCCCGCGCCGGGGCCGGAACGTCCGCCAGCCCGCGGTCCAGCGGGCGCGGCCCGGCCAGCCGCTCGCGGACCTCGCCCCTGTCCGCCGGGCCAGGCGGCGGCTCGACCCCGGCGACGCGAACGCCCTCGGGCGCGTCCACCCCGCCGGCCTCCGCCGCGGCGGCCGAGCCGACCTGCTCGGCCAGCGCCAGCAGCTTCAGCGGGTGGTCACGCCGCTCGGCCGGCAGGTCCGACCGCGGGCCGAGCACGTACAGCCTCTCGCCCTCGGCCGGCCGGGCCGGGCCGACGGCGACATCGCAGCAGGCCTTCAGCGTGTCGGCCGGAACGAGCCAGAACCGCTCGCCGGGCTCGTCGGCGGCGGGGGAGAAGGTCGCGTCGCGGAGGGCGTGCTCGGCGGTGGCGAACGCCTCGGGCGTGGCGGCGGGGATGGGCAGGTCCATGGCGTATTCGATGATCTCGGGCCGGTCGCCCCCGGGCGCCCGGCCGACGGTGCGTGCGGCGAGCCCGGCGGCCTCTCGCGGGCGGCCGCCGATGACGACGCGGCGGCAGGTGACCTTCGCGCCGGGCCAGGGGCGGAAGGCGGCGCCGGCCTGCTCGGCGAGGACGGCGCGGTCGGTGGCGTCGACGACGACCTTGGCGCGGACGGCCTGCCTGCCGGCGCGGTTGGCGATGACGATGCCGGCGGGTCGCCCCTCGGCGTCGACGAGCAGGTCGGTGGCGTAGCAGCCGAAGAGGAACCGCACGCCGGCGTCGAGCAGGGCCCGGTCCAGCGTGGCCTTGACGTGCATCGGCGTGGTGACCGGGCGGAGGGTGTCCGGCTCCGGCGCGGGGGTCGGCTCGGGCCTGGCGGGCGCCGCGTCGGTGTCGGCGGTCTCGATCGCCAGCTCGCCCAGCAGCACGCGTTCGCAGCCGTCGGCCATCTTGACTGCGACGCGGACGCAGCGGGCGGCGGCCTTCAGGGGCAGGGCGAACTCGGTGACGTCCCACTTCCCCCCCGGCTTGCGGACGGTGGCCTCGCTCGCCTTGCCGGCCGGGGCGAGCTTGTCGGGGGCCGGCCCGGCCTCGACCGTCACCGAGGCCACGCCGTAGGCGCCCGCCTTGCGGTAGGCGATCAGCCGCAGGCGCTTCAGCGGGCGTTGCCGCCCGAGGTCGCACAGCAGCGACACGTCGCCGTCGTACTGCACGCTGTCGGTGATCGCGCTGGTCCACCGCCCGTCGGTCAGCACCGACGGCGGGTCGGTGTCTTTGTGCCTGCCGGCCGAGGGACGGTCGGCCTTGTAGGAGAACCGGGCGGATTCGGGCGCCGCGGCCGGGCGGGGTGCCGGCGAGGGGACGGACGCGTCGGCGAACAGCCGCCGGGCGAGGTCTGTCTCGAGCTCGACGCCCTCGGGCCGCCACAGCCGCAGCGTCCCGCAGAGGTCGTCGCCGAGATAGGGTCGCGGGGCGGCGAGGAAGACCTTCGCCCCGGCCCTGGCGGCGGCGGCGGCCGCTTCGACCGCCGCGGCCGAGCCCCCGGCGACCACCACGTCCACTTCGCAGGCGATCGGCACGTCTCGCTTGGATTCCATCACAGCTCTCCGCTGGGCTCCAGCCGCCCCCGCCGCCAGCACCGCGAGGGCCAACATCGCCGCCGTCCGCCCTGCGCGCGGCCTGGCTCTTGCGGCCTCAAGGCCTTCCGGCCTTCCGGTCTTGCGGCACTCCGGCCCCACGGTCTACTTCTCCCCGGCGGCGAGGATGGCGTGGGCGTGGCGTGCGAAATGCCCGCGGACGTCGTTGCGGAAGCTCTCCAGCGACTTTCGCGCCAGCCCGTTCCAGTCGCCGAGCCGGTACAGCGCCCGGGCGACGATGATCTCGCGAAGCGGCTCGCTTCGGTTCTGGCTGGCGGCGGGTTGGAGCATGGCGTGCCCGGTCATGCCCTCCTGGCTGAGCAGCTTGCCCAGCGCCGGGGCCGCGGACTTGTCCCCGAGCATCTCCAGCGCCATCGCGCAGGCGCGGTGGTGGCTGAAGGCGCTGCCGATGTTGAGCATCTCGACCTTCTCGATGATGGCGGGGACGGCCTGCTTGCAGCCGGCAAGGCCCAGCGCGACGATGCTGCGGTCCAGCGGGCTGAGCGCCTGGCCGAACTGCCCCATGCCTCGGAAGTTCCAGCCCTGGTCCCACTTGGTCGCGGCGCGGACCTGCTTGAGCAGCACGTCGGCGCCGCTGTCGTCGCCGCAGGCGCCGAGGATGCGCGCGTAGGTGATCTGCTTGTCGCCCTCGGCGGCGGACATGGCCTTCTTGAGCATCGGGATCGCCTCGGACTTGTGGGCCATGATGACCGCGACCTTCTCGAAGCCCTTCTCGACGTTGCGGACGGCCTCGGCGATCTTCTCGGTCGGCATGGGGTAGGAATCCTCCCACGTGTCGGCGCCCTCGGGGAGGCAGCCCATCTCGATCAGGTGCTTCTGGAGGGCCTTGAGGTCGATGTCCTTGACCATGCCGCCGGACTTGGCCGCCATGGCCGCGGCGCAGCCGGCCGCGTAGCCGACGTTCTGCACGTCCGGCTGCATGCGGATGATCGGCACGGCATCGCGATGGACGCTGATGCCCAGCCCGATGACCAGGATGCCGTCGAAGCCGGTGGGGATCAGGCAGCGGTAGGGGACGTAGGCGGTCAGGCTCTTGTGCTCGGGGTGCGTGGGGACGAAGTACGGGTCCACCGTGTAGCCGTGCGTGTCGAAGTTCGTCTTGCACATGCCGATGGTGTCGGGGAACCGCCGGCCGTTGACGTGATCGAGGATCGTCAGCACCACGTCGCCGCGGATGCGCCGCCGCTCGCGGGTGTCGATGAGCTGGGCGAGGTCGAACGCGCCGCGGTACTTCTTTCGGGCCGAGAGGAACAGCCGCCATACGTCCAGCATGTCCGTCTCGTCGACGAAGGTGTAGTCGGTGTTGGTGTAGTCGGCGCCCAGCGCCCGGGGCGGCAGGCCCGTGCCCTGCACGGCGAGGAAGTCCCCGGCGGTGTGGATGTAGGGCGCGCCGGCGGCGGCGGCGACGTCGCTGTTGCCCGTGCCGTCGATGACCACGTCGGCGAGTACGACGCCCCGCCCGGACGGGGTGGCGACCACCGCCCCCCGGACCTTGCCGTCCCGCACGAACGCCCCGCAGCCCAGCGTGCCGAACCAGATGTCCCCGCCGGCCTCGCGGATCTCCCGGCGGTAGTACTCGATCTTCAGGTCCACGTCCGTGCTCTTGCCCTCCTTGCCCCCGACCTCCGCGACGCCCTGGTCGATCTCCGAGGTGAACCCGCCGCGGTAGCCGTGGTAGTACTTGCCGATCAGCCCCATCGTCGAGACCCCGCCGAGCGCGTGGAGGTACTCGACGACCAGCGCCTTGGCGCCCTTGCGCCCGGCGCCGATGGCGGCCGGCGCGCCGCCGGTGCCCCCGCCGACGACCACCACGTCGTATCGCCCGAGCACCGGCAGGGGGCGGTCCTCGCCGGGCACCGTGGGCAGGTCCTGGATCGGGCGGACGCCGACGAGGAACTCGCGGACGTCGCCGTCGGCCGCGGCGCGGACGGGCCCGCCGGGCAGCTTCACGCCGGCCGGGGTGCCGCGGTCCCTGGCGGCCTCGGCGGCGGCCTTGCCGATCCGCTCGCCGATCGGCATCAACCCGGTGGGCTCGAGCAGCTCGGCGGCGACCTCCCGGCTGACGCCCGCCGTTCCGCCCAGGACGTACAGGTAGTCCACGCCCCGGGGCTGGAACGCGCCCAGCGGGGCCTTCTCCGCGCCGGGCCAGTCGCCGGCCAGCGGCTCGGCGGCGCGGACGCGGTCCGGCGGGACCTCGAAGAGCCCCTCGCTCGTCCGGAGCACCTCGGGGTTCCACGTCAGGTCGCGGGCCTTCTGCTCGGCCGCGGCGAACGACGCGTAGCTCCCGTCGCGCATGGGCAGCTCGAGGGTGTACTCGATGATCTCGGCGACGCGGCCGGTGTTCGTGCCCTTCTTGCCGTCGCGGCTGCGGCGGACGACGGGAAATCCCCCGCCGACCTTCCGGCCCTTGAGTGCGGGCCCTTCGCGGACGTCGCCGCCGAGGACGACCTGGCGGAACATGTGCCTGCCGGGCGGGTAGTCGGTGAACGTCGCCCCGGCCAGGCGTGCGACCGTGCCGCGCGGCGTGGCGTCGATGACGGCCTTGGCCCGGACGGCCTGCCGCCCGGCGCGGTTGGCCATCACGATCCCCGCCGGCTTGCCCTCGGCGTCCACGAGCACGTCGGTGGCGTAGCAGCCGTAGAGGAACTGCACCCCGGCGTCCACCACCGCCTGGTCGAGGGCGAGCTTGACGGTCATCGGGCGGGTGACCTGCGGCAGCCTGGCCGGCTCGGCGGGCTCGGAGGCCGCCTCCTCCGTCTCGATCACGATCTCTCCGAGCAGGACCCGGTCGACGTCGTCGGTCTTCTTGATCTCGAGGCGCACGTAGCGGGCCTTGCCGCCGAGGGGCACGACGATGTCGGCGCCGAAGTCCTCGATGCCGCCCTTGTCCAGGTGCGGGTTGTCGGTCTTGCCCGCCGGCTTCCACGCCTTGCCGTCGGCGCTGACGGCGGCGGCGACGGAGGCGACCTCGAAGTCGTCCGTGCGCTGGTAGACCAGCACGTGGGCCTTCTTCAGCTCGCGAAGCTCGCCGAGGTCGCATGTGATCGTCACGTCGCCGTCGTACTGGACGGACTGGCGCGAGGCGCTGTCGCTGCGCCCGTCGCGGAGGCGGCGCGGCGGGCGGGTGTCCTTGTGGACGCTGGCCGAGGGGATCGAGGCCTCGTAGGTGAACGGCGAGCCGCTCAGCGCCAGGGCGGGGGAGGTCGCGCCCGAGAAGAGCCGCCGGCCCAGCGTGGTCTTGGGCTGGGCCTCGGGAGGCAGCCAGAGCCTCAGCAGCCCGGCCATGTCCTCGCCGAGGTAGGTCTTCGGCGCCGCGAGGAAGACCGAGGCGTTGGCATCGGCGGCGGCGACGGCGGCGGCGACGGCGGCGGTCGAGCCGCCGACGACCACCACGTCCACGTCGTAGGCGACGGGGATCTTCCGGGCGGTCTCGCGGACGGCCCGCTCGGCGGCGTACAGCGTCGAGCCGGCCAGGCAGGCGACGGCCAGCATCCCGATCAGCAGCTTGGCGTTCATGGAGTGTCCTTCCATTGGGGGTCGTGCGATTCGGGCTCGGTGCCGATGGGTACGTATCCTAGCAAGAAACCCGCCGCCCGGCCAACCGTTCCGCCGCGGGCCGCGCCGTCGAGGCCGACGGCGACTTGAATGGGCGGCCTTCGGCGTCTAGGCTTCGGGCGTGCGAAGCTCCGACGACCCCGGCTTGTGGAAAGGCCCACCCATGACGCAGTCATCGCGATCCGCCTCCCTGCTGCTTGCCGCCGCCCTGTTCTGCCTTGCTTGCCCGGTCCTGGCCGGGCCGGACCATACCTTCACCTGGATCGAGGGGGAGGCCCCGACGGCCAGGAACTACGACGTCAGCACCCACGGCTGGGGCAACCCCGAGTGCCTCTCCGGCGGCGCCTGGCTGGCCGTCGGCGAGGGCGACGCCAAGAAGATGCCCCAGGAGGGCATCTCGCTGGAGTACGCGTTCGAGGTCCCGGCCGCCGGGTCGTACGAGCTGTGGGGCCGGCTGGGGTTCTTCACGATCTGGTACCCCTTCGAGTGGCGCCTGGACGGCGGCGAATGGAGGTCCGTGCCCCGCGACAACGTGCCGACGGTCGGCTTCATGCCGATCATGCGGTTCCACAAGATGGTGTGGACGCGGTTCGACGTGCGGCAGCTCAAGGCCGGCAAGCACACGCTGGGCATCCGCCTGGCCCACCCGAAGAACGTCGAGCCGGAGGGCAGGAAGAACAAGAAGCCCCGCCTGCTCTTCGCCGCCGACGCCTTCTGCGTCTACAAGGGGCGGTTCAACCCCAACGGCCACCACCAGCCGGGGGCGGACTGGCAGACGGACGCCGACCGCAAGGCCGCCGGGCACGTCTTCCGGCTGGGCGAGGCCGGCGGCGAGGGCGGGCGCGTCGAGCTGCCGCTGGAGGGGTTGTGGCAGTTCGCGCGGTACGACGACCCCGACAGGATCGAGAACCGCCTGGGGCCGATCGGGCCGCCGCCGGACGCCGACGACCTCCACTGGAGCGCCATCGAGGTGCCCGGCTCGCGGAACGACGTCCGCCCGAACATGATCGACGCCCACCGCTTCTTCTACCGCACGCGGGTGCACGTGCCCGCCGGGCACGAGGGGCGGTCGTTCTACCTCGAGTTCCCGATGAACAACATGATCACGACGGTGTTCGTCAACGGCAGGCGGGTCGGCTACAGCATGGCGCCGTACGCCTGTTTCCGCTGCGACATCACCGACGCGGTCAAGCCCGGGGCGGACAACGAGGTCTGGGTCGGCATCAAGGACATCTACTACGGGATCTCCCCCAAACTCCTGGGCAACGACGACATCCGCACGGCGTGGGCCCGCCCGATGCGGGAGAACGCCGGCTACCTGACCAACATCCTGGACATGCCCATCGCCCTGATGGGCCACGAGGGCATGCTGGACCGCCCGCTGCTGGTCTCGGCCGGGAGGGTCTACGCCGAGGACGTGTATGTCACGACCTCGGTGGCCGAGAAGCGGATCGCCGTCGAGGCCACGCTGCGGAACCCGACGGGCAGGCCCGTCGAGGTGGAGGTGACCCACGAGATCGCGCCGTGGAAGGGCGGCGAGGCGGTCAAGTCCCTGCCGGCCCGGAAGGTCACCGTCGGCGCCGGCGAGAGCAGGGCGGTGGAGGCGGCGCAGGGGTGGGCGGAGCCGCGCCTGTGGTGGCCGGACGACCCGCACCTGTACGCGCTGACCACGACGCTGCGGTCCGGCGGGCGGGTGCTGGACGTCAAGCGGACGCGGTTCGGCTTCCGGGAGTGGGACTGGTCGACCACGCGGTTCAAGCTCAACGGGGTGGTCTGGAAGCTGTGGCAGAGCGGGCATCACCACGGGAAGACGCCGGCGGAGAGATGGAAGAAGGTCCGCGAGGCCAACCAGGACATGGTCCGCTGGCGGATCGGGCTGGGTGACAGCCGGCGGAAGTTCGCGGGGCTGAACCTGCGCGAGTTCCTCGATTTCGCCGACGAGAACGGCATCATCGTGCGGGTGACGGCGCCGTTCGACGGCATGTTCGCCAGCTACAACGGCAATCCCGAGAAGGCCCCGAAGCTCTACGAGCACGCCGCGCACATGATCTCCCGCGTGTTCAAGGGGCTGCGCGGCCACCCGTCGATCGGCTTCTGGAGCCTCCAGAACGAGATCGTGCTGATCAACATCCGCAACGTGGCGAAGGGCGGGCCGGTGATGGACGCCTGCCGCGACGCCGTCCGCAAGTACGACGCCACGCGGCCGATCCTGAACGACGGCGCGGGGGCGACCGGCACGCTGGAGACCACGGGCATTCACTACCCGGCCGTCTCGCAGGCCCGCCACTATCCCGACGAGGCGTACACGTGGGAGGTCTCGCGCGGGCTGCGGGGGGGCAACCCCCACGGGCGTCGCGCGGTGCTGGACATGACCAAGCCGGTGTTCGTCGGCGAGGGCTACTACACGGGGGGCAAGTCCATCGGCTGGTTCGCCAGCGTGGACGGCTCGGAGTGCTTCCGTGGGATCGCCCACTGCGAGAACGCCCGGCAGAAGATGGGGCAGATCTACGTCGAGGGCTGGCGGTGGCAGGGCGTCGCCGCGGCGGACCTGCTCACCGGGCCGGGCTACCACATGGAGTCCATGGCCCCGGTGGCCCTGTTCTGCCGCCAGTGGGACTGGACCCACGCCTCCGGCGCGAAGGTGGACCGCACGCTGAAGGTGTTCAACATGACCCGCCGCGGCGATCCGGTCACCGCGAAGTGGACGCTCGCGTTCGGCGGGAAGGCGGTGGACAAGGGCGAGCGGACGTTCGACCTGGCGCCCGGGACCGCCCGTGAGTTCGCGGTCGCCCTGACCATGCCCGAGACCGACGCCCGCGCCGAGGGCACGCTGGCTCTCGTCTGCGAGCAGGGCGGCGAGGAGGTCTTCCGCGCGGTCAAGGACGTCTCGGTGATCGACCCGGACCGGGCCCCGACGGCCCCCGCACCCGCCGGCGGGATCGTCGTGCTGGACAAGGCCGGCGCGGTGTCGGACCGCCTGAAGCGGCGCGGCGTGAAGCACACCCGCGTCGAGAGCGCCGATGCGATCCCGGTGGGCGCGCGGCTGATCGTCGTCGGGCCGGACTCGCTGAGCAAGCAGGACGCGCGGTCGGCGATGTGGAAGCAGCTCGCGGCCGCGGGCAAACGGATCATCGTGCTGGACCAGGAGCACCCGCTTCTCGGCGAGGCGGTGGACGCGGACTTGAAGGTCAGCGGCTTCACCGGGCGGATCGCCTTCATGGAGAACATGCTGCACCCGATCTTCGAGGGGCTGGAGCAGAAGGACTTCTTCACGCGGGGCGCCGACCACCTGGTCTACCGGGAGGTCTACGAGAAGCCGTCCAAGGGCGCCCGGTCGCTGATGCAGTGCGACGCGGACCTGGCCTACAGCGCCCTGCTGGAGGCGCAGGTCGGCGACGGGCTGCTGCTGCTCTGCCAGGCGATGGCCGGGACGAAGCTCGACTCCGACCCCGTCTTCCAGCGGCTGTTCGACAACATGGTCACCTACGCCCTGGCCTACGAGCGGGTGATCAACCCGGTGGCGGTCGTGGCGCCCGACGGCGAGCGGAAGCGCCGGTTCCTCGAGGAGATCAACCTGGCCTTCACCGCGTTCGACGATCCGGTCGAGGCGATCGAGAGCGGCAAGGCGAGGATCGTGATCGTGGACGCGACGGCGGCGAACCTGAATCGCCTCGCCGGCGCGGCGGAGAAGGTCCGCGCGTTCACCGAGGGCGGCGGCTGGGTGATGGTCTGGGGCGTCACGCCGGAGGTGCTGGAGAGCTTCAACAGCCTCGTCGGCGTCGATCACATCATCCGCCCGTTCCGCCAGGAGCGGGTCTCGCTGCGCCGCCCGGTCGATCCGCTGGCGATCGGGATCTCCGAGCGGGACGTGGCCATGACGACCGGCAAGCGGTACATGCGTTTCATGAACACGGAGATCCCCTCGAAGAACGCGTTCACGTACGCCGTGGACTACACGGACATCGCCCCGTTCTGCGAGTATCCCTCTCCGAAGTACTTCAAGCACTTCGACGAGGACCCGCTCAACAGCGGCCACCACCCGCTGAACATGGTCAACAACATGACCAGCCGGGACAACTGGCGGTTCCTGTTCTACCTGCACCTGTTCGACGGGTCGCCGACGAAGTGGACGGTCAAGCTGCCTCGTCGCGAGCGGATCGACGCCTTCGAGATCATTCCCAACAGCGGCTACCACGACATCACGAAGTTCAAGCTGACCTTCGACGGCGAGCCGGACAAGCCGCTGGTGTTCGACACGGAGGTCCACGAGAAGCCGGTCGTCCAGCGGTTCGACTTCGAGCCCGTCGAGGCGGAGTCCGTCGAGATGGAGATCGTCGAGTGGAACCGCGACGGCAAGCAGAACGTGCTGGGCATCGACAACCTCTGGCTGCACGCCACGCGGTCCGACGCGTTCCACAAGAAGGTCCACCCGCTGCTGACCGCCGGCGTGCTCAACCGCTACACGATGGGCGCCGGCGGCGTCGTGCTCAACCAGGTCAAGCTGCTGGACGCCGAGCCGAACCCCGAGAACGCCGCCAAGAAGAAGGGCATCGTCAAGAACCTGCTGTCGAACCTGCACGCGGCGTTCGGCGAGGAGCCGGCGAAGGCCGCCGGGACGGATATCGTCGGCTACACGCCGGTGGTCTTCGGCGGCGGCCAGGTCAACCTGTTTCTCTCCCGCGACGACAACTGGCCGGACCCGGAGCACGACCTGTCCAAGCTGCCCACCGGGCCGACGCGCCTGCGCGACGTGCCCTACACCATCTTCGACAACCCCCTTGCCCCGGCGGAGGCGAACGTCGCCGGGCTGGGCAGCATGGGCAAGTTCAAGGGTGCCGACAGGATCGAGGTGCCCGTGGACCGCAAGGCCGCCGGGCTGTTCTTCCTGCACACGTTCCTCCGGGAGAAGGGCGGCGAGTTCCGCTCGGACGATCCGCCGGTGGTGCTGCGGTACACCGTCCGCTACGCCGACGGGTCCAAGGCGAGCTTCCCGGTCCGCCTGACGCGGGAGATCGGTTCCTGGCTGGCCGGCCGGCCGAAGGACCTGCCCGCGGCCCGCGTGGCCTGGCAGGCGGATTCCCGCGGCGGAAGGAAGACCGTCCTCTACCACGCGATGTGGGAGAACCCCCACCCGGACAAGGCGATCGGCAGCGTGGAGCTGGCCATCACCGACGCCGGCGAGAAGCTCGGGATGGCGGTCGTGGCGGCGATCACGGCCGCGGCGAAGTAGCCCCGTCGGCCGCGGCGGCGCATCCGTCCTTGCTATTCGCGTCGCCCGGACGAAACTCTTCCATAGTGCCGGTCCTGTCCAGCCCCCGAGAGGCAGCCCCATGCGAATTGTCGATTGCCACGTGCACCAGGTCGGCGAGGCCGACCCGGCCGAGGTGCTGCGAAACATGGACGCCAACGGCGTCGAGCGGATCTGCGTCTGCTCGCCGCAGGAGCGGGTGTCGCTCCAGAAGCTCCGGGCCAACCTGGAGGTCACGCGGCGGCTCGTCGAGGCCGCGCCGGACCGCATCGCCGGGCTGGCGTGGCTGTCGCCGACGATCCCCGGCTGCAACGGCCTGGCCCGCGAGGCCCTCGAGGAGATGGGTTTCACCGGCATCAAGCTGATCCCCGACCACTGGTACGCGTGGGAGGAGAGGCTCGAGCCGTTCTGGGAGACGCTCCACGAGCTCCGCGCGAGCGTGCTGATCCATACCGGCATCCTCTACGCCAACGACGACGGCTCGCGGTTCTGCCGCCCCGTCCACCTCGAGAAGCTGCTGCACTATCCCAGCATCCGCTTCGCCATGGCGCACATCTCCTGGCCGTGGTGCGAGGAGTGCCTGGCCGTCATGGGGCGGATGAAGGCGGCCGTCGGGTACGACAAGGCCGGCTGGCAGAGCTACGTGGACCTGACGCGCGGCACGCCGGCGCACATCCGCGGCCAGGCACTGGCCAACACGCTGTCGTTCTGCGGGCCCGAGCGGATGCTCTGGGGCACCGACAGCCGCGTCCCCGGCGGGCTGGACAAGCAGCCCGAGCACCTGCGGCTGGACATCGAGATCTTCGACCAGCTCGGCCTCGACGAGGCCGTGCGGCAGCGCATCCTCGCCGGCACGGCCGACGAGTTGTTCCCGCCGAAACCGTAGCGGGGGCGAATCCCGCCCACACAGCGCAAGGAGCGCCGATGCCTGACGACCGCCCGAACATCCTGTGGATCTGCACGGACCAGCAGCGGTGGGACACCGTCGCCGCGCTGGGCAACCGGCACATCCGCACGCCGAACCTCGACCGCCTGTGCGCCGAGGGGACGGCCTTTACGCGATGCTACAGCCAGAGCCCCATCTGCACGCCCAGTCGCGCGTGTTTCCTGACCGGCTACTACCCCTCCACGCTGCACGTCAACCGCAACGGCAACGAGTTCTTCCCGTGCCCGGAGAAGCTCATCACCCGCCGCCTGGCCGAGACCGGCTACGACTGCGGGCTGTCGGGCAAGCTGCACCTCTCGGCCGCCAACGGGCGGGTGGAGCGGCGCTGCGAGGACGGCTACCGTTTCTTCAAGTGGAGCCACCATCCCCAGCCCGAGGACTACTGGCCGGGCGAGGCCCACGACTACCAGGCCTGGCTGGCGGGCAGGGGCGTGGACTACGGGGCGCTGCACGGCAGCGGGGGGCTCGTGCAGACCGGCATCCCGGCCGAGCACCACCAGACCACCTGGTGCGCCGAGAGGGCGATCGAGTTCCTCTCGCAGGACCGGGACGGGCCTTGGCTGATGAGCGTCAACCCGTTCGACCCGCACCCGGTCTTCGACCCCCCGCCGGAATACATGGATCGCATGGACGTCGACGCCATGCCCCTGCCGCTGTTCCGCCCCGAGGAGATGGAGTCCCAGCGGGCGTTCGCGGAGGTCGACCACCAGACCCGCGAGCCGGTGGACCCCGCCACCTACGACGCCCGCCGCATGGTGGCCGCCTACTGGGCGCAGATCGAGCTGATCGACGAGAACGTCGGGCGGATGCTGGAGGCCCTGGAGGCCACCGGGCAGCGGGAGCGGACGATCGTGGTGTTCATGAGCGACCACGGCGACATGCTCGGCGACCACGGGCTGCTCCAGAAGGGGGCTCGCTTCTACGACGGCGCCGTCCGCGTGCCGCTGATCGTCTCCTGGCCCGGGCGGGTGCGCGAGGGGCTCCGCGGCGAGGCCCTGGTGGAATTGGCCGACGTGCCCGTCACGCTGATGGAGGCGACGGGGCTCGAAATCCCCGAGGACGTCCACGGGCGCAGCCTCATGCCGATCCTCCGCGGCGAGGCCCCGGCGGATCGGTTCCGGGACTTCGTCCGCTGCGAGTACCACGACGCGATGCCCGTCGGCCATGCAACGCACGCGAACATGCTGGCCGACGAGCGGTACAAGCTGGTGGTCTACCACGGCCGGGACGTCGGCGAACTGTACGACCTGCGGGCGGACCCGGGGGAGTTCGACAACCTCTGGTCGGACCCGTCGCACGCGGAGGTCCGCTTCGAGCTGACCCGGCGCCTCTTCGACGCGACCATGCTCGCCACCGATCCGGGCCAGCCCCGCGTCGGGGCGTTCTGATCGCTTCGCCAACGAGAACGGGCGGGCGGACTGTAGCGTCCGCCCGCCCGTTTCGTTGACATCTGCCGCCTTTTCGAGGCTGCCCGTCGGCCGCGACCGTCGGCGAGCCGGGCGCGACGCCCGGCGCTCGGTCCGGCCGGTGGCGTCGGGCGGCCAGCAGCCCGTTGAAGAAGTCGATTCGGCCTGCGAGCGGGTCTTCTTCGTTCCGGCGGCGTCAGGCAAACTCAGCGAATCATGGAGATTCGCCTCCGTTTCCCTTCCTTGCCGGACCGAAGAATCCCTCGCTCTCGGCGACGAAGCACTTCTTCAACGGACTGCTAGACCTTGTCAGCGTCGGGGATCTGGAATTCCTTGCGGTTGGGGTCGCGGACGAGCTTGTTGGCCTCGTCGGCGTGCTCGCCGGTGAACCGCTCGGTCTTGGGGTCGAAGGTCAGCCACGGGCCGACGGTGTACTCGGCCTCGTTCTCGGGGACGCCGACGCCCTCGGCCATGATCTCGTGGAGCTTCATGAAGTGCTCGTAGGCGTCCTTGTTGTCGCCGAACTTGCCGGCCTTGGCGTTGAAGGGCACCTTCTTGCCGAGGCGGTAGGAGTTGTTCATCAGGTGCCCGACGACGCAGGAGAGGTGCGCCTCGTACATGTCGGCGTTGGACATCTCCTGCTTGCCGGCCCGGGCGGCGGTGACGAAGCTGCCGAACGTTCCGCCGCCGGTGACCTTCACGTCGGGGACCTCGACGTCCTCGGGCGGCTTGCCCTTGCCCGCGTGGTACTTGCCGCCGCGGTCGATGAACCCGCCGTCCTCGAAGTAGAACTCGTTCATCACCTGCCGCTTGTACCCCTTGTAGTTGACGTTGCGGACGTTGAAGAAGACGTACTGCCCGTTGGGGTACTGGGCGATGGCGAACATCGTGTTCGGCGTCTCGCCCTGGTCGTCCCACTTGAACCGCCCGCCGATCGCCATCGCGCGGACCGGGTGCGTCTGATCGTCGTCGATCGCCCACTGGGCGACGTCCAACTGGTGCGTGCCCTGGTTGTTCAGATCCCCGTTGCCCGTCTTCCAGAACCAGTGCCAGTCGTAGTGCACGTAGTTGTCGTGGTACTGGTCGATCACCGCCGGGCCGCGCCACAGGTTCCAGTCCAGGTTGCTCGGCGGATCCTCGGGCTTCTTGTGACCGATGCCCCCGCGAGGCTTGCAGCAGTAGCCGTAGCTGATCTTCAGCCGGCCGTACTTGCCCGCCCGGATCGCCGCCATCTGACGGGCCCGCCCGCCGCTGCTTCGCTGCTGCGTGCCGTGCTGGATGACCACGCCGTACTTCTTCCATGCCTCGACGGCGACGCGGCCCTCGTAGATGTCGTGGCTGGCGGGCTTCTCGACGTAGACGTGCTTGCCCGCCTGGGCGGCCAGGATCGTCATCAGCGAGTGCCAGTGGTTCGGCGTGGCGATCGAGATGGCGTCGAGGTCCTTGTCCTCCAGCGCCTCGCGGAAGTCCGTCAGGCCCTTGACCTCGTAGCCGTCGGCCTTTTCGGTGTATCGCTTGGCCGCCCGGTCGCGGACCTTCTTGTCCGGGTCGATCACGTAGGCCAGCTCGACGTCCTTCATCTTGACGTAGCTGCCCGCGTGGCTGTTGCCCCGCCCGTGCATCCCCGCCACCGCGATGCGGAAACGGTTGTTCGCCCCGACGACCTTCGCCCCGGCCTTGGTGCCGGAGATGGTGACGGTCGCGGCCGCCCCGGCGGCGCCCAGAGCGCCCTTGAGAAATGTACGACGTTCCAACTTGCGCATGTGTGTCTCCTTCCAGTGTTGCGCTCGGGTTCCCTTGGCACCTTAAACGGCCGACGCGGCGGAAAGTTGCTTTCGGGCCTCGGCGGCCATGGTCTCGAACAGCTCCCGCTGGCGGGCGAGGGCGGCGGCGTAGTCCTTGCGCTTCGCCCGCGCCTCCAGCAGAACCCACCCGTCGTAGTCCATCTCCGCGAACAGCCGGATCAGCTTCGCCCACGGGTAGTCGTTGCCCTTGGCGTCGAACGCCCGCACGTGAGCGGTCGCGCCGAAGCGGTCCTTCACCAGGGCGAAGTTGTGCTCCAGGCCCTTGCCCTTGAGGTCCGCGGCGTTGGAGTTCCAGCAGACCCCGACGGCCTCGTGCGTCGCCACGTCCATGATCCGCTTGATCGTCGGCAGCTCCGAGCACTGCCCGTGGACCTCCAGGCGGACCTCCTGGCCGATCTCGGCGGCGAAGGCGCCCAGCTCGTTGAGGCTGCGCCCGATCTGCTCGATGGTCTTCTCCCGGGGGACGTTCTTGTGAAAGCTGTTCGGCTTGACCTTCACCCCGCCGCCGCCGCAGTCCCGGCTGAGTTCCAGAAACGCCCGGGTGGCCTCGATGGCCCGTTTCAGCCGGTCCGGGTCCGGGTGGTCGAACCGCTCGTTGCTGCCCAGCCCCACCAGCGTGACCGGCGAGTCGTCGAAACGCTTCTTCACCTCCGCCCGCTGCCTGGCGTTCAGGTCGCGCTCGACCCCGTGCTTGTGCGTCGTCCGAAGCTCCACGCCGAGGACCTTCGTCTTCTCGCAGTTGGCGATCAGCTCCCCGAGCTTCCAGTCCTTCGCCCACAGGTAGGTCACCAGCCCGAACCGCATCTTCCCGCCCGGGGCATCCGCGGCCGCGAGGGGATCGGCCAGGGCGCCGGGCAGGGCGACGGCGCCGCCCGCCGCGGCCGCGCGGTGAAGGAACCGCCTTCTCGTCATTTGCTCGCTCATGGAATGTCTCCTGGTGGACTCGG
The DNA here is from genome assembly GCA_964385465.1 of uncultured Planctomycetaceae bacterium. Taxonomy (GTDB): domain Bacteria; phylum Planctomycetota; class Phycisphaerae; order SM23-33; family SM23-33; genus CAYLPJ01. The sequence continues at coordinate 104,942 of CAYLPJ010000004.1, read as the reverse complement.
CATTCGCCGCCGTCCTTTCTACCGCTTCGGGCCGGAAAGGTCGAGGGCGTTGAGGACATCGCCGAGGCCCCTGACCACGCCCTTGCCGAGCTGCCCGCCGGCCTTGGCGACGCCCTTGAAGAACTCCCCGGTGCCTTCGGCGAGGTTCTCCAGCGGCTGGGGCTTGACCAGCTTGCCCGGGCTGGCCGTCCACGGGCCCTGCACGCGGAACCGCGACAGGCGGTCCTTGAACCCCACCGTGAGGTTCACCAGGGGAATCTTGCTGAGCACGTCGTGCAGCGGCTTGAGCGGGACGACCACCACGTGCCCGTCGATCGTGCCCTTGCGCAGGTCCACCGTGCCTCCCTTCTCGGCCGCCAGGGCCGAGAGGGGATTGGCCAGCCGTCCCTTCTGCACGGTCACGACCCCGCCGGCCAGCGTCAGATCGGCGTTGACGTCGCTGACGCCGCTGCGGCCCTCGGGCAGGACGTTCATCACGCGCAGCAGCCCGGGCAGGATGGGCACGGCGACGAGGTCCACGTCGTCCATGAACAGGTTCCCGCCGCCGCCGAGCCGTTCGACCCGCCCCCAGTCGCGAATCGTCGCCGGCGTGGCGCCGTCCTCGACGAACACCGCGCCGGTGAACCGCACGCGGCCCCTGGCGAAGCGGCCCTCCAGGCGGTCGGCGTCGATACGCGTCGGGCGCAGGCGAACGTAGCCGGCCGAGATGTCCCGCAGGTCCCGGTTGGGGTCGGCGGCGAAGTGCACGTGGCGGATCCGCGGGTGGGTCATCAGGTCGAAGGTGGACTCATCCAACCGCGCCGGGCGGATGGCCACCTTGCCCGACAGGCGGACCTGCCCGTCCGCGGTCACGCCGCCCAGCGCGTCGCGCCAGAACGGCCCCGGGTCGCCCCCGCGGCCGGTGAGGAGCACGTCGCCGACGTCGGCCGACAGCGTCCCCGTGCCGGCGTCCCAGCGGAAGGGCGTCTCCTGGATGCGCACGCTGCCGGCGGGGGTGTTGGCGTCGGCCCGGCGGAGCGTTCCGCTGCTGCCGTCGACATCCATGCGGACGTCCACGCCGTGGACGATCGGCGTCTCCCCGGCGGCGCGGAAGCCCGCCAGGGCCAGCTCGCCGCGAGGGCGGAGGCTGTTGGGCTCGTCCAGCCGCCCCGTGATCGCCAGGTCCACCCGGACGTCGCCGGCCAACTCCCGCAGGCCCGCCGGCCCGGCCAGGCCGAGGGCGAAGGCCACCTCCGGCTTCCGCAGCGGCTGGTCCACGGTCACCCGCAGCGCCGCCTCCGTCGTGTCCCCGTGAACGTTGCCGTCCAGCAGCGTCGCCTCCCCGCCGCTGGGCAGCCGCTCGGTCAGCCGCACGCCGTACGGGGAGCTGCCGTCCGGGCGCGTCAACCCGAACGCCAGCCGACGCGCCACGCGCCGCCCGCTGTCGTGGTCCACCGCGGCGATGCGGATGTCCTCGGCCGCGACGCGCAGCAGCTCGACGTACTCGCCGAGGTCGCTCGGCTCGGCCCGCGGCTCCCGCAGCGGGGGCCGGCAGCGCCCGCCGGCGACGTGGGCCGTCAGCTCGACCGGGCCGACCTCCACCGCCGTCAGCACCGGGCGGGTTCCAGGCCAGTCGCGGAGCACCGCCCGGACGCTCTCGACCCGCGCCCATCGCCGGCCGTTCGGATCGGTCAGCGTGACCTCGCCCAGCAGGATCGGGGCGGTGTAGTGGAACTCGACGCGACCGACGGCCGCCTCGCCGCCCCAGTAGTCGCCCAGCGCCGACTCCGCCTGCGTGCGGATGACCAGCGGGGCGACCCACCACTTCACGGCCGCGAGGGCCGCCACGAGAAACAGCAGCAGGCAGCCAAGGGCGGTCAGCAGGCGGCGAAGCCACCGCCGGCCGGAGCGGTTGTCGGAGTCATGGTCGGACATGCGGCACCTCCGGGAGCGCGGAACCTGTCGGCACGGCGATCATTGTATCCGGGGCGGCGGTCCGAGCACGAGGGGTCGCGGCCGGCGGCTCGGGGGGCATACGTTGCAGAGGGGGCTGCCATCGCGCACAATCACGGGCCGGACGACACCGAACGAAAGGAAGCCGACGATGCGAAGCACAGCTCTTCATCGCATGACGACATGGACGGTCCTCCTGCTGGCCGGCGGGTTCGCCGCCGCCGAGCCGCGGACGGGCATCTGGATCGAGGCCGAGACGCCCGCCTTCCGGAACTACGACGAGTTCACCGACTCGAACATGGGCAAGCCGGAGCTGCTCTCGGGAGGGCTGTGGCTGATGAAGGGCGCCAGCGGCGACGAGGTCAAGCAGGGGGTCCCCGACGAGGGCGTGACGCTGAAGTACCGCGTGCCGGTCAAGCGGCCCGGCGAGTACGCGCTGTGGACGCACATCGGCTGGTTCCGCGCCCGCGCGGACATGCGCTGGCGGATCGACGACGGGCCCTGGCAGGCCGCCCCGGCCACGATGCCCACCACCAACCTCATGGAGGTGGGCTTCTTCTGCGAGGTCTCCTGGACCCGCCTGGGCACCGTCAAGCTGGAGAAGGGGGCGGCCACGCTGGAGGTCAACTTCCCCAAGGACGCCTCGAAGAAGCCCCGGATGCTCATGGCCCTGGACTGCTTCGCCTTCATGCCCGGGCACTTCACCCCCGAGGGGCCCTTCCGCCCGGGGCAGACCTACGACGGTTCCAAGGACAAGGCCGCGGCGAAACAGGTCTACAAGCTGCCCGCCGCCGAGGGCGCCGCGCGCCGGCGGGTGGAGCTTTCGGGGCTGTGGCAGGTCGCCCGCTACGACGACCCGAACATGGACGCCGACACCTACAAGCCCGTGGACAGGCTGCCTGAACGGGGCGACTACGAGCTCCGCTGGATGGGCGTGGACGTGCCCCTGAACCCCTGGACCGTCGAGCCGCTGGTCTTCGGCCATCGGCTGATCTACCGCACGAAGGTGGACGTCCCCGCCGACCACAAGGGGCGGGGCTTCAAGCTGCACTTCTCCGGGACCAACTGGATCGTCAGCGTGTTCGTCAACGGCGAGCGGGCCGGCACGCACGAGGGCGTCTGGGTGCCGTGGGACCTGGACATCAGCCGCCACGTCCGCCCGGGCGAGGTCAACGAGATCGCCGTGGCGGTCAAGGGCACGTACTACGCGCTGGACGCCGACGCCATGGGCGGCAAGGGGCGGATCGCCCACCACCGCAACCGCCCGCTGGACCGCAAGCGATGGACCCGCTGGGTCGCGCCGATCTACCCGTCGGCCAAGGGCGACGGGGACGGCTACCAGTACGGCATTGTCAACCCGGTCACGTTCGTCTCGGTCGGCCCGGCCTACACCGAGGACGTGTTCATCCGCCCGTCGGTGGAGAAGAAGCGCCTGGAGACCGACGTGACCGTCCGCAACCCCGGCGGCGCCGAGCGGAAGCTCAGCGTGCTCTGCGAGGCCGTCGACGACGGCGGGAAGGTCGCCAGGGCCTTCGGCCCGGCGGACGTGACGGTCCCGGCGGGGGGGGGGGAGACCGTCACCGTCGCCGGCGGCTGGGAGGACCCGAAGCTGTGGTGGCCCGAGCCGGACCCGGCGATGTACACGCTGCGGACGACCGTCCGCGACGGGGACGAGACGGTGGACATTCAGAACGAGCCCTTCGGCTTCCGCGAGGTGACCGTCCGCGGGACGGGCATCTACATCAACGGCGTCCGCAGGAACTTCTGGAACTGGGTGGACATCAAGCCGCGGTTCATCGAGGAGGCCGAGGACTGGGCGAAGCAGCTCCGCGATGAGGGCAGCCGGTTCATGCGCTTCAGCCACGGGCGGAAGCTCCGCCAGAAGCTGCCCACGCGCGAGCAGCGGCTGGACTACTACGACCGCCACGGCATCCCCGGGCGGCTGTGCACGATGATCGACGGGATGTTCATCAGCTACCACCTCGGCGAGCGGACGAACGAGAAGGGCGAGGACGGCAAGCCGATCCTGGTCCCCAACGATCGTCTGTGGGAGAGCTTCCGCCTGCACATGGCCCAGGTCGCCAAGGCCTACCGGAACCACCCGTCGGTGATCTTCTACCAGGCCGAGAACGAGCTGGTCTACATCAACGGGATGAACATCTACGGCGCGTACCTCGACAAGGTCGAGGAGCTGATGAACGAGGTCTGCGACGCGGGCAAGGAGTTCGACGGCACGCGCCCGTACACCGTCGGCGGCGGGGGCGACCTCAGCGGCCGGCTTGCCATCAACGACCCGCACTACCCCAACGCCGCGCTGGACTACTACCCCGAGAACGCCTACACGGTCGAGCACTACTCCGAGAAGATCCAGCGCTGGCCCTGGACGCGGAAGAAGCCGTGGGTGGTCGGCGAGAGCCTCTTCGCCAACGAGCTTCGCCTCGGCGCCTACGCCATGGGCGACGAGGTCTTCCGCGGCACGTGGTACGCCAAGGAGGGCAAGGCCCGGTTCCTCCGCGCCGTCTACGGCGGCTACCGGTGGGCCGGCGTGGCGGGGTTCTTCCCCTGGGACAACCTCTCCGACCACGAGCCCACCCGGAAGGTCTTCTCCGACCTCTACGTCGTGCCCCGAAAGCAGTCCTGGAGGCTCTTCGACGGCCGGGAGAACGAGCTGCTCGTCAAGGTGATGAACGACACGCTCTCGGCCGAGCCGGTGACGTTCGAGTGGGCCTACGAGGCCGGGGGCAAGGCGGTGGCGTCCGAGAAGGTCGCCATGAAGATCGAGCCGGGCTTCGGCGCCGAGCACACGCTGGCGATCCGCGCGCCGAAGACCCCCGAGCGGCTGGAGGGCACGCTGAGGGTCAAGCTCAGCCAGCCCGGCGGGGCGTCGTACGAGGACGCCATGGACGTCCCCGTCCTGCCGACCGGCGGGAAGGTCCCCGTGGCCGCGACGGTCTACGTGCTCGACCGCAAGGGCGCCGTCACCGCGCACCTCAAGGCCCGCGGCGTGCCGTTCGAGCCCGTCGACGACCTGGCGGCGCTGAAGGGCAGGAAGGGCGTGCTGGTGATCGGCCACGACACGCTGACGCCCTCCGAGGCGTTCGGCACGGAGCTGCTGGGCTTCGCCGTCCGCGGCGGGCGGGTGATCTGCCTGGAGCAGGCTCATCCCCCGGCCGGGGCGGCCCTGCCGGCGCCGATCAAGCCGACCACGCGGTTCGCCGGCTACGCCCATCCGCAGGCGCTGGGCACGCCGCTGCTGGCGGACCTGGGCAAGCGGGACCTGATCGACTGGGCCGGCGACGCGCCGACCTGCCGCAACGTCTACCGCAAGCCCTCCCGCGGCGGGCGGAGCCTCGCCGAGTGCGGCGGGGCCCTGGAGTTCAGCCCGCTGATCGAGGTGCCCTGCGGCGAGGGGCTCATCCTCCTCTGCCAGCTCCGCGTCGCCGAGAAGCTCGGCGTCGATCCCGCCGCCGACGTGCTGCTGCGGAACATGCTGGCCGTCTGCGGGACCTACTCCCCGGCCGCCGGCGTCGCGGCCCTGGTCGCGGCGAAGGACGACCCCCTCGCCGACCGGCTGGCCGAGTCGGGCGTGCTGTTCGAGCGGGCGGGCTCCGTGGCCGCCGCGCTGGATTCCGGGAAGTACGCCGCCGCGGTGATCGCCGCCGACGCCGGGCACCTCGAGGCGCTGCTGGCGGCCAGGAAGCAGGCCCTCGCCTTCCAGGACGCCGGCGGGTGGATCGTGCTCTGCGGCGTCGGGCCCGAGGGCATCGACGAGTTCAACCGCATCGTCGGAGACGACTTCATGCTCCGCCCCTTCCGCTACGAGGCGGTGGCCATGGAGAACCCCACCTACCCGCTGGCGGCGACGCTGGGCAACCGCGACGTCTCGCTGCGGTCCAGCAGGCCGCTGATGCACGGGCGGTACTGGGTCAGCGGCAACACGTTCAGCCACGTGATCGACGGGCGGAACTTCGCGCCGTTCGCCCTGCCGCCCGGCGCGCCGAACGACCCGTTCGTCTACGAGCCGACCTTCGACGACCACGACCCGTACAACTTCGTCAACAACGTCACCAACGAGGCGTCCTGGCGGTACATCCGCCAGATCTGGATCGGCGAGGACAACGTCGCACCCGCACAGACCTTCCGACTCCGCCGCCCCGATACGCTCAAGACCGTCAAGCTCTGGAACAACGAGAACTACTGGGCGATGACCGAGTTCCAACTGATCCTCGACGGCGCCAAGGACAAGGCCGTCACCGTCAAGGTCGCCCCCTCCGACCCGACCGTCGTCGAGCTGCCCGAGCCGGCCAAGGTCCGCGAGACCATCACCATCCAGCCGACCCGGTGGGTGATCGTCAACCGGAGCCGCCCGGATACCCGCCTGATCGGCATCGACAACGTCCAGTTCCTCCGACCGGCCGCACCCGAGGGCGCGGTGTTCGTCGACTCGGTCGGCGGGCTGGTCGCCTTCCCCCGCGGCGCCGGCGGGCTGCTGCTGAACCAGATCAAGTTCATGGCCGACGAGCCGCGCAAGAGCAACACCGACCAGAAGGTCCGCATCCTCGGCGTGGTGCTCCAGAACATGGGCGTGGGGTTCAAGTCCGCCTCGGCCGTCGGGGTGCCCGGCGTGAACGTCCGCTTCGAGACGGTGAACCTCCAGGAGTACGGCACGGCGTACCTCGACGACCGCGGGGGCAAGCCCGGGTGGTTCGGGCGAAAGGGCCAGGACCTCCAGGCGCTGCCTCGCGGCAAGCACGAGTTCGCCGACGTCCTCTACCACGTCGTCGACTACGCCACCGCGCCGACGCCGGACTGCCTGATGGTCGCCGCCGAGCGGGGGCGGCTGCACGTCACGCCCCGCCCCCCGCGGAAGATCGCGGGCATCAAGGTCGGGCACAAGGCGGACCTGCTGTACTTCCTGCACTCCGCCGAGGTTCACCGCCCGGTGACCGACCGCGAGCGGGAGCGCATGCGGGCCCGCAAGCGGCCGTTCGAGCTGCCGACCGTCGCGAAGTACGTGCTGCATTACGCCGACGGCAAGACGGCGGAGGTGCCGGTCGTGCTGGAGCGGCACATCGATCACTGGCTCAAGGCCGACCCCGAGCCGCTTCCCGGCGCGCGGATCGGCTGGACGACGAAGCTGGAGGTCCCCAAGGGCAAGGAGACCGGGACGATGCGTGCGGCGCTGTACAGCATGCAGGTCAACAACCCCCGCCCGGACGTCGAGATCACCAGCCTGGAGATGGTCATCGGCCCCGACGGGCAGCGGGCAACCCCCGCGTTGATCGCCTTCAGCACGGGCACGATCATCGAGGCCGACTGAGAAATCCGCCGGGCGGGACACGGCGCCGTTGGCGTTCGGCCCTGCCGGTCCGCGAGAACCAACCAACCGAAGGAGCAGAGCGTGAGAGAATTTCATCACATCGGGATCCCGACGGACACCCAGCGCGACGGCGAGGCGTACCTCGAGGCGGCCAAGCTGCACGTCACCGACGCCGACGCGTGCCCGTACAAGATCGAGTGGCTGCGGTTCGAGCCGGGCAGCCCGCTGCCGGAGGCGCTGAAGACCACGCCGCACGTGGCATTCATGGTCGACGACCTCGCCAAGGAGCTCGAGGGCCGGCACGTCCTCGTCGAGCCCTTCGAGCCGATGGACGGCCTGCGCGTGGCGTTCATCCTCCACGACGGCGCGCCCGTGGAATTCATGCAGTCGGTCTGACGCCGCCGGCCGCCGGCGGCTTGCCCGGCCGGAAGGCTTGCGGTACGCTGTCGCGCATGAACACACACGCACCGCGGATTCAGCCGCCGGAGAAGGTCATCGAGTGGGTCGGCGACGCCGACACGGGGTTCCTGCGCCTGCTCGACCAGACCCGCCTGCCCAACGAGACCGTGTTCCTCGAGTGCCGCGACGCCGGGGCCGTCTGGGACGCCGTCCGCCGCCTGGTCGTCCGCGGCGCGCCGGCGATCGGCGTGGCGGCGGCGTACGGCATGGTCGTCGCCGCCGAGCACGTTCCCGACGGCGAGGGGTTCCTCGACGCCTGCCGCGAGGCCGGCGAGTACCTCAACGCCTCGCGCCCGACGGCGGTGAACCTCGCCTGGGCGGTCCGGCGCGTGCTCGCCCGGGCCGGGGCCGCCGGCGGGGGGGCGCCGGGGGTCCGCGCGGCCATGCTGGACGAGGCGCGGGCGATCCACGCCGAGGACGAGCGGCTGTGCCTGGCGATCGGCCGGCACGCGGCGGAGATCATCCGCAGGCATTCGGGCGTGCTGACGCACTGCAACGCCGGCGCGCTGGCGACGGCGGGCATCGGCACGGCGACGGCGGGGATGTACGTCGCCCACGCCGGGGGGCACGCGTTCACCGCCTACTGCGACGAGACGCGCCCGCTGCTCCAGGGCAGCCGCCTGACGGCCTGGGAGCTGATGCGGGCGGGGATCGACGCGGTGGTCATCACCGACAGCATGGCCGCCCAGGTCCTGCGGGAGAAGCGCGTGGGGATGGTCATCACCGGCGCCGACCGGATCGCCGCCAACGGCGACGCGGCGAACAAGATCGGCACGTACGGGCTGGCGATCGCCGCCCGCCACCACGGCGTGCCCTTCTACGTCGCCGCGCCCTACAGCACCTTCGACCTCGACCTGCCCGACGGCGACGCCATCCCCATCGAGCAGCGCGGCGCCGAGGAGATCACCGACGGCTTCGGCCGCCGCACCGCACCCGACGCCGCCCGAACCTACGCCCCGGCCTTCGACGTCACCCCGGCCGAGCTGATCACCGCCCTGATCACCGACCGCGGCATCATCGAGCCGGTCACCGAGGAGAACGTCCGCGCGATGCTCGCCGGGAGCCGGTGAGACCGGGATACCGCGGGAGCTTCGCGGCCGCGGGGAATGCTCGATCGTCCCGGAGCGCCAAGCCCACCCGCAGATGCGAAGCTCCCGCGGCAAGACGGTCTCACGGTCCGGCCGTCACGCGGGGGTTTGCTTCTGCCGCGTCGACGGCTCGCTGGAGGAGCCGGCGGCAGGCGGTGCGGAGGTCGGCGCCGGCGGCGGCGGGGACCTCGGCCGACAGCTCCGCGCGGCGCTGATCCGCGAACGCCTCGGGGTACACCCGCTTGTCGTGCGCGTCGCCGGTGGCCGTGCCCAGCACCATGCCCGTGCGGCTGTCGATCAGCGCGGCCTGGATGATCGTGCGGCTCTCCATCTCGCTGCCGGGGACCAGCCACAGGCCCAGGACGGTCCAGTACAGCACGGCGGCGTCGTTGAAGTTTTCCACGCTGCTGTCCCCCCGCAGCGTCACGAGCAGCAGCTCGCAGCCCATCTTTGCGGCCGCCTGTCGCAGCGAGTCCAGCGTGGGCTTTTCGGCCGGGTGCAGCACGCGCGTGATCGGCTGGACGCCCCGGAGGCCGCGGACCTCGGCCGCACGCTCCCAGGCGGCGAGCTCGTCGCCCGCGACGGGCGCCAGGTACGGCTGGTAGCCGCGGCAGTGGCTGCGGATGGTGGCCAGGGCGACGGTCGCGGGCAGCCTGGCCCGCACGTCGGCGTCGAGCATGGTGGCGATCTCGCGATCGGTCAGCGCCTCCTCGATCCGCCGGGCCTGGTTGGGGTCCTCGGCGAGGCCGACACGGGCCCACTCCGCCACGGGCGGGCGCAGGGCGTGGTGGCTGGCACAGCCCCCGGCGGCCAGGGCGGACAGCAGCAGCGCGGCGGCGGTCGGGTGTCTCATCGGCAAGTCCTTTCGTTTGGCGGCGGCGAGAATCCCGGCCGCGCGGCCGGGCTGCCCGTGTGTATGCCCTCGCCCCGCGGCTGCGCAGAAAACCGCCCGGGACGTTGACGGAGGGGGGGCGGTCGGGAAGAATGCCGGCAACGGGAGCCGTAGGACGTGGACGGACCTCAGCAGGAACTCCAGCGGATCGAGCGGGCGCTGGCCGGCGACGAGCGAGCCAGGGCGGCCCTGTATGCCGCCTGCGCCCCGCGGCTGGCGGCGTACTTCCTCCGCAGCGGCTTCGCCCGCGCCGACGCCGACGACCTGCTCCAGGAGACGTTCCTCCGCGCGTTCCGCTCGCTGGCGACGTTCGACCCGGGCCGGGGGGCCTTCGGGGCCTGGCTGGGTGCCATCGCCCGGAACGTCGCCCGCAAGCGCTGGGGCCGCCAAGCCGCGCCGGAGAACTTCGACCCCGATCTCGCCGAGGCCGTCCTCACCGGCGGCGAGGACCCCGCCGCCTCGGCCGCGACGCGAGAGGAGGCCGACGCCCTCCGCGACTGCATCGCCCGCCTGCCCGAGCAGCTCCGCCATGTCGTGCACCTTCGGTACGTCGAGGGGCGGACGACGCGCGGCGTTGCCGCGGCCGCCGGGATGCCCGAGGCGACCGCCCGCAGCCGGCTGGCCGAGGCTCGCGCCCGGCTGCGGGCGTGCCTGGGCGGCAAGGGAATCGAGGCCTGAGCCTGCGCAGCACGACCCCGGGCGGGATAGAGAACGTTGAACAGGACGGACGCCCAGCGATGACCGAGAACCGCCAGGACAACCCCGACGACCGCCTCGAGGCCATGCTCGGCCGATGGGGCGCCGACGAGGCGGCCCGCACGACGCCCGTGCCCCCGCCCGAGCAGGCGCTCCACGCCCCGCCGCGCCGCCGGGCGGTGTCGGGGATGCTGCGCTGGGCGCCCGCGGCCGTCGCGGCCGCCATGCTGGTTGCCGCCGGTTGGCTCTGGCTGGATGCCCGCCGGCTGGCCGGACGCGTCCCCGCGCCGACGGCCGCCGCGCCGCCCACGCGGCCGGCGCCGCCGGAGCCGGCCGGCCTGCGAGCCGAGGCGGCGGACCTGCGACAGCGCCTGGCGGAGGCGACCGAGCGGCTGGCGGCGACGGACGCCCTCGGTGCCCGCCTGGCCGAGCTGGAGGGCAGGCTCGATCGCGCCACCGCGCGCCACGCCACGGAGCTCGGCGAGGCCCTGGCATCGGCGACGGCCGCCGAGGCCGAGAACCGCAAGCTGGCCGAGAAGCTCTCGGCCGCGTCCGACCGCCTGGCGGAGCTGAGCGAGGCCAAGGCCGCCGCCGACGCCGTCGCCGCCCGCGTGCCGAAGCTGGAGGCCAACGCGGCCGACCTCCAGCGCCGCCTGATCGCCTCGGGGGATGCGCTGGATGCCGCCCGCCGCGCGCGGGAGGAGGCCGTCGCCCGCCTGCGTCACGCCGCCCAGCGCGTCGAGCTGCTTCAGGCCCGCCACAAGCAGGTCGTCGACGCCTTCCAGCGGACGTACCTGACGTCGATCGCGCCGGGCAAGCGCGGCCTGGAGGCCCGCAAGGCCGCCGCACGTGTCCGCCGCATGGTCGAACGCTGCAACGAGCTTCTCGACGACGCCCGCGGCGCCGACACCCGCAAGCTGCTGGCCAGGCTCGAGGTCATCCTCACACGCCTGGACCTGCTCAACCCCGACCGCGCCGGCGTCGAGCGGGCCTTCGACCGCCTCGTCGAAGAGGGCGAGCTCGGCCGGCAGATCGACAGCGTCCTGACCGCCGGCAACGAGAGCGAGGCCGTGCGGACCTGGCTGTTCGAGGCCAAGCTCATCCTCACCGGAGACGACGATGCGAGCTAGGCGATCCTGCCGGGCGGCAGGGGGGGCGCTTCTCGCCGCGGCCGCCGCGTGCGCCGCGCTGGGCGGCTGCTCGAACGAGCCCGCCCAGCCGCAGCGGACCGGCTGGTTGTCGTCGCTGCTGGGCAAGCCGGCCGAGCCCCCGGCCGTGCTGATCGAACTGAACGCCCGGGACGCCAACGCCTTCGACGAGGGGATCGCGCTGGTCGCCGAGGGCAGGCACGCCGCCGCGGAGCAGCGGTTCCGCACCGTCCTGCCTTGGCTGGAGGCCACCGGCGACACCCGCCGGGCCAGCGAGACGCTGTTCTGGCTGGGCTACTGCGCCGAGAAGCAGGGCCGCCCCGCGGCCGCGAGGGCTCGCTACGACCGCCTGCGACGGGATTACCCCTCCACGCCGGCCGCGAGCCGCGCCGCCGGGCGCGCCGCGCGTCTGCTGGCCCCGCGCCGGGCGGGCAAGGGCGCGGCGCCTCGGCCTCGCCCGGACGCCCCGGCGTCGACGCGGCCGGCGCCGCCCCCCCGCGGGACGCTCCCCCGCGGGACGCGCCCGGATACGCCGTGATCTGCCCTCAGGGCGCCAGGCCGGGCGGCAGGTCCGAGAGCTTCACCTGCGGGTTGGCCTTGAAGGGGTTGTAGAGGGGGTCGGCAATCAGCGTGAACTGCCAGCTCGCCGCGGGGATGGTCCGCCAGTAGCACTCGGCAACGGTGTACTTGCCCGTCATCAGCAGGGGGAAGAACTCCGCGGGGTTGGGGAAGTGGTGCAGAAGCGGCTCGTCGACGGCCCCGATCGTGGCGGCCACGCCGTTCTGGATCATCTTCGCGCACCACTCGGTGGTCTCGGGGTCGCGGAGGTGGACGGCCTCCCAGCTCGCGACGTGGAAGCCCACGGCGCCGGGCTTCCACATGAACGCGGGGATGTATTTGCGGAGGCTGTACCAGCCGACGTACAGGGCGGCGTGGGGGCAGGCATCGCGCTGGAAGACGGTGGGGCGGGTGTCGTGGACGACCTTCATCGACGTGTGGGCCGCCGCGAACCGCGCCAGCTCGCCGAGGCGCCGATCGAAGTGCTCCCGGGCCGTGGGGCCCACACGCTGCGGGCCGCCGGCGTCGATGTAGAACACCCCGTCGAGCCCCTCGGCCTCGGTCGCCAGCGAGGCCTTGACGATCCGCATCGCGTCGGCACGCGTCGGGCCGTCGATCCGCGCCGTCAGCAGCGTACGCCGCGCCGCGGCGGCATCTTTCGCCTTCCAGTGCAGCGGGTTGGCCGCCGCCCCCGCCGGCTTCGCGTCCGGCCAGAGCAGCGTCGCCAGCTCGCTGTCCACGCTCGCGACGCCCTTGGTCAGGTGGCCGGCGTCGCCGAGCTGGCCGGTCAGGCGGTTGGCGAAGGTCGCGGCGACCAGCACGCCGTTGAGCCGCTCGATCAGCGGCAGCATGGCCGCGGGCGTGCCCGGGTCGCGCGCCTTGCGGCGCAGCGAGCCCAGCCGGGACTTGACCTCCCCGATCTGCTTGCGAATGTCCGCCGCCTTCGGCGCGCCCGGAGGATCGTTGGCCGTCACGTGGGCCAGCAGGCCCTCCAGGCCCAGCAGCTCGAAGTGCATCGCCGCCATCTGGCGCTCGGCGAGGCGCCGCCGGGCGGGATCGGCCAGCCGCCGCACCGCCGCAGCCTTGGCCTTGAGCATCCGCTGGAGGTCGGCGGCGAGCCGGTCGATCTTCGGCAGCGGCTTGGGCGGGGCCGGCATCGGCGTGGGAAACAGCGCCGCGACCGGGTGGAGGTCCTTGGTCCGCGGGGCGGGGAACTGGCGGGCGACGGTGTCGAGCATCTCGCGGTCGGCGGCCAGGCGGTAATGCAGCTTCTTCAGCGCGGCGTTGATCGCCGACGCGGCAGCGGCCCAGGGATCGTTTTCGGGCGCGCTGACACGCACGGGCACGCCCCAGACGAGGCAGAGGCAGCGGATGCGGCCGGCGCGTCCGTCGGCGGCGAGCGCCTTTTTCAGCGGCAGGGCGAGGGTTTCGCGGAAGCGCTCGCGGGAGATGGCGGTGCCCTTGTGGGTCCGCAGCACGATCACGTCGGCCCCGGCGATCCCGCGGCGGTCGGCGTAGGTCTTCGCCAGCGAGACGGACTCCTCCAGCCGCCCGTTGGCGACGACGAGGACCTCGTCGGGCGACAGGGCGCCGGCGATGCCGCCGGCGGCGAGCAGCGAGAGCGTCGCGACCAGGGCTCGGTGACTGTGGGGCATTGTCCTCACGGGCTTCCTTCCGCTATCGTTCGTAAGAGTAGACACTCGGCCAGGCCGAACCGTAGGATACCCATCGGCACCGGCGGTGCAAAAGCTGATTCGCCCCGCCTGCCGGCGGACACGGAAGGACGGACGGGACGCGCCCATGAACAAGACGCTCACATGCCCGGCGGCACGGACGCTGCTGCTGGCCGCCCTCGCGGCCCTGACGGCCGGCTGCCCCTACACGCCCCCCGAGACCGACCACCCGCACCTCGACCGCGCCGAGCCGATCACCGGGCGGGACTACTGGCTGTACGTGCCCAGCTACTACGAGGAGCTCTCGGCATGCCCGGTGGTCGTGACGCTGCACGGGACGAACCCGTGGGACGGCAAGACGCGGCAGATCCTGGAGTGGAAGGACACGGCCGAGCGGCACGGGCTGATCGTGGTGGCCCCGCAGTTGAAGAGCACGCAGGGGTACGTTCCGGTGATCCCCAGCGTGTGGTACGCCGACAACGACGACCTGCTCGCCGACGAGCGTGCGATCCTGGCGGTCATCGACCACGTGCGGAAGCACTACCGCGTCGCCCGCCGGGCGGGCAAGCCGGGCGGGCCCCCGGGCAAGGAGCTCATCGCGCTGACGGGCTTCTCCTCCGGCGGCTTCCCGATGTACCACACGGGCCTGCGGAACCCGGGGCGCTTCGACATACTGATCGCCCGCGACTGCAACTCGTCGCTGGAGCTGCTGGAGAGCATCGAGCTGTCCCCCGAGGCCAAGGACCTGCCCATCGTGATCTTCTGGGGTCGCGACGACCTGCCCGCCATCCGGGAGCAGTCGTGGGAGGCCTTCCGCTACCTCCGCACCAGCGGCTGCCACAACACGCGCCGCGACGAGATCCGCGGCGGCCACCTCCGCCGCCCGGACGTCGCCTACCGCGAGTGGGTCAAGAGCCTGCCGAAGGAGTTCCGCAGGTAGGCCAGAGAGCCGCGAACCCCCACCCGGCGAGCACCCCGCAAGCGGCGGACGCACCGGGCGCGCCGGCATCCCCCCGCCGTGTGACGGGCGACCGTGCCGGCTGCACGCTCCCGGTCCGCGGCCTGGCCTCCGGCCCCTAGCAGCCCGTTGAAGAAGCCGATTCGGCCTGCGAGCGGGTCTTCTCCGCGTCGCCGGCGTCCGAGAAACTCGACGAATCTCGTGGATTCGCATTCGCTTCTCGTCCTTGGCGGCGCGAAGAATCCCTCGCTCTCGGCTGCGAAGCACTTCTTCAACGGACTGCTAGGGCAGCGCGTTTTCCGGCCGGGGGACGTCGTCGCGGGAGAGGCCGCGGAAGATCAGTTCCTCGGCGACGGCCTCGCGGCCGATGCGGTAGACCCAGTAGACGGTGGCGGCCTTGCGGGCCTTGCCGGTGGGCTTGGCCTCGACGATCAGGCGGGCGATCTGTGCGGCCTCGTCCTCGACGTCGGCGGCGACGAGCTTTTTGCCCCCGCCGTTGGTGTCGGCGAGGTAGCCGACGGGGTAGTGGCTGACCGGGTCGGCGTGGGGGTCCGGCTGCGGCGGGGCGGGCTTGGCCGGCAGGGGGGCGTCGGGGTCGGCGGGGGGCTTTGGCGGGCGGCAGACCAGGCGGAAGTGCGTCCCGGCCAGGCGGAGCCAGCCGTCCTCGCCGGCGGCGTTCTCGTTGACGCGCGCGCGGACGATCAGCACGCGGGAGGCCAGCGGGTCGTCGGCGAGGGGGTCGGCGGGGACGCGGGCCAGCCAGTCGGCCTTGTCGCTGGTGGGCGCGTAGGCGCCGGTGACCGTCAGGGAGTCCGGTCTCGCGAACGTCGTGCCGTGCCTGCCGGCGGTGTTGCGGATGCAGAAGCGGTCGCGCAGCAGGTCGTCGGTGCGGTCGGCGAGCCCGCCCTCGGTGCGGAACATCCCCCCCGAGAGCAGCCGGGCCAGGCCGAGCGTCGCGTCGTCGGGGCAGAAGGGCAGCGCCCGCGCGTCGCGGCGGAGGGCGTCGTCGTAGGGGCGGTAGCCCAGCACGGAGGCCCCGAACGGGAGCATCTGCATGACGATCAGGACCACGCCGACCAGGACCATCGCCGCCAGCAGCCCGAAAGCCCCGCCGCCGATGCGGTCGCCCCAGACGCCGGCGTCGATATTGCGGCGGACCAGCAGGTCCAGACCCAGCCGGACGGCCAGCAGCGGCAGCACGAACAGCGCCAGCAGCGAGACGGCGTCGGCATACTGGGCGAACCGCCCGTCGTAGAAAAACGCCTCGCCCAGCGCCGGGTAGACGTTCAGCGCGAAGGCCGCACAGAGCACCGCCAGCACGGCCGTGATCATCGCGCTGAAGAGCCCCTGGGTGACCTGGAAGGCCACGATGGTCAGGACGAGGACGGCGGCGAGAACGATGGCGAGCATCTGGGCTCCTCTTGGGCTACTTCTTCCGTGCCTGCTGGGTGATGCGGATGACTTCCTGCACGCTGGTGGTCCCGTCGATGACTTTCTTCATCGCCTGCTCCTGGAGGTAGAGCATCTTGTTCTTGCGGCAGGCGGCGCGGATCTGGGCGACGGTCGCACCCTCGGTGATGAGCGAGCGGATCTCGTCGGTCATCTCCAGCAGCTCGAAGACGGCGGCCTGGCCCTTGTAGCCGGTGCCCTGGCAGGTGGGGCACTCATCCTTGGGGGGCTCCGACGGCGGGCGGTAGAAGCTCTCGATCCTCTCGCCGCCGAGGTTCAGCTTGGCCAGGCGGCGGGGGTCGGGGGTGTAGGCCTCGCGGCAGTCCTCGCACAGGCGGCGGACCAGCATCTGGCAGCTCACCGCACGCAGCACGGCCACCGCGCGCTGCGGGTCGCCGGAGATCTTCACCCACCGCGCCAGGGCGGTGAACGAGTCGCCCCCGCGCACCCCCAGCAGCACGGGGCGCTTGGCGGCGATCTTGATGACCTTCGCGGCCGCGTCGGCGTCCGGGCAGGCGTCGATCATCAGCACGTCCAGCCCTTCCTTCATCACCTCGGTGAGCAGCCCGGAGATCCGCTCGGGCTCCTCGCCGTAGGTGTGCTGGGTGATGTTCTCGAGGTCGACCTCCGTCTTGGACTCGATCGTCACGATGTTCTGGATGAACGCGTCGCGCTCGCGGAGCATCGAGTAGAGCGTGCTGGTGGCACCCGAGCCCCGCCGGCCCGAGACGATGAACAGCCCGTTCTTGGTCTTGGCGATGCCCGCCACCTTGCCCAGCACGTCGTCGGGCATGTTCAGCTCGGCGAGGCTGGTGCGGACGACGTGCTGGAGGATCCGCATCGTCATCCGCTGGCCCCCGGTCGTCCCGGCGGTCTGGACCGACATGTCGGTGCGGTGCTCGCCGACGTTGACGCTCATCGAGCCGGTCTGCGGTCGGCGGCGGTCGTCGGTGTCCATGCCGGCGACGTCCTTGACGAACTGGATGATCCGCTCGCTGTCGGCCAGGGGGATCGCGGGGCGCTCGGTCGGCAGGCCGTCGATGAGGTACATCACCCGCGCCTGCTCCCCGGCCGGCGTCACGCCGACCTCGCCGGCGCGGCGGCGGACCAGGTCGTAGAGGAACTCCTGGACCAGGTTGTAGGTGGCGATCTCCTCGTCCTCGGCCTCGGTCATGTCCGGCGGGAAGATGAACTCCTCGTCGTGGCTGTAGATCGTCACCTTGGTGAGGATCTCGCCGGCGTCGCGCTTCCGCTTGCGCCCGCCGGAGGCCAGCAGGCCCCCGAGGTGGGCCGGCGTGAGCACCTTGTGCTCCGGCGCGACCCGGGCGTTGCGGAAGGCCACGTACGCCCCGATCCCCCCGCCGGCGAGGATGAGGAAGAACAGCAGGCCCACCACGTAGAAGGGGATGAGCATCCACGCCAGCAGCCCGGCGCCGCCGGCGCCGAGGACCACGGCGGTCCACAGCGCCGTGGGCGCGTCCACGCGGCGCGTGTCGGCCCAGACCCACGGCGCCGCCGCCAGCCAGGGCGTCAGCAGGATCACCGCCGCCGCCAGCTTGATCGCCGGGACCAGCACGTCCGTCTGCGCCATCATCATGTGCATTGCCATCGGCACCTCTGTGCTGCTGACGTCAACAACTCCGCGCCCCGCCGGGCTCCCGCCCGCGGCGGCCACGGGCACGGCCTGCGCCGCGGGGTCATGCGCTCTGTCGGGCTTGTCGTACGGGCACGCCCCGCGAGGCGAGGCAGGCCTTCGTCTCGGCGATGCTGTACGTGCCGAAGTGGAAGATGCTCGCGGCGAGGGCGGCGTCGGCCCGCCCGGCCGTCAGGGCCTCGGCCATGTGCTCCGGCGAGCCGGCGCCGCCGGAGGCGATGACGGGGATCTTCACCGCCTCGGCCACGGCGCGGGTGATCTCGATGTCGTAGCCGTCCTGCGTGCCGTCGGCGTCCATCACGGTCAGGAGGATCTCCCCGGCGCCGAGGCGCTCGACCTCCCGGGCCCAGGGCACGGCCTCGAGGCCCGTCGCCAGCCGCCCGCCGTTGATGTGGACCTCCCAGACCTCGCGCCCGTCCTTGACGACGCGCTTGGGGTCGATCGCCACCACCACGCACTGGGCGCCGAACCGCCGCGAGGCCTCGGTGAGAAACTCCGGGTGACGCACCGCGAAGGAGTTCAGCGAGACCTTGTCCGCACCGGCGTTGAGCAGGTTGCGGAAGTCGTCGATCGAGCGGATCCCCCCGCCGACGGTCAGGGGCATGTAGACCTGCTCGGCCGTGGCGGCGACGATGTCCAGGATGATGTCCCGGGCCTCGTGGCTGGCGGTGATGTCCAGGAAGACCAGCTCGTCGGCGCCTTCGGCGTCGTAGCGGCGCGCGATCTCGACGGGGTCCCCCGCGTCGCGGAGGTCCACGAAGTTCACGCCCTTGACCACCCGCCCCTTGTCCACGTCGAGGCAGGGGATGATCCGCTTGGCCAGCATGCCGCACGCTCCCGCTGTAAGTCCGAAAGCGGCATTCTACCGGCCGCCGTGCGAGGGGGCAACAGGACAGTGCGCTCGCCGCGGGGTTGTGTCGGGCGGGTGCGGCGCGTCTAATGCGGACGGCGGCGACCGGTTGGGTCGCCCGGCGGAGCGGAACGTGAGCGACGAGATGGTTCTTTTCGGCGGGACGTTCGACCCGGTGCATCACGGGCACCTGATCGTCGCGCGCGCGCTGGCCGAGGCGCGCGGGCTCCGGCGGGTCACCTTCCTGCCGTCGGCCAGCCCGCCGCACAAGCCCGACGCCCTCGCCGACGGCGCCGACCGCCTGGCCATGCTGAAGCTGGCCGTCGAGGGCGAGGGGCTCTTCGACGTCTGCGACATCGAGCTGGCCCGGGCGGGGCCCAGCTACACCATCGACACGCTGGCCGAGCTCCGCAGAGGCCGCCCGCGGCGGAAGATCACCATGGTTATCGGCATGGACATGCTGGCCGAGCTGCCCAAGTGGCACCGGGCGGGGGAGCTGGTCGAGCGGACGGCGTTCCTCGTGGCGGCCCGCCCGCCGTGGCAGGACCGGATGGGGGCGGTCCGGCGGGCCCTCGCCGATGCCTTCGGGCCGGCGAGGGCCGAGGAACTGACCGCCTCGGTGGCGGAGACGCCGCTGGTCGAGATCTCCTCGACGGACGTGCGGGAACGTCAAGCGGCCGGGCTGTCCATCCGCTACCTGGTGCCGGAATCGGTGCGCAAGTACATTGATTCGAGGGACCTGTATCGCCGACGCGGCTGGTCCGGCCCCGGCCGGGGGGTAGGGTGAATACCCTGAAAAGCCGGGTATACGGAAGAAATCTTAAACCGAAACGAAAAATCGACCGTTGTGCCCTTGACATTTCTCGGGGTCTCGGTAGGATAAGAACACTGGCGTTTTAGAGTGAGGCTCCTCGGTCATACTCCCTCCTTTGACCGAGTTTCTGTGAGCGATGTCAGGCTCCCCTCCCCTGGCGTCGCTTTTTTTTGCGCGCACCGGGCCCGCCTGCACCCAATCTCGGGCGCGGGTCAACGCGGATGCGGCAGCAGAGCGGGGTTGCAGGGGGGCTGGGGATGTGAATTCGCAGGTCCTTACTGATCCGTCGACCGGGCCGGTTGCGTGCTCTGCTGCCCGGCGAAGCGGTAGGCCATGACCACCGGGGGGTTCTGGTAGCGTCCCTGTCCGTCGTCGGCGCCGAGCGCGGTGAGGTAGATCAGCCCGCCGGCCGGGTCGAACGCGCCGCCGCCCAGTTCGTGCGAAGGGCCCTCGAACGGCGTGTGGAACCGGCCGTGCTCGTAGGGCCGCACCTCGTGCGCCGCCAGCCTGCCCGCTCGAACGGCCGCGAGGTCGCTGGCATCCCACAGCCAGTAGTAGTGGTAGTTGTCGGCCGCCGCGTAGGAGCTGTATCCGCCGGTCTTCCGCCCGGTGTCCTGGACGATCTTGTAGCCCACCCCGCTGGCGTTGCCCCCGGAGGAGCCGAACGTCGCGTAGGTCCGCGTTCCGGGCACGATGATCCCGTAGACCGCCCGCGAGAGATGGGTCCACAGGTCGTTCTTGCCGGAGCGGTTCAGCAAGTCCTTGTGCAGCGGATGCTTGAGGCTGAAGTCCAGCAGCCGCCTCGTCGCCACCGGCCCCGGGGGGGCGGATCGGCCCACGACGTCCCTCGGGTCGAACAGGAACGCCGACGGGCCGACCGACGAGCGGGAGATGATCGGAATGCCCCCGGAGTGGCCCATCAGGTACGCGCCCCCCAGCACCGCCCGCCACGGCGCGGGAACGGGGGACATCCAGCCGGCCGTGTGGCCCGGCCCGCCGCGAACCGCGAAGTACCCGTCCACCGTCGAGCCGGCCAGGTCGTTCGCGTCGCGGACGACCAGCAGCGACAGCGTGTTGTCCCCGGGCGCGTCGTAGTACTCGTATGCGTTGATCAGCAGTTCCGGCCCGTCCGGCCCGGCTACGCACAGCATCCCGCCGATGCGGTTGTTGCCCTGCGGATTCCCCCCGGCCGCCCGGCCGAGAACCGGGGCGAAGGGCTGGATCGGCTCGCCGGCCATCTCCAACTCGTCCAGCTCCTTCGAAGCCACCAGTCGGGGGATCGCAAACTGCGCCACCGCTTGGTGATGCGCGTGGCCGACGATGAACAGCGACTTGCCCCTCGGCCCCAGCGCGATCGGCCCCTGGGCGTAGTTCAGGCTCGACCTGCCGTATCGCTTCGACGGCAGGCGGAACGCGCCCGCATACGCCAGGTCGGCCAGTCGCAGCAGCGGCAGCCGCGCGGCGGCCGCGTTGGCATCTTCCGCCACCGCGGCCGCGGGGGCCCACGCCGACGCGGTCAGAACCATCACGATCACAAGACGGCCGTCGCGGACGAGGCGGCGTTGCAGGCGATTCATGCGTCTTTCCTTTCCTGACTCCGCCGAGGCCCCCGGGGCCCGGGTGCTCGGCGGACATCACACCTAACCCCCTCGCGTCGCCCTCGGGCCGGACCTTTCCCCCCGCCGGGCCCCCGCCCGCGGAGGTCCGCCAACGGCCGGCCGCCCCTCCGGGGCTCCGGCGGCGAATCGGGGCTTCCGCCCCGGGCAACTCACGACCGACCCGCCGAGGCTCCGGCGGCGGCCGGGGGGGCCAAGGGCCGACATCGCCAACGTCCCCCGACGCGCTCGGCGTACGGCCAACGGCAGGTCGTGTGTGATTCCGCCAAGCGGCCCGGCGGGACCGCAGGCCGGGCGCCCGGTTCTCCGCAGGCCCGCAGGGCCGCCAGCGAGCAGCCCCGGGCGCAGGCCGGGGGTCCACTGCAAACCACGTGGGCTTGGTGGGGGCAGGTTGGGCGTATCAACCCTTGGCCTGGGCTATCATGGCGAGAAAGGCGGGCTCAGCGAGGATGGACGTGCCATACTTGCGAGCCTTTCGGGCTTTGGTTGACATGGAAGCCGGGTCGGCGCAGATCAGGTAGTCCAGCTTCCTCGTCACATTCCGTCGGATGGTCATCCCGCAGTTTGCGGCGAGATTCTCCAGCTCTTGTCGGGTGATCGGCTTACCGTCAAGCTGGAAGCTGAACTGGCCCGTGAAGCAGACGGACTTACCCACCAATTCAGCAGAGGGGCAGACCTCGAGTTCTGCAGGCGGCGTGTCCAGTGCTTCTCTCATCAGGGCTTGGTAGTCGGCGGCCGGGACGCCGAGAAGGGCAGCCACCTCCTCAATGTCACGCTTCTCCGTCTCGGTCATCACTTGGTCCAGCATGGCCACACGCACGAGATCGCCCAGGAATGTGCGATGCGCCGCGCGTATCTCCTCCTGGTCCATATCGAGGGCTTCGGCGGCTTCGCAGAGGGCGGTCAGCTCGTCGTCCGAGATGCGTCGGTCCTGCAGGGCCCGCTCCAACACCTGGAGGTAGGCGTCACAGGCATAGTTCGTGTCATTGCGCGCGGGCAGTCGTTCGAAGAGTCGAACAAGCCGGCCTCGCGATTGGCGCTGAAGGCGACCGGCTGCGGCGCGGCCGTGGCGTTTACCCGACGGGTGGACCTCTGGCCATGCATCCGGCGGGGCCAGGCGCCCCTGCATGCAGCGGGCGCAGGCTTGGCGCTGCTGCTGCCCCCGGCATGCGCACAGCAGGGCAGCGGCACTCCTGGCGTCGTCCAATGCGGAGTGCTGGCTGCCGCCATCCAGTTTCAGGAACTCGCACAGGCAGCCCAGTTTGTGATTCGGCGCGTCTGGCCAGGTCATGCGAGAGAGTTTCAGCGTGCAGAGGATCGCGTTCGGCGGCATGGGAACTCCGCACCGCGCGCACTCGTGAGTCAGGAAACGCAGGTCGAACGAAGCGTTGTGAGCAACGAAGACGGCTCCCCGCATCAAGTCGATCACGTCGCCGACCACTTCCTGGAACGTCGGGGCGTCCAGCACGTCGGCCGCCGTGATGCCGTGCAGATGCGTTGGGCCGACGTCCCGCATGGGGTTCACGAGCGTGTCGTACTCGGCGACGATGTTGCGCCGATCGTCCAGACGGACAACTCCGATCTCAACGATTCGGTCGTGCGCCTTTGGAGAGAAGCCGGTCGTCTCGATGTCCACGACGGCATACTCGACGTTGTCGGACATGCGTGTTACCCCTTGGTGCCCAAGTGAGGGCATTCTACACGACGTGACCCGCCGACGCTACGGCCGTGCCTGCTCGTCGATGTCGAGCCCGTCGGCCGGAGTTGGGAGCGACGCGATGCCGGCTTCAGCAAGGCATTTGATCTGCGGCACCGATTCGCGGGCCGCGCTTTCTTGCTGTTGGTGCCGTGGCCGTCTGTCCCCTTGGCTCGCCGAGGTGCGGCAGGGGCTTGACGAGATACGAAGGCGGCTTCTCCGGCCCGCTCTGTCTTCTCTTCTCCGCGCGGGGTTGTTCCATCCCCTGCATCCCCGCTCACATGTCGTATCCTCGTCGGTTCCCGTTTATCCGCGGCTTGCCTTCCGCAGGGCCGGGACGGCCGCGGGGGGGACGAGGTCGGTGACGTCTCCGCCGCCGGCGGCGATCTGGCGGATGAGGCCCGAGGAGATGAAGGCGACCTCGGGGGACGGCAGGAGGAAGAGCGTCTCGACGCCGGCGACGGCGCGGTTGGTGTGGGCCACGGGCAACTCGTGCTGCATGTCGGCGGCGCTCCGCAGGCCGCGAAGCAGCACGGTCGCGCCGACCTCGGCGGCGAAGGCGACGGTCAGGCCCGTGTAGCGCTGGACGCGGACGTTGTCCAGCCCGGCCGTGGCGTCGGCGAGGATGGCCGCGCGGTCGGCGGCGCCGAGCAGGGGGGTCTTGCCGGGGTTCTCGCCGACGGCGACGACGAGCTCGTCGAACAGGGCCGCGCCGCGGCGGATGAGGTCCATGTGGCCGTTGGTGGCCGGGTCGAACGTGCCCGGAAACATCGCGCGGGTCGGCTTGGGGTGCGTGGCCATCTCGGCCTCCTTCCTTCTCCCCGCGGCGCGTGGGCCCCCGGTCGGCGTGGGCCGGTCGGCCCGTTCGGTCCGCCGCGGCCGGGGCCGGGGCCGGTGACCATGAAAAAGCCCCCGACCGTCCGGGCCGGAGGCTCGAGGTCCACGGGGATGTCCGGTGCGATCAATAGCCCAGGCGGGTGTACCAGCGTGTGAGTCGGCTGTTTCGCTCGGCGAGCCAGAAGTAGTCCCAGTCCTCGACCATGGTGCGCATCTGCACGTCGGCCTGGAGCATATGGCGCTGGGCGTGCTCGCGGGGCGTCTCCCCCACGGTGCAGCCGATCAGTGTGCCGCTGAGAAGAACCAGGGCGATCAGCAACTTCCTCATCGTCACTCTCCACGCAAAGGGCCCGCGGGGCGTAGCGACCGAATCCCTTCGGTCCGAATCGGACCGCTATGCTAGGACCGCCCCGCAAGGGTGTCAACGCAAAAAAGCTGTCGCCCAACCGTTAAAACTGTCCCCGGGCTGCCGCCGCCCCCGGCCGGCGGGACGCGTCCCGCCGCCCACGCATTCCGCGACCTTGGCTCCCCGCCGCCCCTGGTCACCGGGGGAGGCACGTTGTCGGCCGGCTCGCCACTCGACGGTCGACCTCGTCGGGTGTCAGGCCCCGCACGATGAGGCCGTAGCGGGGGCGCGTCAGCCCGGGGCGACCCCGCGGCGTGGCGTGGCATGGCCGCCCGCCCGTCCCGGGAGAGGGCACCGGGTGGACAGACCGCGCCGGCGGAGGGAGACAAGGGTGTAACCGGGCACGAAAATACGGCAAACCCCTTACCTATCCCGCCTGTCCCGCCCGCCGACGACCGGACAGAGAGCGAAGCAATCATAAACCATTTTATAAAAATCACTTGCGCAATGACACATCCCCGTGTGTCCACTGTGCCGAGGGGTGGACAGACCCGACACACCCGCCGGGAGCCCGGTCCGGCGTCGGGGGGGGCGTCGGGGGTGTCCGGGCCGGTGTCCACCCCCTGGACACTGTGCAGCCCTCCGGCGGGGTGGACAGCCGGGACACCGGCGCAAGTGCCTTCAGAACCGTTACCTGCGGGCCTGCGGGCGTGTGTGTGTCCGCCGCGGCGTGGGTGGACAGAGCCGACACAGCGGCGTCGGCTACTGCCCGGCGGGGCGGCTCTGGACCTCGATCTCGTGGATGGACCAGTAGAGCCCGCCGGCCTGACCGGTCTGGACGATCTTGATCGCCTTGCCGCGGACGGGCTTGTCCAGCTTGATCTTCGTCACCGCCCCCGAGCCCTTGCCCTCGGCGACGAGCTTGCCTGCCCCGAGGCTGGTCGGCGAGATGTAGACCTTGTAGCCGCGGGGGTAGTCCCCGTTGGAGCCGCGGGCGTCCAGGACGATGCCCGTGATCAGCCGCTGCTCGTCGAGCTGGAGCTTGAACCACTCCCCGCCCTGCTGGGGCGAGCCGGTGTCCCAGCGCGTCTTGGGGTCGTCGTCGATGGCGTTGCCCGCCTTGTCCAGATTGTGCGACGCCGTCACCGACGCCGGGGCCGCCAGGAGCTCCTCGATCTTCTTCGCCGCCGTCTCCGCCGCGGACTTCAGGGCCGGGTCCTTCGCGCACCGCCGGGCGATCTCCAGGGCCTGGCGGTGGCGGAGCCCCGAGAGCCGGCTGAGCACGAGCTGCTTCTCCTCGTTCCGCCGGGCGATCTCCAGGGCGCGGGCGTAGTCGCCGACGATCCGCTCGTCGCTGGCGCCCTCCTGCTGGTGGATCATGCCGATGTACCCCCGCAGGGCGAGCACGCGGTGGGTCTGGGAGGCGTCCTTGTCGGCGGCGAGGGCGGCGAGCTTCCCGGCCGGGGCGGCGGTGGGCCAGTCGGCCAGGGCGCGGACGGCGGCGTCCTTGACGGGCTCGCGGGGGTCGTCGGCGGCGGCCAGGACGGTATCGAGGCCGGCGGGGTCGCCCAGCCTCCCGAGCACGCGGACGGCAGCGGCGTGGACGGTCGCGTCGCCGGGCTTGTCGGCTGCGAGGACGGCCTTGGCGGCGTCGGTCTCGCTGTCGGTGCGGCGGGCGACGGCGACGAGGGCGCTCTCGAGGGCATCCCGTGCGTCGTCGTCGGCCTCGGCGGCGAGCAGGGCGGCCAGGTCGGAGAGCCGGTCGTCGTCGGCGAGTGCGGCGAGTGCGGCGTAGACCTCGCGGCGGACGGCGGGGTCCTTGTCGTCGGTTCGGGCGAGCAGGGCGGCGACGGCCCCGGTGGCGCCGCGGGCGCCGAGGGCCCGGGCGGCCTCGCCGCGGACGGCGCCGTCGGCGGCGTCGAGCAGCCCGCCGAGCGCGTCGTTGACGCCCTTGCCTCGCAGGCGACCGAGGGCGTCGCGGGCGGCGTTGCGCCGGCGGGCGTCGTCGGCGCCGGCGGCCCAGTCACACAGCAGCCGGGCTGCCTTGGCGTCGCCGAGGACGGCGAGGGCGTCGAGGGCGGCGGCGAGCGTGCGGTCGTCGGCCTCGCGGGCGGCGTCGATGACGGCCGGCAGGGCGGCGGGGTCCTCGCGGTCGGCCAACACGCCGAGGAGCTGGACGCGGACGGCGGGGTCCTTCTGTCGGCCCAGTTCGGCGGCGATGGCCTCGGTGACGGCCCGGCCGGGGACATCGCGAAGGGCGGGGACGGCGGCGTTGCGGACGAGGGGGTCGTCGTCATCGAGGGCGTCGATGGCGACGGCGAGCCCCCTGGTGCCGTCGTCGTCGGCGATCAGGCCCTTCATGGCGGCGACGCGGCAGGGGCCCGGCTCGCCGGCGGCGAAGAGCTTCGTGTAGATGGCGCGGGCGTCGTCGCGGTCGCCGGCGTCGTCGAGGCGACCGGCGACGGTCAGCATCGCGTCGGTCGCGGCTGCGCGGAGTCGGCCGGTCAGCCGCCCGCGGGCCTCGGTGACGGGTCGGCGAGCGGCGGCGGGGTCCATGCGTGCGAGGGCGACCAGCGAGGCGCGGACGAGGTTGGCGTCGTCGCTTGTCAGCAGGTCGGCGACGTCCTCTGCGGCGGCGTCGCAGCGGCGCCGGCCCAGCGAGTGGACCAGCCCGACCTTCAGCGGGGCGTCCGCCCGTGCCAGGGCCCCGAGCAGGGCCTGGTCGGCGGCCTTTCCGGGAATCCGCTCGAGGGCGTAGCGGGCCATGTGCGAGCTCTCGGGGTCGCCCAGCAGCTTTGCCAGGGCATCGACCGACGCTCCCGTGCCGACCAGCACGAGCTGGCGGCAGAAGAAGCCCTTGCCGCCGCGCGTCGTCGCCCCGGCCAGGCCGGCGAGCATGCGCTTCTCCATCTCCGCCGATGCCGCGGGGTCGCGCGAGGCCTCGACGACCGCCTTGGCAAGCAGGTCCAGCTCGCCGTGCGGCCGGCCGTACTGCCAGCCCTGGACGGCCTTCACGGCCTTGTCGAGGCGGGCGTCGTCGTCGGCGCGGGCGGTCGGCGACAGGATGGCCAGCGAGAACGTCAACGCGATGCAGGCGTACTTCGTCATGGTGTGATTCCTGGTTGGCGGGTTCGGCGTAGCGCCCCACGCGGCGCGGTCCACGGGCTCGGGCGGTCATGGGCGGGGCGGGCTGTCCGTGTGCGGTTTCGCAAGGCGGGTGTCCCGAGGGCGGGTGCCTGCGTCCTCAGATCCACGCGTACGGCTGGCGCTTGGGGCGGTCCAGCCAGCGGGCGGCGACGGGGTCGTTGGTGATCCGGTCGGCGCGGGGGTCCCATTCCACCCGCCGGCCCGTCCACCAGGCGATGTTTCCCAGGTGGCAGACCTTGATCGAGCTGAAGCCGACCGCGATATCGCAGATGGGACGGCGGCGGCTGCGGATGCACGCGATCCAGTCCTGGTGGTGGCCGGGGCTGCGGTAGAGGTGCACGTCGTTCGGCGAGAGCTTCACGCCCTTCAGCGAGGCCGGGTCGGTCTTCAGCCGCCCGCGGTTGACCTCGACCGTGCCCTTGGTGCCGGTGAACTTCACGCCGTTGGCCCCGCCGTGGAACATGGTCACGCCGGTCTCGTAGCGGTAGGTGAGGGTCTTCTTCTCGGCGAGGTTGGGCGGGACGATTTCGACGGGCCCGTGGCCGTCCATGCCCATGCCCCATTGCGCGATGTCGAAGTGGTGGGCGCCCCAGTCGGTCATCATGCCTCCGGAGGTGTCGCGGACGCGCCTCCAGCCCCCGCCGTAGCTGCCGCTGATCCGTTCGCCGTTGTAGGGGTGCCACGGGCTGGGCCCCAGCCAGCGGTCCCAGTCGACGCCCTCGGGAACGGGCTCGGGCTGGAAGTACTTGTCCCAGCTCGGCCCGCCGACGCCGACGTTGACCTGCTTGAGCTCCCCGATGTAGCCGTTGCGGACCAGCTCGCAGGCCTGGCGGAAGTTTCCGCTGGAGCGCTGCTGGCTGCCGGTCTGGAACACCCGCCCGTAGCGGCGGGCGGCGTCGAGCATCTGCCCGCCCTCGGCGACGGTGAGGCTGAGGGGCTTTTCGCAGTAGACGTCCTTGCCGGCCCGCATGGCCAGCACGGCGCAGGTGGCGTGCCAGTGGTCCGGCGTGGCGACCAGGACGGCGTCGATGTCGTCGCGGGCGAGCAGGTCGCGGAAGTCGTTGTAGAGGGTCACGCCGTCGTAGTTCGCCCCCCGGAACCGCCGGCGGGACTCGTCGCGGGCGTAGCGCTTCTCGACGAGTTCCTTGCCCCACGCCGCTCGGGGGGCCTTGACCTCGCTGATGGCCAGGATCTGGACCGCGCCGTTGCCGGCCAGCCTGCCCAGGTGCCCGCCGCCCATGTTGCCGATGCCGATGAACCCCAGCCCGATCCGGTCGTTCGCGCCGGGTTTGCCCGGCCTGGCCAGCGCCCCGCCGGCCAGCACGTACGGCGCGGCCACTGCCGCCCCGGCCGCCCTG
This sequence comes from uncultured Planctomycetaceae bacterium, assembly GCA_964385465.1. Lineage (GTDB taxonomy): Bacteria > Planctomycetota > Phycisphaerae > SM23-33 > SM23-33 > CAYLPJ01. Next base: position 76,451 of record CAYLPJ010000004.1, on the reverse strand, counting down.
GCCGCCCGGGAGAAGAGCCCTCGCCGCGTGAACCTGCTCTGTGCCATTGCGTCACCTCGCGTTCGATTGCGTTATCTGCTTTTCAACCCTCGCCCGGCCGGGGTGGTTCCGCCGCACCAGCGCGCGGCAACGGTCGACCGGGGGGACGCCCATGAGTCCGCCACGAAGAGGCCGGAACGCCTGCTGGAAAAGGCGCCCTCGTTCTTCTTCCGGACGGTGGCTGCCTGACCTTCCGGCGGCGTGAGACGGCCGACGGCTTGCCCATGCAGGGCCACAAGCAGCAGGGCAAGTATCGTGACGCTATGACGTGTTCCTCATGGACCTGAGAGGAGCGATCGAAAGCCGGCTTCAGGAGCGGGGACGTTCGGACGGGCCGAGGTCTGCACCTGGGGGCCGGTGATGTCCTGTCCTGTGGCGGCGGGCCTTGCTCACCCATCGTCCGGCTGCTGGTCGGAGCGGAGGGCGTCGGGCCCGCCGATGGTGCCGTCGGCGTCGGAGGCCAGGTCGTCGCGCTGCCAGGCGCGGACGTAGTCGATGATCCAGTCGGCGGGGAGTTGGTCCCTGTCGATGGCGTTGTTGTCCCAGCCGCCGATGGGCATGGTCAGCATGATGTTCGACCGCACGGTGGACACGCGGTCGTTCTCCAGGCGGGCGACCTCCCTGCCGTTGGCATACCACACGACCTTCCCGGGCACCCAGAGCATGCCCGCGGTGATGTAGCCCTCCTCGTCGTGGGGGGTGTAGACGCACGGGCTGCCGGTGGCCATGTGGTTCTTGCCGTAGCCGTCCCAGTGCACGGCCAGGTTGTACCGGTAGGGCCCCCAGCGTGTGAGGTGCTCCATGATGTCCAGTTCCATGCCGCCGTTGCCGGTGTCGGCGCGTTTCCACTGGGGTCCGGCCTCGGGGCCGCGGTCGGGCATCATCCAGAAGGCCGGCCAGAGCCCCGGGGCCTCGGGCAGCTTGAAGCGGCACTCGAAGTAGCCGTACCGCTGCACCCACTTGCCGTACGTTTCGAGGAACCCGCCGGCCAGTTCGGAGCGGTGCCCGCTGTCGGGATCGTCGTTATGCCACCCCGGGTCCACGCTCATCCTCATGCGGACCTTGCCGCCGCCGAGGATCAGGTTGTCCTTGGTCCAGTGGGTCAGCTTGTGGCCTCCCCACCAGTTGGGCCCGTAGACCTGCCACCTTGTCATGTCGATTTTCGAGCCGTCGAAGTCCTCGTCGAAGGTCAGCTTCCAGTCGCCATCGACGGGCGGTCGCCGGCCCAGCCAGTCGGGCATCCGGGCCGGCTCGGCTGTCGCCCGGATCGCGTCGACGCGCACCTCGGCCTCGCCGTCGTGCTTGAGGACCAGGTGGACCGCCTCGGCCCGGTCGCTCAGGAAGGTCGTGCCCGTGCCCTTGACGCCCCGGTCGTGGATCTTCGTCACCTTGCTCTTGCCCCGCCAGGGGGTGTCGGCCGCGAAGGACCGGACGATCTCGCGGGTCTCGCCGGGCTTCAGCGGCGCCTCGGCGTAGGTCGTGCCCGTCCGGTTCCACCGGCCGCTGGCCACGCGCAGGCCGGGGGTGACCGCCGCGCCGCCGACGTTCGTCACCCGCGCGCGGACCTCGCAGGCCATCGTCAGGTCCCACCGCCCGATCGGCGGGCGGAACTCGACGGTGTGCTTGTCGCCCTCGGCCGGGCATGTGATGTGGAGCTTCTGCTGTCCGTCGTGCGGGATGAGCCTCGCGGTCGCGCCGTCGCCGGCCTTGATCTGCTTGTCCGGCGACTCGACCTTCACCTTGCCCCCCAGCAGGTAGCCGTCCTCGGGCTTGATGCGGACGTCCTTGGGATCGACCGGGGGCTCCTCCCCGGCCGGGCCGGCCGCCCGGATGGACTCGATCCGGAACGACCTGTCCTTCTTGGCCTTGAACGTGAAGATCAGCAGTTGCTTGACCTTGCCCGGGTCCAGCGGGTAGCCCTTCTTCATGCCGTACTGGTAGCCGAAGATGACCTTGAGGTCCTTGGTCTCTCCGGGCTTGATGGACGTGGCCTCGGTGTTCCACGGCCCCTTCTTCCAGTCGCCGGGGTTGTCGACGCGCAGGCTGATCTGGAACTTCTGCTCGCCGGTGTTGGTGATCCTCGCCTCGACGTGCCCGTACTTCGACAGGTTCCACATGCCCTTCGCCGGGCGGATGAACACGCCGGGGTAGCCGTAGTCCCCCGCCTCGATGCGGACATCCAGCCCGGGCCCGTCCTCGCTGGGCTGCAAGCGGACCTGCGTGCTTTGCGGCTCACACCGCTTGGCCGCGCCGGGCGCGGAGAAGTCGATCAGCGACATGCCCTCCCCGGCCCAAGCCGAGGCCGTCAGAACGAACAGTGCCGACACACAAGCTGCGATTCTCATCATCTACGCCTTTCCCTGGTTGGACGGAACAGTCGGTGCGTTGCCGAGCGGACCATTTTGCGCATTCCCAGCTCAATGGAGTGAGGGAAAACCCGGTTCCCCTCTCCCGCGGCGCGGGGCGCCGGGCCGCTCAGCGCAGGACGACGCGGGCCTCGGTCCCGTCGCGGGTCAGCTCGCAGGTGCCCGTGATCCGCTTGCCCCCCGGGCCGGCGGCCCCGAATTCGTAGGTGCCGTAGAAGCCGCGAAAGGCGGCCAGGCCGGCGCCGTCGGTGGTGGCATCGGCTCGGGTGCGCCAGGTTCGGTTGAGCAGTTCGACGATCCGCTCGCCGGCTGGGTTGACGGTCCAGTCGCGGTCGACGAGGGCGGCGTCGGGGCCCATCCAGTGCCGGCCGGCCCAGAAGCCCCACAGCAACACGGCCTCGACGCCGGGATGGGCGAAGCCGACGCGGAAGATGCACTCCAGCGTGTCGGCGCGCAGCTCGTCGTCGGGCGTCTTGGAGCTGATCTCGGTCAGGTGGATGGGCAGGCCGAGTCCGGCGAGGCGGTCGAGGCGTTTCCAGACGTCGCCGGGCCTCAGCCCCCCGGGCTTGCCGCGGAGGAACTTGCCGTACCCCGCGGCCCCGTGTTCCTGGACGCCGATGCCGCCAACCGGCGCCCCGCGGTCCTGGAGGTCCCTGATCAGCTTGAGGTACCGGGCGGTCTTGGCGTCGCTGTTCATGATCCCGTACTCGTTGACGAACAGCGGGGTGTTCGGGTCCAGCTTGTGGATCTCACGGAACATGTGGGCGCGGATGTCCGGGCCGAGCCGCTTGGCGAAGAATCGCCCGTCGAGCATCTCGTTGTTGACGTCCCAGCAGAGCAGCTTGCCGGCGTATCGCGGGACGACCTCGCGGATGTGGCGGTCGATGCGGGCGCGGAGGGCCTCGTCGTCCAGGTCCTGGATCCAGTCCTGCGTGAACCGCGGCTTGGCCCAGAACACGCAATGTCCGCGAAGCGCCAGTCCGTTGGCCTGGCAGAATGTCAGGATCCGGTCGGCCGCGCCGAACGTCAGCCTGCCCTTCTGCCGCTCCACGCCGTACCACTTCAGGGCGTTTTCGGTGACGGCGCAGTTGAAGTTCTCGGCGATGAAGCGCCCGTACCTCCGCCCGTCGGCGCCGGGGGGCCACTTGCTGGAGACCGCCATGCCGAAATGGAACGCATGCCCGGTCTGCCGCACGCGCACGTCCGTCGCCCGCAGCGGCTTGCCGTTGGCGTGCACGCACGTGACGCGGAAGTCGCCCTTGCGAAGCCGTTCGATCCGCCGGTCGGATTCGCTGCGCCAGTTGTCAGCCATACCCGCCTCCGTCACCAGGGCCGTCACAACGCTCAGGATGATGATTGCACGTCTCATACCCCTTTGAACGCGAAGTTCAAGAAGAAGTCCTCCCGGTGGGCGGCCCGACGGCCTGTCCCCGCGTCTGCGTAGGCCCGCCGGGGGGGTCGGGCCCGTCAGCGGCCGGCGGCGGCGTCTTCCCGGGCGCGATCCGCGGCCCTGCGGATGGCCCTGGCGTCGTCGCGGCCAAGGCGGCGGAGGTTGCGGAGTTGGAGGCCCATGCGGGGGTTGTCGGCGAGGGTGTCGCGGTGGCGGAGGAGGAAGTCCCAGTAGAGCGTGGTGAAGGGGCATGCGGTCTGGCCGGTGGCGGCGGCGGGGTCGTAGGGGCAGTGGCGACAATAGTCGCTCATCCGCGCGATGTACTTGCCGCTGGCGGCGTATGGTTTGGAGGCCATCACCCCGCCGTCGGCGTACTGGGACATGCCCAGCGTGTTGGGCAGCTCGACCCACTCGACGGCGTCGACGTAGACGGCGAGGTACCACTTGTGGACCTCCCGCGGGTCCGCGCCGAGCAGCAGGGCGAACAGCCCGGTGACCATCAGCCGCTGGATGTGATGTGCGTAGCCGAGCCGCAGCGTCTGGCCGATCGCCTCGCGCAGGCAGCGCGCGTCGGTCTCGCCGGTCCAGTAGAAGCCCGGCAGGGGGGCGTCGGCGCCGAGGGCGTTGCGGTCGAGGTACTCCGGCATGAACCGCCAGTACACGCCGCGGACGTACTCCCGCCAGCCGATGACCTGGCGGATGAAGCCCTCGGCGGCGTTGAGCGGCACGCGGCCGGCGGCGTGGGCGTCCGCGACGGCGCCGACGACGCGGCGGGGGGCGAGCAGCTTGAGGTTCATCGCGGCCGAAAGGCGGGAGTGGTAGAGGAAGGGCCGCCCGGTCCACATGGCGTCCTGGTAGTCGCCGAAGCGGGACAGGCGGCGGTCGATGAAGTCGTCGAGGGCGTCGCGGGCCTGCTGCGGTGTGACGGGCCAGTCGAAGTCGTCGAGGCTGCCCGGATGATCGGGCAGCTCGCGGCGGACGCAGGCGATCACGTCGCGCGTGGGGCGGTCCGGCGGAAAGGAGGCGGGGGCGGGCACCTTTCCGGGGCCGTCGCGGCCGAAGCTCTCGCGGTTGGCGTTGTCGTAGTTCCATTTCCCCCCGGCGGGGTTGCCTTCGTCGTCGACCAGCACGCCGAGCCGGCGGCGGACCTGGCGGTAGAAGAACTCCATGCGGAGCTGCTTGCGCCCCTCGGCGTGGGCGGCGAACTCGTCGTGGGAGACCAGGAAGCTGCGGTCGGGGCGGATGTCCAGCGGCAGGCCGAGCCGCCGGGCGGCCGCGGCGAGCTCTTCGCGGACGCGGTGGGCGCCGGGCTCGACGACGATCAGCCGCTCGGGTCGGACCTCGCGGACGCACGCGCCGAGCTCCTCGGCGAAGCTGCCGCGGTTGTCGGGGTCGTCCAGCTCGCGGTAGATCACGCGGTTCTGATGCCGCCGCAGCTCCGAGCGGAAGTGCCGCATCGCGGCCAGGAACATGGCCACGCGCGCCTTGGTGGACCAGACGTGCTCGGCCTCGGCGGGCGGCTCGGCCATCCAGACGGCGTCGGCGGAGCGGTCGAAGCCGTCGAACGCGGCCGAGTGGGCACAGAGCTGGTCGCCCAACACGAGCACGAGGTTGCGGACGCGTTCGGTTTCGCGGTGGCTGGCGGACATGGTCGACTCTCGCATCGGTCGAAGCTGACGGGGGCATCACGGCCGGGCGCGTATACTATATCGGCAGGATAGGAACTTCCCCCGCGAGCAAAGGAGCCGGCATGAAGGACAGGACGAAGCGGACGCACGACGCGGCCGGCGGCTTCGCGCCGACCCGGGGCCGGCAGGTTTTGGCCCTGGCGGTCTTTCTCGCGGCCTGCTATGCCGCGGCGGTGCTTGGAGGCTTCTTCACGCCGGGGGGGACGGGCGGCTGGTACGCCTCGCTGCGGAAGCCGTCGTTCAACCCGCCGGGGTGGCTGTTCGGGCCCGTGTGGACGGTTCTCTACGCGTGCATGGCCGTGGCGGGCTGGCTCATCTGGCGGCGGCGAGGGCTGCGGGCCGGGGCCGGGCCGCTGGCGGCGTTCGCCGTTCAGCTCCTGCTCAACGCCGCGTGGAGCCCGGTATTCTTCGGCCTGCGGGCGCCGGGGCCGGCCTTCGGCGTGCTCGTCGCTCTATGGCTCGCCATCGTGGTGACGGCGGCGTGGTTCTTCCGCGTCTCGCGTCCGGCCGGGCTGCTGTTGCTGCCCTACCTCGCCTGGGTCACGTTCGCGGGGGCGCTGAACTTCCAGATATGGAGGCTGAACGCGTGACGGCCGGGGCGGAGGGCGAAGGCGGCGGGGCGATTTTCCTGACCGGCGCGACGGGCTACGTCGGCGGGCAACTGCTGCCGTTGCTGGAGCGGCGGGGCGAACGGGTTCGCTGTCTGACGCGCCGCCCCGAGGCGCTGGCCAGACGGGTCGGCGAGCGGACGGAAGTCGTCGCCGGCGACGTGCTGGACCCGGCTTCGCTGGCCGCCGCGATGGACGGCGCCGCCGCCGCGTACTATCTCATCCACTCGATGGGGGCGGGCAAGGACTTCGAGGCCCTCGACCGCCGGGCCGCCGCCTCCTTCGCCGGCGCCGCCGACGAGGCGGGCGTCGGACGGATCGTCTATGTCGGCGGCCTGGCCGACGAGACCGCCGACCTCTCGCCGCACCTTCGCAGCCGCCACGAGGTCGGGGGTATCCTGCGGGAGTCGGCAGCGCAGGTGGTCGAGTTCCGCGCGTCGCTGGTGATCGGCGCGGGCAGCCTGTCGTTCGAGCTCGTCCGCGCGCTGGTCAACCGCCTGCCGGTGATGATCTGTCCCCGCTGGGTCCGCACGGAAGCCCAGCCCATCGGCATCGACGACCTGCTGGCGTACCTGCTGGCCGCGCTGGAGCTGCCGCCGGGCGAGAGCCGCGTCTTCGAGGTCGGCGGGCCCGAGCGCGTCTCCTACTCGGGGATCATGAGCGAGGTCGCGCGCCAGCAGGGCCGGCGGCGCCTGATGATCCCCGTGCCGGTCCTGACGCCGTGGCTGTCGAGCCTGTGGCTGGCGCTGGTCACGCCGACGCGCTTCGCGGTCGGGCGGCGCCTCATCGAAGGCGTCCGCACGCCCAGCGTCGTCCGCGACCCATCCGCCCTGACCGCCTTCGACATCCGCCCCGTCGGCCTCGCCGAAGCCGTCCGCAGGGCGCTGTCCGATCCTGCCGTGGACGCCACGCCGGCTCCGTGAAAATCGACAACGGAACCCCTTGCGTATGCGCTTTTCCCGCGGACTCCCATTTTGCGGCCGGTAGCTCTGTCGTGCGGCCGTTTTTCATGAATTGCCGGTCCTCTCGGTCTGCATACGGTCAAAGGAGTTCGCATCCATGACCCATACGAACGGCGGCAGTGCGGGGGCGTACGCGAAGGCCTTGCTGGCGGCGGTTGCATCCCTGGCCGCCATCGCGGGCAGGGCCGCCGGGGAGAATCTTGTCGCCAACGGCTCGTTCGATCGCGTCGAGGCGGGTCGGCCGGTCGGGTGGCGCACCAGCGGGGATGACGGGGTGACGCAGGAGCTGTCGGTCGTTGCCGGCGACGGGGGCGGCCACGTCGCCCGGCTTCGGTGCACGGCGTTCCGGCGCAGCGGCCCGGCCAGCCACGCCATGCTGGCCCAGGTCGGCGAGGTGAGGCTGGTCAAGGGGCGGACGTACCGCTTCTCCTGCCGGCTGCGGGCGGAGGGGCTGGGCGGGCGAAGCGTTCGCCTGGCCGTCTCGGACACCAGCGTTTGGCGCAACTGCGGCCTGAACGCCTCGCTGGCGGCGGGGCGGACGTGGCGGCGACACGAGCGGTATTTCACCGCCTCCCGGACGGTGGGTTCGGCCTCGCGGCTTCAACTGTGGTTCGGCGAGACCGGCACGCTGTACGTCGACGACGTGTCGATCGTCGCGGCCGGGGGGCTCGACCTGCGGTACACCGACCGTATCGCCCCCGCCGGCGGGGCGAACCTGTTGCCCAATGCCTCCTTCGAGTGCGGGTCCGGCGGATGGGCTTCTCTGGGCAGGCGTGTCGGCTGGGGGAACCTGTCCGGGCTGGTCGGCCGGGCCGTCGAGGCCGACGCTCCCCACGGCCGGCGGTGTCTGCGGGTCGACCTGGCGCCGGGGCGAACGCCGGTGACATACTTCGACTACTTCACGCCGGTGCGTGTCGAGCAGGACGCGCCGCTGGCGGCGAACATCGGGTGGATCGAGCTGGCCCCCGCTCGGCGGTACACGCTGTCGGCGTGGATGCGGGCCGACCGCGAGGGCGTGCCCGCCCGGCTGGTGGTCCGGCAGTGCGATCCGGCGAAATGGCCGACGGACGCCGACCGCCGCGTCCGCCTTTCGCGCCGTTGGCAGCGGTTCGATCTGACCGTGCGGCCCCGGCGCGGATGGGCTTTCGTCGCCGTCGGCCCGGACCTCGCCGAAGCCGAGACGGACACCGCCGCCGTCTGGATCGACGCCGTACAGTTCGAGGCCGCCGATGCGGCGGGAGAGTTCGCCCCGCGCGAGCCGGTCGAGGTCGGGCTGGACACGGGGCGGTTCGGCAACGTGTTCTTCACCTCCGACGACCGCCCGACCGTCCGCGTGACCTCCGCCAATGCCGGCGACAGGGATGTCGCGCTGGAGTTCACCGCCACGGCGACGGACTACTTCGGCCGGAAATGCCGGCTCGAGCCGTGGCGGCAGCCGATTCCGGCGGGGCAGACGGCGACGGCGGTCCGGCGCCTTGCCCTTTCGGGCCCCGGCCACTGGAGGGTGACCGTCTCCTGGCGCGGCGGGGGTGTCGAAGGCAGCCGGTCGCTGACCGTCGTCGCCGTGCGGCGGTACCGGGACGACGAGTCGCCGTTCGGCATCAACCACGCGCCGCCGTCGGCGGGGCTCTGCCGGCTGCTCCGCGACGCCGGCGTCGTCTGGGCTCGCGACTGGTCGCTGAAGTGGCAGCACATCGAGCCGGGCCCCGGGCGATTCGACCCGGCCCCCGCGGAGGCGCAGATCGACCGCGTCCTGGCCACGGGGATGCAGCAGGTCTGCCTGCTGCCCCCGTTCCCTTCGGCAAACTGGGCCTCGTCGGCGCCGAAGGCGCTGGACACGAGCGGCTATCCCGGCGTCCGCCTGGCGATGGCCTACGCGCCGGAGGATCCGAACCTGCTGGCCGGCTACATCCGGCGGTGCGTGAAGCACTTCGCCGGGCGCGTCGGCGTCTGGGAGTTCCTCAACGAGCCGGTCTTCACGGACTACTCCCTCCCCGCCGCCAACAAGGGCCTGCCCGGCGCTGCGTACACGGCGGCCGACTACGCCCGCCTGCTCCGCCTGGCCCACGCGACCATCAAGCAGGCCGACCCGAACTGTCGCGTGATCGGCGGGATCGGGGCCGGCCCGGACCACCTGGTCGGGGAGTTCCTCGCCGCCGGCGGGCTGGACCACTGCGACATCCTGAACCTGCACATCTACCCGGGCTCGACCCCGCCGGAGGCGTACATCGAGCCCATGGCCGGGCTCCGCCGCCGCATGCGCCGCGCGGGTGCCCTCAGGCCCGTCTGGATCACCGAGTTCTCCTACTACGGCGTGGACACGCCTCCGTGGCGGCCGTACGTGCCCCGCCCCGGGCACTGGGCGGGCAGCCGCCTGCTTGCTGACGAGAGGCAGTGCGCGGACTACTGCGTCCGGTTCATGCTGGTCATGCTGGCCGGCGGGGCGGAGAAGGTGTTCTATCACTCCGGGTCGTCCGGCGAGGTGAACCGCGATTCGCTGGAGTGCTGCCTGCTGGGCCCCGCCGGCGTGCCGCGGAAGGCCTATGTCGCCCAGGCAGCCCTCGCCGACGTGCTCGGCCCGTCTCCGCGGTTCGTCACGCGGCTCGAGCCGCCGGCGGACGCCCCCTCGGCCGAGGGCGTCCACGCCCTTGCCTTCCAGTGCGGCCGTCGGGCCGTGGTCGCCGCGTGGGCGGACCCCTACCTCGCCCGGCCGGGCTGGCGGCTCGACGTGCCCGAGGGCGTGACGAGGCGCGACGTCACAGCCGCGCCGTTGACCGGATCGGCCGGCCTGGGCGCCTCGCCCGTCTATGCCATCGACGACCGCTCGAAAGCCGAGCAGCTTGCTCGCCGTTGCCGCCTGTCCTATCATCCCTCGGACGGGCCATGACCCGAAGAGCCACGCGGTGCCGGCAGACAGTGAAACCGTCCGGCCGGCATGGTATGGTGGGCTTTCCGTGTTTCGGACCCGTAGTCCGAGGTTCGCAGGCGGGCCGTTGAAGGAGACATCATGACATCCCGGAAGCTCTCTCGACGTGACGTGCTCAAGGCCACGACCGCCGTCGCCGCCGCCGGCGCACTGCCGCGTGCGGTTCTCGGCGCCAACGAGCGGCTGAATCTCGCGTTCATCGGTTGCGGCAGCCGCAGCAAGTCGGCCCTGGTTCCCGCGTTCAGCGACGAGAACTTCGTGGCCATGTGCGACCCGAACGAGGCCCATGCGGCCGCGGCGCTGGAGCGGGCGAAGAAGTTGGGCAAGCGGTTCCGCTTTTTCCGGGACTACCGGCGCATGTTCGACGCCATGGACGGCGAGATCGACGCGGTCGTGGTTGCCACGCCGGACCACCAGCACTACCCGGCGGGCATGTACGCGATGCACCACGGCAAGCACGTCTACGTCGAGAAGCCGCTGGCCAACACGCCCTTCGAGTGCCGCCGCATGCGGCGCCTGGCGGCGGAGAAGAAGCTCCTCTGCGCCTTGGGCAACCAGGGGCACTCGACGGAGGGCATTCGGCTGTGCAAGGAGTGGTATGAGGCCGGCGTGATGGGCGCGGTCCCTCGCGTGGAGTGCTGGACGCCGCGCGGCGGTTTCGGCCCGCAGCGACCCATCAAGCCCGAACCCGTGCCGGAGACGCTGGACTGGGACCTGTGGCTGGGACCGGCCCGACCGAGGCCGTACAGCCCTCGCTTGCTGAAGGCCGGCGCCGCACGGATGTGGTGGGACCTGGGCAACGGCCCGCTGGGCGATATCGGCTGCCACACCATGGACGCGCCGTTCTGGGCGATGGACCTCGGCGCCCCCGAGAGCATCGAGGCGGACTCCACCGAGACCAACGAGCTCAACTACCCCAAGGCTTCGACGATCACGTACCGCTTTCCCGCCAAGGGCAAACGCGGACCTGTCACGCTCATCTGGTACGACGGCGGGCGCCGACCCGAGAGGCCCGCGCAACTGGAGCCCGACCGCGAGATGATCGAGGAAGGCGCTGTCTTCCACGGCAGCAAGGAGGTCGTCTACGCCCAGGGCATGAGGCCCCAGAGCGTGCGGATCATACCCGAGAAGCGCATGAAGGCCGCCTACGACTCTCTGCCCGAGAAGACCCTCCCGCGGGTCAAGAGCCACTTCCTGAACTGGGCGTCCTCGATCAAGGCCGGCCGCCAGCCCACCAGCAACTTCGACTACGGAAGTCGCCTGACCGAGCTGGTCGTCCTGGGCGCCCTGGCCGTCCGCATGCGTCGGCCGCTGCGCTGGGACGGCGAGAAGACCGACGACCCCGAGGCCAACAAGCACCTCGTGCCTTTCATGCGCGGAGAATGGGACTTCACCAAGGGCGTCTGAGCAACCGGTCTGTGTGGCGAGGGCCCATCACGGTGCCCCGACGTGCAGCCGGCGCCCGTCCCATCGGTAGGTCTGTCTGCCGACCTTGAGTGTCTTGCCGTCGGCCTCGATGGCGGGGGGCTCGCCACGGCCGAGGATCATCACGGCGGTGCCGCCGAGGAAGCCCTCCACCCAGAGGCGGCACAGACGGGCGTCGCCGTGGGTTTCGCGCCCCTTGTAGGCCCAGGCGGGCTCTCTGGCGGTCCATTTGGTCTTGGGTGCGATGCGGCCCTTGCGCGGGGGCCAGGCGGGGGCGGCGACGATGACGGCCCGGGCGCCGGACCGCCCGGTATAGTCGGCGGCTACGCTGTGGTGGGCGTCGCCGCGGGTGAACCACACGACCCCGCCGCCGTCGAAGGGCTCGAAGCCGCCGACGGTCACGTTGGCGAGCCCCACGGTGAACCGCAGGCGGATGCCCAGCCCGAAGATACCCATCGCCCCACTCTTGGGCGACCGCACATAGCCGTGTCGCCTGTCGGGATTCAGCAGCAGGCAGAAGACACAGTCATCCGGGCCGCGCCAGCCGCTGCGGAACACGCAGTAGCCGTGCTGGGTGTCCATCACCGCCGGCGGGAGGACCTCGCCGGGATTCACCGGCTCCAGGTTCCGCGGCCAGTTTGCCATGCCGATGACCATCTTGCCGGGGTAGTGCCACACCCCGAGCGTATTGGGCTCGGAGGCCCCCAGCGTGCGGTCCCACGTCCACAGCAGGGCGGCGCGGTGGCGATCGGTATGGAGGGCGCCGAAGCCCTGGCCGAACTCGCCGCCGTCGGTATAGCCGCGATAGCCCAGCGTGTCGTAGGTGTAGCCGGGGGCGCCGCCGACGTGGCAGACGCGGGCCTGCCCGGCCTCGCCGGGGATGATGCTCATCACCCACTTCAGCGTCAGCCATCTCGCCGCCCGCCCCGCGGGGGTGTCGGGGGAGACGAAATCCCTGCCCCATGCCACGGGTGCGGCGCAGAGCAGCGGCAGGACGGTGGGGTTGGCGGCGATGTGCCCGGGACCGAAGCCCTCGGCGAAGTAGCCGCGGTCGCCGAAGCCCTCGGTCAGCAACGTTCGCAGATTGGCCTGCACCCGCTCCAGGAGACGATCGGCCTCAGCGGTGTCGTGGCCCGGGTCGCCGCGCACGGCCAGCAGTGCCAGGCCGGCCCCGCCGAGTGTGAAACCGTAGTGGTTCGACCCCGGCGGGTAGTTCTCCCCGGCGACGGCCCGTTCGAGGGTCATGTCCCGCGCCTTGGTGTACTTCTGCCAGAACACCTCCGGCTGCTTGTACTCGATGAGTTCCCTTGCCACCCGGCGGCGGAAGGCCTCGTCCCAACCGTCGTAGCAGAGGTCGTAGGCCATGGCGACATTCATCAGCAGCGGCCCGGCCCGCATGCCCGTGCCCGGGCGGGTCCAGCAGAAACGCGGGTCCATGTCGTTCTGCCCGAACGTCAGCGTGATCTTCGCCAGCTCCTCGTCGCTCTTGCCCGCCCAGCCGAGCTGCTGGAGGTTGCGCTGCACGTTCTTCGCCGTCCACTGCTTGCCCACCGACTCGTGCTGCTTGAGCTCCAGCAGCGAGACCTCGTACAGCGTCGGGTCGAACATCCGCTCCAGGCACGTCCGCGCCATGTCCGCGTACTTCTTCTCGCCGGTGAGCAGGTAGAGCATGCCGTACCCGGCCGGGTGACCGATGGTGAAATGGCCCGGCCGCGTGCGGTCCATGGTGAGGTTCAGCGGGATGATCCGCTCGAACCGCGGCAAGCGCTCGCCGCCGTGGCCCAGCAGCTCGCGGAGGCGGGCGACCATCCTGCGGCCCTGCGGCGTGGCCATCCGCCGGCGCAGGGCAGGCACTTGTGCCTTGCGGAAGAACAGCCGCGGGTGCTCGCCGGCCGCGGGCGCGACGAAGCCGTCCACCTTCGCCGGCCAGGCGCCGGCCTTGCCGGCTTCGGCAGCGACCGCCGAACCCGCGACGGCCAGAAGAACGAGAGGCAACGCGTGGCGCTTCACGGCCGGCTCCTTTTCGCGGGGGCTACTCGTCGATGGCCTGGAGACGGACGGCGTCGGCGACAACGTGGCTTTCCGTGTTCGCCCCGGCGTTGACGTACACCGCCACGGGGCCGCCGGCGTGGCGGACCTCGCCGAGGGCCTGCCACCTCACGCCCTCGAACCGCCGGCCGGCGGGCGGGGCCGTCTGATCGACCGTCCCGGTCAGCAGCGTCTTCTCGCCGGCGGCCAGCCGGTAGGTCGCCTCCGGGCAGTGGGTCTGGTAGTCGAACCACGTCGCCAGCAGGCGGTACCTCCCGGGCGGCAGGTTCGGCAGCTTCCAGACCGCCGGCGGGGTGTCCTCTCTGACGTGCTTGGAGAAGAACCTCTGCCCGCCCTTGCCGTAGCCGTGGCTGAGCTTCTTGGTGTGCAGCCCGGCGGCGAAGGTCTCGTCGGCGTCGTCGAGGATCACGCCGGCCCGCCCGCCCCGCGGGAGCAGGGCGAGGGCATCGGCCATCACGTTCGCCTTCGAGCCGACGTTGCTGAGCACCACGCGGACGGACCCGTTGGCGATGACGAACTCTCCCAGGCTCGCCCAGAGCGTGCCCTTGGCCAGCAGGTCGGCCGGCTGGCGCCCCTGATCGACGCGGATGCGGGCCTTGGCGGCCTTGCCGTCGAAGATGTTGTATCGCACGGAGGTGCGGCTGACGCCCGCCGGCCAGGTCGCCAGCAGCTCGTAGACGCCGGGCTCGACGCCGTCGAACGTCCAGCTCGCGGTGGCCTCGCGGTCGGGCTTCCTGGTCCCGCGAATGTAGCGGGCGCCTCCGCCGAAGCCCTCGTCGTGGAGCAGCCAGTTCTGCTCCCCGCGGAAGCCGGCGTCCCCGTTGTCGATCACCCGGGCCTCGCCGCCCCCGGCCGGGACGACCCGGACCGCGTCGGCCACGACCCACCGGCCCTTCGCCTTCGCCGGGAGCACCACCTTCAGCGTGCCGCTTGCCACCCGCACCCGCGCGAGCTTCTTCCAAGGTCGGCCTTCGACGGTCTCGCCGTCCGGCTCGGCTTCCTGGTTGACGTGGACCTTCGCCCGCGAGGTCCTGCCGTCGAAGACCTCCATGGGCACCTTGTCGGGGCGGTGGTAGCTGAAGACCGCCCAGGTGGCGAAGACGTCGTACTCGCCGTCGGGCAGGTCGGTGAAGGTCCACGCAGCCGAGCTGCCGCCCAGCCGCCCGGCGGGGAAGTAGGCGATGTCCCCGCCGACGCCGCCGACGCCGTCGGTGGTCCCCCAGCGGGCGGTGTCGGCAAAGCCCTCGCCGGTGTCGTCGAGGATCCGCGGCAGGTCGCGCGTCACGCGGACGGTCACCGGCGTCGGCTCCGATTCGCCCGCCGGGTCGCACGCGGCGTAGGTGAACGTGTCCACGCCGTCAAAGCCCTTCGCCGGCGTATACGTGAACGTGCCCTCCGGCCGGAAGACCAGCTTGCCGTGGCTGGGCCCCTCGTGCAGGCGGGCGGTCAGCGGGTCGCCCTCGGCGTCGGTGTCGTTGCGCAGCACGCCGGGGACGCCGCTGAAACGCATGCGCGTGGTGGTGAGCGCCTCTCCGCCTGCGATGGCGTACTCGTCCTCGCGGGCGACCGGCGGGGCGTTGTCGGCCTCGACGGCGGGGTTGCGGGCGCCCTCCACCGCCCGGACGGCGCCGTCGGCCTCGGTGACGTGATAGAAGCCGCCCTCGACGGGGACGTCCACGGTGACGGCCCCGTACCCGGGGATGGTGATCTCGACGCCCTCGCGGTCCTTGCCCATGGGGGCGTGGGCGTAGAGCAGCCACTGGCGCTTGGGCTTCTCGCCCAGCACGCGGGCGAGGGCGTAGACGGGCAGGTGCGTCTGGATGTCCCACGGCTTCGGCGGGTCGAGGTTCGTCGCGAGGCGGTACCAGCGGCTCTCGTCGCGGAGCTCCTCCGGTATGCCGTGAACGACGGGATTCGTGAAGTCCGGGTTGGCGACCAGCTCGCCGTGTCGCCAGAACCGCTTCAGCAACTCGCTGCGATGGACGCGGTTGACGGCGCGGATGATCGTCGCGAAATACGGCCACCACCCCTCGTCGCGCTTGTAGGCGCTGCCGCGCCATTCGCGGGCGACGCGCGGCGTGGCGGTCCAGAGGACATACTCGGCCCAGCCGGCGTAGAGCCGCGGCGTGTAGGGGATGCCCGACTGCTCGTACTGGACGGCCTTTCCGCCGTCGCCGTCCCAGTAGATCACCTCGATCCAGAAGTCCGGGTCGCGGGCGAGGACGCGGGAGGTCATGAAGTGCTGGTTCATCAACTCCGCCTGCACGCTGTAGACGTGGAAGGCCTTCTTCGTCGGCTGCCAGTGGTTGTCGTATGCCGAGGGCACGCCGCCGTCCCACCACGGCTGGCGGAAGCCGTTGTAGGCGATGATCCGGCAATTCTCCCGCCAGCCCTCGGCCGCCAGGGCGGCCTTCATGCCTTCGACCAGTGCGCCGTACCGTTCGCCCCAGCCGGCGTGGACCACCTTGCGCTTGAAGTCGATATCGCGCCCGGGGCCGTACTTGTCCATGTACCGCTTGGACTTCTCCACCTCGCCGGCGCCGAGGTCCTTGGCCTCGTTGTTGGTCAGGAAGAAGACCAGCGGCGGGTCGGGGTAGAGCTCCTGGAACTTCCGGCAGGCGGGGTTGTCCGTCCACTTGGCGCCCAGCTTCCGCCACGGCTGGACGGGGCTGAAGGGGCTGACGGACTTGAGGATCTTCCCGTCCCGCCCGAGCGTCGCGCCGGTCTCATCCGGGGGACCGTTGCGGTACTCCTCGCGGAGGTAGAAGTCCGCCTCCCACTGCCCGCCGGTCAGCAGCACGATGGGCAGCTTCCACTTGCGAAGGGCTGCCAGGGCCTCGCCGTATTCCTCCACAACCCGCTCGGGCTTCATCCGGCGGTGGTAGGAGAGCCACGGCAGGATCGGGTGGCCCTTGCGGATCATCTCCACCTGCCACGACGGCGGCATCGTCATGCGGTGCCAGTGCGCCAGCAGCGGCAGAGGCCGGCCTTGGGGACCGCGATTGGCTCGCAGGGCCTCCTCGCGGACGGCCCTCGCGGCCGGGGGGACCTCGGCGGCCGTGGCCGCGGATACCAGAAGAACGGCCCCTGTGAGAGCCGGTATCAGCCAGTGCGGATGCCTGTTCATGGATGAACTCCTCGTTGCCATTCTGCGTCAAGCCGCGGCATTCGGTTCCATACCTCGCGGCCCCGCGGGTCAGGGGGCGGTGTCGGCGTCTGGGGGCACGATTGCGCCGTGCTTGCGAAGTTCGTCGGCCACGGCGTCCAGCGGCAGGGCCTCGGGGTCCTTTCCGGTCCGGGCGCTCATCGCCGCCAGCACGCCGGCGGCCTGGCCCATGGCCATGCACGGGCACTCCACGCGAAGGGCCGAGTTGGCCTCGCGGTCGCTGGAGACGCACCGCCCGGCGGCGATCAGGAACCGGCTGTCCGCCGGCAGCAGGGCCCCCCGCGGGACCGTCGGCAGCACGCCGTCGGCCAGCGGTCGGGCGTTGATGCCCTTCCCGTCGTGCAGGTGCTCGTCGATGGGGTAGAAGGCGTAGCAGAGGGCGTCGTCGAACAGCCGGCCGGCCTCGTAGTCGGCCGCGGTCACCGTCGCCTTCCCGCGGATGACCACCGTCTCGCGGATGCCCGCCTCGGTGCACAGGCTGTCCACGCGGAAGCCTGCCAGGCCGGGCTGCCCGCGGAAGAAGCGGACCATCCGCAGCAGGGCGCGGCGGGCCTCGATCTCCGCGGCGGTCCGTCCGGCGCTGGTTTCGGCCCCGCCGGCGGGAAGGTGGTTGCGGTTGCCCCCGCCGTCGCGGAGCAGCCGCTCGGGCCCGTCGTCGCGCCACGACAGGTCCGTGGTCTTCAACTCGCCGGCGGCGACGGCCTCGCGGGCCGCGGCGGCCAGGGCGGGGTAGTCCAGGGCGTCGGCGTCGTAGCCCGAGCAGTGGAACACCAGTGTCGCCGGCTGGACCGCCGCCGGGCGGAGGACCTCCAGCCCGGCCAGCATCACCACGTTCGCGTCGCCCGTGGTGTCGATGAGCGCCTTCGCCCGCGCGGGCTCCAGGCCGGTCTTCGTGCAGACGGTCAGCTCCCAGCCGCCGTCGGCGAAACGCGCCGCCGCCGGCATGGCGTGCAGGAGCATCTCGACGCCGGCGCCGAGGACGGCCTCGTCGCAGACGGCCGCGAAGAGGCCCGGGTCCACGCCGATGTGCCGCGGGCCATTGCTGCCGCGCGTGCACTCGGGGCCGGGAACGTCGTCGCCGGCCTCGACCATCGCCTCGCGGACCAGCTCCCAGCCGATGCCGGCGATGACCTGCCTTCCGCGGGCGAAGAACGACGCGGGCGCGTTGATTCCGCCGACGGTCATCGTCCCGCCCAGCATGCCGTTCTTCTCGATCAGCAGCGTCCGCGCCCCGGACCGCCCGGCCTGGACCGCAGCCGTCACCCCCGCCGTGCCGCCACCGACCACGATCACGTCGTACTCGAACTCCATCGGGTTCTCCTTGTCGCGCTGCCCGTCGCGGGCGCCATGCCGGAATCTCCGCCTCGCGTCATTCCTCCGCGGGCAGGAAGATTACCGTGCGGAACCGGCTGGGGCCCGTGTCGTCGCTCGTCGAGCCGTGCCAGGCAACGCTGCCCGCCGGGCACCGTCCGGCGCGCCGGCCGCAGCGCCTTGCCCCGCCCGCGCACATCGCAACGAAGTCTTTGTGCCGCAACTCGCCGGTCAGGCTGTTGCCCGGCGCGCACAGGCGGTAGTCGGGCTCCTCGTCCTTGGCGTCCGCCGCCGGCGCCGCGCCCGCGGCGGAAGCCGGCGCGAGACCGGCGCCGAGCAGAAGGCTGACGTGCTGCTCGAAGCTCCGCATGGCGGGCACTCCATGGTGGCGATCGCGTTGTTCCATCCGGCCGAAGCTTGAACATATCCCCCGCGCCGCCGTTCCGCAATCGCCCCGTCGCGTTGCTTGATCGGGGGCCGGGCGGTAGGCTGGCGGGGGATGATTCCGAGGCAGGAGTCCGGTCGTCGTCGGCGAGGCAGGAGAGGGCGCATGGCTTGGGTCGCGGTGGCGCGGTGGTGTGCGGTCGGGGGGGCGCTTGCGGTCGGCGTGTTGGCCGCGTCGGGGGCCGAGCCGTTGCGCGCGCGATTGGACCCGGCCGAGCCGATGCCTGTGCGGCTGCACACGTTCAACAGCAACCTTCTGGCGGCGATGGCGTTCCGTGGGATCACCTACGGCGGGGCGGAGTTCGAGAGGGGGGTTCGCGAGCTCAAGGCCGTCGGGCTGCGGTTTCCCGGGGGCACGATCGCCAACAACTACCGGTGGCGAACCGACTCGTTCTCCGACCCGACCAACGACAAGACCCGATGGGCCGGCGAGCAGATTCGCATCTTCCGCAAGATGGGCCTCCGCTACGGGCTGAAGGGCTTCGCCGCGCTCTGCCGCCGCTACCGCGTCGAGCCCATCTGGGTGCTCAACGTCTACGAGGAGACTCCCGAGAGCACCGTCGCGCTCATGAACCGCCTGGAGAAGCTGGGCCTCGACGTCCAGGCGATCGAGCTGGCCAACGAACCGTACTGGGACGGCCGGTCGCTGAACGACGTGGCCGGGTACATCCGCTACTGCAAGCCGCTGGTCGCCGCGCTGCGGGCGCATGACCCGGCGCTGAAGGTCGGCGCGTGTTTCGCCCCGCTGGATCGCCCGGCCAACTACGAGAAGATATGGAACGCCCCGCTGGCGAAGGAGGGATGGTACGACGCGGCCGTGTTCCACGAGTACTACGGCGGGCAGGGTTTCGAGCTGGAGAAGGGCGATCCCGTGCCGGTCGAGGCGATGCTGCACCCCGAGGCGTTCTTCGCCGAGCCGGTGGCGGTGCTGACGAAGCTCGTCCCGGGCAAGCCGATCTGGCTGACGGAGTGGAACATCGGGACGAAGGGCCTGCGGCAGTGGAAGGACCGCGGGGCCGAGCTGCTGTTCCTCGGCGCGTCCTACTGCCGGATCGTCGAGCACCGCGAGGCGATCGAGCGGGCGTGCTTCCACCAGATCTACGGCGGGCGGTTCGGCACGTTCGAGTGGGACAAGGAGGCGGGGAAGCTCGTGACCAAGGCGTCCTACCGGCTCTTCCGGCTGCTGGGGGCGGCGTTCCACGGCGCCGAGACGCTCCGGCCGACCTCGCTGGACGACGAGGACGTCCTGGGCTTCACCGCCGGCGGCGAGGGCGGGCTGCGGATGTTCGTCGTCAACCGCGGCGGCGAGGGCCGCACGCTGGCCCTGCCGAAGGAGGGCTTCGACAACGCCGCCGCGTGGACCATCGCCTGCCCGCCCGAAGAGAAGCTGCCGGTCTCCGCCGAGCTGGCCCGCCGCGCCCCCGTCAAGGACGCCCGCGTCGAGCTGCCGGCCAGGTCGGTCACGCTGATCGCACCCCCGGCCGCGATGGAGCCCCTCGCCCCGCCAGGCGGTGCGGCCGAAAGCCTGTTTCCCGTGCGGCCATTCTTCACGCTGTGGGTCCCGCCGTACGCGACGCGGCAGCCGCGCGTGGACGCGGCGGGGGCCTACACCGTGGACTTCGCCAAGCTCCGCGACAAGCCGATGGCGGTGGCGAAGATGAACGTCGCCGCCCTGAAGCTGGAGCCCGGGCGGCGGTACGTGCTGTCCTTCAAAGCCCAGGCCGACCCCGCCGGCGGGATGGTTGTGCACCTGCCCGATGCAGGCCGCACCCGCGGCGGACAGGCGGGCGCCGACGCCGGGAAGGCCGGGGGCGCCTTGACGTCCCTCAGCGGCAATGCCCGCCCATACCGGTTCGCATTCGTCTACGATCCCGACGCCGGCAAGAACGAGATCACCTTCTTCTTTCCCAAAGGCACGGTCGCCAAGGGCGGCAAGGTGGTGCTGAGCGATTTTCGTCTGCACCCGACCGAGTGACATGCCCGGAGGAGCCCACGGATGCGATCAACCGGTGTGGTGCGCAGATGAATCGGAGCAATACGCGTTGTGGTAAACCGTGGCCGCTGCGCGTTGCTATCATCGGTCGCGCGGTCGGCGTGCGGCTGGCGCTGTCGGCCCTGGCGTTCCCCCGCAATTCGAGGATGTGCAACCATGGGCGAATCCCACACCGACGTTCGCTGTGTCGAGGCCAATCGCGTGATCGAGCTGACGCTCGACGTCCCGGAGGCGTCCGCCACGGGCGGCGGCGGGCCGGCCGTGGCGTTTACCGACCCCGAGGGCGTCGCACGGGTCGTGCCCGCGTTCCGTGACGCCGAGGGCGCGTGGAAGGTCCGCTACGCCTCGCCGCGGACCGGCGCGCATCGGTACGCGGTCGTTGGCGAGGGCGAGCGCGGCGGGCCCGGCGAAGCCGCGGGGCGGATCGAGGTCGTGCCCTACACCGGGGAGAACCCGCTGTACCGTCACGGCCCGGTGCGCGTAGGCGAGGATCGCCGCCACCTCGTCCACGCCGACGGCAGGCCGCTTCTCTGGCTTGGCGACACATGGTGGATGGGGCTGTGCGGCCGGCTGCCATGGCCCGAGGGCTTCCGGGCCCTTGCCGCCGACCGCAAGGCCAAGGGCTTCACCGTCGTGCAGATCGTCGCCGGGCTCTACCCGGACATGCCGCCGTTTGACCCGCGGGGCGCCAACGAGGCCGGGCAGGCGTGGACGGCCGGCTACGGCGAGGTCCGCCCGGAGTACTTCGACCGGGCCGACGAGCGGATCCTGTACCTCGTCGAGGAGGGGCTGATCCCGTGCATCGTCGGCGCCTGGCACCAGCACATGCCGCTGATGGGCCCGGAGAAGATGCAGCGGCACTGGCGGGAGCTGATCGCCCGGTGGTCGGCCCTGCCGGTGGTGTGGTGCCTCGGCGGGGAGATCAACGCCGGCGGAGGCAAGCCCCGCAAGCACCGCGCCGGGCTCGAGCCGGTGATTCCCACCGAGCCCGACGCCCTCCGCGCCGCCTGGACCGAGACCGCCCGCTACGTCCAGGCTGCCGATCCCTTCGACCGCGTGCTGGGCACCCACAACATCGGCAGCCTCCACGTGCTCGACGACGACTCGCTGCTGGATATGTACTTCATGCAGACCGGACACTCGGGGCTGTCGTCCGTCCAGTGCGGCCTCGAGTGGTTCCGGGCCAGGCACCGGGCCGTCCACCGGGCGCCGATGATCCTCGCCGAGGGCAACTACCAGTGGCTATGGGCCGAGGGCAACTTCGACGATCCGCTCCAGCGCCACCAGTTCTGGACGACCATGCTCGCCGGCGCCGCCGGCCACACCTACGGGGCCAACGGCATCTGGCAGGTGAACCGCGAGGGCAAGCCGTTCGGCCCATCGCCGCACGGGTTCAACTGGGGCACCACGCCGTGGGACGTGGCCATGAACCACGAGGCATCCAGGCAATTGGGGGCGTGCAAACGGTTCCTCCAGTCCCTGCCGTGGACGAAGCTGCGCCCGGTCGGCAACGCGCGTTTCGCCGACCCGCCGCTGGAGCCGATCAGGCAGACGGGGGCGAAGTGGATCCGGCCGCCGCGCGGCGAGCAGCGAATGACGCTGCTGGGCGCGACGTTCGACCTGCCCGAGGACGCGGGCGTCCGCCGCGCGGCGATGCGGCTGGCGTGCGGCGCGGCCCGGGGGCTGACGATCAACGGGCAGATGGTCGTCCGCACGAACAAGCTGGACTACCGCGAGGAGCACGCCGCGGCGAGGCTGCTGCCGGCGGCGGGGGAATACCTCCGCGCCGGGCGGAACCGCATCCTGATCCGCTTCGACGGCGAGGCCGTCACCGAAGGAGAGGGGCTGCTGGCCCACCTGTCGGTCGAGTTGACCGACGGGACCCTGCGCGATGTCGTCACCGATGCATCCTGGCGGTGGGCCCGGCCCGACGTCGGCTGGCCCGGCGATGTGATCGTCCTCGACCCGGCCGGGTGGGAGCACGTCGCCGAAGTGCAGGCCCCCGCGTGGGCGGGCGACGGCCCGGTCTTCGGCACGCCGGACGCCCACGGCCCGCAAGCGGCCGCCACCGGCGAGGGGCTGTGGCTCGTCTACGTTCCCACGGCGTATCCGGTGGAACTGTCCGGATTGCCCCCGTCGACGGCGCTGGAACGGATCGCCTTCAACCCCCGCACCGGCCTCGCCGAGCCCCCGCGCCCCGTCGAGACCGACCCCGCCGGTCGCTGGGTGTGGCAACCCCCGTCCGGCCACACCGGTGACGCGGTGCTGGTGATTCGCTGAGCCCCGGGCCGGTTCACGCCGGCGGGGCGATCCGCGCGTCGGTCCCGCTCCAGGCGTAGACGGTTCGCGGCTCGGCGGGGAGGGTGGCGGTCTCCCCGGCGTCGCCGGTCGCCACGTTCTCGACGGACGCCGGGCGGCCCAGGCGCAACGGCATCGCCTCGAACGCCCAGAGCACGCGGTCGTCGCCGCTGCGGTAGAGCACGCCGGCCTCGCCGGGCAGGACGGTGCGGCGGCGCATCCGGTCGGCGACGGCGTGGAACGTCCGCAGCAGGGCGAGTTGGCCGTCGGTGGGGGCGTTGAGCGGCTCCCGGGCATCGCGGCCGGTCCAGCTCAGCTCGTCGCGCTGCGGGCTCCAGCGGAGGTACCACATCATCCGGTAGGCCAGGCCGCGGAAGAACACGTCGTCGGGGTCGAGCCCGGCCTCGGCGATCTGCTGGGGGTCGAAGCCGCAGAAGCAGTCCGGCCAGAGGGCGAGGCTGTCGGCCCGCTGGGCGCCGCTGCCGCCGGTGCGGCTGAGCCCGAAGACGCCGCGGTCCTCGCCGGAGTAGGTGTATCCCGCCCGCTGCATTTCGACCATCAGCGAGAGGTGGGCGTGGTACTGCGACAGGATGGCCGACGGCGGCTCGGGATCGGGTCGCCCGGCGTCGGGGTCGGTTACCTGGTCGTCGGTCGCGCCGCGGGCATGGCCCCGGGGGCGGTAGACCCAGTGGAACTTGTCGCTGGACAGGTTGAAGCTGGAGTCCAGGAAGATGCCCCCGAGCCCGAGGCGGTCGTGGGCGTCCCGCCATCGCTTCATCCAGTAGCCCCGGACGGCGTCGCTGCGGAGGTTCAGCAGGCAGAACCGCGGCGTGTAGTGGTCGGCCTCGATCGCGCCGGAGGGGTTCCGGACGAACGCCTGCGGGTCGTCGGCGAGCGCCTCCATGATCGAGCCTGCCAGCGGGAGGAAGTCGATGCGCCCCCCGGGGCCCTGGCGGTGGCTGAAGCGTTCGGTCGTGGTGGAGATCGACGTGTTGCCCCACATCTCCACGGCCACGCCGCGGGCCCGAGCGGCCTCGCAGAGGGCGCGGAGGTTGTCCTCGCCGACGGACTCGGCGACCTTGAGGTCCACGGTGCAACACATGTTGCTCAGGCCGTAGGTGTTCATGTCGTTCTGGAAGTGGTTGGCGAGCATGACGGTCCGGCAGCCGGCGTCGGCGAGCTTCTCCAGGCCGCTGGCGCGGTAGTGGGCCAGGTCTGCCGGGCCCCATTCTTCCATCACGCCGTAGGTGGTGATCCGCTCCCGTCGCATGCCGATCTGCTCGTGGAGCGTGTCGCAGACCAGCTCGCGGACCTCGTGGTGGAGGTTCAGAACGTCCGGGCGGTCCATCTCGCCTTCGCAGAAGAGCACCTCCACCGGCGAGGTGCGGAACGCCCCGGCCAGGTCGCCGCAGTGCTCGTGGAAGTGTGGAAGGACCGTCTCGCCGCGGCGTTTCTCGATCAGCGTGCGGACGTGGGCGACCTCCGTCGGCCAGGTCGCCAGCGCCCCCTCGCGGTGGCTGAGCAGCGTGAAGCCCTGCATGCCGGTCTGGAGCGGCATGAACTGGAAGATGTTCGGCTGGGAGATCGTCGGCAGGTACCACTCCGTCGAGTAGCGGTCGTCGGCCCCGGCGAAGGTGAACACGCTCGGGCCGTGGCCCTGCGGCAGCCAGATGGTGTTGCCCGCCGCCGCACCGCCGATCTCCCACGTCCCGCGGTCCAGCAGCTTGTAGACGGGGATGTCCGGGCTCTCGTACACGTAGCGGTAGCTGAAGCCGGCAAGCGAGAACGCTCCCAGCGTCCGGGCGACCGGGCGGAGCTCCAGCGTCAGCCGTGTGCCCTCGGCCGGGGCGGCAGGGCGCGACCAGTCGGCGGTGTTCACGCGGTTGCGGACCTCGTGGCACATCCACTCCATGGGCCCGCCCTCGCGGCGGTCGCCGGTGAAGGAGACGGCCGTGCCGCCGTCGTCCAGTGGCGCGGCGGCCCCGGCCCGCAGATTGCACAGCTCGACGCCCCACGGATTGCGGACCTCGACGAACATTGGCCGGGCGCCGCTGCGAAGGACGGTCTCGCCGACCCGCACTTCGCGGATGCCCGGCCCGGCGGGTCCGGCTTCGGTCAGGGCAACCGTGCAGTCGCCGACATGCAGCGTGCGGTCGGCGGGGCGTTCGTCGGTCATGCGGTGCGCTCCTTCGGTGCAGCGGGTGGGTTGGCGTTCACGGCCCGGCCGAAGCCGGCAGGTGCCCGGCCTCGGCGAGGACGTAGCCGGCGAAACGGGCGCAGACGCCG
Source organism: uncultured Planctomycetaceae bacterium (assembly GCA_964385465.1). Classification (GTDB taxonomy): domain Bacteria; phylum Planctomycetota; class Phycisphaerae; order SM23-33; family SM23-33; genus CAYLPJ01. Next base: position 51,500 of record CAYLPJ010000004.1, on the reverse strand, counting down.
CGCCAGTCGTCCAGGTATCCGGTGAGAATCCGCCGGCCGAGGCCCTGGTGGTCCCCGCAGCGAACCAGCGCGGCCGCGGCGTGCAACTCGACGAACGCCTTGGCGAAGCGGTCGGCCTTGAGGGTTCGCGGGTCGCCGTTGGCGTCCACGTGTCCGGCCACGCCGTCGCGGCCGAGGAAGCGGTGCAGGGCCGGCGCGGCTTCGCGGCTGCCGATGCGTCCGAGGGCGGTGGTCACGGCGCGGACGTGGCCGAAGTGTCCCGGCTCGGCGGTGCAGCGGTCGAGCTTGGTGACCAGGGCGTCGACGGCGCGCGGGTCCCCGGCCGCCCCGAGAAGCCACATCACCGCATCGACCTCGGGCACGCTGAGGAAGCCATCCCAGTCGTAGGGCTGCCTGCCGGGGAGGGACTGCTCCTCCAGCCAGCCGGTGAGGTACTCGACCGCCGTCGTGTCGCCCAGCAGGCAGAGAGCCTTGGCCTTGGCCGGCGTGGGGCGCTTTGCGAAGGACTCCCGCAGGGGCGGCAGGCTGCGGGGGCCGCCGCGGGCGACCAGGGCCAGGTTGCGCTTCTCGGAGAGGTCCTCCGCGGCGGCGGCGATCTCGGCGTCCGTCGGCTCGGGCGTGTCCGCGCAGCGGTGCTTGCGGTCCTCGGCCGAGATGTTTCCGATCTCCGCCAGGTGATCCTGCACGGGGTCGAGGTCCACCTCGCGGAGCGGCTTGCCGGCCCGCACGGCCGCGGCGGCGACGCGCCCGGCGGCGTAGCCCTCGTTGATCATGTCCGGGTTCATGCGGACGGAGGCCTGCACGTCGTGGGTGACCGAGTGGCAGCGTCCGACAACCATCAGCCCCTCCAGGCCCTTGGGCAGCAGCGACCGCAGCGGGATGTAGGTGATGAACCCCGGCTTCGTCTCGTGCTTGGTGGGGGGCATGAGGCCGGCGTAGACCTCGTCGCTGTTGTGGTAGCCGTGCGGGTCGTACGCCGACTGCGACACGGAGACCAGGTCGCGATACGTGCGGCCGAGGATCTGATCGACCACGTCAATGACGTGGTCGCCGCGGATGAGGCGGCTCTCTCGCATGCCGACCATGGTGTAGAAATCCCACAGGTCGCGTTCGGCTCGGCGTCGCGCGAGGACGTGGTGCATGGTCAGGCTGTGGGCGTCGGCGGGGTCCAGGGGCAGGACGTTGGCGTAGAGGCCGAGGTCGCGGAACGAGTCCTCCTGCACGCAGAGGTCGCCGTCGTTGAGGAAGGCGAACTCGGCGCCGGCGGCGGCGCAGACGTCGGCATCGCCGGTGGCGTCGATGATCACGCGCCCCATGGCGGCCCCGCGCCCCAGCGGCGTGGCGACCACCACGCCGCTGACGCGGTCGCCTTCGTTGACGGTCCCGCAGGCCAGCGTGTTGTACCAGATGTCCGCCCCGGCGGCGCGCAGCTCGGCGAACAGCCCGCCGGCGCGGAGCTTCCGTTGGTTGAAGCCGTGACGGTAGCCCTTCCAGTAGCCCGGCGTGCCCAACTCCATGTTGCCGCCGAGGTGCCCGAGCATCTCGATGACCAACACCCGCGCCCCGCCTTGGGCCGCGGCGATCGCAGCCGGCGCCCCGGCCGTGCCGCCGCCGACCACGATCACGTCGTACCGCCCCCAGACGTCCACCCCCGTCTCGCCCTGGCCCACCGTGCCGAGGCCCGCCCGGCGGTAGGGCCGATGCCCCGTGAGGATCTCGCGGACGTCCCCGCCGACGGCGTCCGCGCCCGGCGGCGTCGTCCGCACGCCCGGGGCGGGCGGCATCTCGCGACCCGAGGCCGATCGGTGGGCCTCGACGCCGACGCGCTCCCCGAGGTCCGCCAGGGCGATCGGGCGGGTCAGGCGCGGCGCCAGTTGCCGGGACACGGCGGCCGACTGGCTGACCACCAGGAGGCCCTCGACCCCCCGGGGGCGGCAGATGCGGAGATCCAGCTTGTCCGCGCCGGGCCACTCGGCGGCGATCTCGCCGTCGGCGGGGAGGATGCACGTCGGCTCGATCATGTGCATCAGGTGGGCGTGGGCGCGGTTGTCCCGCACCGGGTTATGCTTCTCCCGGAGCAGGACCTCGGCGCGGCAGCGCTGGGGCCAGCTTCCCGTGGGCATCGCCGCGGTGACGGAGTACTCGCAGAACTTGCCGATCCGTCGGCCGTCGGACACGGATCGGCCGTACAGCACCCGCCTGACGGTCACCTCGCGGGTGTCCCAGGCGGTCGTCTCCGCCCCGGCCATGCGGGCCAGGGCGGCGGTGGGGGTCGCGTCGATGACGACCTTGGCAACCACGGCCTGGACGCCGGCCTTGTTGGCCAGCACGGCCCCGCAGACGGCGCCGGCGTCATCGACGAGCACCCCGGCCGGCTGGGTCGTATAGTGGAAGGCCACGCCGGCCTCGGTCAGCAGGTCCTCGATGGTCCGCTTGTACCGCGCGGGCGCCAGCTCCGGCGGGTCCTCGCCGCGACCGGCCAGCAAGGCCTTGCCGAACTCCGACCGCGGGGCGGCGCCGGCATCCAGCCAGTAGCGTGCCTTGCCCGACACCTCGTCGCTGAAGAAAAACTGCCCGCAGGCCACGAACACGTTCGAGCCGAGCTGCGCGGCCTTCCACGCCGCGGCCAGGCCGCCCTCGTTGCCGCCCACCACCAGGATGTCCACCTTGGCGCCGATGGGAATCTCCCTTCCGGATGACCGGGCCCGGCCGGGCCGGGACGCGGCTGCACGTGCCCCGGCCGCGGCGGCGAGGCACGCGACGGCGATCCACAATGCATGGTGTTTCATGGAAGCTCTCTTTCGGTAAGCGTCTACTTCTCGAACGCGAACTCGACCTCGTTGGCCCAGTGGTTGTTCCAGGAAACCTGGAACGCCATGCGGTTGAGGCGGCTGACACTGCGGTTGCGGGCCAGCTCCATCGTCGGGCCGCGCCGGTCGTGGTTGACGCGGAAAGAGAACTTCACCGTCTTCCCGGCCGCCATCCGCTTGCGGACGTGGGGCAGCTCGGACCAGGGGATGGCGACCTCGGTGATCCGGGCGCCGCCCTCGTATCGCGTGACCAGCTTCGCACGCTTGACCGGGCCTTCCTTCGGGTGGCGGGGCTGACGCGGGAAATAGTGCTTGCGGTGCATCTCGGGCGCAGTCAGCCGCCAGACCTCGTGGCCGCCGCCGTACCGCTCGGCGACGCGGTTGAGGGCGTACTCGTAGTCCGTGCAGCGGTACCAGATGAACCCCGGCATGCGGCCGGGCAGGTGCGTCAGCCAGAGCGGGTCCTCGTCGGCGGGGATGGCATTGAAGGCGATCTGGATGTTGTCGAAGCCGCCGCCGGAGGGGATGACGGGGCGCTTGCGGTAGCTGAACCGGCGGACGTCGGCCGGCCAGCGGTGTTCGACCCGCCGGCCTCGCTTGGTGCCGTAGCTGACCTCCGGGTAGAAGAACTCGCTGTCGTCGCGGGCGGCGAACCGCAGCGTGCCCGGGTGGGGGGTGTCGTCGGCGACCTTGGCGGCGAAGTAGAAGTGCTCGTCATCGCAGGCGAGGTAGCCGACGGCGAACCCGCCGGCGAGGCCCTTGTCGAGCTTCTCGAACGGCAGCCACATCTCCTCGGTGAAGCTTCGCGCGGCGGCCTCGGCGGTCTCGATCACCTGCGGGCGCACGCCGCGCCAGTCGTCCAGCCGCCCGTCCACGTCGATCTTGCGCTTCGTGATGACGTTCACCCGCATCCGCTCGAAGTGGACGGCCCGGCCGTCGTCGCCGGCGTCGAAGACGATGCGCAGCGGATAGCGGTTGTCCGGCGCCTTGTCCACGCCGGTGACGGCGTACGTCAGCCGCGTGCTGCCGTGGGCGTCCAGCGTGATCTCGCCGGGGCCGTCGAGCTCGATGCCCGCCAGCGAGCAGTCGATCGAGCCGGAGACCGGGCGGTTCAGCACGTTGCTCAGCTCGACGGTCAGCTTCGGCTTGGCGCCGATCGGCTCGAGCATGTCCCGGGCGACGATCTCGACCGGCTGGAGCCCGTCGATCCGGGCCTGGCGCAGTGCCTTCTGGAGGGCCGCGAAGCTCCCCTTGCCGCCGTCCGTGCGGAGGAAGAACCCGCGGACGTCCAGGGGGACGGTCAGGCGCCCGTCTTCGGCCGGGACGCGGTTGCCGTAGAAATCGAACAGCCGGAAGCGCCCCTTGGCGTCGTCGAGCCGGAGCGCCGCGCCCTGAAGCGGCGGCCGCTCGGCGAAGGCCCGCTCGAGGGCGGCGTCGTTGGCGTCGCTGTCGAGCATCGCGTGGAGCTCGTCGACGCGGCCGAGGTCGCCGATGGTGTGGAACAGCGAATGCGTGCCCTTGAACAGCGTCTGCATGTCGCCGGCGACGACGACCGTGCCGTCCTCGTCCCGGCCGGTCTCGCCGGCGAAGACGTACACCCACGGCAGCCCGCGCTTGAAGAGGATCTCCTGGAACGGCCGCTCGCCGATGAAGTGCTGGACGGCGGCGACGGACGCGGCCATGGGCATGGCGCGGGGCGGCGGGTCGATCTTCGTCTCGCCCTCGGCGGTGCGGATCTTGACCGGCCGCCGACGGCGGAAGTCCCCGCCGTGGATGACGTAGCTCTCCTTGACGCCCATGGCCCGGTCGTAGCCGGCCGCGCGGTTTGTGGCCACGACGGTGCAGAACACGTCGTCGGAGTTGGCGACCCAGGACTCGGTGTCCCAGACGAGCACGCGCCCGTTGCCCTGCTTGCGGTTGTGCCACAGCTTGTACAGCGCCGGCGCCCGCAGGCCCATGTAGTGGATGCTGACGAAGTCGAAGATCGGCAGCATCGCGCCCGTGCCGTCGGGGAACAGCTTGTCCCATGCGTTGGGGGCCGAGTCGCACCCGCCGACGAGCACCTCCACGCCGGCGTCTTTGCGGGCGCGGAGCACGGCGTCGGCCATGCGGCGGTAGATCGTCCGGTAGCGGGGGATGTCCGCCTGCCAGCCGGAGATGCTCTTGCCCTCCCAGGGCTCGTTCCAGAGGTTGAACGCGGTGACCGGGCCCTTGGGCCAGCCGTAGTTGCCGGCGATCCAGTAGCAGAACGCCTCGAACTCGTCGTCGTGCTCCGGCAGCCAGCAGCGGTCGGCCTTGCCCTTCTGCATCACGTCGTTGGCGTCGAGGTGCGGGCGGGGGACGCCCATCGGCCAGCCCTCGCCGGCCTGGGACATCTGCACCAGCACGGTCACGCCGTGGGCGTGCAGTTGCCCGAACAGCTCGTCGAGGTGGCGCTCGTACTCCTTGCGGCGGTCCGAGTCGGGCAGGCGGAAGCCGGTGTTGTAGCGGATCGACCGCAGGCCCAGGCGTTGGGCGACGGGGCCGTCGATCGGCTGGAACGACTGCGTGGGAAACTGCACCCGGCGGGGCTCGACGGGCACGACCTTCGCGAACGTCGTCAGCAGCCGCCGTCCATGCGTGCCCAGGTCGATCACCACTGCGCCGCCGCCGAACCTCTCGGGCATCGCCGGGGAGACCTCCATGTTCCGCCACGTCCCGCCTTTCAGCTCGACCTCGAGCCCGGTCTGCCGGACGGTCCCCATGATCTTCGCGCTCGGCCGCCAGATGCTCTCCGCCCGCTGCATGCCGAAGCGGATCACCTCGATCTTCCCGTCGGCCCGGAGCGTCTTGTTCGAGCGGTTGACGAGCTGGTAGCGGAGCTTCAGCTTCTCCCCCGGCCGGACGATGTTCCCCGGGCAGTTGGTCTCGAGCACCTGGACCTCGAAGTCCGCCCGCTTGCTGAGCTTCAGGGCGTCGTCCAGGCGGATCTTGAAGGACTGCCCCGCGGCGGTGCCCGCGGCCAGCAGCGCCGCGGCGAACCACAACGGGGCGAGATTCGGCATCCGACGGGTCATCTTCGGGCTCCTTGTTCGTTCTCTCGGCGGGGCACTACTTCTCGAACGCGAACTCGACCTCGTTGGCCCAGTGTTCCTGCCAGTCCACCAGGAAGGCGTAGCCGCGTTTGGAGACGCTTCGGCCGCGTGCGAGCTCGACACAGCCTCGCCCGGCGTCGTCGTTGATGCGGCAACTGAACTTCACGCGCTTGCCCGCGTCGCGGAGCGTCTTGACGTGCGGGACCTCCGACCACGGGATGGCGCACTCGACGATCCGCGTGTTGCCCTCCCGCCGGACGACCAGCTTGCCGCTGCTGACCGGCCCCTCCAGCTTGTGCGTCGGCTGGCGGGGATAGAAGTGCTTCGGCGGCAGATTCGGGCATCGCATCCGCCAGATCTCCGTGCCCCCGCCGAATCGCTCGGCGACGGGGTTCAGGGCGTACTCGTAGTCCGTACACGCATAGCCGGTGTACTGCCACCGCGTGCCCTTCGGGAACGCCTCGGAGTACCACTGCCCGGCCTCCGGGTCCCCGGGCGGGATGGCGTTGAAGGCGATCTGCACGTTGTCCCCGCCCACCGGGCCGTGCCCGTTGGGCAGGTCGGGCTGCTTGCGGTAGCTGTAACGACGCACACCGTCCGGCCAGATGTACTCCTTCCTGTGGACCTCCCGCGGGATCGCGAGCTTCACGCCCTCGGGCAGCTTCGCCCCGGCGCCGACCACCTGCCACCCGTGCTTGCCGTAGACGCCCTTCCAGTTCCCGGCCGTCTCGTAGTCGATATCGAGAATCCGCCCGAGCTTCTCGTGCTTGCCGGCGTTGTTCGTCGCGGGGGCGTCGAAGAACACGCCCGCCACCCCCGCGTTCAACCAGCTCGGGCCGGTCAGCTTCACCCGGATCTCGCCGACGGCGTTGAAGCGGACGTACTGGCCGTGGTAGGCCTGAGCACCCGGGCAGCGCTTACGCCCGATTCGCCTGTCGGTGCGGCGGTCGTAGATTTCGATGTTTACCGAGTGCGACCCCCCGCGCCAGGGCGGGACGAACAGGCTGACCTGTCGCGGCCGATCCTCGGGGAGGTCCAGGTCGATGGCGAAGGCGACGGCGGGGCCCTCGTAACTCCACTGGCGCTTCGCTCGCTTGCCGGCCTTGGTGGGGTGCTGGAGCAGCCCTTCATCGTGGTCGGCGGAGCTGGCGGTCTCGACCATCATCACCGTCCTGGACCGGTCGTACTCGATGGACTTCTCGGGGTAGTAGTAGGCATCGTCGTCTCGCGTCTCGAAGCGGACCATCCCCGCGTGGGGGGTGTCGTCGGCGATTCGCGCGGCGAAGTAGAAGTGCTTGTCATCGTGGGCCAGCCACGCCGTCGCGAAACCGCTGGCGACCGCGTCGGGAAGCTTCGCGTAGGGGTGCCAGGCGACCTCTTCCAGCGTGGCCGTCACCTGCCCGGGCGGACGGATCGGCTGGGGCAGGGCGCCCTTCCAGTCCTCCAGCTTGCCGTCCACCCGGACCGTCCGCCGGCTGATCTCGTTGACGTGCAGGTCCTCGGTGTGGACGGCCCGGCCGTCCTTGCCGGCATCGAAGGCCAGGCTCAACGGATAGGTGTTGTCCGGCGAGGGCTCGCCGCCGACGACCTCGACGGGCACGATCTTCGTCTCGTGCGGCTTGAACCGCAGCGTTCCGGGCGCGTCGATATCGAGCTTGCCCAGCGTCACCTTCAGCGTCCCGGAGATCTCGCGGTTGAGCACGTTGGTGAGCTTGAGTCGCGCCCGCGGCCTGGCGTCGACCGGGCGGGTCATGTCGCGACAGACGGTGGCCAGCGGCTCGAGCCCCTCGATCCTCGCCGACCGCACCGCGGCCAGGAGCCGGGCGAACGAGCCGCCCGAGCCGTCCGTGCGGAGGTAGTAGCCCTGCATGTCCAGCGGGATGCGGAAGCGGCCGTCCTCGGCGCGGATGCGGTTTCCGGGGCCGGCGTACAGGCGGAACGTCCCGCCGCCGTCGGCCATGGTCAGGACGGCGCGGCGGAACGGCTCGTAGGCGTCGATCGCGTCGCGGAGTTCGCGGCGCTTTTCGGCCGGGGCGTCGGCGGGCAGGGCGTCAAGCTGCTTGCGGAGCTCGGTCTCGCGGTCCAGCTCGGCCAGGCTTCGCACGCTGCGGAGCGGGAAGCTGGTGACCGACCCGCGGAACGCCTGCGGCAGGTCGCCGACGACCACGACCGTCCCGTCCTCGGGATTCACCTTGCCTTCGTTGTCCGGGAGCCCGTCGAAGACCATCACCCACGGCAGGCCGTCGCGGAACAGCAGCTCGCGGAACGCCCGTTCCCCGACGAACGACTGCGAGGCCGCGATGTCCGCGTTGATCGGCCAGGCGTGGGGGACCTCGCGCTTCTCGATCTTCCCGTCGGGTTGGCGGACCTCGACGCGCAGCTTGTTGATGGTCCCCCCGCCGTAGATGCCGACGATGCGGTCGTAGCCGAACGACGCGCAGCCGGCCACCATGGCCGCGACGCCGTCGTCGGTGTTGGCGGCCCAGCTCTCGGTATCCCAGACGAGCACGCGCCCCTTGTAGTGCTTCCGGTCGAGGAACTTCCGCACGGTGGAGCGGGGGTTGTTGCCCTGGTAGTGGATGCTCATGAAGTCCAGCCACTTCAGCCAGGCGTCGCCGTCGGGGAAGAGCTTGTCGAAGGTGTTGGAGCTGGAGTCGCAGCCGCCGATGAGCACGTCGACGCCGGCATCCTTGCGGGCGCGTTCGACGGCGCGGGCCATGGCCTTGTAGATCTCCCGGTAGCGGAGCAGGTCCGCGCCCCACCCGGAGATGCTCATGCCCTCCCACGGCTCGTTCCAGAGCATCACGCCGTTGATCGGGCCCTTGGGATAGCCGTAATCGCAGCACAGGCGGTAGACGAACTCCTCGAAGTCCTTGTCGTACTGCGGCATCCACGCGTAGTCGGACTTGGTGTTCCTCATCACGTCGTTGGCGTCGAGGTGCGGGCGGACCCGCCCGATCGGCGAGCGCTCGCCCGTCGGCGCGATGCAGTGGCCGAACTCCACCGTGACCGTCATCCCCGCCTCGCGATAGGCCTTCAGCGGCTGCATCCGCCGGTTCGTGGCGTACCACTCCTCGAAGCCCTCGTCGGTGACCGGCCTCCAGTTCATGCCCGTGCGGTTGGGGTACGCCGCCAGCCGGGCCATCTGGTCCACCGAGTGGGCGTCCATGGTGAACCGCCGGTACAGCGTCCGCGGGAAGACATTCTTCCGCACGCGGGCCAGCCCCGCGCCGAAGAAACGCCCCTGGCCCGCGACGTCCACGAGCACCACGTAGCCCCCGAACGTCGCGCCGATGCCCGGCTCGACGGTGACGTGCCGGAACCCCTCGGCGGGGAGGGCGACCTTCAGCGGCATGCGTCGCGGCTTGCCCAGCATCTCCAGGCCCGTCCTGCCGAGGCCGCGCCGGCCCGACGCCAGCTCGGCGTCGTACGCGCGGTACCGCTGCACGACGAAGGCCCCCCCGAGCTCAAGCGGCTTGTCGGTGAGGTTCTCGAACTGGAAGGTCAGCTTCGCGCGGTCCCCGGGCCAGAGGATGTTCGCCGGGACGTTCGAGGCGATCAGCTTGACGCGCATCGCGCCGTTCTCGCCGAAGGCGGTGTGGTTCTGCTCGGGATCGACGCCCCAGGCCTCGGCGAAGGTCTCGCGGTCGATCTTCCAGCCGATGCGGAGCGTCTCGGCCGCACCGGCGTCGGCGGCGGCCAGGGCGAGGGCGGCGGTCAGCAGCAAAGCGGTCGGTCGGCGGTTCATGGTGAACTCCTCGGCAAGGGTGTGCGGGCAATCGGGCTCCGGTCGCGACGTCACCTGGACCGGCTCCCGGTCGGCGGCGCCCAAAGGTACAGCAGGTTCTTGGCGCGGTAGACCTCCTCGACCAGCAGCATGTACACGCCGTCGTTGCGGCGGTAGGCGCTGAGGCCGTGGGTCATGTCCACGATGCCGACGGGCCCGAACCGTTCCGGCCGCCACATGCGGCCGGCGAGTTCGCCGTCGTCGGCGCCGAAGGCGGCGACGCAGAGGTGGGCCCGCTGGTGGCGGCCATCGAGCGTGACCGGTCGGCAGTGGACGGTGAAGACGTGGTTGCCTGCGACGTCGATGGCCTTGGGCGGGCCCTTCTTCCGGTCGTCGTGGGGCAGGACGATCTGCCAGCGTTTCCGCCGCTTGCCGGTCGTCCAGCCGTCGTAGCGGGCGAGCACGCCGCCGACGTATCCCCAGCCGACGGGCTTGACCCGCTCGGTGTAGCCGCTGACGTACAGCGTGTCGCCCTCGGGCACGTAGACGACCCGCTTGATGGCCTTGAAGCCCTCCGGCCAGGGCCAGGCGTCGGGGGCGTCCCGGTCGTAGGTCGGCCTGCCGTCCTCGCCCCAGCCGGCGAACCGCCACCGCAGGATCGTGCGGCGGCGGGGCGTTTCCCGCGGGTCGCCGTTCCAGACGTCGCCCCTGGCGTCCACGTACCACGCCCAGCCGTAGCCCCTGCCGTCCTTGCGTCCGAAGCTCCCGCCCGGGCGGGCGATGTGCGCCTCGGGGCTCTCGAACGCGTACAGCCTCGGCCCGCCGGACATCTGCGGCAGCAGCGCCATCAGCCGTCGGCCGGCGAGGCGTCGGAGGATCGTCCCGCCGCCGCCGTGGCTGCGACGGTCGTCGGGGTAGCGGATCTCATCCTGCGAGATGCCGATCGGGGCCCAGTGGTCACCGGGCGGGGCGTCGGCGTCGAAGGTCATGATCTCGTGGGGGCCGTAGATGACCTGCCCGTCGCCGGCGGGGTCCACGCAGAAGCAGTCGACGAAGGCCAGGGAGTACAGCTCCCAGCGCAGGCGCCCGTCGGGCGCGAAGCTGCGGATGCACGTGCCGCTTCCCTGGTGCGGCCCGATGCACAGGCCGACGTACAGGTTGCCCGCGGCGTCGAAGTTCGCGCCCTGGAGCCCGTAGAGTTTGTCGGGGGCGATCGTGCCCGGCACGCCCGCCCGCAGGCCGCCCTCCCGGCCCCGGGTCCGCATCACGCGCGGGGCGGCGGAGACGTCGTACACGCGGACCTGCTGCCGCGGGCCGGTGTCGCAGACGACCAGCCGCCCGTCCGCGGCGACATCCACCTTCGTTGGCCGGCCGGCGTCGCCGATCCGCCCGAGCATCTCGCCCGCCGGCGTGGCGTGGATCACGTCGTTGCCGTCTGCCAGCCACAGCGTGCCGTCGGCCGCCAGGGCCACGTCGCGGGCGTTCTCGACGCCGAACCCGCCGACGCGCCGGAACCCGTCATCGGTCTGCCAGAGGACCAACTCGCCGTTGCCCCGCAGCAGGGCGACCCGCCCGTCGCGCGCCGCAAGGCCCACCGCCAGGATGCCCGACGCGCGGGCCTCCTTCGAGAGCTTCTCCTTCGCCGTGCCCGCGCAGTATCGCACCTGGTCGACGTACTCCGCCGAGTCCAGCTCGCCCGGCGTCCAGCGGAACCGCAGCAGGTCGCCGTTGAGGTTGGCCAGGAAGATCTCATCCTCCCACACGGCCGCCGCCTTCGAGGCGGTCCCCCAGCCCCAGGCGAGGTGCCCGCCCTTGCCGTTGTACTGCTTGAGCTTCTCGGTGTTGCAGTTGGCGTCGCGGTAGAGGCCGGTGCATCGGCCGTTTTCGTCCCATCCCGATGCCGTCACCACCGTGCCTTCCGGGGAGACCTCGATGTCGCGGATGGCGTTCTGCACCCAGCGGCCGACCTGCGGGCTGGCGCCCGCACCGTCGAAGCTGTTGCCGATCCACGTCGTGCGGACCGTGCCGGGGACCGTCCAGCTCGGCCCGCCGGCCGCACCGACGGCCGCGGAAAGGCTCCACGCGGCGAAGGCGAGAACGTAGCGAAGGCGAAGCGCGGCCGTCATCGTGCAATGCTCCTTGCCAGGGCGCGGGGGTCGATGGCCTGCTCGGCGGTCGCGAGCAGCCGGGGTTGGACGGTCAGGCGTTGGGGGGCGTCGTCGAGCGCGCCGCCGAGGCGGTCGCGGATCAGGCCCACCAGCAGCTCGCCGACCCGGTCGTCGCACTTGTCCACGGTGGCCGTCGGGGGCGTCGCCTCGAAGGCCCGTCCGGGGCACATGGGCCAGTAGTTGTCGTAGCCGGCGATGCGGACGTCCCGGCCGGGCTCGCGGCCGAGAAGCCGGCAGGCGACGGCCGACTCGGCGTGCGAGCCGTCGGAGAGCAACATCACGGCGTCGGCGGGCTTCGGGCCGGTCATCACCGGCCGGAGATGCTCGGCCAGGATGCGGACGGTCTGCTCGAACCGCTCCCTGGGCGAGCCGCGGCCGGCGTGGGGGTGGCGGGGCAGCAGGACATCGAGCGGCGCGACGCCGAGGGCTTCGCAGGCGTCCAGGAAGCCCTGGCGCCGCCGGCGATACCACAGCCTTCCGGTGTCCGCCGAGCCGGGGTCGATGGTCTGCATGGCGATCCGGCGGCAGCCGGCGGCGTGGAGGTGCTCGACCAGCAGCCGCGCGCCGGCGGCATGGTCGGTGGCGACGGTGTCCACCGAGAGGATGTCCAGGGCGCCGGCCTCGAGGTTGTCGGCGGCGACGGCGACGGGAACGCTCGCCGCCCGCAGGCGTTCCAGCAGCAGCGCGCCGGCGGTGGTCTCGGCGGACCGGCCGATGGCGATGATGCCGCGCGGACGATTCCGGAGGATCTCCGAGAGGGCCGGCTCGTCCAGGCGGTCGGGCGAGAGGACCATCATCGCCCAGCCGGCGCCCTGCATGGCGTGGGCGACGCCGACGAACAGCGCCTGGTGCTGGTTGCCCGACGGCGTCTGACTGGCCGCGGCGGGCTCGAGGTGCGTCATGACCGCGATGGTGTCGGCCAGCAGGCCGCCGGTCTCGCCGCGCGGCGAGGCGACGACCCGGATGCGCGGCGAGACGGCCCTGATCGTGCCCCCCGTCTCGAGCTGGCGGTAGGCCGAGCGCACCTGCGCCCGGCTGACGCCGAGTCGTTCGGCCAGGCGCCGCTCGGAGGGCAGGCGCGAGCCCTCGTCGAGGCCCTCGGTGAGGATGTAATCGCGGATGCGGTCCGCGACGGACAGATCGACCATGCTGGCTCCCGCCTCCGCCGCGCCTGCGGCGGGCTGTCTATACGTGAAACCAAAACTAGCCCATATACACTTGCATTCAAGCCCAAAGTGCCCAAAATCCGCGGCAGGCCCGGTTGCGGGCCGGGCGCCCGCCGCGCCGGAGCGGCGTGTCCGACCTGCGAGCCGGAAAGGTCCCCAAGCCGAGAAGGAGCTGATCCATGAGATTCCCCCGTGCCGCCCTGAGCATCCTGCTGACCGCGTCCGCCCTGCACGCTGCTTCCTGGGGGCACCTGCCTTCCATGCACGATCACGACAAGGCCTTCGGGCTCACCGAGGGCAAGCAGGCCACCGCCTACAAGGCCACCATGCTCCGGGCCAACGCACCCGGCAGCGTGTTCTTTCCCGGCCAGAAGCCCGAGATCACCTTCCAGGTCGAGAACCTCACCGACAGACCGCTCGAGGCTGCCGGGCACGTGGAGGTCCTCCGCTACCAACTCCAGGGCGTGCCCGGTGACAACTGGTGGCCGCGGGTCCGTATCCTCGCACGCGAGGGGCGGACGCCGGTGAAGGTCAGCCTGCCGGCCAAGGGGTGGAAGGACCTGACGATCGCGCCGCCCATTCCGGAGATCCGGGGCGGCTACGCGTTGATCCTGGACCTCGGCAAGGCGGGGCGTCACTACGTCACCAGCCTGATCCGCACGTTCGAGGCATCCGACAAGCGGGTCCAGCATCCCAAGCAGGGCCTGGAGAGCATGCCCCCGGAGATCCTCGAGCGGCTGGGCGTGCAGGTCGTCCGCTACGGCGTGAAGTTCCTGCCCACCGGCTCCCGTCGGCGCGAGGAGACGCTGGAGTGGCTGGACGAGCAGTTCACCGCCATGCACCGCCACAAGGTCACCTGCACGGCGGAATTCAGCAGCGGCGGGGAGGGCATGCCCTTGGGCCGGTCGCGCCCGCACCTCGACGCCAACGACACCATGCTCGGGGGCAAGACGGACATGGCCTGGTTGCCCTCGCTGGATGAGGACTTCGAGGAATACGTCGCCATGCTGGTGAGCAAGTACGGCTGGCCGAAGGGCCCGATCACCGGCGTGATGCTGTGGAACGAGCCGTGGGAGTCCCGCTCGATCTCCGGCTGGCAGGCGGACATCCCGCGGTACCGGGCGATCTACCGCGCCATGGGCAGGGCCGTCTTCCGCGCCCGCCGCGAGGCCGGCGTGGACGTGCTCATCGGCGGGTGCGATTCGACGGACAACACCATCGACAAGCTCTTCGGCGACGGGCGAGAGACCTTCCTGCCCATGCTGGACTTCTGCTCGACGCACTACCAGGGCCTCAGCGTGCCCCGGCTGTTCCCGGCCTGGAACAACCGCCGCTTCCACCAGGGCCGCGTACGCGTCTGGGACACCGAGAGCTGGGTCGCCAACACCGACGACCGGTTCGCCGCCGCCGTCGCCGCCCTCCGCGCCGCCGGCTACGACCGCACCCTCGCCTCGCTCAGCCGCATCGCCGTCAATACGCTCAGCCACCACCGCACCGCCTACGACCGCATCCAGACCAAGGAAGGGCGCAAGAAGGTCGTCCGCTGGGTGGAGAGCCGGCCGCTGGCGGCGGCCTACGCGGCCGTGCAGCACTTCCTCGGCGAGCGCGAGTTCGACCGCATCCTCTTCGAGCACGGCATCCCGTGGGTGTACGTCTTCGCGGGGACCGAGGGCAACGCCGACGACGGCGTGGTGGTGGTCGTCGGCGACATCGCCGGGCAGCTCACCAAGAAGGGCAAGAAGCCGCTGTTCGACGGCGTGCGGTGCCTCGACGAGGTCCGGGCCATGCAGGCCGCGCGGAAGCGGCTTCGCGACCTGCCCGCCGGGCAGAAGGGCCCACGCCGCGAGCTGCTGGCCAAGCTCGCCGAACGCCGGCCGCTGACGAACTGCCGCATGATCGTCGCCGCCGACGAGGGCCGTTACGGGCTGTACGACTTCTACGGAAACCGCATCGAGGCCGAGGGCGGCAAGCTCGTCGTGCCGCTGGACGACCGCGGCTTCTTCCTCAAGCCGAAGGCGTCCGTCGCGGGCAGCTTCGCGGGGCTTGTCGCGGCCCTGCGGTCGGCGCGGATCGAGGGCATCGAGCCGGTGGAGATCGTGGCGATGGACATGCAGCGGCGCGTCGGCGACGGGCCGGTGGTGAAGCTGCGGCTGAGCAACCAGCTCGAGCGGGGGGTCTCGGGCAAGCTGTCGGTGCGGCTGGGCGGGCTGGAGGTTCGCGCCCCGCGGACCGTCACCCTCGCCCCGCGTCAGCGGCGATGGGTGGACGTCGACGTCACCGGTGGGGAGGCAAACCCCGAGAACGACTACCTGCTGAGCGTCACGCTGGACTGCGGCGATGACGGCCTGGCCGACCACGACGAACTGCTGCACGTGAACCTCATCGAGCGGCGGACGCCGAAGATCGACGGCGACCTCGCCGACTGGAAGGGCGCCATGCCGCAGGTCGTCGTCACCGACCAGGGCGACACCCAGTCGTTCGAAGAGCGGATGTGGGCGATGGGCACGTTCTCTCCCGGCCCGGCCGGCGGGGCGGCGGTGGCGTACGTCGCCCACGACGACGAGTTCTTCTACTTCGCCGCCCAGGTCGCCGACGCGTCGAAGGACCCGGGCAGTCTGCGCTACGCCCGGCGCGACGACGACTCGTTCTACTATCCGGACGTCTGCTACGGGACGGTCAAGGCGCGCGTCGGGCGGGGCAAGGACCGCAAGGTCGTCCAGAAACGCGTCGAGTACCGCTGGCCCGAGGGCGTGAGGCACTTCAGCTACCGCCGCCGTTTCGACTGCCCCTGGACCTACGACCACGACAACGTGGCCCTGGCCTTCAACGCCGTGCCGCTGGGCATGGACGGCCAGCAGGCCCGCCTGCCCGGGCGCATGCCCCGATACTCCGCCTACAAGACGACGGACCACGAGTTCGTCTTCAACCGCGTCGCAAAGGGCCACGGCGGCGGGTACGAGGCCTGGCGGCTGATGGTGCCCGGGATGCCGCGCATCCACTTCTTCCCCCGCCAGCCGCGCCACCCCCTGTGGGGTGCGGTCGAGGCGGCGAAGATGGCCCTGACGTACAAGGACGGCTTCCGCCTCGTCGAGATCGCCCTGCCGTGGTCGGCGATCCCGCGCGTCAAGCTGCTCCGCGACACGCACAAGCCCGTGAAGTTCGCCTTCCGCATCAACGACAACGGCGGGCCGACGCTGGAATCCAACCTCGGCCGGAGCATCTGCGAGGGCTACAGCGGCGCGTTCCACCCCGGCTGGCGGAGCGGCTCGCCCAACGAGGTCGAGTTCCGCTTCGAGCGGTGACCTCCGCCCGCCGACCCGAATGGAGCTGCAGGCCGGCGCGCCCCGATGCCGCGGCCGCATGGAGAACGGTGCGATGAGCGAAGTGTCGATGCGAGACGGACGTCCCTGGCGGGCGCCGGTGTGGTCGGCGTTTGCCGGGCTGTCCATGGCGCTGGCCGCCGCCGGCGGGGCGAGGGCCGATGTTCTCAAGGCCCTCGCGCCGGATGCGCTGGTCGTGGTCGGTCGCGACGCCCCCGCCGCCGAACGGGCCGCGGCCGAGCGGCTGGCCGAGGCGCTGCAGAAGGCGGGCGCGGGCGAGGGCGTTCTCGCCGGCGCCGACGGGATCAACACCGACATCGAGCGGGCGGCGAAGCACCACCTGCTGGTGGTCGGCACGGGGAGGTCGAACCGCGTCCTCCAGCGGTTTGCCAGCCATTGGGCCCTCGACCGGGATCGGTTCTACGCCGGCCGAAAGCCCTACGAGCCGTGGATGCCCACGACCGGCTACGTGGCCGCCGGCTACGGCGAGTGGCCGGCCGGCGCGACGGTCGGCTTCGTGGAGTGGGTCCGCAACCCGTACTGGCACTACGCGACGAACCTGCTGGAGGAGTGGGAGAGGCACCCGCCGCGGCGGCGGCGAGGCGAGCCGGCCCCGGCCGAGCCTCCGAAGCTCCCGTATCGCCAGATGGTCCGGCTGACCGGCAGCAACTCCGCCGGTGTGAAGCTGGCGGTCGAGGCCCTGCTCGAGCGGCGGCTGCTGACCGGGGCCGTCACCCCCGACGGGCGGATGCCGGGGCCGATGACCCTCTGGGCGATCGACGACGCCCACCACGCCTCGCCGGCCGAGGCGCCGGGGTGGATCCCGCGGACGCCCATGAAGCGGGGCAGCCTGTCGCTGACGCTGGCCGGCTGGCACCTTGCCGACGCCGCGACCTATGCCGGCTTCCGCCAGGTCGCCGGGCGCGGGGCGCGGCGCATCTGGCGGGCCAAGTACCTCACCGAGGTCGGCTGGGACTGGCCCATGCACGTCGTGGCCGACCCGGCCCACCCGATGACACGCAGTCCGCTGTTCAACGCCACGATGGCGCGGCGGGCGTCCGACCACGAGCTGCTGGTCGCCCGCATGGCCTCGCCCGTCGACGCCGTCGCGGCCGTCAAGGCCGTGCGGGCCAACCTCTCGAAGCGGCGCGAGCACAGCCACGCCCCGTGGAGCGAGGTCCGCGTCGGCGCGGTGACCTGGCAGCGGTCGCGATTCGGCTTCCACGCCGCGGCCGCCGGGGCCTTCGTGGTCTTCGAGAGCTTCGACGCCGAACACGAGGGCATGGTCCTGGAGGCCGTCGCGGCCGGACTCGGCGGCAAGAGAGCCGAGGAGGGCGGACCATGAGGCATCAGCGAAACGCGTGCATTGCGGCCGTGCTGTGGGGCATTCTCTGCGGACACGCCGGCGCCGCCCCGGCGGTCGAGGGGGCGTGGCCGAAGCTGCTGCTTGTCGGCCGCCGCCTCGGGCGAGTGGCCAAGCTCTGGCGGAAGGCCGGCGCGGACGTCGAGACCGCCCGCTTCGAGGCCCTGGCGGCCGACCCCGCCGACCTGGCCGGGCGCTGCCGAGTGGTCGTCGTGGACCTCACGACCGCAGGCGACTCGTTGGCCCGCACGGCCGTGCTTGAGCCCTTCGTTCGCGGCGGCGGGGGACTGTGGGTCACCGGCGACGCGCCGCGGTGGGAGTCCGTATCGGGCTCGCCGCTGGAGGTGCTCTCGCCGGCGGTGGCCCTGGACGACCGCCGCGCGGCCATGCCGACGGTCCGCGCCGCGCCGGACGGTCCGCTGGCCGATTTGCCGCTTCAGGGCCTTTCCCGCCCGCGGTCGCTGCGGTCGGTGGACCCGCCCGACAGCATGCGCCTGGGCCTGCTGAACCTGCTCTCGCCGCGGGTGATCTCCAAGCCGCCGTGGCACGACCGCTGGGGGGTCTGGGCGGTCGGGCCCGAGCCCCGCCGGCTGGCCGTGCTGTCGGTCGCACGCTGCGCCGCCGGACGCACCGCCGCCTGGGGCGGCGACCTGACCGACCGCGAGCTGGCCGACTGGTCCGGCTTCCCGGAGATGGCCCGCCGCGTGACCGCCTGGCTGGCCGGCGGCGGGCCCAGCCGCCCCGTCCGCCCGGACGCGGTGGCGCTGCGCGGCTACCGGCCGCCGGCGTGGTGGGCCAAGCCCCTGGCCGACGGGCTCCGCCGCATGGGCTCCAAGGGCGAGCCGTTCGAGCCTTTCCTGCTGCCCCCGGAGACGCTGGCCGAGGCCGGCTACCGCGCCGCCGCCGAGGGCGAGCCGGCGGAACTCGCCGTGCTCTTCGGCGACGCCGCCTACGCCGCCGCACCGGCGGGGGCGAACGTCGTCCTGCGGGCCCCGCGCCTGCCCGAGCCGCTCCCGCCGGCCGACGAGGTCGCCTTCGACTCCGACAAGCTGCGCGTCCTGGCAAAGGTCCGCGACGTCCGCGTGTCGGTCGCCGGAGGCAAGGCCGCCGACCAACGCCTGCCGCACCGTGCCGAGCCCGCCGACCGTCTGCCGACCGTCGGCCGCGCCGTCGCACCGCCGGAAATCAAGCTGCCCCGCCGCTGGCGGATCGCGTTCACCAAGGACACCGACGCAACCATCGGCCTGGACGGCGGGTGGCATGAGGCGGGCTTCGACGACGGTGCCTGGCAGACGGCCGAGCTCGGCCGACGGACGACGAAGCTCCTCGGGCGAACCGTCGGGCACGACGGGGCCATCTGGTACCGCGGATGGATCGACGTGCCCGCCGAGGCCGTCCGCCCGGACGCGGGCCTGCGGATCCGCTGCGAGGCCGACCACCTCCGCGTGTACGTCGATGGCGAGGAGGTCGCCGTCGAGCCCGAGCGTGCGACGCTGCCTCTGGTCTCGCTGGGCGCCGGCCGGCATCTGCTGGCGGTGCGGACGTACGGCGAGTTCCGCCGCAACTACGGGCTGACGGACGTCGCCTGCGAGGCCGCGGAGATGCTCTACCGCCCCGACCCGAAGCGGCAGGGCTTCGCGGAGCGCTGGTACGCGCCCGACGCGGACGAGTCGGCGTGGACGCCGGTGGGCTTCGACGTCTCGCAGTCGCCGGCCTTCCACGACGCGATGGAGGGCTGGGCCCGGATGGTGATCGACGTGCCCGCCGACGCGCCGGACTACGCCGTCCTGCTGGGCTGGCGGACGAACACCGAGAGCCACCTGTACGTCAACGGTCGGCGCGTGGGCGTTCGCGGCTACGAGCGGCGATCGGAGTACGTGCTGGGCCCCGCGGACCTCAAGCCCGGGCGGAACGTGGTGGTCTCGTGGGTGCGGTTCATGGGGCGCCAGCGCAAGCAGCTTCTCGTCGGCGTGGTGCCCGCGTCACGCGTGGTGTACCGCGCGACGGTCGAGAGCCCCGCCGACGGGGCGTCGCTGCTGGCGCGGCTGCATTACGCCGGCGCGGGCTGGGGCGAGAGGCCCCTGGCGGCGTCGCTGTGGGTGGATGGCCGGCCGGCCGGCGGGTGGACCGGCGGGGAGGGCCCGCGACCGGAGCTGCTGGCCGCCAGGGCCCTGAGCAAGGGCACCCACGCGGTGGAAGTCCGCATGACCCGCGGGGCCGGCGAGGCCGGGCTGACGGCGCTGGAGGTCGTGGACAGCCCCGGCGGCGGGCCGCTGGCCGTTACCGGCTGGGAGCGCGCCCCGGCGGGCGAGGCCGGGGACGACTGGTTCGGTCCCGGAGGCGACCGCCTGCCGTGGCAGCCGGCCGAAGCCGGGCTCAGCCAGACGTGGCGGGGCACGATGGCGCCGATCGACGGCGTGCTGCGGCTGAACGATCCCGACAGCGTCTACCGCACCCGCCTTCGCATGACCGCGGCGGACCTGGAGCGGAACTGGACGCTCTTCGTCCGCGGCTCGGCGGTGGTCCGGCTGCTGGTCAACGGCCGGGGCGTCGAGCCCGTCGGCGCGCCGCGCGAGGACGACCTCTGCTACTACCCGCTCAACGAAGCCCTGCGGGCCGGGGAAAACGTGCTTGCGTTCCAGCCGGACCCGTCGCGATGGCGCGGGCTGAACCTGCTGGCCCCCGGCGGACGCGAGGGGCGGGTCTTCCCGCCTTTGCTTCGCTCGGACGTCGCGCCGCTGGTCCCGGCCGACGACGACCTGGCCATCTACCGCCTCAACCGCGTGCTGCCGGTCGCCCCGCTGGACGCCCCCGAGGGCGCCGACGTGCTGTTCCGCTGGCCCAGCGGCGCCCCGGCCGTGGCGGAGATCCGGCGCGACGGCCGCGTCGAGGTCCTGGCCGCGCCCGGCGTGCTCGACGAGGTCCTGCCGGCGCCCAACTTCGCCAGCCGGTCCCTCCAGGGCGGCGGGACGCCGACGATCGAGTACGACTACTCCAGCCGGATCAACCGCGACTTCTTCCGCGGCGAGCGCATCGAGCAGTGGCTGTCGGCGCTGCTGGCCCGGGCCCAGCGGAGGCCGGCCATGCTGGCATCGCTGGCGGTCGGGGCGGAGGCGGCGACCGTCGGCGTCCGCGCCCGCGAGGCCGGGGCCTACGAACTCGCCTGGCGCCTGCTGGACTTCCAGGGCGAGTACCTTGCCTCGGGGACGGCGCGGCTGGAGCTGGCCGCCGGCGCTGCGGGGGAGGTCGCCGTCCCGCTGCCCGACCTGACCGACGCGAACCTGCCTGTCGGCTCGTGGTTCTCCGACCACCTCCGCCTGCGGGCCGCCCTGCTCTCCGGCGACCGCCGGGAGGTGCTGTCGTTCGCCGAGCGCATCGTTCGCGCCCGCCCGGCCGTGCGGGCCGCCGTCCGCCTGCCGGCCAAGATCGCCGAGCTCGACGCCGGCAACGCCGCCGTCAGCAAGCGCGTGCTCCACCGGACGATCGACCAGGTCCGCGAGCGGTACGTCTTCACACCCGGCGAGGCGGTGGAGGCGGCGGTCTGGCTGCGGAACGAGACCCCGCGCCCACGGGCCGTGACCGCGACCGTCCGGGCGGTGCCCGCCCTGGCCGGCGAGGCCGTCGCGAGGACCTTCGAACTGACCGTGCCCGCCTTCGCCGTTCGCCGCCTGGCGCTGACGGTCCCGGCGGATCGCACGGCCGTCGAGCAGCCCTGGCGGGTGATGGTGGAGAGCTCCGCCGCCGGCGAGCCAAGCCGGGATGCGCGGACGTTCGTCGTCGCCCGCCCGCGCGGCGCGATCCGCGACCTCGACGCCGCACTCCACCAGCACCGCCGGGCCGGCGGGTACATGTGGTTCATGTCGCGGCACACGCACAGCGTCGAGCACCACCTCGGCACCGACGCGAGGCCGAACCCCGACGGCCGGCAGTGGTGGAACCGCGTGCGGTACGCCGGCGACGGCAACTGGCTGGTGGCCCAGGGCGTCCACCGCGAGGACCAGGGCCCGCTTCAGTGGGGGCCCTTCGACCCGCAGCTCCGCGGGGAGGTCATGGACAGCTACGGCTGGTTCCCCAACGGCATGGGCGTGCGCCAGTGGTGGGCGCCGCTGGGCGTCCGCGAGATCTGGGCCCGTCACGGGCGGCGGTCGGTGGTCTTCGCCATGTCGGACTGGTGGCAGTACGACGCGGCCTACCCGCCGAAGCACTACGCGACGATCGGCATGTTCAATCGCTGGCTGGCGGCCCATGCCGGGCAGACCGTCGCCGGGGAGCGGGTCGACGGCGAGCCCATCCGTGCTGCCACCCTCGCCGAGGCCGGGCGCGAGATCGATCGCCGTCACCCGTCGGCGTGGCGCTACTTCCTGGCCGAAGGGATGAGCCGCTGCGCGAAGTTCACCGACGTGAAGCTCAACCGCGCCGCGCCCGGTACCGTGCAGCGGGGGCAGGGAACGTTTGCCCACCGCCTGCCGGCCGCCATCGGCGGGGCTCGGCTGGGCCCCCGATGGGCCTCCGCCGAGCCGCTGGGCACGCTGGACGCCGACAACCACCCGATCGCGGGCATCTGGCAGTACGCCCTCGAGGGCGTCACCTTCCGCGCCCTGGCGATGGTCAACGGGCTGATCACCGGCTGGGAGCGGCCGCAGCGGTATCACTACGTCAACGAGGCGGCGGTGCAGATGCTGCCTCTGGGCTCGGGGGCGTGGCGGAAGCGGCTGCTGGACTCGCGGTGGCAGGCGATCGCCAACCGCCGCGGCCGGTTCGAGCGGGTGCTGAACCTCACGCACAGCGAATACGTCGGCGACCACCTCAACGCCATGATGAAGGCCGAGAGGCACTCCATCGGCGGCGGCGTCCTGCCGCATCACTGGTGGATCAACGACCGCCTGGCCGCCCTGGCGATGACCGTCGCCCCCGACGCGCCGCGGGAGCCGCTGCTCGTCGTCGGCGAGAGCGAGCTGGGCTGGGGGCACTACTACGGCATGCTCGGCGCGTTCCGCGACGCCGGGCTGACCGTCGGCGGCGGGGTGAGCATCGCCGAGCTCGCCGGCCTCCCCGCCGAACGCGTGCCGGCAATGGTCTGGGCCCCGGCCGAACGCGTCGAGGGAACGCTGCTTCAGGCCGTGGTGGACAAGCTCCGCGCCGGCGTGCCGCTGCTGCTGATCGGCCACGTGCCCGAGCCCGTCGGCGGCGGGCCGGACCTGCGGGCGATGCTGGGCGTCCGCCGCGAGGCCGACGCGCCCGGCGGGGACATGCGCCAGCGCGTCGCCGAGGCGATCCGCGACTGGCCCGAGGCCCTCGGCGTCGGGCACGTGCCCCCCCGCGCCAGGCTCGACGGGCTCCATTATCTCGCCGACGACGACGCGGCGATCGAGCCCCTGGTGACCCGGCAGGGCCGGCTGGCGGTCGCGCGGTCCACGCGGCCGGAGCTGCCAGTCGTACTCCACGGGCCCGTCCACTCCCAGCATCAGCAGGACGATCCGGCCCTGCGGCGCATCGCCGTGCGGGCGCTCCGCGAGGCCGCCGTCCCGGCCGTCCGCTGGCCGGCGGGAACCACCGGCTACGCCTTCGACGACGCCGCGGGCAGACGGTGCGTGGTCGTCCAGAACGTCACCGCGCGGGCGCTGGACGCCGAACTGCTCGTCGACGTGCCCGGCGGCGGGGCCGCCCTCGCCGCCGACCTGCTCTCCGGCCGGCGGATTCCGACGTCTCGCCGCGGCCGGGCCGTCGCCGTCCGCCTCCACCTGCCGCCGTCGGCGGCGACCGTGCTGACGCTTGTCCCCGCGCCGCCGGCCGACCGGTAGGCCCGGAGGCGGCCCCCGCGCCGATGAGCTCGACAAGCTCAACGCCCTCATGCCGGGCGGGGCAATCGGACGGCCGCCGGTGGCGCGGGTGCCCGCGCCGATTTGCACCGCCATCGGCGGCCGCAACCCGCGTTTCAGATACGGACCGCGCCGAAGCCCTCGGGTCACCGGTGGAACTGCACGGAGCGCGCAGCATGGGATGCGATGACATTTCGATGCGATGGGATCGCCGGGCATTTCTCGTGGGCACCACGGCCGCGGCGTTGCTGGCGACCGTCGCTGCCACCACCGCCGGCGACGGAGCTTCGCTGGCCGGGCGGATCCTGAAAGCTGTCGATCGGCCGGTGGGGTTGGCGCACCTGCCGCGATGCGGTGCAGGGGAGCTGGCCCTGGCGCTGGCGGAGGCGGATGCGAACCTGCTTGTCCATGGGCAGGACGCCGACGAGGCCCGCGTGCGGGCGGCGCGAACGAAGGCTGACCGGCTCGGCCTGCTCGGGCGGCGGGCGTGGTTCGACGTCGGCGGGACCGGCCGCCTCCTCCCGGCCGGGCGCAGCGCGGACCTGGTCGTCCTGGCCTCCCTGGCTGCCGGCGACCTTACGGATGCCCTTGCGGGCGAGCTCCGCCGCGTCCTGCACCCCTGGTACGGCCTGGCCGTGCTGGGCGACGCCTCCGGCAAGCTGGACGCCGAGGCCCTGGCAAAGTGGGCCAGGGCGATCGGCCCGGAGGTCGCGCCGCTGGCCGGCGAGGGCACCTTGGTGACGGTGCGGGCCGGGCCGCTGAAGGGTGCCGACGACTGGCCGATGTGGTGGCACGGGGCCGACAACAACGCGGTATCTTCGGACACCGCCTACGGCCTGCCGGAGACGATCCAGTGGACGGGCAAGCCGTACGCCTCGACCCGCCTGCCGCTGCCGATCGTCGCCGGCGGACGCGTCTTCATGCTGTGGAACGGGCACCTGCTGGACACGACCCGCGGCGAGCCGATCCTCCCCGGCGAGAAGGTCGACCTGCCCACCCACGGCTGGCAGACCGTCATGGACGCGCCGCTCGACCAGAAGCGAGGCCCGCTGCTGACGGCCCGTACCGTCGGCTCCGGCGGGCGGCTTTGGCACCGCCGCCTCTCGCCGGCCGTCTGGCTCCAGGTCGCCCGATCCAGCGTCGTCGCCGACGGCGAGCGCCTGCTCGTCGCCGACGGGCCGCACCTGCTGGAACTCGACGCCGCCACCGGGCGCGAGCGACGCCGCGTGAAGCTCGACTGCGGCGAGATCCGCTGGCTGGCCGTCGCCGACGGGCGCGTGCTCGTCCTGGGCGGGCCCCAGTTCCCCAACCGCTTCCCCGAGCGGATGCGGCGGATGGAGGCCAACGTGGCCCCGTTCCGCCAGGCCGGGCTGCTGCTGGCGGTCCTCGATGCCCGATCGCTGGAGGCGATCTGGCGGCACCGC
This sequence comes from uncultured Planctomycetaceae bacterium, assembly GCA_964385465.1. Taxonomy (GTDB): domain Bacteria; phylum Planctomycetota; class Phycisphaerae; order SM23-33; family SM23-33; genus CAYLPJ01. The sequence continues at coordinate 26,629 of CAYLPJ010000004.1, read as the reverse complement.
CGCGAGAAGGGCCCCGACGCCTTCGACCCGCGCAGCCCCGCCGCCGCCGGCGGAAAGCTGTTCGTCTGCACCGAGGGCGGCGTGGCCGAGGCGTATGCCGTCGCCGACGGCAAGCGGCTGTGGCGGCGCGAGACGGGCATCGTCCGCAAGAAGCCGCGCGGCTACGAGTGGGACCGCTCCAGCCGCCACCCGGTCAGCGGCTATGTCGTCGCCGGGCTGTACGTCCTCTCCGGGCCGGAGACCGACCGCTGCGCCGTGCTGGGCGTCGAGGACGGCAAGCCCAGGTGGGACCTTCCACGCGGCGGCGCGCCCGTCGGGCCCATCCCCCTGGCGTTCGACGGGCTGCTGTGGGTGGGGCGGGACGTCCTGGACCCCGTGACCGGCAAGCCGTACGAGCCGCTGGGCAAGGTGAGCCTGACCCGCGGCGGCTGCTCGCGATACACCGCCAGCCCGCAGGGCATCTTCGGGACCGAAGGGCTGACCTGGGACGCCGTCGCCGGCAAGAGCCGCCAGGTCCTGCCCGCCAAGTCCTCCTGCGCCGCCGGGCAGTATGTCGCCAACGGGCTGGTCTGGAAATTCCCCACCGCCTGCATGAGCTGCATGGAGTGGCGGGGCTTCATCCCCCGCGCCCGGGCCGAGGAAACGCTCCCGCCGCCCGGCCCGCGGCTGGTCCGCGGCCCCAGGCCTGACGTCCCGCGGGCAAAGAGCCCCGGCTGGGCGAGCTACCGCGGCGACGCCCGGCGGTCCTGCTCTGTCGCCGCGACGGTGTCCGAGCGCGCGGTCGTGGCCTGGCGGGCCGCGTACGACAACCGCACCGGGCCGATCGGCGAGGGCCAGGGCGTCCTGCTCGAAGCCGAGGACCGCACCGTCCCGCCGGTCGTCGGCGGGGAGACGGTCGTCGTCGGCCGGGCCAACGGGGCCCTCGACGCCTACGACCTGCGGACGGGCAGGCGACGCTGGCGCGCCCGTACCGGCGGACGGCTCTTCAGCAGCCCGACCGTCGCCGACGGCCGCGTCTTCGTCGGGGCCGCCGACGGGATCCTCTACGCCCTCGCCCTCGACGACGGGCGGGAGCTGTGGCGCCTCCGCGTCGCACCCGAGGCCGGGCGGATCATGCTCTACGGGCAGCTCGGCAGCCGCTGGCCGGTGCTGGGCTCGCCGCTGGTCCGCGACGGGCGCGTCTACGCCGTCGCCGGCCTGCTGGAGATGATCGACGGCGTCCACGCCGTCTGCGCCGACGTCGCCACGGGGAAGCTGCTCTGGCACCGCGGGGAGTGGTCGGGCGCCGGCACGCACAACGTCCTGGCCGGCGGCGCCCAGATGTGCGCCGCCGACCGGCGCATCGTCTTCCAGGGCGGGCAGGCCCCGCTGGTGGTCCTCGACCCCGACGACGGCAGCGTTGCGCCGCTGTTCGGGGACAAGGAGGTCTCCCCCGGGCATCACCTCAACCGAGGCTCGATGGGACAGGAGGTGGCCGCCTTCGCGCCCGGCGTGGTGCTCTTCGGCGGCCGGCGGCTGCTCACCGAAGACCGCGAGCACGGCGCGTGGCGGAACAGCCTGACCTTCCGCGTGGCCCGAGAGGGCGGCCAGGCGCTCTACCTCCGCATGAGGCCCTACGGCCCGCGGTCGGCGAGCAATCGCATGCCCGCCTGGGACGACCGCGACGTGGCGTGCGTCTATGAGCGGGAGCGGCGCAAGACCCGCCTGGCCCTGATCCCCCGCGAGGCATTCCTGGCCGCCCTGGACGCTGCCAGCCAGGCCAAGGCGGCCGGCCGCTGGGACGTCCATGCCGGCGCCAAGCCCCTCAAGCTCGACCTCGACCGCCGGGCGACGTGGCAGAGCGAGGACTTCGGCTACGGCTGCGACGCCCGCGGCTGCGCGCTGACCGGCAACGCCGCCGTCGTGCTGATGCAGAAGCTCGAGAAGCGCCCCGGCCCAGGGGGCGAGGTGCGGGGGCGGTATTGGCACGTCGCGGCCTTCGCCCGGGCAGACGGCAAGAGGATGTGGGAACTCGACCTGCCCTCCGTCCCCGTCTACGAGGGCCTCGCCGTCGCCGCCGACGGCCGAGTCGTTGTCACCCTCCGCGACGGCACCGTCCTATGTGCCGCCCCCGCCAGCCCTGAACCCGCGGGGGCCGTCCCCTGACGGACCGCCGCGGGCTGTCGCCGGGGGCTGCTCACTGCCGGCCCTTCGGGCCTGCGGGTGGCCGCAAGCCCTGGCATACATCCCGGTTCCGCTTGACCGGGCGACGGGCGGCGGGCAGGGATCGGGAGAGGGCGGTTGCACCCGCCGGGAGCGTGAGCGGGGCTACATCCACAGCCAGAGGCGGAGGCGGTTGGCGAGGCGGCGGGTCCAGATCCAGGCGAGGCGGCGACGGCCGAGGTCGATGTGGGCGATCCCCGTCATGCCGGGGCGCATCCAGGGGCGGAGGGCGGCGAGCTCGGCGCGGACGGCGAAGGTCTTTCGGCCGTCGGATTCCTCGGCGACGGGCCAGACGCGGGTGACGGTGAAGTCGACGGTGTCGTCGGGGTATGCGGCGGCGGCGAGTCGGCCTCGGACGTCGCGGTCGGCGAGGGCGGCGAGCAGGTCGGCGAGCTGATCCTCGTCGACGCGGATGCGGGCGCGGAGTCTGTGGAGGTCGGCGATCTCGAAGAGGAGCTGGCCCTTCTCGACGGCGGCGCCGGCGAAACGTTTCAGGTCGCCGCGGACGACCGTGCCGGCCAGTCGGCTGCGGAGGGCGGCCTGGTCGATGCGGCGGGTGAGCAGGCGGTCTCGCTGCTGGAGCTTGCTGACGCGTGCGGCGGCCATCTGGGCCTCGGCCCAGCGTTTGTCCGACCGGGCGGCGTCGGCCTGCTTGCGGTGCTCGAAGAGTTCTGCGCGGACGGCGCTGCGTTGGCGGCGGAGCTCGACGGTCCGCAGGCGGGCGAGCTCGTCGCCGGGGGCCACGCGGTCGCCTACCTCGACGCCGACGGCCTCGAGCTGCCCGGCGAAGGGGGCCGGAATGACCTGCTTGCGGGCGGCGCGGAGGGTCATGGGTGCGTCGATGCGGTAGGTTCCCTCGGCGAAAGCCAGCCAGATGGCCGCGGCGGCGAGCAGGACGACGGCGAGCTTGGCCCAGGTGTGTCGGGGCCCGAGGAGGGTGGCCAGTCCGCGTCGGGCGGCATCGGCGAGCTTGGCGCCGGCCCAGCGGTCGCGGCGGCGGAGGTCTGTCAGCCGGGGCGTGCAGATGTCGCATGTAAGCCGGAGGGACTCGATCTGGCGGGCGGTGAAGGGGCGGTCGCGCTCGAGGGTGAGGACGCCGACGACGCGGCCGTCTCGGCGGAGGGGCAGGGAGAGCACGGCAGCCGATCCGGAAGCCCTTGCAAGGTCGGCGGTTGCGCGTACGACGTGTTCGCCTTCCCCGCCGGGGAGGGCGATCTCGACGTCCTGGTCGAGGCATTCCTCCATGGCGGCCTCGATGCGCTGGACGCCCTCCATGCGTCGGCTGAAGCGTTCGGTGTGGCTCATGGCGGCGAGGCGGACATAGTCGTCGCGGGCGAGTCCGAGGCTGACGCGGTCGGCGTCGCAGCGGGCCGCGAGCTCGTTGCAGCAGGCCATGGCGGCGGCGAGGAAGCGGTCGTGCTCCTGGACGGCGGCGAGGACGGCGAGGGCGTCTTCCAGCGGCGGGGCGGTCCCCGGCGGCGAGGCGGCGGCGACGCGGAGGCCCAGCAGCTCGATGGCGGGGGCCTCGGCGGTCAGGGCGGTGAGGGCATCGGCGAGGGCCTCGGTTTCGGCGGCGCCGGCGACGGCGAGCACGCCCCGTCCCCGGAGGGGGTGCGGCAGGGCCTTCAGCAGGACATGCCTCCCCGCCGGCTGGCCGTAGAGGGCGTCGGCGTCGTGCAGCGGGCGGCTGATCGCCCGATCGGTCTCGGCGGCCTCGCCGGCGGCGGTCAGCGCGGCGGTGAGCCAGCCGGGCGGCTCGGCGTCGCCGGCGGGGGCGGGGTGGACGGCGAGGATGTCCACGCGGCGGTCCCAGGCGACGCGAAGGAGGGCGGCCCCCTCGGCGTCGAGGCGGGCGACGAGGTCGGCGAGCATCTCCCCCGGCGCGGGCGCGGAGGCGGCGTCGGATGGATCGCTGGCCCGCCGATTCGCCGGTTGGGTGGTCATCGCTGCCGCTCCTGCCGCACCGTCCCTGAACGTACCGTCCGGGCCGGTGAGTTTCCACCCCGAAAACCCCGCCCCGGCCAGGATGAGGGAGTCGCCCCACAGGTACCTACTCTGGACACCCTACCCGGGGGCCGGACAAAACGATTTCATATCTAAGACGTGTTAAAGAAATACTTTATGGATAAATACGACCGTGTGTGTCCACGTGTGGGAGGGTGGACAGAAGTGACACGTGTGCCCGGCTGTTACAATGATGGGCGAGGGGGAGAAAGGACCGCAGATCATGAACGACCGCGTGATCGCCCTCGAAGAGAAGGTCGCCTTCCTGGAGGACGGCGTCGCAAGGCTTTCGAAATCGGTGGACGAGATCAACTTCCGGCTGGTCGAGCTCCGCAACGAGATGCGGGACGTCCGCCGTCACACCGGGGAGATCGAGGACGACGCCGACGAGGCCAACCGCCCGCATTACTGACCGGCATCGGGGGGGCCGAAGCCCTCGGGCATCCAGCCCGGCAGGTCGGCGACGGCGTCGCGGGCGGCGTCGCTGACGGGCACGCCCCAGGCGGCGAAGAAGGGCCCGAGGTCCCGCCCGGCGGCCCGGCTGAAGCGGATGAGCCACTGGTCGCGTTTGGCGGCGTCGGTGCCGGGCCGCTGGTCGCGGGGCAGGTCGCGGTACTCGGCGAAGACCTTCCGGAAGGTCTCCCACCCGAAGGCGTCCTTGAGTTGGAGGTACATCCGTAAGGCGAGGAAGGGGCGGGCCTTCCAGTCGGCGAACCGCCGCCCGCCGGCGGTGTACTTCGCCAGGGCCTTGGCCGGGCGGTCGCCGCGGAGGGCGCCGTGCAGCGGGGCGCCCGGTTCGCAGACGGTCTCGAGCACGTAGACGGTGAAGAGGTTGACCGTCACCTCGATCGTGCCGGCGAAGGTCCAGTCGGCGGACTGGTGGTTGTGCCCCAACTCGTGGAAGAGCCCCCAGTCGCCGCGGGTCCGCAGGCGGTCGAGGTCCACCATCCGTTCGGCGGCGTCGAGGTGGGCCATCACCGGGTAGCCCGAGTGCATGTAGCCGGCGGCGATCTGCTCGTCGGCGACGATCCGCTCGGGCCGCTCCCGCCCCCTCGGCCGGGCGGCGAGGTCGGCACAGGCGTCCACCACGCGGTCCCAGAAGGTCATCAGCGCGGCGGGGTCGTCCAGCGCGCGGACGTGGCGCGACGGGACGGTCAGGATGACGTTTCGCCCGGCCAGCTCCGCCCAGGGGGCCGGTCGGCCGCGGATGCTCCACCACTGCTCGCCGGTGGTCCGGCCCAGCCGGAACAGCGGGGCCTCGGCCCCGCCGGCGAGCCGGACCTCCACGCGGCCGGGCTTTGCCCGATGGTCGACGGTGACGTAGATCAGCCCGCCGAACGGGCTGGCCAGGCGCGTCGTCGGCTCGGTCAGCCGCACTTGCCGACAGATGTCCGGGCAGCGCCGCCAGGCCTTCTTGTGCCACAGGCGGTCGGCGTGGGCGCCGATCCGCAGGCCCAGCCGCCCATCGGCGCGGTCGCCGGGTATGGCGGCGGTGACGACCTCCCCGGGCGCCGCGTAGAGCCCGGTGCTGTGCCAGCCCGGTCGGGCGGCGTCCACGGCGACGGCCCGGGCGACGCGCGGCGCATCGGGGCGGACGGCACCGGGGAAGGTCGCGGCGGCGGGATGGGCGAGGACGGCCTCCGGTGCGGCTTGGCGGCTTTGCACGTCCCGCCAGGTCAGCAGCACGCGGGCGATGGGGTCGTCGGCGCGGATGGGCGTCTTCGGCGTGGGGATGGGCTCCCGGCCGACGCGGCGGGCGAGGGCCCGGACGCGGGGCAGCAGGAGCGTGTCCGCAGGGGGCACGGCCCGCAGGGCCAGGGCGAGCGTGGCGGCGGCAGCGCCCTCGTCGCCGGGCCGTTCGTCCGCGGAGGAGACGGTGTCCAGCGCCCGCCCGGCGTGGGCGAGCGGATCGGGCGGCGCCACGGCGAAGCCCTCGTCGCATGTCCGCCGCAGCGTGCCGTCCGCCCACACGATCCCCCCCTCGGCCAGGACGCGGTTGCCCGGGTGCTCGGTCGGCAGGTCGCGCCCGGGGTTGAGCTGCTTCCACCCCCAGCCGAGGCCGAAGGCGACCAGCCCGCCGCCGCCTTCGAGGAACCGGCGGACCGCCCGCTGGTCCTCGTCCCGGGTGATGCGTGCAATGGGGATGCAGAGCACGTCGGCGGCGTCGAGCGCGTCGGCGAGTCCGCCGCGCGGGAAGCGGACGACGTGAAGGCCCTGGCCGGCGAGGGCGTCGGCGAGGGCGGCGTCGCGCCCGACGGCTGCCCGAAACCGCGTGCGGCGCGGCCCGTCGGCGCCCCCGGCCCAGCGGGCGGCGTTGGCGATCATGCGAGCGGTCTGGCCGACCTCGAGCCCGCCGGCGGTGACGTACCCGTCGTGTCCGAAGGCGACGGCTCGGCCCTTTCCGGTTCGCGTTGCCGCCACGACCGCGGCGGGGTGCCCGGCATGGTCGGCGGCGAGGACCACGAACGCCCGGTCCCCGAAGACGCACAGGGGGCCAGGGACGCCGGGGGCGGCGATCGTGCGGACCCCGTCGGTCAGGGCGGCCATGTCCTCAGCCGCGGTGCCGCGGTCGGGCGCCGCGGCGGGCAGGCAACCGAGTATGGCGGCTGCGATTCGGATACTGGTCATGCGGGAGCTCCTGGAACTGCGTCTCGATGCATTGTACGGCTTTTCCCGGCCAGGCGTGTAGGGTTCCCCGAGCGGATCGCGCGGGCCGCTTTCAGCCTGTTAGGTAATCTTCATTTGCTTGACAACTTTTGCTTCGGGCATATACTCATGGGTGCTCACCAGCAAGGGGGGCTGGGTGTTTTCGCTTGCTTTGCTGCCGAGGTTGTGAGGCCCGGCACGGAGGCGATGCCGCTCGCGTCGAACCGGCTGCGCCCATGTGGCAGGTCGGGGTCCAGACGTAAAGCGTTTCCAAGGACGCGCATGCTCCGCTCATATCACGCGGGGTGTTGCGCTGGGCGCCGTGTGGCAAAGGCAGCAAAGGAGGCAAGGATGCGCCCCTCGTTCGAGTCGCTCGAACCGCGTCTGCTGTTGGATGGCCAGGATGATCTCACCGCGGAGTTGCTGCACGTCGTGGCCGCTCCGCTGGACGCCGCCGACGGGCCCGCCGTCCCGCTGGCGGGGGGACCGGCCGCCGCCGACGCGGCCGAGATCGCCCTGACCGTTCCCCAGCGAAACCCCGCCGCCCTGCGGTACACCTTTTCCGCCTTCGCCACCGGACTGGCCGAGGCCGACTGCGCGCCGCGCCAGGGAAAGCCCGACCGGCCCGCGGACGAGGTGGGGGCAGTGCGCGCATCCAGAAGCCCGGCCGTCCGGCCGCAGCTCGGCGCGGGCCAGGCCAATCTCCAGGTCGCCGAGATCAGCATCCCCGACGCCCGCCCGGCCGGGACGAGCTACGACGCCGACATCCGCGTCGTCAACGCCGGTGCCGAGGCGACGACCGAGGGCGGCTGGGTGGATCGCATCTACCGGTCCTTCGATGCGACGCTGGAGGTCGCCACGGACGAATTGATCGCCGAGGTGCCCCGCGAGGCCGACCTGGCTTCCGGGGCGGACTACACGATCACGGTGACCGTCGAGGACGGTTCGGCGGCCTTGGGAGACTACTGGCTCTTCGCGGTCACCGACGCCCAGGGCCAGGCCGCCGAGACGAACGAAGGCGACAACGCCGCGGTCGAGGAGGTCAACTGGCCGCTGCGGCTGGACGTCTATGACTGGGACGTCTCCCAGCTCCAGCCGGTCGGTCAGATCACCGCCATTCAGACGGCCCAGACGGGGGCGCAGCACTACAGCTACTCCAGTTCCTCGGCACACCCTTCGGGCGTGTCGCTGTCGTACTACCGCAGCAACCTGTGGCTGCACGAGAACGCCGACACGGAGGAGTACTCGTTCGGGTTCGTCTTCGCCATCGACAACAGCCAGGACGACCCCAACTACGCCACGCTGAACTTCCGCATCGTCGGCAGCGGGGCGGACCCGTACGTCTCGCAGTCGGACGATCCAGGCGAGGCCGTCGAAAACCCCCCAGGCTCCAACGCCTTCCTCGGCGACTACTACTACAGCCGAAACACCGACGGCATCTGCGTCAGCGGCATCACCGGGTTGGACTGGACCATCATCATGGAGTCCGTCGACTTCGGCGACGTGACCGAATGGCTCGCCGCCAGCGGCGCCGAGGCCGGCACCGGCGACGACCTGACCCTCACGCTCGGCCACGAGTACCGCCTCGTTCCCGAGGGCATGACGCCGGCGGGGGTGGAGGTCAACCCGTCGCTGCCGACCAATCCGGCGCCCGCGGACGGCAGCGCCGACGCCCCGCTCGACGCGCCGCTCCAGTGGCAGATCGAGCAGCCGAACGGGCTGACCGCCGACGTCTACTTCGGGACCGACGCGACGCCGCCGCTGGTGGCCTCCGGCCTGACGGCCGAGGCGGCCATGAGCTATGACCCCGGCCCGCTTGAGCTGGACACGACGTACCACTGGCAGGTCATTACCCACGGCGGAGGCGATGAGTTCCCCGGAAACGTCTGGAGCTTTGCGACGGTCTCGCTGCCGGACCTGGTCGTCTCCAATCCCGCCGCCCCGGCGAAGGTCACCCCCGGGCAGGAGTTCGACGTCTCCTGGCGAACCGACAATGCCGGCACGGAGACCGCGCCCGCGCCCTGGTACGACGCCTTCTACCTCTCCGACGACGCGGTTCTGGACGACATGGACGAGGGCCCCCTGCCGATCGTCATGGGCGACTCGTGGATCGGCGAGGCCGAGCAGCCCGGCGACATCGCCTCCGGCGGCTTCGACGAACGGACCGCCACGATCGTCCTCGAAGCGGCGCCGTGGATCACCGAAGGCCCGCAGTACCTCATCATCCATGCCGACGACTACGGCGACGTGACCGAAGGCTACGAGGCCAACAACACCGTCGCAACTCCCATCGAAGTCACCTGGCCCGACCTGGCGATGGCACCCGACCCGACCGACCCGGTCACCGCGCCCGGCATGACGCTCGAGCTGGCCTGGACGGTCACCAACGAAGGCGACGTCCCGGCCGTGTACGACTGGAACGACGCGGTCTATCTCTCCGACGGGGAAGGCTACTACGAGGACGTGGCCTACGAGTCCGTCGAGCTGCCCGGGCCTCTGGGACCGGGCGAGAGCTATGTCGTCAACGCGATGGTGGAGGTCCCGGACCTCCCGGCCGGGGCGTACGAGCTGATCTTCGTCGCCGACGACGAGGACTGGCAGACCGAGACCGACGAGGGCAACAACGCCGTCAGCGTCCCGATCGACATCCGCGAGCCGGTGGTGGTCACGTTGGCGGATCCGGCGGGGCACACGAGCGAGAACGTCTCGCAACTGACGCTCACACTGTCCGGAGAGGTGGACGGCCCGGACGCCCGGGACGCGGCGACCTACGAGTTGACGGCCCTGGACGCCGCCGGGCACCCGACGGGCCCGGGGTTGACGCTCTCGCCGAACTACGTCGACGGCACGGACGAGGTGCGGTTGCTGTACGTGGCCTCCAACCAGGTGAACCTCTACGACTGGACGGAGTGGGCCTACAGCGGGGACCAGGGGCAGTGGAACATCGAGCAGGGGGGCGCAAGCGTCAAGCAGACCGAGAACGACCACCCCACGTTCTTCGTCAGCGACTTCGATTTCATCGACCGCCAGTTCACCGGGCGGATCAAGGTCGAGACCAACAGCGACGACGACTTCATCGGCCTGGTCTTCGGCTTCCAGCCCGATGCCGATGCCGGCCGGCCGGACGATTACTATTACCTCTCCTGGAAGCAGAGCAACCAGTCGATCAGCGGGGCGTATGGTCCGGCGGGGCTGAAGCTGCTGAAGATCACCGACAGCAGCGGGTATAGCTCGTCGCAGATGCACACGATCATGTGGGACGGCAACGACGCGCACCCGAACGTTGCGCTGCTGGCCCAGAACCTCGGCCCCGGCTGGGGGGACTACGTCGAGTACGACTTCTCGGTGACGTACCAGTCCGACGGCACGATCGACGTGGGCATCCGCCGGACCAGCGACCAGGCGGTCGTGTGGCAGACCTCCGTGGTGGACCCCGATCCGCTGGGCGTCGGCAAGGTCGGCTTCCTCAATCACAGTCAGGCAAACGTCCGCTACTCCGGGCTCCAGCAGGCCGAATTCCTCCCCGAGGGCGCCTATCGCCTGACGGCGACCAGCGGCAGGCCGGGCCTGCACGACGACTCGGGTATCCCGCTGGACGGCGACAACGACGGACTGGCCGGCGGGGACTTCGTCCACGAGTTCACCGTCGATCAGACCGCCCCGGCCGTGCAGGGCGTGACGATCGGGCCCGAAGGCGCGACTGTCGACTTCACCGATTTCGGCGGGATCGACCCGGCGACGGCGAGCGACCCGGCCAACTACGTGCTGATGGCTTCCGGCGGAGACGGCGTGTTCGACAACGGCAACGACGTGGTCGTGCCCGTCACCTCCGTGGACTTCACGCTCGGCGAGGCCGGTGCGAGCACGGCGTTCGTGAGCTTCGGCGGACTGCTGGGAGACGAACTCTACCGGCTGACTGTTGATGGCACGAATACCGTGACGGACCTGGCGGGCAACCCGCTGATGGGTGGGGACTACGTTGAGGAACTGGCGCTGGAGACCGGTCCGGCGACCGTCGAGCCGGATCTCGCCCCCACCAGCGACAGCGGCGCCAGCGACAGCGACGACCTGACCAACGTGGTCACGCCGACGATCGAGGTGACGGTCAACAAGGCCGGACTTATCGAGCTGGACTACGACGGCGATGCCACGCCCGACGACTCCCGGCTGGTCGACGCCGCCGGGACCTACGCTTTCGATACGGTCTCGCTGGCCGAGGGCGCCAACGACGTGGATGTCGCCTTCACCCCGGCCGTGGGCGACTCCGCCGCTGACACGCTGACCGTCACGCTGGACACGCGGGCCCCCTCCGTCCTGCCGGGCCCGACCCCCGTTCAGGCGCCGGTCGCCGAGCGGCAGGTCGTCTTCAGCGAGGCGATGGACGCCGATAGCGTGGTCGTCGGCGAGGTCACGCTGACCGACCCATCGGGCGCCCCGGTGACGGTGCACGCAGCCGACGGCGCGGACGCGACGTACACGCTGACGTTCGACTACCTCACCGAGGCCGGAACCCATACGCTGAGCTTCGGCGCCGGGGTGACGGACCCGGCCGGCAATCCGGTGGCCGGGCCCGACGGTGAGAGCTTCGCCGTCGAGCCGGACCTGACCGGCCCGTGGGTGGTCTCCCACGCGCCGGATGGCACCGTCGCCGAGGTCGTCGACCGCGTGACCGTCACGTTCAACGAGCCGATGCTGGCCGCGAGCTTCGACGGATCGGACGTGACGATGACCACGCCCGCCGGGCCGGTCGATCCGGCGGACATCACCATCGTGGCCTTGGACGACCTGACCTTCGAGGTCCACTTCCCGCCGCAGTCGGGGGACGGGGACTATCTCCTCCAGGTCGGCCCGAACATCACGGACGTCTCGGGCAACCCGATGTCGCTGGGACTCGTCGACGATCAGCCGTTCGACGCCGAGCCGGCGACATGGAGCTTCCTGGGCGACGCGTTCTACCACGGCGACGGGTTCGCACGGCTGACGCCGGTCGGCGGCTACCTGGCCGGGGCGGCGTTCTACGGCGAGGGGCAGACGCCCGCGCCGTTCGTGGTGAGCTTCGACTTCCGGATGAGCAACGGCGCGGGCCTCGGCGGCGGGGCCGATGGCATCTGCTTCGTCGTCGGCGACCAGGCCGGCTGGGGCAGTGCCGGCGGGGGCATCGGGTACGCGGGCTTCACCGGCACGAGTTTCGCCGTCGAATTCGACAGCTTCGACAACGGCGAGGGCTCCAACCGCCATATGGCCATTGACTGGAACGGCTCGTTCCGCGACGGCCTGGCGGGCACGAAGGTGCACCTCGATCAGTGGTACGTCGGGGCCGGCTGGTTCCACGCCACCGCGCGGTTCGATGGCACGAGCGGCCTGGAGGTCACGCTGGAGCAGCCCAACGGCAGCGTCGCGACGCTCGCCTACGACCTGCCCTCCGAGGCCATCCCGCCGCAGTACAACTTCGGCTTCACCGCCGCTACCGGGGCCGGGTATGCCGATCACGACGTCGACAACGTCCGGATCTACCTCCTCGGCGGCGGGCCCGGAGGGGACGTCTACGAGGCCGCATTCGCCATCGACTTGACCGGCCCGACCGTCACAGACGCCCAACCCGCCGGCGAACTCCCCGGGCCTGTCGACCACGTGGAGCTCACCTTCGACGAGCCCGTGGACGAGGCCACGCTGCCCGCGTCCGTCGCCGTTGTCGGTCCGCGCGGTCCGGTCGCCGTCACCGGCATTGTGCCGCTGGGCAACAACGCCTATCGGCTCGGCTTCGATCCCGTTGCCGACGCCGGCGTCTACGACGTCACCGTCTCCACCGAAGCCACCGACGTCCTCGGCAACCCCCTCGCCGAGACGTTCGTCCACAGCTTCGAGATCGCCCTGCCCGACCTGGTCCTCACGCCCGCACCGACCCCCGCCGCGGCCGCCCCGGGACAGACGCTCGGACTCGACTGGACCGTCCTCAACGACAGCGTCGCGCTGGCCGAGGCCGACTGGATCGACAGCGTCTACCTCTCCACCGACGCCTTCCACGACGCCGGCGACGACCTGCTCGGCTCGGTCCCCGTCGATGCCGAGACGCCCCTGCCCGGCGGGGCCGACTACGCCCGGAGCCTGGACGTCGTGATGCCCGATGTCCCGGCCGGCCGCTACCACCTGCTGTTCCTCGCCGACGAGGGCAACGCCCAACCGGAGACCGCCGAGGACAATCTCGTCGCCGTGCCGATCGAGATCCGCCCCGGCCGGACCATCCTCGCGGTGGATCCGATCACGCCCACGGGCGAGCCGCTGCCCGGCGTGACGCTGACGCTCTCCGGCGCCGTGGACCCCGCGGCCGCGAACGATCCGGCGGCGTACGAGCTGCGGGACCTCGGCGCCGACCGCCAGGCCGGCGGCGGCGACGACACCGCGATTGCCCTCACGCCGACCTACATCGCGGGCGGGACGGAGATCGCGCTGGCCTTCGACGCCGGTTCGTTGGGCGACGGGGCGTACCAACTGGCCGTCCGCTCGGGCGATCCGGGCCTGCGCGACGCCGACGGGGTGCCGCTGGACGGAGACGCCGACGGTCTCGCAGGCGACGACTTCGTCACGCCGCTGATCGTCGATGAGACCCCGCCGGCGGTGACGGACACCGCCATCGCCCCCGACGCCGTGACCGTGACGTTCTTCGACGCCGTCGGCCTCGACGTGGCCTCGGCGGAAGATCTCGCCAACTACGGTCTGCTGGCCTCCGGCGGCGACGGGCTCTTCGGCGATGCCCGCGACGTCGCGATCCCGATCGCCTCGGCCACCTACGCCGACCTCGGCGCCGGGGCCGCCAGCGTGGTGCTCGGTTTCGCCGAGACGCTGCCCGACGACCTCTACCGCCTGACCGTAGACGGCACGGCGACGGTGACCGACGCGGTGGGCAACGCGCTGGCCGGAGGGGACCACGTCGCCGACCTGCCACTGGTCACCGCGGCGGCGACGGTCGCCGTGGACCTTCAGCCCGGCAGCGATTCCGGCGTCAGCGACAGCGACGACCTGACCAACGCCACCGCCCCGGTCTTTGACGTAGCGGTCAACAAGGCCGGGCTGATCGAGATGGACTATGACGGCGATGGCACGGCGGACGACAGCCTCCACGCCCCCGCGGCGGGGACGTTCGCGATGACCGGCGCCGGCCTGAACGAGGGCGGCAACGCCGTGGCGGCGGCGTTCACCCCCGGCGCCGGCGCGGCCGCGTCGGGCGTGCTGAACGTCACGCTGGACACGCGGGGGCCTGAGTTCCTTGCCGGCGCCGGCGAGCAGCAGGCCCCGAGTGGGTCGCGAGTGGTGATGTTCAGCGAGTCGGTCGACCCGGCCACCATCGGCGTCGCGGGGGCGAGTGTGACGGGGCCCGAGAGCCCGGGCGTGGTGGACGTCGTCGGCGCGGGCGCACTGTACACGGTGGTCTTCGATGCGATCGTCACGCCGGGGCTGTACACCCTCGCCGTGGCGGACGTGGCGGACCTCGCGGGCAACGTCACGGCCGAGACGACCGACGACTTCCAGCTCCTGGCCGACGAGACGGCCCCGCACGTGACGGCCTTCGAGCCGGTCGGCGCGGTGGCCGAAGACGTCTCGCTTCTTCGCGTGACCTTCAGCGAGCCGATGGACCCGTCGAGCTTCAGCGGCGCGGACGTGGTCGTGGACGGCCCCGGCGGCGTGGTGGACACCGCGGCGATCGCGGTCACGCCGGTGTACGGCGCGGTGCTGGACGGCGTGTCGCGGCCGGGACTGGCGACGGAATTCGAGGTGGCGATTCCGGTGCAGTCGCTGGAGGGCGGCTACGACGTGGCGATCGGCCCGGAGGTGACGGACCTGTCGGGCAACCTGATGTCCGGCGGCCACGCCGTGGGCGAGAACCTGATCGCCAACGCCGGGTTCGATTCGCCGGACGTCGGCGGGGACTTCGCGACGTACAAGTCGGCGCCGGCGGGGTTCCAATGGAGCATCGGCGGCAGCGGCGCGAACGTGGACCTGATCAATTACCTGTGGCAGGGGACCAGCGGGGCGGTCAACCCCGACGGCTACGACCAGAGCCTGGACATCGACAACGATTCGGTCGTCTCCCAAACCTTCTCGACCGTGGTCGGCGGGCGGTACAGACTGGAGTTCGACTACGCCCGCAACGCCTCCGCGGGCTCGGCGACCGGATACGTTGCCGTCTCGGGCGCCTCGGCGCTGCTGGACCGAACGCTCGTCCACGACGTCCCGGCGTCCTACGGCAGCATGAACTGGCTGACGTTCTCAGGCACCTTCGTCGCCGACGCGGCGGTGACCACGCTGGCGGTCACCGGCGACTGGAGCAACGGCAGCTACGGCTTTGCCCTGGACAACGTCCGCGTCTACTCCCTGGACACCGGCGGCGTGTTCCGCACGACGTTCGCGATCGACAAGTCCGGGCCGGTCGTCGAGGTGATGGACCCCGACGCCACGGCCTCCGGGACGGTCGATCACGTGGACGTGACCTTCGACGAGGCGATCGATCCGGCGACGTTCCCGGCCTCGGCCGCCCACGTGGATTTCGGCGGCACGGACGTGCCCGTCGCGTCGGTCTCGCAACTGGCCGGGAACACGTACCGCATCGGCTTTGCCGGCCAGAGCGCCATCGGCACGTACACGGTGACGATCGACGCCGTCGTCGAGGACGTGCTGGGCAACGCGATGGGCGCGCCGTTCGTCGGCACGTTCGCGGTCGATCAGCCCGACCTGGTGGTCGACCTGGTCACGCCGTCGGCCACTTCGGCGACGTTCGGCGAGACGGTTCAGCTCGGCTGGCTGGGCCGAAACGCCGGGGCCGTCGGCTTCAGCGATTCCTGGAACGACCGCATCGTCCTGTCGGAGAACGGCACGTTCGGCGACGCCGACGACCGCCTGCTCGGCGAGCTGCCCGTCAGCCAGGGCCTCGCCGCCGGGCAGACCTACAGCCCCGCCAGCGTCGACGTGGACTTGCCGGTCGATCCGGCCATCCCGGTCGGCACGCGGACGTGGTACCTGTTCGTCCAGGCCGACGGCGGCGGCGACGTCATCGAGACCGACGATGCCAACAACGCCGTCAGCCCCGGCGTGGCGATCAGCCTCACCCAGCCGTCGGGCCCGAAGGTCAGTACCTTCCAGCCCGGCGACGAGCCCGGCGTCGTCCGCTATGCCGACGTGACATTCGACTCGCCCATCGACGCGACCTCCTTCAGCCCCGAGGACGTGACCCTCACCGGCCCGGGCGGGACGCTGGCGGTCACAAGCGTTGAGCCGCGAGGCGGCAACACCTTCCGCATGCACTTCGCCGCGGCGACGGCCGCGGGACTGTACTCCGTCGAGATCGGCCCCGACGTGACCAGCCCGCTCGGTCACCCCATGAACCAGGACGGGGACGCGACCATCAACGGCGAAGACCCCGGCGACGTCTACACCGCCCAGTTCACCATCGACCTGCCGGACCTGGTGGCCTCGGGGGTATCGGCCTCGGCCGGGTCCGCCCACTTCGGCGACGCCATCACGCTGAATTGGACGGTCGGCAACGACGGCGCCGCCGCCGCGGTCGGCTCGTGGACGGACCGTGTGTGGTTCTCGGCAGGCGACGCCACACTGGAACCCGGCAGCGACGTGCTGCTGGGCGACTTTTCGGCCGCGGCGTACGCGCCTCTGTCGCCGACGCAGAGCTACACCCGCTTGTCGGTGCCGGTCACGCTGCCGAGCGCCGAGGGGCTCGCGGGCGGGACGTACTACCTGCTGGTGCAGGCCGACGGCGCCGGCGAGCACGCGGAGCTGGACGAGGCCAACAACGTCTCCGCCACGACCGCGATCGAGCTCAGCCAGCACTCCGGCCCGCAGGTGACGAGCCTGGCGGCGGTCAGCGATGGTGGGGTGGTCGAGGCCCTCGACGTCACCTTCAACCTCGCCATCGACGCCGACACGTTTACCGTCGCCGACGTGGTCGTGACCGACCCGACCGGCGCGACGGTGGGCCTGGCGGGCGTCGAGGCCCTCGATGACGCCACCTTCCGCCTGCACCTTCCGGCGCCGGTCCTCGCCGGCGAGTACGCGGTGAGGATCGGGCCGGACGTCCGCGACGTTGCCGGCAGCCCGATGAACCAGAACGGCGACGGGCTCAACGGCGAGCCGGGCTCCGCCCCCGCCGGAGACGCCTTCGCCGACACCGTCCGCATCGACCTGCCGGACCTGACCGTGACGGACGTCTCCCGCAGCGCCTCGGCGGCGTGGTGGGGCGAGGCCGTCGACATCACCTTCCGCGTCGAGAACGCCGCCACCGGCGTCCGGGCCGACGGGCCCTGGTACGACCGCATCTGGCTCGCCGACGCCGAGACGCTCGACGCCGCCGCCACGGCCCTGGAGCTGATCAGCACCTCGGCGGCCGCGTGGTCGCCCCTGGCCCCGCTGGGGGCCTACGAGCGGACGCTGACGCTTCAGTTGCCCGCCGCCGCCCACGGCCTGCCGGACGGGCAGTACTACTTCCTCGCCGAGACGGACTCGACCGGCGCCGTCGCCGAGGCCGACGAGACCGCCGCCGACAACACCGCCGCCTCGGCAGGCCTGGACATCACCACCCGCGGCGGGCCGGTCGTTACGGACCTGCTGCCCCGCCACGACGGGCATGTGGTGGACTACGTGGACGTCGTCTTCGATCGCAACATGGACCACACGACGTTCACGGCCGCCGACGCGTCGGTGACGGACGCGACCGGCGCGTCCGTGCCGGTGGTCGGCGTGAACGTCGTCTCCCCGAGCACGTTCCGCGTGCGATTCGCCTCCCCGGCGGTCGAGGGCACGTATGGCGTCGTCGTGGGCCCGGGCGTGCTGGACGTGCCGGGCAACGCGATGAACCAGAACGCCGCGGCGCCCAACGGCGAGCCGGGCGCTGCCCCGGCGGGAGACGCCTTCTCGGGCAGCTTCGTCGTGGACCTGCCGGACCTGCTGGCCGAATCCGTCGCGCCCGCCGAGACCGCCGCGAGCTGGGGTGAGAGCCTCACCGTCGGCTGGGTCGGGCGCAACGCAGCCACCGACGTGACCGCCGCCGGCGCGTGGTCCGACCGAGTGATTCTCGCCGACGCGACCACCGAGGGCTCGGCGACCGTGTGGATGGAGCTTGCGACCCGCCCCGCCTCGGGGGTGAGCCCGTTGGCGCCGGGGGCAGACTACCCGGCCTCGCAGACGGTCACGTTGCCGGCGCCCGGCACGCTGGCGGACGGGACGTATTACCTGCTCGTCGAGGCCGACCTCGCCGACGCCGTTGCCGAGAGCGACGAAGGCAACAACGCCGCCGCCGGCCCGGCCATGACCCTCACCACGCTGCCGGCGCCCCAGGTGACCGGTGTCGCCGCGGGACCCTCCGCCGAGGTGCCCGCCTGGATCGACGTCACCTTCAGCCGCGCGATGAACCCCGCGACCTTCTCGGCCGACGACGCGGCCGTGATGGGGCCCTCTGCCGTGACGGTCCACGGCACCGAGCAGCTCGGCCCGGCGAGCTTCCGCGTGCACATCTCCCGGCCGACCGCGGCGGGCGGCTACGGCGTGGCGGTCGGGCCGGACGTGGCCGACACGTTCGGCAACAGCATGGCCGCCCCGCACGTTGCCAACGTGGTCGTCTCCCTGCCGGACCTGACCGTCGCCGACGTCAGCCCTGTCGAGGGGGCCGCGCACTTCGGCGAGAGCATCGAATTGAGCTGGACGGTGGATAACGCCACCGGCGTGGGTACGGTCGGCTCCTGGTCGGACCGCATCTACCTGTCGGCCGACGCGACGCTGGATGCCGGCGACACGCCCGTGCTGCTGGCGCCGGCGGCGAGCTATCTGCCCCTGGCCGCCGGCGGGAGCTACGCCGCCACCGCATCCGTGCCGATCCCGGTGACGGGCGGTCTGGCCGACGGCGCGTACCACCTGATCGTCGCCGCCGACGCCTCCGATGCCGAGCCCGAGGCCGACGAGGGCAACAACGTCGCCGCGTCGGTTGCCACGCTGCTGCTTACGCGCCTCCCCGGCCCGGCCGTGACGGCCATGACGCCGTCCGACGCGCCCGGCATCCTCACGCACGTGGACGTCACGTTCGACACGCCGGTCCGCCCGGAGAGCTTCGGCCTGACCGACGTGAGCCTCACCGACCCGGACGGCTCGCCGCTGGCGGTCACCGACATCGAGCCGCTGGACGATACCGACACGCGGCTCCGCATCCACTTCTCCGAGACCGCTGCGGCGGGGCTGCACACGATCACCGTCGGCCCGGATATCACCGACGAGCTGGGCAACGCGATGAACCAGGACGGCGCGCTGCCCAACGGCCAGCCCGGCGACGCGTTCACCGCGGACTTCCAGATCGACATGCCGGACCTGGTCGTCGCCTCGGCGTCGGCGCACCCGGTCGGCGGAAGCAGCGCGTGGTGGGGCGAGACGTTCGACGTGGACTTCATCGTCGAGAACGCCGGCGGGGCCATGGTCCAGGGCTACTGGCCGGAGATCGTCTGGCTCAGCACCGACGCCGATTTCGACCGGGACGTCGACGAGGCCTACGCCATTCTCACCGGGCAGATGGCCCCCGCCGACGCGACGCAGTCGGACTTCTTCCTCGCCTGGCGGTGCGCGTGCGATACCACCAATGCCGAGCCCGTCGAGCCGGGCCAGACCTACGCCGGCTCGATCGCCGTGACGCTGCCCAACGACCCGGCCGAGTGGGCCGACGGGACGTACTGGCTGTTCCTGGAGACCGACGGCGCCGACCGCATGCCCGAGGCCGACGAGGGCAACAACACCTGGTCGGTCGCGCTGACCATCTCCACGCTGCCCGGCCCGATGGTGACGGACATGGCCCCCAGCGTCGAGGACCGCGTGGTGGACTATGCGGACCTGACGTTCAACCGCGAGCTGGATGCGGGAACGTTCGCGCCGGGGGACGTCGGCGTCAGCGGCCCCGGCGGGGCGGTCGCGGTGACCGGCGTAACGCCGCTGGGCGGCAACGTCTACCGCGTGCGGTTCGACCCGCCGCGGCAGGCGGGGCTCTACGACCTGACCGTCGGCCCCGACGTGCGGGACACGCTGGGCAACCCGATGAACCAGAACGCCGCGGCCCCCAACGGCGAGCCGGGCGACGCGTTCACGGGCACGTTCGAGGTGGTCCTGCCGGACCTCGCGGCAGACAGCGTCTCGGCCGACCGGACCGAGATGCACTTCGGCGAGGGCTTTTCGCTGACTTGGCGCGTGACGAACGTGGGCACGGTCGGCGCGCCGGGCGGTTGGTCGGACCGGGTGTGGCTCTCGACGGACGCGGCCCTGGACGGCGGGGACATGCTGCTGGGCGCGGTGTCGTCGGCGAGCGGCACGCTGGGCAGCGGCGCGGACTACGCGGCCGGCGACAGCCTCACGCTGCCGAACGACCCGGGGCAACTGGCGGCGGGGACGTACTACCTGCTGGTCGAGGCCAACGGCGATCTCGGCGTGGGCGAGACGACGCGTGCGAACAACGTCGCGGCCAGCGCCGAGCTGACGCTGAGCTACCTCTCGGGGCCGAAGGTCTCGCAGATGATCCCCGCGGCGGTCGGACGGGTGGTCAATTTCGTGGATGTGGTCTTCGACAAGGCGATCGATCCGGCCACGTTGGACGGCTCGGACGCCGTCGTCACCGGCCCGACCGGCGTCGTGCCGATCACCGGGGTGACGCACGTGACCGGCGACCGCTACCGCTTCACCTTCCTCGAACCGGTCGGCGAGGGCACGTACACGGTGACGGTCGGCCCGGACGTTCGCGACGCGCTGGGCAACCGGATGAACCAGAACGGCCTGATGCCCAACGGCGAGGCGACCGATGCGTTCGTCGGCGCCCTTGCCGTCGGGCTGCCGGACCTCGTCCCCGACGCCGTGCTCCCGGCGACCACCACACTCTGGTGGGGCGACGACGTGGACCTGACGTTCCTCGTGACCAACATCGGCGGCTTGGCCGCGACGGGTAGCTGGGCGGACCGCGTGTGGCTCTCGGCCGACATGGTGCTGGACAAGAGCCCGGGCGTGGATAGGAACCTCGCGACGTTCTCCGCGTCGGCCCAGAACCCCCTGGCCGGCGGTGCGAGCTACAGCCCGGCCGTGACGTTCACGCTGCCGACCGAAGCCGACGCGCCCGGCGACGGGGGGTACTTCCTCATCGTCGAGGCCGACACGGCCGGCACGCTGCCCGAGGCGGTCGACGTCAACAACACCGCCGTCAGCGGGCAGGTCTCCATCGCATCTTTGCCGGGCCCGGTGGTCCAGGCGGCGGCCCTGCCGGGCGGCTCGGCGGTGCCCACCTACCTGGACGTGACCTTCGACCGCCGGATCCACGCCGCATCGTTGACCGTCGACGACGTGACGATCACCGGCCCCGACAGCGCCGTCGCCGTCACATCCGTTACTCCGCGAGGCGGGAACGTCTGGCGGATCGCCTTTACGCCGCCGGCGGCGGAGGGCACGTACACGCTGAGGCTGGGGCCGTCGGTGACCGACGCACTGGGCAACCGGATGAACGGCAACGGCGTGCTGCCCAACGGCGAGACGGGCACCGGCGGCGACGCCTTCGAAATGGCGTTCGACGTCAGCCTGCCGGACCTGTCCCCGACCGCCCTGGAGCCCGCGCGGACGAGCTTCTTCTTCGGCGAGAGCTTCGGCCTGTCATGGGTCGTGGAGAACCTCGGCGGCTCGGCCGCGGCGGGGGCGTGGGCAGACCGCGTCTGGCTGTCCGCCGACGAGACGCTGGATGGCAACGACGTGGCCCTGTTGTCGGCGCCGAGTGTGCTGTACGAGCCCGTGGCCCCCGGCGGGGCCGAGACGGCTTCGGCGACCGTCACGCTGCCGATCGACACGGCCCTGCCGGACGGGACATACCACGTGCTGGTGGACGTCAACGCCGACGGGCGGCTGACCGAGTCCGACGGCGACAACAACACGCTGGCCAGCGGGCCGCTGACCATCGAGACGCTGAAGGGACCGAAGGTCGTCTCCATGGTCCCCAGCGGGCACGTGGAAACGGGCATCGAGGCCGTAGAACTTGCCTTCAACGTCGCCGTCGATCCGACGACCTTCGCTGCCGGCGACGTGGCCGTCCGAGACTCCGCCGATGTGCAGGTGTCCGTCGCGTCGGTCGAGTACGTCAGCGGCTTCACGTACCGGGTCGCATTCGACACGCTGGCCCGGCCGGACACGTACACCGTCTCCGTCGGCCCGGACGTCCGCGACGTGCTGGGCAACAGGATGAACCAGGACGGCGACGACACCAACGGCGAGGACCCCGACGACGCATTCGTCGGCGAGTTGGTCGTCCACCTGCCCGACCTCGTGGTCGACTCGGTCGCCCCGTTGGGCACCGGGCCGCTGGTCTTCGGCGAGCAGGCCACGCTGCGGTGGACCGTCCGCAACGCCGACCCCGTCGCGACCGCCGCCGGGCCATGGACCGACCGCGTGTGGCTCTCCACGGACGCGGTGCTGGACGCCGCCGACATCGGCCTGGCCGTCGAGGCCGGCCCCGACATCCTCGCCCCCACGGGCCAGTACACCACCGACGTCAATGTCACGCTGCCGCTGACACACGACCTCGCGGCCGGGACGTACTACCTGCTGGCCTCGACCGATGACGGAGACGGCGTGCTGGAGGCCGACGAGGCGAACAATCTCGCCGGCAGCGCCCCGTTTGCGGTGGTCTTCCCGGCATTGCCGGACGTGACGGCAGGGGACATCGCCTTGTCGGTGTCGACGGTGGACGACAACGGCGACCCGATCGAGATTGACCCGACCACGCTGCCGCCGGGCACCGAGGTGGACATCGCCTGGACGGTCCGCAACGACGGCACGGCGGCGATGGTCGGCACGTGGCAGGACACGGTGTACCTCTCCGACGATTTCGTCGCCGGGGACGCCGACGACCTGCCGATCGGCACGTTTGACTACACGGGCACGCTTGCCGTCGGCGAGCAGATCACGCGCATGCAGACCGTCACCATCCCCGCTACGGGGTTTGCCGGCGAGGCGTGGGTGGTCGTCGGCACCGACAGCGGCGGGGACCATTTCGAGGCCAACGACGAGAACAACGCCGCCCTCACGCCCGACAGCCGCCTCGTGCCCATCACGCTGACGATGACGGCCGAGGCCGAGGGCGCCGACGAGAACGGCTCGCCGGTTCGGTTCAAGGTGACCCGCCGCGGCGACGTCTCGACGCCGCTGACGGTCTTCCTGGAGACCGTCGACGGCGAGGGGCAGGCCACGGACGGCACGGAGGTGTCGGTCCCGGTCGACGTGACCATCCCGGCGGGGCAGGCGACCGCGGACTTCTACGCGACCCCCCTTGCCGACGGGACGGTGGACGGCAACCAGACGGTCTTCCTCGTCGGGCGCTACGACCCCGTCGACGACGATCCGTTCAACACCGATGCCGATGGCGACCCGGTGGGCGACGCCCGCACCACGGACGTGGTGCCCCTGGAGGTCCGCGACGTCGACGAACCGTCGATGACCCTGACCGTACCGGTCGATCAGATGCTCGAGGGCGATGTCGTCACGGCCACGATCGCCCTCGACCCGATCCCCGAATTCGACACCACCGTCGAGCTGTGGGTTTCCGCCGGCGGGCAGTTGGACATGCCCGACAGCGTGACCGTTCTCGGCGGCGACGCGACGGTCACCTTCGACATCACCGCCGTGCAGGACGCCTACATCGAGGCCTTCCAGACCGTCCGCGTGCTGGCCGACACCACCTCCCACGATCAGGACACGGTGGACATCGACGTCATCGACGACGACGCCACCGCCGCCAACGCGCTGGTGGTCACGCTCGACGCCCCGGCCGTCAGCGAATCCGCGGCGTACACCAAGGTTCGAGGCACGGTCACCCGCAACGGGCCGACCGATCGCAAGCAGTGGGTGGACCTGGCCAGTTCGGACGACACGGCCGCCGCGGTCCAGCCGGCCGTGTTGATCCCCGTCGGCGAGGAATCGGCAAGATTCACGCTGTACGTGGTGGACGACCTGTTCGTCGACGGCACGCAGACGACGACGATCACGGCCACGCCGTACGACACAGCCACCGGCGAGAAGATTCACGCCGTCGCCGGCGAGGCGGTACTGAGCGTGCTGGACGACGACGCGTCGTACCTGGCGGTGGAGTTCGCCAGCCCCATCGTCAGCGAGGCCGCCGGGGCGGGCGCGACGCGGGGGACCGTCACGCGCCACGCCGGTGACCTCAGCGGGCCGCTCGTGGTCACCCTCAGCAGCAGCGACCCCGGCGAGGCCGACGTGCCCGAGACGGTCACCATCCCCGCCGACGAGGCGTCCGTCGAGTTCGACATCGACACCTTCGCCGACGGCGAGTCCGACGGCACGCAGCCGGTGAGCATTCGCGCCGAGGCAGACGGCATGGAAGACGGTTCGGCCTTCCTGTACGTGACCGACGTGAACCTCCCGGACCTGGTGGTCGAGGACGTCACGGCCCCGACGTCCGGCTACACCGACCAGGACGTGCAGATCAGCTATCGCGTCCGGAACGCCGGCGTGGCGGACGCCGACGCCATGTGGGTCGAGCGGATCTACGCCTGCCCGCGGAGCAGCATCGAGGAGGCGCCGGCCTTCCCCGGCGGGACGAGCACCTGGCAGCCGGGCGGCGGCGAGAGCGACGGCGGCGGCGATGGCGACGACGGGTACTGCCCCAAGTGCGGGGACGCCGCGGCGGTGGCCTCGGCCCTGGCCCGGGTGGCAGCCAACTGCACGGACCTGGCCAGCGGCACGGCCGACGTGGACGCCATCCTGCTCCGCGAGCTGGACCGCATCGCCCCGCTGCCGACCGGCGAGCTGGGTCATTACGACCGGACGGTCACCGTCAGTCTGCCCGACGAGGTCGGGGACTACTATCTCATCGTTGTCGTGGACCAGGCCAACAACGTTCCCGAGTTGGACGACGACAACAACGCCACGGCCACCGTGGAGGCCGTCAGCGTCCAGGCGGCGTACACCGCGACGGTGGTCCCGGACCGCCGCGAGGCGGCCAGCGGGGACTCGATCGTGCTGACCGGCGTGGCCAACCGCGCCGCCGACGGCCTGCGGGCGCCCAACGTGCCCGTCGAGATCCGCATCCTTCACGGAGGCACGCGGCGGACGCTGCTGGCCGTCACCGACGACCTCGGGCGATACGAGGTCACCTTCGACTCCCTCGCCGGCGAGGGCGGGCACTATGAGCTCGTGGCCGCCCATCCGGGCGACCCGGCCGACGTGGTCCAGGAAACCTTCACGCTGCTGGGTTGGGAGGCGTCGGAGCAGTACGTCGCCCACCGCGTCATCGAGGGCGCGTCCGCCGGCGGGCAGGTGACGCTGCGGAACCTCAGCGTCATCCCGCTGACGAACCTGACCGCCACCGTGGAGGGGGCCCCGTCGAACGTGAACGTGCAGGCGGACCTCAGCTCGGCCACGCTGGACGGGGAGGGCACGGTCGCGCTGGACTACACCATCGAGACCCTCGACCGCAGTACGCCCGAGCCGGAACTGAGCATCCGCATTACCTGCGACGAGGGGCTGTCGATCACGCTGCCGGTCTACGTGCAGGTCGTCGCGCCCACGCCGAAGCTGTCCGGGCCGGGATCCATCCGAACCGGCATGCAGCGCGGAAGCCAGCGGACCCACGAGTTCGAGATCACCAACAACGGCACGGCCGAGACCGGCGAGCTCTCCGTCCTGCTGCCCCCGGACGTGGCGTGGATGCAGGTTGCCAGCGGCGCGACCATGCCCAGCCTTGCCCCGGGCGAGAGCACGACGGTCTCCCTGCTGCTGAGCCCCGACGCCGACCTGCCCCCGGGGCCCTACACCGGCTCGGTGGTGGTCCGCGCCGCCGGCGGGACGAGCCTCTCGGTCCGCTACACCATCCGCAACGTCTCGACGGAGACCGGCGACCTGGCCGTCCACGTCGTCGACGAAGCCACCTACTACGGCGACGGCACGGGCGTCGCCGACGCCACCGTCGTCCTCCGCGACGTCTTCACCGGGCGGGCCGTGGCACAGACCAGGACGGCCGGCGACGGCATGGCTGTCTTCGACAACGTCACCGAGGCGACGTACTACCTGGAGGTCTCGGCCATCCAGCATGACACGTATCGCAAGGACATCACCATCGTCCCCGGCGACGAGCTGGAGGAGGAGATCTTCCTGCGGTCGAAGTACGTCGAGTACAACTGGACGGTCGAGGAAATCGAGATCGAGGACCGCTACGACATCACGCTGGAGACGGTCTTCGAGACCAACGTCCCCGCGCCCGTCGTGACCGTCGAGCCCAGCCTCATCGACCTCCAGGCCCTCAGCGAGAACTACACCAAGGATACGTTCACGGTCAACATGACCCTGACCAACCATGGGTTGATCGCGGCCGAGGACGTCAAGGCCAACGTGCCCGAGCATCCCCTGTGGGAGGTCACCCCGCTGGTCGAGACCATCGACCGCCTGGCGGCCAAGAGCTCCGTGACCGTCCCGGTGACGTTCACGCGGATCGCCCCCGACGGCACGGCGGCGCAGGCCGAGGCGGTCGCCGCCGCCGAGGCCGCGGCGACGGACATGATGGCCGAGGCCACCGGCACGCGCGTGCCGTGCACCATCTCGATCTCCTGGGAATGGCGCCTGATCTGCGGCCCGTTCGGCGCGTACTACAACGTACCCGTGCCGGTGGTGAACATCCACGGCGACTGCTTCGGCGGTTCCGGCGGCGGCTACGGCGGGGGGGGCGGAGGCGGCGGATTCTGGGGCGGCTGGGGCGGTG
>CAYLPJ010000003.1:0-281740 GCA_964385465.1 uncultured Planctomycetaceae bacterium | reverse complement strand
GCCCCGCGCCCCACTCGAAAGCGGCGTCGTTGCCGCCGCACTCCACAGGGCGCGTCGCGGGCTCTGGAGGGCGTCGGCGGGGGCGGCGGGTTCTTCGAGGCGCCGGGCGCCGACACGGCGGGCACGTCGCGGCGAGCGTGGGTGCGTCGGGCGTAGAGGTCGCCCCGCGCCCCACTCGAAAGCGGCGTCGTTGCCGCCGCACTCCACAGGGCGCGTCGCGGGCTCTGGAGGGCGTCGGCGGGGGCGGCGGGTTCTTCGAGGCGCCGGGCGCCGACACGGCGGGCACGTCGCGGCGAGCGTGCCAACCTCGGCCGCGGAGGCGAGCGATGCCTCGCGCGGAGGCGCCCCGCGCGCCCCGTCGACGGGGTACGCCAGCCATCGCACTCCACAGGGCGCGACGGTCAGTCTTCGCGGAGCATGGAGAGGCAGATGCGGGAGGCCAGGGCGGCGGCGTCTTCGGCGGTGAGCCAGCGGGGTGCGGCGGCGTCGAAGAGTACGGCGGCGTCGGGGGGGAACTCCTCGTCGCCGCGGTGGTAGACCAGCATCACCTCGACGGGCCCGAGCACGTGGATGCGGGCGGCGAGGTCGCCGGGGTCGTCCTGGCGCCAGTCGAAGCGCCCGAGGCGGCGGCGCAGGGCGGCAAGGTCGTTGCCGATCGCGCCTGTCATCGGCTCGATCGACCGGGCGCGGAAGGGGCCGAAGTAGAACGCCCCGCCGGGGAACCGGCGGAAGCTCACCCACTCGCCGACGGGCCCGGGATCGGTGTCGCAGAGCAGATACCGCAGGAGCAACAGCCGGTCGGCGTCGTGGAGGTCGCCGGCGTCGTCGTCGGCCTCGATGTCCATCGCCGGCGGCGCGACCACGGCGTCGCGCCCGAGCACGCGGAGCCTCAGGCGCCCGTCGCGGTCCGGGGCGGGCAGTTTCAGCCGGCGGCAGCGGTCGGCGAGGTCGGTCCCGGCCAGCTCGGCGGCGGCGCGGCGGACGGCCTCGGCGAGGGCCATTCGCTTGTTGTTCCGTGCCCCGGCGGTCACGGGCGGGCGTCCTTGAGGCGCCGGGCGACGGTGGGGAACCTCGTCGGGTCGGTGTGGGGCAGGAACAGCGCGGCGGTGTACTGGTCCATGTAGGTCGGGTCGGTGCTGAGGTCGAGGTAGGTCATCCGGTCGGCGAGGTCGCGCTGCCGGCGCCGGTGCTCCGCGGACATGGCGGCCATGTGGGACCCGGCCAGCGAGGCGTTGCCGAGGAAGCGGAACCGCTCGCGTGGCAGGTCGGGCACGAGGCCGAGGACGAGGGCCTGGTCGAGGTTGAGGAACCGCCCGAACCCGCCGGCGATGTAGACGTGGGTCACGTCATCGAAGCCGAGGCCGAGCTGGGCGAGCATCAGCGACGCCCCGGCGTAGATGGCGGCCTTGGCGCGGAGGATGTTCTCGATGTCCGCCTCGTCGATGGCGATGGGCTCGCCGTCGGCGGCCTCGGCGGCGGAGGCCAGGACGTACCGCGCCCTCCGCCCGTCGACCCGGATGGCCTCGCTGGGGCGCTCGCGGTTGAGCTTGCCGGCCGGGTCGAGCCAGCCGGCGGCGAAGAGGTTGGCCAGCAGGTCGATCATGCCGGACCCGCAGATTCCGGCGGGCGCGACGTCGCCGATGGTCTCGACGGCGGGGGTGGCGGTTTCGGGCTCGACGGCGACCTTCTCGATGGCCCCGGCGGCGGCCCGCATCCCGCAGCCGATGCCGCCGCCCTCGAACGCCGGCCCGGCCGAGCAGGCGCAGCCGAGGAGGAACTCGGCGTTGCCGACGGCGAGCTCTCCGTTGGTGCCGATGTCGACGAACAGGCAGAGCTCGTCGCAGCCGGCGGCGATCTCGGTGCAGAGCAGCCCGGCGGTGATGTCCCCGCCGACGTAGCTGCCCACGCAGGGGGAGAAGGCCACCGGCGCCGTCGGGCGGGCGGCGAGCCCGGCCTGCGAGGCGGTGACGGCAGGCACGTCCAGGACGGTGGGCGTGTAGGGGTCCAGGCGGATGTGCTCGGGGGGCAGGCCCAGGAGCAGGTGCGTCATCGTGGTATTGCCCGAGAGGGTCACGGCGTCGATGTCGGCGGCGGCGCGCCCGGCGTCGGCGGCCGCCTTGGAAAGCAGACCGTTGACGCTCTCGACCCCGCGGCGGCGGAGCTCGTCCAGCCGGTCGGGGCGGCGGGCGTAGTTGATCCGCCCGATCACGTCGAGCCCGCAGGAGATCTGGTCGTTGTAGCCGCTGCGAATGGCCAGCGTTCGCCCGGTGGCGGCGTCGAGCAGCTCGACGGCCACCGTCGTCGTGCCGACGTCCACCGCCGCGACGAGATGCCCGGCCGTGGTGTCGCCGGGCTCGACGGCGGCGATGCGTTCGACGGGCCCGTCCGGCCAGGTGGTGACGGTAACGCGCCCGCCGTCGGCGCGGACGGCGTCGGCGAGGGTGGCCAGGGCGTGCGGGTCGCAGCGGATCGGGCGGTCGTCGCCGAGGGAGCCCTGCATCGCCCGCAGCAGGCGTTCGAGGTCGCCGAGCCCGTCGCCGGCACGGGGGGGCGGAACGGTGAGGCAGTGTCGGACGGTGACCGGCGAGAGGTCGTCGGCGGTCGGCAGCAGGTGCGGCGCGACGTGGACGGTAGGCTCCTCGTCGGCGAACTTCCCGCCGGCTCGGCCGGGGCGGTCGGGCACGTGGACGGTGACGTCCTTCTCGGCGAGGCGGGCCATGCAGGCGAGGACCCAGCCGTCGGCGGTTTCCTCGGGCGAGAGGCAGCCGGGGTCGCCGGGGGCGAGCTCGCCGGCGAGGACGCGGACGCGACACTGCCCGCAGGTTCCCTTGCCCCCGCAGGCGGCGTCGATGTCCACACCGGCCTCTCGGGCGGCGGCCAGCAGTTCGGTCCCGGCCGGGGCGTCGGCCCGGCGGTCAGCGGGGTGGAATGTGATCGTCGGCATGATCGGCTAGCCGACTCTGGCCTCGATGAAGCTCTCGAGGTCGGCGGCCTCCTGGGGCCCGACGGTGGCGGACCATCCGGGCATGGCCTCCTCGATGTCGCCGCTGATCTGCGAGACGTAGCCGGGGATGATCAGCTCGCGGGTGCTCACCTGCTCTTCGAGCCCGATCTCCTTGGCGAACTTCCCGACGGTGGCGCCGGAGAGTTTGCCGGCCGCCCATGCGGTCAGCACGCTCATCCCCTCGCATTCGGGGACGAGCAGCCAGGCGCTGAGCCCGGCGTTCTCGATCTCTCCGCCGACGAGGAAGTAGGTCAGCGAGAAGTTGGTGGTCAGGAAGACGGGGCTGTCGGCGCCGGGCTCGCCGAGGGGGTAGAGCTTGGGCTCGACCTGCGTGGGCTTCTGCGGGTCGGTGAAGATGTTCAGCCGCAGCGTCAGCAGCGACGCCATCAGGGCCGGGTCGAACTCCGGCAACACGCAGATGCCGCCGTACTTGCTGATCTCGGTAACGGCATCGACGAGCGCGTCCAGCTCCGTCCCGGAGGCGACGTGCAGCGACGGGTAGCCCAGCGGCTTGTAGCTTTGGCTGATCGCCATCCGCCGGGCGATGGTGTTGGTCTGGAACCGCTCGGCCAGCGAGTGGGTTCGGAAGTCCAGCACGATATCATCGAAGCCAGCCTCCTTGAGCCGGGCGGTGACGGCGACGAGCCCGTCGAGGTCGTCGGCGGTGACGGCCAGGGCGTGGCCGTGCTTGTCGGCCACCTCGCGGAGGGCGTCGGCGGTCTCGGGCGTGGCGCCGGCCAGGAGGCTGTGGGAGCCCTGGACGGCCTCGGCGGCGCGGGTGAGCGCCTCGGCGTCGCGGCTTCGCAGCACGAGGGGCTTTCCGGCGGTCTCCCACGCCTTGCGGGCGAGCTCGACGAAGGCGTCGGCGTCGTCGCCGGCGTGCACGACGGCCAGCATGTCCACGCCGTGGGTCTCGCCGACGCGCTCCATCTCGTAGTCGGCGACGTCGCGGAGGGTGGCGTCGATCGCGTCGGGGTCGTCGGTGTCGCGGACCGCCACCGCCAGGGCCGTGGGGCTGACGAATGTCTTCTCGTGGCGGTAGAGCACCGTCTCCTCGCCGAGGGTGAGGTCCTTCTCGCCGCCGAGCGCGACCTTCCGCACGGGCGCCTCGGCCGCGGCGCCGAGGACCTCCTTGGCCTCGTCGGAGGCGTAGGGGCACTCGGAGAGGTCCACCTTCTTGGCCGCCAGCTTCACCGCGAAGGCCAGGCAGGTGTTCGAGCCGCACTCCTTGCAGTTGGTCTGGGGCAGCAGCTTGAGGATCTTCAGGCCGGTCATTGCCATCGTTTGCTCCTTGCGTCGTTGCGTCGATCCCCCCGGCCTCGGCGGCGGTCAGCTCGCGGCCGAGGGAGCGTCCATGAGGCGGGCGATGGTCCTCTGAAGCGCCCGCGCCGCCTCGGGGTGGTACATGATCAGGATATCCGCGCCGGCGTAGAGGAGGTTGGTGGCGGTGGCCAGCTCCCACATGGCGGCTCGGCGGTCGAGGTCGCCCCAGTCGGGGAACTCGCTGGCGGGCGCCTTGGTCTCCTTGCAGCGGGCGCACTCCTGCCCGGGGGAGACGATCATCGGCCCGGCGAGCATGTCGTCGCCGCCGAGTGCGGTCAGGCGGATGCGCTCCATCACCGAGTACGTGTACTCCAGCCCGTAGCCCATCGCCCCGGTCATCGGGTCCATGATGACCTGCTCGGCCGGCACGGACATGTTCGACAGGAGGATGTTCATCTGCTTGGCGATGTTCACGTCGATGGGGCTCTGGGCGACCACGCAGTGATCGTACGCCAGCGCCGTCCCGGCGATGGTGCGATAGTTGTCCTGCTCGGTCCAGTTCAGCAGCAGGCGCTCGCCGGCACACGCCTGGGCGACGGCCTTCATCACCTCGTTGTTCTTCTCGAAGTGGTTGTGCCCGGTGACGATCAGCGGCACGTCGACGGCCTCGAGCACCTGCCGGACGAGCTCGACCGCCTGCTGCGGCGAGCGGTCGCCCCGCTCGGGGTGGGTGGCGTCGAGTCGGACGCTGATCAGCTCGGCGCCGTGCTCGCCGACGCATCGCCGGGCCATCTCGGCGGGGTCGTCCAGCAGCTCGCCGAACACCTCGCGCAGCGGCGGGGGGAACTTGCTGCCGACGTCGTCGAAGACCTCCATGGCCACGACGGGGCGATGGGGCATCTCGGACTCCCACAGGTGGAAGGGCATGCCGTTCTGCCCGCCGACGGTGACCGTCCGCCCGCGCGTGCCCCCGGCGTCCTTCGTCGCCCCCAGCGTGACCGACCAGATGCGCGTCTCGGCCTGCTGGCGGGGGATCTCGAAGGCGGTGACGGCCTCGATCCGCTCGGCGGCCGACGGTGCGGCCTCACCCGGCGCCGCCTCCGATTCGCCGGGCACCGCGGCGCCGGCGGGCGTCTCGGCGGCGCCGGCCTCGACGTCGGCCGGGGGGGCCTCGCCGAGGAACGTCTCGCTGAGGTTGCCGATGATCTGCTTGACGATCTGGCGCGTGAGCTTGCCCTTGAGCTCGGCCTCGACGGAGGCGGCGACCTCGGCCTTGATCCGCTCGACCGCCTCCGGCGTCAGGGCGCTGCCGTCGCCGCCTCCGCCCGCCGCGGCGGGCGCCTGCGCGGGGGCGCCGGCGGGCGCGCTGTCGGTCGTGGCCGCGCCGGAGCCGGCCTCGCTCGAGGCGGCCTCGGCGGCGGGGGGCGGGGCGTCCACCGTCGCGGCGGCGGTCTCGCGCCCTTCGGCGAACGCGGCCATGTCGTCCATGCTCAGCGCCGGGTGGCCGACCTTCTCCATGTGGGCGCGGATCTCCGCCGGCTCGGTGGCGACGGTCTCGTCGGCGATCATATCCAGCAGCCCGTCGGCGTCCTGCTCGCCGGCGCGTCTGGCGAGGTCCTCGCCGACGATCTCCTTGAGCTCCGAGGGCATCCAGACCAGGCGCTTGTGCCCGCCCTCGGCGGAGAGGAACTTGCGGGAGGAGAGGAACATCTTCCCGCAGCCCATGAAGCCCGGGGTCTGCATCCCCCCGCCGACGTTGCCGGCCAGCGTGGAGAACTTCATCCCCGCCGGGGTCTGCCCGGTGAACTCGCGGTGGACGGCCATCACGCCGTTGCACTCGGGCACGTAGGCGAGGATGACCTCGAAGCAGCCGCAGCTCGTCATGGGGTTGTCCATGATCGAGTAGAGGCACATCTCGTCGACGGCCTTGTGGCTGTTCTTGTAGACGTAGTCGTTGATCCCCTTCCAGATGCCGCGGACGGGGTCGAGGCACTCGCCCTTCATGACCGGCTGGTTGGGGCCGGTCTCGTCGATCTCGTAGGCGGCCTTGCCGTCCAGCCAGTTGTAGGCCCCGCAGAGCCCCAGCCGCTCCGGCGTGATAATGCACACGTGATCGGGGGCGAAGGACTGGCAGAGCAGGCAGGAGTAGAACGTCTCGACGGACTCGTCGGTCATCGACTCCAGCCGGCGGTTGCGCTCGTCGTAGACCTTCCGGGCGATTTCCTGCCGGCGGAGGACCTCCGCCTCGTCGGTGATCAGCGTGACCTTGACCTTGTCCACGATGGCGGGGTACTCGGCCAGGAGCTTCGCGTGGAGGATCTCGCCGTAGTGCTTCAGCCGCAGTCCGCGGTCGAAGCCGGCCTTGGAGACGCGGGTCCAGACGATGTCCCGCTGGCCCATGTGCCAGATGCCCTCGGCGCCGTTGAGCAGGTGGTGCACCTGGCGCTCGAGGATGGGCTCGAAGTCGCTCTGCATCTTCCGCCCGGCAACCTCGATCCAGATGCCCAGCGGCAGGGCGGTGCCCTCCTCCACCTCGTCGATGTCCGGGCCGAGGATCTCGATGTCGCCGTCGGCGATGTCGTCCAGCTCGACGCTGGTGGCGAACTCGAACGCCGGCGTGCGGTTGCCCCCGAACTCCACCCGCATGTCCGCCTTGCGGATCCGCTCGCCCTCGAACGCCGGGCCGTAGGGGACCGGCACGGGGACCTTGGTGATCTTCACCTTGCAGCCGCGGACCTCCAGGGCCCGCTCGACCATCGATTCGTGGGGCACGTTCGAGACCACGTGCTCGTACGTGCACACGCCGGTCGGCAGCACCTCGGGGATGTCCGTGTCGGCGATCGTCGGGAAGCCGTAGTTGATCGCCCCGGCCGCGAGGGCGTATTTCTCGCTGTCGACCTCGCCGAAGCCCAGCACGAAGGCGAAGGTGCGGTTCTTGTTGTACAGCAGGTTCGCGCGGGCCTGCCCGCCCTTGACGCCGCCGAACGACAGCGCCGCACGGTTGGCGAAGCCCAACGCGTAGACCAGCGCCGAGACGTCCTTGCCGAACGGCACCAGGCGGGTCTCCCAGCCGAGGCTCACGCCGCCCTCGACGAGCTGCTCGGCGAACTGCACGCCGTCGGTCGCGCCCGCCATGAAGACGTAGATGTTCTTCTCCTGGAGCTCCCGGGCGATGCGCACGGCCGTCTCGACGTCCGGCGCCGCGCCGGTAATGGCCGCGAACCCCGGCGCCGTGCCGTCGACGAACTCGATGCCGCGTTCGCGCATGATGACGTCGCTGGCGGCGCCGAGCCAGATGCCCTCGGTGGGGTCGGGCCCGACGGCGTACTTGCAGACCTCGAGGACCTCGCAGGCGAACAGCGCCGCGATGCCGGCATCGAGCGCCCCGCCGAGGTAGGGCAGCCAGGTCTCGTCGTCGGGACGGGCCGGCAGCAGCTCCTTGGCCCGCTTGAGGACGGTGCGGCAGTCGGCGAGGCTCTGGACCTTCGTGCCATCGAGCGAGTAGATGATCGGCAGGAAGTAGGCCGTCTCGGGGAAGCCGACGGCGGCGTCGCCTCCCTTGGCGGCGATGGCCTCGTCCAGCTTCGCCTCGGCGCGGGCCACCCACTCGACGGCCCCGTCTATCGCATTCGTGCAGATGAGTTTCGACATAGGTTCTTCCGTGTGGCTTGCGTGGTTGCGTCCGTACGTGCGTCGCCGCGGCGGGGGCTAGTCGCGCCCGGCCTCGGCGAGCTCGCGGCGGTCCTTCATGTCCATCAGCTTCCGCTCGGCCTTGCGGTCGATGCCCAGGGCGGCGCGGCGCTCGTCGAGGATGGCGAGCACCTTCTCGGCGGCGGCGTGGGGCTCCTCGCAGACGTGGAAGCTCGCGCCGAACACCTCGCGGGCCTCCTCGTGGAGGAACCGCTCGACGTTCTCCGACCCGCCGACGTGGAAGGGCCTGCCCAGCACCACGTCCACGCCGCTGGCGACGAAGTAGCAGCCGATCGACACCGCCTTCTCGCTCATCCACTCCGGCGCCAGCCCGACGGCGGGCACGGACGAAATGTCGTCGCCCAACCCGCCCTCGCGGACGATCTCCGTGGCGGCCTCGAGGATGCGGGAGTTGTCCACGCAACTGCCCATGTGCAGCACCGGGGGCATCCCGACGGCCTCGCAGACCTCTCGCAGGCCCTCCCCCGCGGCCGACATTGCCGCCTCCGGCGTCAGCGCCCCGGCCTTGGCCGACGCGATGGCCGCACAGCCGGTCTTGACCACCAGCACGTTGTTCTTGAGCAGCTCGGCGGTGACGGTGTTGATGTAGTCGTCGAGCTTTCCCTTGGGGTTGTTGCAGCCGACGATCCCGGCGATGCCGCGTATCCGCCCCTGCATGATCGCGTCGTTGAGCGGGCGGAAGGACGACCGGAACGAGCCGCCGAGCATGTGCTTGATCGCCTCGACGCTGAAGCCGGCGACAAGCGGCTCGTTCTCGGAGGGGATGGCGACCTTCGCCGGGTCGCGGTCCTTGTAGTGCTCGACGGCCCGCAGCAGCAGGGCCTTGGCGCTCTCGTAGGCGTGGTCCTCGTCGAAGCCTTCGTGCGTCGCGCCGACGGTGCGGGCGATGTCGCTGGTGGCGACGACCTCCGTGTGGTAGCCGCCGGCCACCTCCGGCAGCGACGCCATCACGCACTGCACGTCGGTGATCATCAGCTCCACGGCGCCGGTCAGCACCGCCAGCTCCTGCTGGAGGAAGTTGCCCGCCACGGGGATGCCGTGGCGCATCAGCACCTCGTTGGCGGTGCAGCAGATGCCCGCCAGGCGGATGCCCTCGGCCCCGGCGGCCTTGGCGGCCTCGACGACCTCCGGGTCCCCGGCCGCGACGGCCAGCATCTCCGACAGCGCCGGCTCGTGCCCGTGGACGACGACGTTGACGCTGTCGGCCTCGAGCACGCCGAGGTTGGCCCGGCTTCGGACGGGCCTGGGCGCCCCGAAGAGGATGTCGCCGGCGAGGGTGGCGACCCGCGAGCCTCCCCACCCGTCGGCCAGGGCGGTGCGGAAGGCGTGGGTCAGCAGGCTGCGGTAGTCGTGGTCCACCCCGATGTGCGAGCGGTGCATGCACTCGACGACCATCCGGTCGATGCCCAGCGGCTCGACGTTGCGCTGCTCCCAGAGCCCGCGGCGCTTCAGCGGCGCCAGCGTCAGCGTGCCAAGCGACTGCTCCTGGCGGGTGAACTCGTCCAGGAACCGGTCGGCGAGCTTGCCCGCCACCTCGGCGACCGGGAGGTCCTCCTCCTCGATGCCGTAGGCGCGGGCCGTCGCACGCAGGGCGCCCTCGTCGCGGATGGCGTAGTCGTCGGTCCGCCCCTCCGCCGCCTTCTTCAGCAGCAGCACCAGGTGTCGCCCGTGGTCGCTGTGGGCGGCCGCGCCGCCGGCGACCTCGCGAAGGAAATTCCGCGCGACGATCGTGTCGGCGTCGGCGCCGCAGACGCCGCGCGGGCTCTTGGGCGTGATCCGGCAGGGACCCATGTGGCAGATGCGGCAGCACACGCCGTCGGTGCCGAACTTGCACCCCTTGCCCTGGGCGTCGGCGCGGGTGAAGCACGTGTCCGTGCCGGCCTCTTCGGCCCGGCGGAGGATCGACAGCGAGGCCGCGTCGGTCACGCGGTCCTCGACGGGTCGTTTCTTCTTGTCGGTGGCCATACCTTCTCCCATCCGGCAGGTTGCGATGCCGGTCTGTGTGAACGCGTCGGCCGGGGCTACATCGCCCGGCTGGAGGCCCCCACTCCCGCGGCGTCGAGGAACTCATCCACGCGCCGGACCACGGGGTTCTCCGGCGGCAGGTCGGTTCGGCATCGCCCGGCCTCGGCGAGGTCGGCGAGGGCCTCGTCCTCGTCGAGGCCCAGGACGATGTCCGCGCCGGTGCGGATGCGGACGTCCTCGGCTGCGTCGGGCAGCCCGTCGCGCCGCAGGCGGTTGATCAGCAGCGCGAGCCGCCCGTAGTCGATGTCCATCTCGTCGGCGAGCTCGCGGAGGCGGCAGGCGGTCTCGAGCCCGCGGCGGGAGGCGTCGGAGACGATCGTCAGCACGTCCACGTGCCGCACGATCCGCCGCGAGAGGTTCTCCAGACCCGCCTCGTTGTCGATCACCACGTAGGGGTACTCCCCCGCCAGGCGCCCGAGGACGTCCCGCAGCACGCTGTTGGCGTAGCAGTAGCAGCCCGGCCCCTCCGGGCGACCCATGGCGATCAGGTCGAAGTCGTCGGCCTCGACGAGGCTCTCGGAGATCTTCAGCTCCAGCATCTCCTGCTTGGAGATCCCCGCCGCCATGCCCTTGCCGGCCAGCTCGCGGGCCTCCTCGCGGAGCCCGCCGATAGTCTGCTCCACGCGGGTGCCCAGGGCCTCGTCCAGGCAGGTGTTGGGATCGGCGTCCACGGCCAGCACGGGCGAGGCCCCGCGGGCGATCAGCCGCGAGACCACCAGCGCAGCCGTGGTCGTCTTGCCCACCCCGCCCTTGCCGGTTATCGCAATGGTGAACGACATTCAGGCTCCCTGTCTCTCCTTGAGAAACGCCGCCAGCTCGCCGTTGAGCTGGAAGACCTTCTCGGCGTCCGGCACGCTCATCGAGCCGGTGCCGCAGGACGGCGTGATGATCGTCTGGGCCGCGATCAGCTCGCGGTCGATGTCGCACGACTCGGCCAGGTTGTCCGCCTGGCGGTTGTACACGTCGGCCAGCCCGGCCGGCGTCTGGTCGCGGACCTCCTCGCTGGTGGGCACCACGCCCCACGCCAGGACCTTGCCCGCCTGGAGGTGGGCGCGAATCTGCTCGCCGTACATCGCGATCGTCTCGCCGTAGCCGTAGGCGTCGAAGTTGATGATGTCCACGCCCGCATCGGTCAGCAGGCTCCACTCGGTGTTGCCGCAGCAGTGCACGCCGGCGAGGGCACCCTCGGCGTGGACGGCCTCGACCGCCTCGCCGATCAGCGCCACCACGTCCTCGCGCTGCACGGCGACGTAGGTGCTGCTGCCGAAGCCCGAGAGGATCGGCTCGTCGATGAAGCAGATCACCTGCTCGGCGTAGGGGCGGAATTTCTGGATCTGCCAGCGGCACTTCATCGCCAGGGCCTTGACCACGACGTCGCGGAACTCCTCATTGTAGAACAGCGACCGCTTGTTCTCGTCGACGATGGTCAGCGTGAACGAGCACGGGCCGGTCGTCTGGACCTTCACGAACGGGCGCTTGCCCCCCTCGGCCTTGAGGCGGGCCTCCAGGGCGTAGAGCCCCGCGGCGTGGTCCTCGGAGATCGCCATCGCCGAGCAATCTCCCGTCCCGTCGTCGGGGTCCATCGCCAGCATGTACGTCTCGTAGAAGGCCGCGATGTCGTCGCTGTAGTCGCCGGACGTGTCGAAGTACATCCGGCCGTTCTCGCGGTCGACCACCCGCCGGGGCATTCCCTCGGAATACTGGATCTCCATCTGCTCGTTGAGGTCGCGCCCGGACAACTGCGGCCAGATCGGGGCGTCCGGGATCGCGCCGAAGATCACCTCCAGGGCGCGGTCGGCGTCGGCGTGGGGCATGCTGCCCACCGCCGTGGCGAGGAATCGGGGTTGGAATGCCATCGAAGGGTCTCTCCTCTTACGAAGACGTCGGGGTCCGGGCGGTAAGGCGGTCCAGCAGCCGCTCCACAGCGGCCGAAACGTCCGCGTCGCCGCAATCCAGCACGTGTCGGCCGTCGCGGTCGGCGGCCAGCAGGTCGCGGGAGAACGGGATCGAGCCGATCAGCTCGACCTCGCCGAGGCCTTCGCGAAGGAAGGCCTCGTCCTCCTCGCCGAATACCTTGTTCGCCACCGCGCATACGTCGCCGACGCCGATCGCGCCGGCCATCTCTCGCACGCGAAGGGCCGTGTCCAGCGAACGCCGCCCGGGCTCGACCACCACAAGCATGGTATCCACCCCGCGGGCGGTAGCCCGGCCGAGGTGCTCGACGCCGGCCTCCATGTCCAGGATCAGGGCCTCGCGTTTGTGCAGCACGAGGTCGCTGACCAGCGCGCGGAGCAGGACGCTCTCGGGGCAGGCACACCCCCCTCCGCCCTCGGCGACGGCGCCGAGGACCAGCAGGTCCACCCCCTCGTGAGGGCAGCCGCAGGTTTCGGCGATGTCCGAGACCTCCGGGTTCAGTTTGAACATCTGCCCGTACTGATTCACCTTCGCGCCGGTCCGTTCCTCGACCAGCGCCTTGCGCTGGGAGATCGGCACGATCTGGCGGCGCAGCGACTCCGGGATGCCCAGCGCCGCGGCGAGGTTCGCGTCGGGGTCGGCGTCCACGGCCAGCACGCGCTCGCCGCGCCGCGCCAGCAGCAGCGCCAGACCGGCCGACACCGTCGACTTGCCCACCCCGCCTTTTCCAGAGATCGCCAGTTTCAGAAACCGTCTCCTGCCGGGGAAGTTGAGGCCCTTTGGGGCCCCGTCGTCCCGGGGCCGCCGGACGTCACGGGACGCTGCCCGCCGTCCGCCGTCTCGGCCACGGGTGCAGGGTGCGATGCCCCCATCCATGCTCCGTCTCGCCGGCGTCCCCATGCCGCCGGCGTCGAGGAGGCCCGGATTGCCAACAACCGGGCCTCTGTCGCATCCTGTCGCACTTGCAAGCTGCTTCATTATGCAGATCGCGGCCTTGCGATAAAGGAGAATCCTGCCCCCGGCGGTCCGCACCCGCCACCGCCACCGCCGGGAGACGGCGGGTCCGCCAGACTGAGCCCTTCGGCGATGCACATAGTAAGTCCACATAAAAGCAAGACTTATATGCTTTACCAGCGCGAGGGCTTCTCCCGGCTACGCTCATCTGCAATCGGCGATGGGAGCCCTCCCGGCCCGGCAGACGAGTGGCCAAAGCCCCCCCCGAAGCCCGTCGCACGAGGGCTCGCGTGGGCGGCTGACACCACCACCGGGGACGCCGGGACCTCATTCGCCGAGGCAGATAAGCCGGCCGTCGGTGGTGCTCACCAGCAGCCGCCCGCCGGCGGCGATCAGCCCGTCGTAGATCGGCGGGGCGGGAAGCTTGCGCTCGGCGAGCTTGGCTCCGTCCTTGGCCGAGACGGCCCACAGCACGGCCCCGCGCCGCCCCTCGATGGCGGCGAGCGGGTCGTCGGGTGGGATCACGTCGGGCGTCCCGGCGAAGAACAGCTTCTTCCCGGCCAGCACCAGCCCGCGGACCCGCACGGGGACGAACTGCGACCAGCGGTCCTTCTTTTCCTTGTAGCCGCGGGCGAACAGCCTCTGGCCGTGGCCGCCCCCCTTGTGCCTCCCCCGGCGGACGCGGACGGACTCGGTGAACACGTGGACGCCATACAGCATGTCCTTGTCAACGCTGAGAAGCTGCCCGTACGGCCCGACGCCGCCCATGTGGCGGCTCCAGCCGGGCCACCGGTCGCCGTATGTCCAGAACTTGCCCTCGTTGTCCGTCCCGTTGCGGAAGCCGTGGGTGGTGATGATCCGCTTGCCCGAGGAGCCCCGATCCTTTGCCCGGGGGTACACGCGGAAACCGC
Organism: uncultured Planctomycetaceae bacterium; assembly: GCA_964385465.1. Lineage (GTDB taxonomy): Bacteria > Planctomycetota > Phycisphaerae > SM23-33 > SM23-33 > CAYLPJ01. The sequence goes on along the minus strand of CAYLPJ010000003.1, from coordinate 267,958 downwards.
CGTGCTCCTTGGCGGGCTTCTGCATGGGGGCCGGGTCGCGGGTCAGGTCGCTGCGCAACCGTTCCTGGAACAAGTAGATATCCGCGCCGTCGCCGACGAGGATGTCCGCCTTCGAGCCGTCCATGTAGCCCGCGCCGCCCTTGTCCTTCATCGGGTCCGGCCAGGGGCCCGCGAGGCCCTGGCGGTGGAGGACCTTGCCTGTCGCCGGGTCCAGGCCGTACAGGCGAATGCCCCCATCGAGGAAGGACGACCGCCCGGCGGAGACGTACGCCACCGCCCCGGGGGGCTGCTGCGTGGCGTCCTTCTGGATCAGCACGCTGCCGGGCACCGGCCAGGCGGATTCGACCTGCCCGAAGGCCATCACGCGGCGGTCGCCCGGGGCGGCGAGGAACTGCCATACCATCTCCCCGTCGGCGAGGCGGAGGCAGGTGACCATCCCGTCGTTGGAGCCCAGCAGCACCCGAGGCCCGTGGACGGTCGGCGGGGAGTCGATCCGCCCGCCGGCGACGTATCGCCATCGGCGCTCGCCCGTCTCGGCATCGAGGGCGTGGAGGGTGTGCGCATCGATCTCCGCGACCAGCGCCCGCCCCCCCGCGACGACCGGCGGAGTCAGCGGCTCGCGGAGCTGCACCGACCAGCGCTGCCCCTCGATCCCCGCCACCGCCGCCGGCGTCGCGCCGCTCCGCAGGCCGTCATGACGATAGCTGGGCCAGTCGCCCGGGCCGGGCCCGCCGGCCCCCGCGCCCCCGGCCTTGCCGTAGGCCGGGCCCTTGCGGAGCCGCCCGGCCGGCTCCGGCGCGGGCGTCCTGGCGGCCTTGCCGGCGAGGGCGTTGAAGTTCGACAGCAGCACGCCCTGGTAGCACACGCACGGGTGCGGCGCGACGTACAGCAGGCCGTTGGTCGGCAGCATGCCGTAGATGCACGGCGCCCGCAGCCAGTCGTTGCGCATGTGGTCGCTGCCGGCGAGGTCCACGAACTCCACGCCGCGCTTCGGCAGCAGCAGGAACCGCTCGGTGGCCTTGCTGCGGTAGCAGCGGTAGTGATGCCCCCAACTGATCAGCTTGGGAACGACGACCTCCCGCTGCGGCTTGCCCGTGGCCGGGTCATAGCCCTCGCGCCGGAGCTCGGTCTTCGCCCAGACGTCCTTCTGCGGGCGCTCCCCTGCCCAGACGAGCCCGCCGGCGACGAACAGGTCCGGCGGGTTGGTAATCCCCGGTCCGGCGTGCTTGGGGCCCTTCCACAGGACCTTGCCCGTCTCGGCCGAGAAGGCGTAGAGGTGACCGGACTCGCCCCGGCCCGGGTACGTGGCCAGCAGCACCTCGTCGTCGCGGGCGACCAGCGTGCCCGCCGTACCGCGATGCCCCGTCCGGGCCGCGACCGGCTCGGTCCGCCACAGTTCGCGCCCGTCCTTGAGGCTCAGGCACACGATTCGCTCGTAGTCGTAGTAGTACACACGCCCGTTCCGCGCGGCGAGCGTGAGCGGGGCCATCTCGTCCGGCTCGCCCCGCCACCGCACCTCCCCCGACTCGGGGTCCACGACCATCACGCGCCCCCGCGCCGGCTCCGAGAGCTTGTTCCACACATCGCGTTCCGGCGGGCTGTCGGCGGTGCGGACGCGGAGGACCAGCACGCCCTCGCTGTAGAGCAGCTCGTCGGTCGGCGCCGTGCCCTTCAGCTCGCGCAGCACCTCGCCGGTGGCGGCGTCCAGCACGGTGACCGGTGCGGCGTAGCCCAGGGTCACGAACACGCGGTCCTCGGCGCCGACGAGGCGGCGTGGAAGTGTGGAAGGGAGGTGACGGAGCATCTTGGCCCGTTCGCGGGGGTCGTCCCAGCGTCCCTCCGCGTGCCACTGCCGCCAGCCCCACTCCGGCATCGGGCGCTTCCACAGAATCGCGCCGTTGAACGCGTCGCGGGCGATGAGCCGCCACTTTGGCGGCAGGCGATTGTGGGTGATCGCCGTGGGCCCCTCGTCCCATATGTAGAACAGGCGCCCGCCGGCGGACACCATCGCGGCCATGCTGGAGTTGATCTCGTGACTGCGGGAAAACGCCGGTCCGCCAACCCACTGTGTGTGACGGGGCGGGCCGACGATGCTGTCGCGGGCGACGGCATTGTTGTCCGGCCCGTGCAGGTAGTGCGGCCAGTCGTCGATGGCGTCGGGCACAGGCTTGACCGTGCGCGTCCACTTGCCGCCGGCCTTGACGTACGCCACGCCCCGCGGGGCGAGAACGCGCAGCACCTCCGCCATCGGCACGTCGCCGAGGCCGCCGTCGGCGACCAGCAGGTTCACCAGGTTCTCCACGTACGGGAGATGCCGCCCGTCGTAGACCGCGAAGGCCGCCGCGCCCGCCCGGTCCGTCGCGCCCAGGGCCTCCCGGGCCTTCGCCACGTTGCCCGGGTCGCTGTCGAGGCCGTGCACGAACCGGCCGTCGCCGGCCAGCCGGGCCGTCAGCTCCCCCCGGCCGCACCCGACATGCACCACGAGCCCGTCCCGTGCGCCGGCGGATGTGAGGATTTCCTCGGCGGTCTCCGCGCGGGCCGATCCCGCCACCGCGACGGCCGCCATCAGCGCAGCCGCCGTCTTCTGTAGTGAACGCATACCGTTCTCCCTTTGTGGGGTTCGGGCTATTTCCCGGTGAAACAGAGGATCTCGCCGTCCGTGGTGGAAAGGTACAGTCTGCCCTCGGCGGCGATCAGGCCGTCGAACGTCGGCGCGCACGGGAGCGTCTGCTCGGCGACCTTCTCACCGTCGGTCTTGGAGTAGACCTGCATCACGCTGCCGTTGCGGCCGGCCATCCAGGCGGCCTGCTCGGCCATCTTCTCCCGGAACTCCTTCTCGTTCGACCGGCCCCACATGGCCTTCTCGTCCACCACGTCGCGCCAGCCGATCAGGAACAACAGGTCGTTGGCCAGGACCATCGCCCGGGGCATGACGGCCGGCTCCTCGTGGAGCCAGTTATAGTCCAGGGCGCTGAGCCTCTCCGCCGGCTTCTTGGCCAGCGAATGCCAGTCCACGGAATTGGAGACCAGCAGGTCTCTCTTGTCCGTGCGGCGCTTGCTCTTGATCCACTTGCCCTCCAACCGGGGCTGGACCACTTTCCGCTTCGGCTCCTTCAGGGCGCTGAACAGCCGGTACTCGGTCACCGACGTGTTGCACAGAAGCTCGGGATCGCGACCGTAGGAGTAGGCGTTCTTCTCGTCGATGCACATGATGCGTCCGCACGGCACGCGCTTGGGGGGGAACTGGAACTCCGCCCAGCCCTCGCCGGCGGCCCGGCCGTAGATCCAGTACGTCCGCTGATGCCACCCGTCGTCCAGGAACGAGATCGGCGAGAACAGGTGCACTTCCTCGTCGTACTGCGTGTCCGGCCGCTGCGGCCGCACGCGGACCCGCTTGCCGTCCATCGTGAACGTCTGGGACTTCATGTACACGTACTTGCCGTCGCTGGACAGGATGTCCGGCATGGCGACGGGCATGTGCTTGCCCATCATCAGGTCGTCGAGCTTCTTGTCGGAGTCGGGCACGTCGCGGTCCATGACGTTCTCGGCGATCAGCCCGCCGGTGCGCGGGTTGAGAACAACCATCCGCAGCCCGCCGTCGAGGAACATCGACCGACCGGCCACGCAGTACAGCTTCGCCTGCCCGGATGCGGGGTCGCGCTGGACCAGCACGCTGCCGGAGATCGGCCAGACGGACTCGGGCTGGCCGTAGGAGATCACCTTGCGGTCGCTGGGCGCCGCGCGGAATCGCCAGGCGAGCTGCCCGTCGGCGGCGCGGAGTGCGTAGATGCAGCCGTCGGCACAGCCGAAGAGGGCCAGCCCGCCGTGCAGCGTCGGGGGCGAGTCCACCCGCCCGCCTGCGACGTAATGCCACAGTTCCTTGCCCGACGCCGCGTCGAGGGCGTAGACGGTGTGCTCGTTCACCGCGGCCACGTACAGCCTGCCGCCGGCGACGACCGGCTGGCTGAGCTTGGACCCCACCTTGCGGCGCCAACCCGGTGCGACGTGCGCGGGCACGTCGGTCCTCGCGTAGCCCGTCCGCGCGCTGTCATGCCGGAACGCCGGCCACGACGACGCCGGATAGGTCGCCTTCGGCTCGGCCTGGTCGTACGCCGGGCCCTTCAGCAGCCGCTTCCCGGCCGGCGGCGCCTCGGCATTCTGCGGTTCGGGCGCCAGGCCGTTGAAGCCGTTGAGCTTGGACTGGTAGTAGCACGCGCAGGCGTGCGGTGTCGCGTAGACCATGCCGTTTGCGGGCATCACCCCGTAGATGCACCCGCCGCGGACCCAGTGGTTGTTGGTCCACGTGTCCGTCTCCCGCTCGTAGACCTGGATGCCCATCATCGGGGGAAGGAACACCTTCTCGGTCGCTCGCCCCGGGTAGCAGCGCTGATGAATGTAGAACGACCGGATGGGGTTCTGGACCTTCCGGGCGACCTTGCCGTCCCCGAGATTGTAGACCGTGAACGCCCCCTTGTTGCTCCGCTCCAGGACCCACACTTCGTCGCCGAGGACGTAGAAGTCCTCCAGGCTGTAGTGGCCCGACCGCGGCTTCTTGTCCACGGACCACAGGACTTTCCCCGTCTCCGCCGAGAGGGCGAACATGCGGCCCATCGGCGAGAAGAGCACGCGATCGCCCTCGAGGACCACCCGCGGGCCGGCGTAGCCGGTGCGGATGCTGTCCATCGACGCGACCTTCGTCCGCCACAGTTCCTTGCCGCCCTTGCGGTCCAGCGCGACGATGTCCTGCCCGTCGTGAAGGCAGACCATCCTCTCGTTGGCGGCCAGGGTGATCGGCGCCACCGGCATCCGCTTCTGCCAGATCACCTTGCCGCTGCCGGCGTCGATCGCCGTCAGCTTGCGGACGTCCCGGTCGCGCCGCCACGCCCACAGCCGGCTGGCCCGGTCACGCTCCCGCCAGCAGTTGGCGTTCTCCTGGCGATAGTCCACCGGCCTGGCGTTCGGATCCACCGCCGCGAAGATCACGCCGTCGGAGACGATCAGCTCGAACGTGTCGGCCGTGCCGTCGTATTCGTGCAGGACCTTGCCGCTGGCGGCGTCGAGGCACAGCAGCTTCTCGCCGTTGCCCGGGGCGAGGAACACGCGGTCGCCGACGGCGACCAGCCGGCGGGGCAGCCAGCCGGGACCGCTCTTGAGCGGGTAGAGGTGGTTCCACCAGTTCGGCAGGGGGCGCTTCCACAGCACCACGCCGTTGAAGGCGTCGCGGGCGGTCAGTGTGTTCTCGGCGGGGAGCTGGATGGACTCCGTCGGCCCCTCGTCCATGACGTAGAACACGCGCCCCGCCGCCGAGACCATGGCGTTCATGCTGGCGGTGTGCTCGTGGCTGCGTGCCCAGAACGGTCCGCCCGCCCACCGCAGGCCTCGCGGGTGCCCGGCCAGCGTGTCCTTCGAGACCGACGTCCCGGCCGGGTCGTGGAGGAAGTGCGTCCACTCGTCGATCGCCTCGGGGCGGGGCTTGACATACATCGTCCAGCCGTCGAGGCCCTTGGCAGGCCTGGCGGCCAGGCCGGCGATCTTCTGGCCGTCGGCCAGCAGCGCCGCGCCCTCGGGGACCAGCACGCGGCGGACCTCGTCGGCCGACAGCCCACCGGCGTCGGAGATCACCAGCAGGTTCACCAGGCTGTCGACGTAGGGCAGGTTCTCGCCGTCGAAGGCCGCGACCGACGCCGCACCCGCCCCCCCGGCCGAGAGGACCTGCTCCCTCGCGGCGGCGACGGTCTCCAGGTCCGCCGCGAGTCCCTGGACGAGAATGGGTTTCTTCCCGTCGGCCAGCTCGCCCGGCAGCTTGCCGACACCGCATCCGACGTGGACGACGAATCCGCCCTCCACGCCGGCGGCGTTCAGGATGCCTTCGGCCTTGGGGGCCGCCCCGGCCGGTGCGGCCAGCAGGCCGGCCAGAACGAGACAGAGCGTGGTGCCGATCGCGAGGCTGCGTGCATGGCGCATAGGTGTCTCCCTGTGAGGGTTTTCCTGACCCTCACATTGTTGCGATCGGGCCGTGCGGGGTCAAGGCGCCTTGGCACCGGCGGTGAGAGACCGCTTTCATCGCGTCGTTCGCCGAGCAGGGGGAGGCAGGGGGAGGCAGGAGGGGCGGCACGCTCGCGGCCGATCGGGGCTATCGGGAAAATCACGTAGGCCTTCTCTTTTTGCCATTCTTTGAATTCTTGGGGGAATCCGGACGATCCTAACCATGGTCCTCCCGTGTTGGAGTGGGTGAAACGAGTGATTACCCTATACGGAGGCCGGAGGAAGCCCGTAAGATGGCAGGCTAGGACGACTTCTCCCTGAAACGAGCAGCAAGGTTATGACAGTACACGGATCACCCCCCCATCCCCCCATGGCGGACGATGAGCGCCGCTTCGGCGAACTGGCCGAGATGCTGCCGGAAACCGTCTTCGAGGCGGATCTCGACCTGAACCTGACGTTCCTCAACCGCAACGGGTACAAGATCTTCGGCTATACCGAGGAGGACCTGCGGCGCGGGCTCAACGGGTACGACCTGATCTCGCAGGCGGACCATCCCAAGGCCCGCGAGGCGCTCGCCCGAGCCATCGGGGGCCGCGAAACGCGACTCCGGGAGTTCGCCGCGGTCCACAAGGACGGGGGGCAGTTCCCCATCCTGCTCTGTGCCGCCCCGGTGGTCCGCGACGGGACCTGCGTGGGCATCCGCGGCGTGGCCATGGACATCACCGAGCGCAAACGGACCGACGAGGCCCTCCGCCGCAGCGAACGGCGGTTCCGCGAGATGCTCGAGAACGTCGCCCTCGTCGCAGCCCAGGTGGACGTCAGCGGACGCATCACCTTCTGCAACCGCTTCCTCGCCGAGCTGACGGGCTGGCGCCGCGAGGAGCTCATCGGGCGCGACTGGGTCGAGGCCCTCGTCCCCGCAGACTGGCGGGACCGCATCCGCGAGGCGTTCGTCCGCGCCATCGCCGCCGGCGAGGGCGTCCCCGAGCACTTCGAGAACCCCATCGTCACCCGCGACGGGCAGCGCCGGATCATCTCCTGGAGCAACACGCCCGTCCGCGACCCCGAGGGCTCCATCGTGGGGCTGACCGCCATCGGGGAGGACGTCACCGACCGCAAGCGGGCCGAGGAAGACGTCCGCGCCAGCGAGCAGCGCTTCCGCGACCTCGCCGAGTTGCTGCCGGTGGCGGTGTTCGAGGCGGACACCCGGGGGCGGCTGACCTTCGCCAACCGCGCCGCCTACGAGGCGCTCGGCTATCCGGAAGATGACGCCTACGAGGACCGCACCTGCCTGGACATGATCGCCCCTCGTGACCGCGACCGGGCCGGGGAGAACATCGCCAAGGTGCTGAACGGGACGGGAACGCCCCTGAAGGAATACACGGGCCTTCGCAAGGACGGCAGCACGTTTCCGGCGCTCATCCGCTCGACGCCGATCCGCAAGGACGGGCGCGTCGTCGGCCTGCGCGGGCTGATCATCGACATCACCGACCGCAAGCACATGGAGGCCGAGCGCGAGCGGCTGATGTCCGCGATCGAGCAGGTCGGCGAGGCGGTGGTGATCACGGACACCGCGGGCGCGATCCAGTACGTCAACCCGGCCTTCGAGCAGATCACCGGCTACCGGCGGGAGGAGGTGCTCGGGCGGAACCCTCGGGTGCTCAAGAGCGGCCAACAGGACGAGGCGTTCTACGCGGACCTGTGGCGGACGATCTCGGGGGGGCGGACGTGGCGCGGCCAGTTCGTCAACAAGCGTGCGGACGGCACGCCGTACACGGAAGACGCGGTGATTTCGCCGGTCCGCGACGCCGACGGGCGGATCGTCAACTACGTCGCGGTCAAGCGGGACGTCACGACCGAGCGGGAGCTCCAGCGGCAGGTCCGCCAGTCGCAGAAGATGGAGGCGGTCGGGCAGCTTGCCGGCGGAATAGCCCACGACTTCCGCAACCAGTTGACGGTGATCCAGGGCTGCACGGAGCTGGTCATGGGCGCCGAGACGTTCGACGAGCAGTCGGCCGAGCTGCTCGCCGAGGTGCTGGACGCCTCCAAGCGGTCGGCGGAGCTGACGGGGCAACTGCTGGCGTTCAGCCGCTCGGACATGCTCGAGCCCCGCGTGGTGTGCCCGGGAGAGCTGCTGGCCGACGTGAGCAAGTCGCTGACGCGGATGGTCGGCGAGGACATCCGCCTGGAGGTCCGCATCGGCGAGGGGCTGGGCAACATCCTGATCGATCCGGGGCAGCTCCAGCAGGCCCTGGTCAACCTGATCGTCAACGCCCGCGACGCCATGCCCGACGGCGGGGAGCTGACCATCGGGGCCGCGAGCGTCGAACCGGTGCCCGCGCGGGCGCGCGAGCATCCCGACCGCTTGCCCGGGCGCCAGGTCGTCCTCTCGGTCACCGACACCGGCTGCGGCATGGACGAGCAGACCGCCCAGCGCATCTTCGAGCCCTTCTTCACCACCAAGCCGGCGACCAAGGGCACGGGGCTGGGCCTCTCGATGGTCTACGGCTTCGTCCGCCAGAGCGGCGGCTCGATCGACGTCCAGAGCGCGCCCGGACGGGGCACGACCTTCCGCATCCACCTGCCCGTCACCGACGAGTCCCCGGCCGACGAGGAACTCGACGACCGGGGCGACGAGGAGCTCGGCGGCGACGAGACGGTCCTGCTGGTCGAGGACGACCCGGCCGTGAGGCACTTCGCCGCGTCGGCGCTCCGCGAGCACGGCTACACGGTGATGGAGAGCGGCAACGCCCGGGAGGCCTTGCCGATCGGCGAGCACTTCGAGGACGAGATCGACCTGCTGGTCACCGACATCGTCATGCCCGGCGTCAGCGGCTGGGAGCTCGCCGAGCGTATCCGCAGCGCCCGCCCGGGTTTGGCGGTGCTGTTCATCACCGGCTATGCCGGCCGGCACAGCGCCCCGCCGCCAAGGCCGGACGACCGCACGGACCTTCTGGTCAAGCCGTTCACCGTCCGGGGGCTCCTGCGGCGGGCCCGGAAAGTGCTCGCCACGCGCCGCGGCGCCCGGTAGCATGCCGGTCGTGTCCTACCGTCGCGCACGCCGCATTCGGGCCCCGGCAAACGGGAGGCGCCATGCCGAGAATCCTGGCCGTTGACGACATGCCGCAGGTTCTGCGAACGCTCGGCATGCTGCTGGAGGCCCACGTCGAGGACTGCGACCTCGCCACCGCCGGCAGCGGGGCCGAGGGCATCGACCTGGCGCGGGCCTTCCCGCCGGACCTGGCCCTGATCGACCAGCGGATGCCCGGGATGACCGGCATCGAGATGGTCCGCCGCCTCAAGGCCGACGAGGCCACCGCCGGCTTCCCCATCGTCCTGATGACCGCCCACGAGACCGGGCCGCGGCGGCGCATCGAGGGCCTCGAGGCCGGCGCCGACGACTTCATCAGCAAGCCATTCGACTCCATGGAGTTTGTCGCACGCATCCGCGTGATGCTGCGGATCAAGCGGGCCGAGGACGAGCTCCGCCGGGCCAACGCCCACCTGGAGCAGACCGTCGCCGAGCGGACCGCCAAGCTCCTCAGCCACAAGCAGCAGCTCCAGCGACTGGCCTCCCAGCTCTGCCGGGCCGAAGACCACGAACGACGGCGCATCGCCGAGGACCTCCACGACGACGTCAGCCAGAGCCTCGCCGCCATGAGCATGAACCTCCAGGTCGTCCGAGGCGCCGACCTGCCCGAGACGCAGGCGACGGCCCTGGAGGAGGCGCTCCACCTGCTCCGCAAGACCGCCTCGGCCGTGCGGACGATGACCTTCGAGCTCTGCCCGCCCATGCTGCACGAGACCGGCCTCGAGCCGGCGCTGACCTGGCTGATCGAGGAATCCGGCGTCACGCGGCCGCCCTGCCGGTACGCCTTCGACTGCCCGCGCCCCCTCCCGCCGCTGTGCGAGGAGCTTCGCGGCTTCGCCTTCCGGGCCGTCCGCGAGCTGCTCATCAACGCCGCAAAGCACGCCGGCGCAACCCGCGTATCGGTCCGCGCCACCGCCGACGATGGCGAGTTGGTCCTCAGCGTTCGCGACGACGGGACCGGCATCGACCCGTCTTCCGCCGCCGGACCGACAGACTCCGAGGGCTTCGGCCTCTTCGCCATCCGCGAACGTGCCGACGGCTTCGGCGGGCGGCTGGACGTCCAGGCCCCGCCGGAAGGAGGCAGCATTTTCACGCTCGTTCTGCCGGTCCCCGACCGCGAGGCAGGGGCTTCGTAGGCTGCACCGGCGCCTGCGCTTAGGATGTCGCCCGCCGCGCCGCAGACCCTCGATTGCGAATCCGCGAAGCGAACTCTGTGCAATCGCGAGGTCAAGATTCTCCACGACGCACGATAATAGCCTTGGAGCCGCAACGGCCCCGAGGCCCCTGGCCCCGGGGCGGGGCGGCGGAAAAGGCCGTGAGGTCCACGAAAGTCTGGCCGTCCGGAGCGCCCCAGAGGCCCTGCCGCGACGGTAGAGGACAGGAGTGTCGCATGGCGCTGCGTGTGATGACCGTCGATGATCACCCCATTGTCCGAAACGGCGTCAAATCCCTTCTCGCCTCGGGGCCCGAGGGCGGCGCGGTCGACGTGATCGGCGAGGCCGCGGACGGGCGCCAGGCCATCGAGGCCGCCCGCAAGCTGCGCCCCGACGTGATCATCATGGACCCGGCCATGCCGAAGCTCAACGGCGCCGACGCCACCAGCCAGATCTGCCGCGAGAACCCCCATACCGCCGTCATCGCACTGTCCATGCACTCCGACGAACGCTACGTCCGGCGGATGCTCGTCGCCGGGGCGTCGGCCTACGTGCTGAAGACCTGCACCGCCGAAGAGCTCTGCCACGCCATCCGCGTCGCCCACGAGGGCGGCACGTACCTGACACCCGACGTGGCCGCGTCCGTCGTCGAGGGATACCTCAACGGCCAGACCCCCTCCCCGTCCGCGGGGGAGGACCTCTCCGAACGCGAGCGGGAGGTCCTTCAACTCATCGCCGAGGGCAAGACCGCCAAGGAGATCGGGCGCCTGCTGCACGTCAGCTCCCGCACCATCGACTCCCACCGCCAGCGCATCATGGCCAAGCTCAAGGCCAACAGCGTCGCCGAACTGACCAAGCACGCCATCCGCATGGGTCTGACGGCCGTGTAGAGGCCCGCCGGGCGTCTGAACTGCGCCGTCTCGGAGCCCACATCTCTCGGGTCACGTCTCCGGCTCCGGATCGGTTCCCCTCCTCGCGGCTGCCGTGAGCGCCTCGGCCTCCGCCGCCCGCCCCGGGGCGCCGGTTCGTCCGTCCGCGCCTCTTGCGCCCTTTGGCAACCTCGCCTGCGAATCCCCGAAGGGGCGATTCCTCATGCCCGCAATTGCGGAGCCTGCCTCAACGGTCGATGCCGAATGCAGGATCGGGACAGGGCACACGGAGATGGGAGCGCAGCCTTATGGACATTCGTGCGATGGTCGTGGACGACTCTGGGATCATGCGGAAGATGGTGATGCGTTCCCTCACCAATTCCAACCTGGCGAACTTCTCCTTCACCGAGGCCGGCGACGGCGTCGAGGCCCTGGAGAAGTACGATCCCAAGAGCATCGACATGCTGTTCGTCGATTGGAACATGCCCAACATGAACGGCATCGACCTGATTCGCAAGATCCGTGCCTCCGAGAAGCGACACACCCCGATCGTCATGATCACCACGGAGAGCACGATGGGCAAGATGGACGAGGCCATGGAGGAGGTGAAGGTGGATAAGTACATCGCCAAGCCCTTCACCCCCGAAGGCCTCCAGAAGCGTCTGGCCCCCCTGTTCGAGCAACTGGCCGAAGCAAAGCAGAAGAGCAAGGGGTTCTTCGGCAAACTGGCCTCCGCATTGGACTGAGCACACACGAGGAGTACGGCCATATGGATTCGCCATCGACGGTCTCGGGAGGACGAGGGGCGCTCCAGCACGGCGAGTGCGTCGCGGAGGCGGCGGAAAGCGTCTTCGGCGCCGCCTGCGGGCTCGACCTGACGCGCATCGACGAACCGGACGATCTCGGGGCCGACGGCGTCATCATCGCCGTCATCTCCGTCGTCGGCGACGTGGACTGGGTGGTCTTTCTCGGCCTGCCCAGGGCCACCGCGGTCTCCCTGGCGGCCATGTTCGCCGGATTCGAGATCCCCTTCGACAGCGACGACATGGGCGACGCCGTCGGCGAGCTGACCAACATCCTCGCCGGCGAAGTGAAGAACCAGCTCGCCAAGCGAAACCGGTCGGCCACCATCTCCCTGCCGAGCGTGGTTCGCGCCGAGAGCCTCCAAGTCCTTCTGCAGCGGGGCACGACCACCATGAAGACATGCTTCTCCTGCGAGGCCGGCGCGTTCTGGACCGGCGTGGTCTCCTCCAGAGAGGGCGGCTTCGTGGCGTAACGACCCGACGCCGACCGCCACCGTACCTGCGAGAAACGAGCGACCTGCGATGACCACAGAAGCAAATCTTGCCGACGCACTGGACGGCCTTGCCGCACGACTGCTCGCCCTGGATGCCTCCGACGGGGACGAGATCATCCGCGCCGGAGCAGCCCTGGAAGAGGTCGTCACCGATGCCGACAACCTCGACGAGGGCGTCGTGGCATCCCTCCAGGGCGTGCTCGAATCCCTCCAGGCGATCCACTGCGGACGCGTCGACGACCTCTCGGCCGCACTCGATAGGGTCGTCACGGTGCTGACCCGCGCCGCGACCGGACTGCGCGAGCTCGAGGAATCCGGGCCCGAGCCGGCCGGGGAGGGGGCCGGGGCCGACGGTTCGCCGCTCCCGCAGGAGGCGGGCGCCGATACCGGCACGGCGGGGGAGGCCCCCGCCGAGCAGCCCGCGGAGCCCGGGGCGGACGGGGACGAGGACGGCGTCGCCCGGCTCCCCGAAGACGCCGACCCGGACCTCCTTCGGGACTTCATCGTCGAATGCCTGGACCACATATCCGGCGCCGAGTCGGCCCTGCTGGAACTGGAGAGCAACCCGGACGACAGCGATCCGGTCAACACCATTTTCCGTGCGTTCCACACGATCAAGGGCACCTCGGGCTTTCTGGGCCTGGATCACATCCAGAAGCTCGCCCACCTGTCCGAGGACCTGCTCGACCGCGCCCGGGACGGCGAGATCCGCGTCATCGGCGGATATGCCGACCTGGCCCTGAGCTCCTGCGACGCCCTGCGGACCCTGATCGAGGGGCTCCAGGACATCGAGCCCGGTGGGCTGCTGGGCCTGCCGGAGGACTACGGCGATCTCATCGAGCAGCTCCGCGATCCCGAGGCGGCGGGCATCGGCGAGTCGGCAGACGGCGAGCCCATGCGGACCGGCGATATCCTCGTCGGCAAGGGCAAGGCCTCACGGGAACAGGTGGAGCAAGCCGCTCAGAACCAGTCCGGCCGGCGGATCGGCCAGACGCTGGTCGAAGGCCGGGCCGCCTCGGCCGCCGACGTCGCCGACGCCATCCGCACGCAGAACAGCCAGAAGGGCCGCGCCGCCGAAGCCACCGTCCGCGTCGGCACGAACAGGCTGGACAGCCTCATCGACGCCGTGGGCGAGCTGGTCATCGCCCAGTCCATGGTCTCCCAGGACCCCGCGGTGCTGGACGGCTCGCGCCCCAACCTGACGCGCAACGTCTGCCACGCCGGCAAGATCGTCCGCGAACTCCAGGACGTGAGCATGTCCCTGCGGATGGTGCCCCTGAAGGCCACCTTCGGCAAGATGGCCCGGCTGGTCCGCGACCTCGCCCGCAAGGCCGGCAAGAAGGTCCGGTTCGTCACCGAGGGCGAGGAGACCGAGATCGACCGCAACATGGTCGAGGTTCTCAACGACCCGCTGGTCCACATGATCCGCAACGCCGTGGACCACGGCATCGAGATGCCCGAGGTCCGCGCCGACAACGGCAAGGACCCCGAGGGCGAGGTCCGGCTGCGGGCGTACCATTCGGCCGGCAACGTGGTTATCGAGCTCATCGACGACGGCAAGGGCCTCGATCGCGAACGGATCGTCGCCAAGGCCGCCGAACGGGGATTGATCGGCTCGGGGGAGTCGCTGAACGATTCGGAGGCATACGGTCTGATCTTCCGCCCGGGCTTTTCCACGGCAGAGAAGATCACCGACGTGTCCGGGCGTGGCGTCGGCATGGACGTAGTCAAGAGCGGGATCGAATCGCTGCGTGGGCGGGTCGAGGTGGACTCCCGGAAGGGCCACGGATCGACCTTCGCCATGCGGCTGCCGCTGACGATGGCCATTGCCGACGCCATGCTCGTTCGAGTGGGCGGGCAACGCTACCTGCTGCCGATCGTCTCGATCGAGCGGAGCTTCCGCCCGGAGAAACGCCAACTGTCCACCGTGACCGGGCGGGGCGAACTGGTGGACGTCCGCGGCGAGCTCCTGCCGATCTTCCGCCTGCACCAGCTCTTCCGTGTCCGCGACGCCAAGACCGACCCCACCGAGGGCCTGCTGATCCTCGTCGAGGGCGAGGGCACGCGGTACGCGCTGATGGTCGACGACCTGCTCGGCCAGCAGCAGGTCGTCGTCAAGTCCCTCGGGGAGTCCATGGGGCAGGTCGCCGGGATCTCCGGCGGGGCGATCCTCGGCGACGGGCGCGTCGGGCTCATCCTCGACGCGGCCGGCATTGCCAAACTGGTGGAAGCGCGCACGGGAGAAGGCAAGCCCGTCGCGGACGCGGCCTGATCGGCCGCACGCAAACGTGTTAAACGCCGCGGCCGCCGGCCGCGCCGACAAGACGAGGAAAGGACATGACCATGTCGGACAACAGCACACAGGAAGCCCAGCGGGACCAGGCGAACAAGACGGGGAAGTACCTCACATTCGTCCTGGCGGAAGAGGAGTATGGACTGGAGATTCTCAAGGTCCGCGAGATCATCGGCGTGATGGACATCACCGCCGTGCCGCGGACGCCGGAGTACGTCAAGGGGGTAATCAACCTCCGCGGGAAGGTGATCCCGGTGGTGGACCTCCGCCTGAAGTTCGGGATGGTCGAGGTCGAGCATACCCAGGAGACGTGCATCATCGTCGTCCAGGTGGGCACCGTCGAGGTGGGCATCCTGGTCGACAAGGTCTCCGAGGTCCTCAACATCAATGGCGAGGACATCGAGGACCCGCCGTCGTTCGGCACGGACGTGGACACCAATTTCATTCTCGGCATGGGCAAGGCCGACGGGAAGGTGACCATCCTCCTGGACATCGAGCGCGTCCTCACGCCCGAGGAGGTGAAGGGCTTCGGATCGACGGCGGCCTGACGGAAGGGGCTTCGTGCGAGCCCATGGAAAGACACAGTGCGCAAGGCGGGCCCTGCCGGGTCCATGGAACCAAAGGGCAAGAGACACAGAAGGGAAGATCAAGATGATGACCAATTGGACAATCGGAAGAAAGCTGATCGCATCGTTCCTCGTCGTAGCGGCAGTCACGTTCGCTCTTGGGGTTGTGGGGTATTACGGGGCGGTCAAGAGTGAGAAACACATTCACGAGATCGGCGTCGTCCGCCTGCCCAGTGTGGACAGCATGCTGGTGATCAAAGACGCCTCGAACGCCGTCAAGGTCTGCCAGCGGACCATGCTGATCCCGGGCACCAGCAAGGCCGAACGCGAGCGGCAGATCGCCGATCTGGCCAAGATCCGCGAGCGCTACGAGACGGCGTGGAAGGTCTACGAGCCCCTGCCCCAGACGCCGCGCGAGGCCGAGCTGTGGAAGCAGTTCGAGCCCGCATGGAACCACTGGCGGGAGGAGAACAACAAGTTCTTCGACGCGGCCAAGGGGTGGATCGCTACCGACATCATGAACCCGGCCCGGCTGCGCCGCCAACTCGAAGGCTTCCGGGGCGACCACTACAAACTGATGTCCCAGGCCACCGAGCTGATCGAGACCGGCAAGGAATTCGATGGCGGGGAGAGTCACACCGAATGCGCCCTGGGCAAGTGGATGAGCAGCTATCAGACCGCCAACCCGGCCATGCAGGCGGCCCTGCGCGACCTCGAGGAGCCGCACCGGAAGTTCCACGGCTGCATCCACAAGATCAAGCAGTTGGTCGCCGACGGCAAGAAGGACGATGCACTCAAGGTCTACGAGACCGAACTGATCCCCGCCGCGGAGAAGGAGTTCGCCGCACTGGCGGCGCTGCGCGATGAAGCGCGGAAGGCCGACGAGCTCGCCGAGTCCGCCGAGACCTACGCCCTCGGCGTCTGCCGCGAGGCCCAGGAGAAGGCCGTCGGCCTGCTCGAGGAGATCGTCGAGATCAACCGCCGCGTGGCGAAGGAGGAGGTCGACACCGCCGTCGCCCAGGCGACGTTCCTCGAGGTGCTCAGCCTGGTCGCCATGGCCGTCGGCGTCGTCGCCGCGGTCGCCCTCGGCGTGCTGATCAGCCGCAGCATCAACAAGGCCCTGCGGCGCATCGCCGACAACCTCGGCAGCGGCGCCGATCAGACCGCCAGCGCCGCCGGACAGGTCTCGTCGGCCAGCCAGTCCCTCGCACAGGGCGCCAGCGAACAGGCCGCCGCCGTCGAGGAGACCACCTCCAGCGTCGAGGAGATGTCCTCGATGTGCAAGCAGAACGCCGGCAACGCCGGAGAGGCCAAGACCCTCGCCGAGACCACCAAGGCCTCCGCCGACAAGGGCACCGAGGCCATGACCAAGATGTCCCGAGCCATCGACGACATCAAGAAGTCCTCCGACGAGACCGCCAAGATCGTCAAGACCATCGACGAGATCGCCTTCCAGACCAACCTCCTCGCCCTCAACGCCGCCGTCGAGGCCGCCCGGGCAGGAGAGGCCGGAAAGGGCTTCGCCGTCGTCGCCGAGGAGGTCCGAAACCTCGCCCAGCGCTCCGCCGAGGCGGCGCGCGACACCTCCTCGATGATCGAGGAGTCGGTGAAGAACGCCGACAACGGCGTGCAGATCAGCAAGGAGGTCGGCGACTCGCTCGGCGAGATGGGCGAGGCCGCCCGGAAGGTCAACGACCTCGTCGCCGAGATCGCCGCGGCCAGCAACGAGCAGGCCCAGGGCATCGACCAGATCAACACGGCCATCGGCCAGATGGATCAGGTCACCCAGCAGAACGCCGCCAACGCCGAGGAGTCGGCGTCGGCCAGCGAGGAGCTCTCCGCCCAGGCAGAGGAGCTCAACCGCATGGTGGCCCAGTTGCTCGCGATGGTCGGCGGCGGAAGCGGCGGCACGGCGGCCAAGGCCCCGGCCCGGCAGCGCAAGGGCCAGGGCTTCCGGGCGGACACGAGCGGTTCCAGCCGCCCCACGCCCGAGCAGCGGATGCCCGGCGGGGTCGCCAGCCCCGCCCGCATGAAGGCCACCGGGCAGGACAGCTCGCCCGATGAGCAGATCCCCATGGACGACGAGAAGGAGCTGGCGAGCTTCTGAGCATCGACCATCGGCTTGCGTCGCGGCCGCCGTCTCGGTCGGGTTCTGCCCGGCCCGAGGCGGCGGCCTCGGCGCCCTGAGCGGCGCGGCCGGGCGCGACTCCCCGCCCGCCGTGGAGGCAACGAACGTTGTCCACAGACATGCTGAGTGTGGAGCTGAGCGATGCGGTCTTCGAGGAGATCGCCCGGCTGATTCATCGCCTGTGCGGGATCACCCTTCACGACGGCAAGGTTCAACTGGTTCGTGCCCGGCTGAACAAGCGGCTGCGGGCGTTGAAGCTTCGGGACTTCCACGAGTACCTGGAGTACCTTCGCGGGGACGGTGGGCGTACGGAGATCACGGCCCTGCTGGACGCGATCTCGACGAACCTGACCTCCTTCTTCCGCGAGCCGGATCATTTCGAGCACCTCGGGGAGGAGATCCTGCCGCGACTGGCTGCGACGGGCTCGCAGCGGCTTCGCATCTGGTCGGCGGGCTGCTCCTCCGGCGAGGAGCCGTATTCCATCGCCATCACCGTCCGCGAGGCCCTGCCCCAGTCGAACTCGTGGGACGCCCGCATCCTCGCGACGGACATCTCCACGAGGATGCTGACGACGGCGCGGGCGGCGGTGTACGACGCCGACCGGATTCAGCCGGTCTCGCCGATGGTCCGCGCGCGGTCGTTCACGTGCATCGAGAGCCGCCCCCACAAGCGGTACAAGGTCCTGCCGCAGGTGCGCAAGCTGGTGCACTTCGCCCGGCTGAACCTGATGGAGTCGTGGCCGATGGCGGGCCCGTTCGACGTGATCTTCTGCCGCAACGTGATGATCTATTTCGACCGCCCCACGCGGGAGCACCTTATCGGCCGCTTCCACGACCTGCTGTCGCCGGGGGGCACACTGTTTGTGGGACACTCCGAGAGCCTTACCGGCATCCATCACGGGTTCCGGTATGTCCGTCCCACCGTGTACCAGAGGCCCTGAGGGGTGTGAGGACAGGCGTTGAAGCACATTGTGGGCGTTGCAGACATGAAGCTCTCCCGAGAGGCCGACGATGTCATCGTGACCCACGCGTTGGGCAGTTGCCTGGGCATCGCCGTCTATGACCCCCAGGCCACCGTCGGCGGCATCCTGCACGTGATGCTTCCGGAGGGCCGGGCCAACCGTGACAAGGCCGCGGCGAACCCTTTCATGTTCGTGGATACGGGCGTGCCGGCGTTCTTCAGGAAACTGTACGACGCCGGCGGCGTCAAGTCCCGCATGGTGGTCAAGGTCGCCGGCGGCGCGAATGTCAACAGCGTACAGAACGACCGCTTCAAGATCGGCAAGAGGAACTACGTCGTCCTCCGCAGGCTGCTGTGGAAGAACAGCGTGCTCATCGAAGCCGAGGACACCGGCGGCTCGATCGCCAGGACCATGTACCTCGACGTCGGGACCGGGCGGGTCTGGGTCAGCACCGGCGGCAGACAGAAAGAGCTGTGAGAACACAAAGAGAAAGAGACGGGAGCAACAGACATGTCTCTCAACGTACTGATTGTGGACGATAGTGCGGTCATGCGATCCATGGTCGCCAAGGTCCTCCGCGCCGCCGGGCTGCCCATCGGCGAGACGCTGGAGGCCGAGAACGGCCGGGAGGGGCTCGATGTCCTCGCCCGCAACTGGGTGGACATTCTCTTCGCGGACATCAACATGCCGGTGATGGACGGGGAAGAGATGATCGCGCACATCCGCCAGAGCCCCGAATGGGAAGACCTGCCGATCGTGGTGGTCTCGACGGAGGGAAGCCAGGCCCGCATCGACAGCATTCGGGCGCGGGGCGCGGAGTTCGTCCACAAGCCCTTCTCGCCGGAGACCGTACGCGACGTCGTCAACCACCTGACTGGAGTGTGCAATGAATAGCAAGCTCTGCGAGCTCCTCGACCGCGTTGGAAACGAGATCTTCGAGTCGCTCGCGTTCATCCTTCCCGCCTGGGAGGATGAGCCGCAGGACGCCGAGGAGAACCGTCCGCGGACGATGGCACTGATCGCCTTCGCCGGGCCTTTCGAAGGTCGCGTGGCGCTGAGCGTCCCCACGGACATGCTGCCGGAAATCGGGGCCAACATGCTCGGCCTGGATTTCGGCGAGGTCCCCCCCGTCGAGCAGCAGCGCGACGCACTCGGGGAACTGCTGAACGTCATCTGCGGCAATCTCCTGCCGGACCTCGCCGACGCCGACGCCATCTTCCACGTTCAGGCCGCCCGAATCCTCGACGATGCGGAGGACGCGGCACCGGATACGGCCTCGGCCGTCGCGACGGCCGGGCTGAACCTGGAAGGAGGGCGGGTGGAGCTGGCCCTGTTCGCGCCGGCGGAGGCAGTCTGCAACGGCGCCTGTGTCTGAGCCCGCCGGCCACGGAAAACGGGAGATCCCATGGCAAGGGTCCTGATCGTAGACGACTCGGCGGTGGTCCGGCAGGTGCTGTCGGCCGAGCTCTCCAAGGCGCGCGATATCGACGTGGTGGGCACGGCGGTGGACCCGTACGTGGCCCGCGACAAGATCCTCGCGCTGAAGCCCGACGTGATCACGCTGGACCTCGAGATGCCCCGCATGGACGGGTTGACCTTCCTGCGCAAGCTGATGCGCTACCATCCGCTTCCGATCGTGGTAGTCAGCTCGCTGACCCCGGCCGGCAGCGAGACGGCCCTGAAGGCCCTCTCCCTCGGGGCCGTGGACGTGGTGGGCAAGCCCGGCTCGGCCCATTCGGTCTCGAACGTCTCCGGGCAGCTCGTTCGCGCTGTCCGGGCGGCGGCGCACGCCCGCGTGGTCGGCCGCTCGGAAGAGCCCTCCCCCGCGGAGCGGTCCGTCGTCCAGGGCGGGACCGGCCTGGACACGACCCACAAGGTCCTCGCGATCGGTGCGTCCACCGGGGGCACGCGAGCCATCGAGGACGTTCTCACCCGCCTCCCGGCCGACACGCCGGGGACGGTCATCGTTCAGCACATGCCCGAGAAGTTCACTGCCGGCTTCGCCGGGAGGCTCAACGACCTGTGCGCCATGGAGGTCCGCGAGGCGGTCGGCAGCGACGCGGTCCTGCCGGGCGTGGCCCTCGTGGCCCCGGGCAACAAGCACATGCTCCTGCGACGAAGCGGCGCGCGGTATCTCGTCGACGTCCGCGACGGGCCCCAGGTCCATTACCAGCGGCCCAGCGTCGACGTGCTGTTCCACTCCGTGGCCAGGAACGCCGGGCGCAACGCCGTCGGCGTGCTGCTGACGGGCATGGGCGCCGACGGCGCCGACGGGCTGCTGGCGATGCACGAGCACGGCGCGCGCACGCTGGCGCAGGACGAGGCGAGCTGCATCGTCTTCGGCATGCCCAAAGAGGCCATCCGCCTCGGCGCCGCCGACGACGTCGTCCCCCTGAACGCCATGGCAGAACGCATCATCCGGGCCGTCGCCGCCGGCGCGCCCCGCGCCGCCTGAGCCGACGGGCCTCACCGGTGCCCGCGCGCCTTCGCCCGGGTGTCCTCGCTGTCCACAACCCAGTCCAGCAGCAGCCGGCGATGCTCGCGGGCAACGCCGGCGTGCTCGGCGCGGCCGGCGAGCTCCACCGGCTCGTCCGGGTCCTCGCGCAGTTCGTACGGCTCGTCCACGTCGCCGGCGGCGGTGCAGTGCTTCCACCGCTCGGTGGAGACTCCCTCGACCCGGGGGCAGGGCTTCGCGGCGGATGGACCTGCCCGTCGCATTGCCCGATTCGCGCCTGCGGCGGTACAATGGTGCCACGGCGCCGGAGGCGCCGGCAGGCAGGGCCACGCATGAGCTTCCGGCAGAACACCACGCACTTCGAGCGGGAGATGGACGCGTTCTACGCGACCTGTCCCGCAGACGTCGGCGAAATCATCGCCGAGATGGAACGCCTCGATGCCGAGAATCCGCACTGGGGGCCCTGCCGGCGGAAGGCGATGATCTACGAGACGGCCGCGAGGATGTGCGATGTGCACGTCTTCCGGCATTACCCCTTCTTCTACGAGATCGTCTCGGGGCGGCCGAGGCATGATTGGGGCATCCGCGGGCTGGGCGGGTGGCTCCGCACCCGGCCGGCGCAACGAGAGCTGGAGCGCCGGTCCATTGAGCGGCAGGCGCCGGCGCGGGAGGCCGGTCTGCTCCGCGGGCCGAGCGTGCTGGACCACGACCACCACTGCGTCGGCTATGACAACGTCCTGGCCGTGGGGCTCAACGGACTCATCACCCGCGCCGAGGCCCGCCTGCGCCGGGGCGTTTCCGACGAGCAGCGCGACTTCCTCGATGCCGCCGTCATCGGCTGCCGGTCGCTGATCGCCCTGGCGGGACGCTTCGCCGACACGGCGCGCCTGCTCGCCGCCGAGGAGTGCGACCCGGGCGTCCGCGTTCGCCTGGAGCGTACGGCCCGGACGGGCGACCGCGTCCCCGCCGAGCCGCCGCGGACCTTCCACGAGGCCCTCAACACCATCCTGTTCCTTCGCGAGGCCTGCGGGTCGCTGGAGGGCATCGGCGAGAGCATCCTCGGGCACCTCGACCGCATGCTCGCCCCCTACCTCCGCGCCGACCTCGACGCCGGGCGGATCACACTCGCCGACGCCCGCGACGGCATCGATGCCTTCCTGGCCATGACCGACGTGAAGTTCGGCATCCGCCGGGAGCCGAGGGAGACCTCCACCACCGTGGTCATCGGCGGCTGCGACCGCCGGGGCCGGCCGGTGTTCAACGACGTCACGCGGCTGATCGTCGATGCCTACCGCGAGCTTGGCCTGGTCAATCCCAAGCTCAACGCCCGCATCTCCCGGGAGCACCCGGCGGAGTACTTCGACCTCCTGGCCGACCTGGCCGGGCGGGGGCGGAATGTCGTGGCGGTCTTCAACGACGACGTGCTCATCGAGGCGAACGCCCGCATGGGCAAGGCCGTCGAGGACTGCCGCCTCTACGTCGGCGGGGGCTGCCAGGAGAACGTCCTCCAGAACACGGAGATCAACAGCCGCGCGTCGATCTACCTCAACCTCGCGCAGGTCTTCCTGATGGGGTTCTTCCCGGAGGCGTGGCGGCATTACGCAGAGCACGCGGGCATCACGCTGCAGACCTACCACGGCAGCGAGAGCTTCGCCGACTTCCGCGGGCGGTTCCTCGCCAACCTCCGCGCCGTGACGAACGACCAGATCGACGCCCGCAACGCCACCGAGGCCCACGGGCGCTGGTACAGCCCCTGCCCGCTGCACTCGGCGACGCTGGACGACTGCCTCGAGCGCGCCAAGGACATGAACGACGGCGGGACGCGGTATGCAACCCGTCGCGGACGGCGCTGCTGACGGGCCTGCGCCCGACCACCACCGGCTGCTACCTGCTCAACGACCTGTTGGAGAATTCCCCGGCCCGCGACCGCGCCCTGCCCCTGCCCCTGCACTTCCGCCGCAACGGCTACCGCACGATGCTGGTGGGCAAGGTCGATCACGGCGGCTGCGTCGAACGCGCCGCCCGCGCGGTGTGGGATGAACCGCTGTGGGACGAGAACGGCGGGTTGTTCGACGGCCAGCAGTTCGGGCTCCGCTCACGACACGCCGCCTGCCTGACCGACGAGCCGGGGTACTACAGCTTCGTCGCGCACTGGGGCCCACTCGACGACGACCAGGCTTCCATGCTGTCCGACCTCCGCATTGCCGACTGGGCCTGCCGACGCCTGGCCCGAGACCATGACCGGCCGTTCTTCCTGGCGGCGGGTTCTTCGCCGGCTACGCCGTGTACGTCCGGAAGGGGCGGCTTTGCATGGCCGTGATGGACGTGCCCGTCCCGCTGCGGTGGGATCGGCTGGACCCGGCCCACACCGTCGTCCAGGCGGACACTCCGCTGCCGCACTCGCCGGTGGCGATCCGGGGGACGCTGGGGGAGGACGGCACGGTGCTGCTGGAGGTCGGCGGGGCCGTCGTCGCCACCGGGCACGCCGACGGAGCCCTGTCGATCTACCCCGCCGGCATCCTCGAGGCCGGGCAGTTCACCCAGACCAGGTATCCCGCCGTCGGCAAGGCCTCGCCGTCGGCGGCCTTCCCCGGCAGCATCGAGGACATCCGGGTGTCGTTTGGCAGGGCCGGCCCGTAGCGGCCCCCGCCCCTCAGGGCCTCGCCGAGGCCAGCAGCACCGCCTGCTCCCAGGGCGCGAGGGCGGGGACGTCGATCCTCGTCGCGTCGCCGTCGGGGCGGGCCGGAAGATCGACCTGCCCGGCGCAGGTCAGCCGGACGACGCGATCGGCGGAGACCCCCATGCGGACGGGAAGCGGCGGCGTGGGATCGAGGGCCATGTTCTGGAGGACGGCGACGCCCCGGCCGGCGGCGGGCTCCAGCCGCACCATCGGCCAGACGCGCACGGGGGCATCGATCCGCACGGGCATCCGCCCGCCGGCAAGCCAGTCGAAGACGCTCTGGAGCTGCCTCCGCTTGCCCGTCCGCCCGAGGTACTGCCACGGCTGGTACGTCGCCACCACGACCCACCCGCCGAGCTCGTTCGTGCAGGCCGTCATGCACGGCCCGAGGGGCGTCCAGCTTTCCGAGGCAACCGCCTCGGCGAGCGTCTCCACGGGCGCCCCGCCGACCGGCTCCAGCAGCGTGGCAGAGTCGCTGTAGTGCATGGCCCGTCGGCCGTTGCCGGCCTCCGGACCGTTCAGCGGATGCGTGGCCAGTCGCTCGAAGCACGTAAAGACCCGCTCGGACGGCCTCACGCCGGTCTGCTCGCCCAGCCCCTTGGCCCAGAGGACCTCCAGGGCCTTCTCGTCGAGGTAGACCGCGCCGGCGAGCATGTCGCGGAGCTCGTCGGTCCCGAACGCCTCGGCAACGCGGCCGGCGAGCAGCACCCCGCAGGCGGCCCGCCGATCGGCGGTCAGCGGGATACCCATCTCGCCGAGCCGGCAGGGGCGTTGGATCTCGTAGTCGGCGGGCTCTGTGCACGCGGGCCATGCGGCGACGTCCCATCGGCGCGCGGCCAGCTCGGTGTGGTCGGCCGGCCAGAAGCCGCGAAGGGACATTCCAGCGCACGCGTCGGCCAGGCGGTCCCACACGGGCCGGTGCGCGGCGACCGCGCGGGCGAGAGGGCGATAGTCATCGAAGCGGTCGGAGCATTCGCTGAGGGCGTTGAGGGCCACGCCGTTGCAGCCGGCCGCCAGGGACATGGTGCATTCGTTGGTCACGGTGGCGACGGCCTTGTCGAACGTGACGTAGGGCCAGTTCTCCAACTCGTACTGGATGTCGAGGACGTGACCGGGCAGCTCGCGGACCTGCCGGGCGACGTCGAGCGCCTTGCCCACCATTCCGCAGCGGGGGTCGTCGCAGTAGTAGCCGTGGCCGGGCCTGCACTTGACGGCCCCGGCGGCGTCGAACATTCGTCGGATGGGGTAGTTTCCGTAGGTGGTGCAACTGTGCCCGACGGTCATGATGCCGACGTCGATCCGGTCGTCCACCGATCGGACGGCTTCGGCGATCCGCCGGCACAGGCCGGTGAGCTGGTCGGCGAGAAACGCGCTCCATCGTGCCCGCAACTCCGCGCCCGCCGGGTCGCGGAGCCCGGCCGTGAGCTTCTCTCGCCCTTCCGGCCAGCCGAAGGCCTCCAGGCAGCGCCCGCAGAAGCACGCCCGCCCGGGCTGGTACCGCAGGTCGTCGTCCATCCAGACGAACGCCGGGCGGGCGTCGGCCATCCGGCGGTACAGGGCGGTCGTGTACTCCAGGAACTGCGGGGCGGTAATGCAGATACCCGCGCCCTCGCCGCCATCGGGGGAGGTGCCCTGCTGGAATGGCATGGGCCGCGCGCCGCGGTGGATGCCGTGCCCCATCGTGCCCAGGACATTGATGCCCACCGAGGGGATCCCCGCCTCGCGCAGCCGGGCCATGCGCTCGGCGAGCACGGCGCAGGCGCGGTCCACCTCCCCGAGCTCCCGGCCGGGGACGTGAATGTAGGCGTTGAACAGGGCGACCTCGTCGACGCGCTGACCGGTCCGGGTGAGGAACTCGGTGAGGCGGGTGAAGATCGTATCGTCGCGCCAGAGCGGCGCCCAGATACGGTATGCGACCTTCGCGGTGGGGCCTGCCAAGCGATGCTCCTTTCCCGGCGGCGGGCCGGACGCCTCCCGGCCCGCGCAGGGGACATGCTACGCCACGGGCGGCCCGGGTCGAATGCCCGATCCTGCCCGTTTGTTGCGTGAAGCTGCTGGCGGTGCCGGAGGGAAAGGGCACTCGCGGCCCCCGGGCGGCGGCGCGACGGGCGCTTCTCGGCCTCGTCCGCGCCGCTGCCCGCGGGAACCGGCGGGGGGGATCAGCCCAGACAGAGCATCTCGACGTAGGTCGGGAAGGGCCAGGTGTCCCGGTCGACGAGCGGCTCCATCTGGTCGGCGGCGGCACGGACGGTCCGCAGGGCCGGCAGGATGCGGTCGCGCGCGGCGATGGCCCGTTCCTCCACGTCCTCGACGGCCTTGACCTCATCGACGATGGTCTCCAGCTCGTCCAGCCCGGTCTTGAGGTCGCCGATCAGGCCGCAGAGCCTCTGGAGGCACTCGTTCTGGGGGTCGCCGGGGAGCCCGGCCTCCTTGACGGCCGCGACGGCGCGAGCGAGCTGCCCGGAGTAGTCCATCGCACGGGGGAGGATCTGCTGGCGGCCCATGCGGATGGCGCATCGGCCCTCGATGACCAGGTCCTGAGCATAGAGCGTCAGGTTGGTCTCGATGCGTGCGGAGAGCTCGTCGCGGGTGAGCACGCACCGTCGCTCGAAGGTCTCGAAGACCTCCTCTCGCTGGACGGCCTGGAAGGCCTCGACGGTATCGTGGAGGTTGGGCAGGCCGCGCTTCTCGGCCTCGGCGACCCAGTCGTCGCTGTAGCTGTCGCCGTCGAAGAGGACGCGCTTGTGGTCCCGGATAAGCTCGCGGACGAGCTCCTGGGCGGCGCCGTCCTTGTCGCCGGCGGCCTCGAGGCGGTCGGCGATGTCGGAGAGGACCTCGGCGACGATGGTGTTCAGCACGAAGATCGGCTTGGCGGTCGCCAGGGCGGAGCCGGGCGTGCGGAACTCGAAGCGGTTGCCGGTGAAGGCGAACGGGGAGGTCCGGTTGCGGTCGGTGGTGTCCTTGGGCAGCGGGGGCAGCGTGCTGACGCCCAGGCGGATCGGGTCCAGCCCGCCGGCCTCGAAGTCCTGCTGCTTCTCGATCCGCTCGAGTACGTCGGAGAGCTGCTCGCCCAGGAAGATGCTGATGATCGCCGGCGGGGCCTCCATCGCCCCCAGCCGGTGATCGTTGCCGCTGTTGGCGATGCTGGCCCGCAGCACGTCGGCGTACTCGTCCACCGCGCGGATGACCGCGCAGAGGAAGACCAGGAACACCTCGTTCTCCCACGGGGTGCGCCCCGGGTCCAGCAGGTTCGCCCCGCGGTCGGTCATCATCGACCAGTTGTGGTGCTTGCCCGAGCCGCCGAAGCCCTTGAACGGCTTGGCGTGCAGCAGGCAGCGAAGCCCGTTCCGCTCGGCCACCTTCTGAAGGGCCTCCATCGTCAGGTGGTTGTGGTCGGTGGCGACGTTCGCCGGGCCGAAGACGGGGGCGACCTCGAACTGGCACGGCGAGATCTCGTGATGCTGCGTGTTGGCCGAAACGCCCAGCTTCCACAACTCGACGTTGACCTCGTTCATGAACGTGGCCATGCGCTCGTGGATGCTGCCGAAGTAGTGCACGGACATGGCCATGCCTTTCGGCGTGTCGGCCCCGAACAGCGTTCGCCCGGTCATGGTCAGGTCGAGGCGGCGTCGGGCGAGTTCCTCGTCGACGAGGAAGTACTCCTGCTCCACGCCGACCATGCTCTGGACGCGGCGGGTCTCCTCGTCTCCGAGCGCCCGCAGCACGCGGACAGCCTGGTGGCTGAGGGCCTCGATCGACCGCAGCAGCGGGGTCTTGTTGTCCAGCGCCTTGCCCGTGTAGGAGCAGAACGCGCTGGGGATGAACAGGCAGACGTTCGAGCCGTCCTCCTTGACGAACGCCGGGGAGGTGCAGTCCCAGACGGTGTAGCCGCGGGCCTCGAAGCCCTCCCGCAGACCGCCGGAGGGGAAACTCGACGCGTCCGGCTCGCCGCGGGTCAACTCCTTGCCGTTGAACAGCATCCGCACGTCCCCGTCGGGCGTGGGGGAGATGAACGAGTCATGCTTTTCGGCCGTCAGGCCGGTCATGGGCTGGAACCAGTGGCAGAAGTGCGTGGCGCCTTTCTCGATCGCCCAGTCCTTCATCGCGTTGGCCAGCACGTCGGCCAGGGAGGGATCGAGCTTCTCGCCCTCCTCGATGGTCTTCATCAGCGAGGCGAAGACGTTCCTGGGAAGCCGCCGCCGCATCGTGTCGATCGAGAACACGTTGGCGGCGAAGATCTCGGGCACATGCTCGGCGAGACTGCGCGCGACAGCAGGTTGTGGTTCGGTCACTCGGGGACTCTCCTCTCGTTTCGCACGGGTATGCGATCCGGGCGCGACCTATGTCGACGCCTTGATTTCGGGGTACATCTCAAGAAGCTTCGCGCGGACCCGCTCGTCGAGAAGGTCCTCGCGCGGGGTGGTGCGGATCTGCTGGACGAACGCCTTGGCCCGCCCGGCGACGTCTTCGCCAGCCGTCATCGACTCGCGCTTCTGGCGGTTGGCCAGGCGGGGGACGAAGAACTCGGTGCGCATGTGCTCCAGCGTGTGCTCCTCCATGAGGAAGTCCTCGCCGGGGCCCTTGCGAACGAGCATCTCCGTGCCGAGCGTCTCATCGTCGACCTCGATGCCTCGCAGAACCCGCTGGCACATGCCCAGGATCTCGTCGTCGATGACCAGCTTGTCGTAGCCGATCGTAAGGTCGGCCTCCATCAGGCCGGCGATGTCGTGGATGTAGTTCGCCCCGGACATCGCCACCAGCAGGCTGGACATCGCGCTTTCGTAGGCGGCCTGAACGTCCACGGACTTCGAGTCCGTCGTTCCGGCCGTCGAGTAGAGCGGCACCTCGAAGTGCTGGGCGAGCTGGGCGACGGCGGCGTTGATCATGGCCCGCTCGATCGGCCCGCCGAGGTGGCCCATCGACCGCAGGTCGCACGTGGAGCCCACCCCGCCGCAGATGCCGGGCGCGCCCTTGCGGACGCTCTGGACCAGCACGATCCCCGCCAGCGTCTCGGCCACGTGGGTCAGCACGTTGCCCGCCAGCGTGATCGGGGCGGTCGTCCCGCAGATCGGCTCGGTGGGCACGACCACCGGCAGGTTGTTCTCGGCGAGGTAGCAGGTCATCTCGCCGTAGTTGTCGTCGATCTTGAACGGGCTGATGATCAGCGTGATGAACGAGACGAACGGCCGCTCGCGAAGGGCCTCGGGCGAGCCGGCGATCTCCTCGGCCATGCGGACGACGTTCTTGCAGCCGTCGAGAGAATAGATGCCGCCCATCACGTGCTTGGTCGTGTTGTTCAGGGCGTGGTAGAAGCGGTTGACGTCGATGTGATCGCGGTTCTCGACCTCGTTGGGGAAGACGTTGATCGTGAATACGTGGATGTTCGACAGCGCCTGGACCATGCGGGCGTTGAGGATGACGTCCTCGACGGTCGAGGGCCTCCGCTCGCCGCTGTCGGGGTCCAGCACGTAGATCGCCGTCCCGCCTGTGCCGTAATGCACGCGGCTGTCCTCGAGGGCCGCGTCGCATTGGCCGTCCCGCGAGTGCAGCGTGATCGACGACGGGTTGGACGCGACGGCGTCCTCGACCATCGACCTCGGCAGGCGGACGACGGGGCCGTCGTCGACAGGCTCGGCACCCGCATCGCACAGGGCCTTCCGGGCCGTGGGGGAATACACGGCCACGCCCGATCGGGCCAGGACGTCCAGCGACGCCTCGGCGATGCGCTTGACGCCGGCGTCATCCAGCGGACGGTAAAGGGTCGAGGGCAATCCGGGCTGCTCGTGCTTGGCGTTCGGCACGGGGTCTCCTTTCGGTCAGGTGGCGTCCGCGTCGGCGGCCGACTCGACCCACCCGTCCATGATGTCATCGGGCAGGTCTCGCATCTTGCGGGCGACGACGGCGATGTAATGTATGGGCTTGCCCGCCACCGAGATGCGATGGCGGTACCGGTGGGTGGCTTCGTAGCGGATGATGCCATCGTGGTTGAGGCTGGCGATCAGGTTGCTGAAGTCGGTCGTCCGCTTGCCGCGGAAGAACCCCTCCTCGATGTTGAAAGCAATCCAGCCCTCGCTGGAGATCAGGTCCATCGCCTTGACGAACGCCGGGGCCGGCATGTCGCCGAATCCCAGCGCCCCCACCAGCACCAGGGCGTTGAGGCGCATCCGCCGGAGCGTCTTCTCGTCGGCCTCCGAGAGGTCCAGCAGGTCGGCGACGACGTAATCGGCGTAAACCTCCGGACGGTCGCGGTCGGCGGCCGTGCGGGCCTCGGGAATGATGTCCAGGCCGACCACCAGCTCCGCGCCGGCGGCGACCAGCTCGTCGCCGACCACGCCGTTGCCCGCCCCGACGTCGAGGACGCGGAGGTCGCTCATCGGGATTTCCAGGTCCGTCAGCACGTCCTCCAGCAGCCAGACCACGCGGGAGGGCGAGCGGCATTGGAGTTTGTCGTAGATGAGCGTTTCGTAGAGCCCGGGAACGTTGTACAGGTCCGCGTAGTCGTGGAGGCGCGCACGGCGGCGCTCGCCGTCGAGGACGAATTCGGCGATCTCCTCGTCCTGGGACGGCGTGCCGGCGTCGGCGGCATCGGACTGCGGGAAGGTCACGTCCGTGACGTTCGGGCGCATCCCGGCAAGCCGCTGGGGCCAGCGAGGTTGTCTGTCGTGAGGCAAGGCGATGAGGTCTCCAAAAGAGGTAACGAGTGGGTGCAGGGTGCGATCAACAGCGTTGATCGTCCAAGGTACCATAGCGGGCAAGCGCCCCGATGTCCAGGCGCGGATCGCGACGCGCCTCCGTCGAGAGCCGGCCCGAACCGCCCTGCGCGCCCCGCATAGGATGACGGCGTGGGAAGAATCCGGGCTTCGCCTGTCCCGGTGGCAAGCAACACAGGGAGCAACGTCATGCCGGATACGGCCTTCTCGCCGGAGGCGGTGGCGGCCTTCACCGGCGACGCCCTGTTCATCGGCGACGTGGGGCGGACGGACTTCTACCCCGACCGCGCCGAGGAGGTCGCCGGGCTGCTGTACGACAGCATCTTCGGCAAGCTCCTGCCGCTGGGCGACCACGTGCTGGTCTGCCCGGCCCACGGCGCGGGGAGCGTCTGCGGCAGCGGCATGGCCGCGAGGGAGTTCTCCACGCTGGGTTTCGAGCGGCGGGCAAACCCGGCCCTCCAGGTCGGCGACCGCGACGAGTTCATCCGCAACAAGACCTCCGAGCACCACTACATCCCGCCCTACTTCAAGCGGATGGAGCAGTACAACAAGAACGGTTCGGCCCCGCCGCTGACCGAGCTGCCCAACCCCCGACCGATGGACCCCGAGGATTTTCAGGCCGCCGCCGACCGGGGCGTCGTCGTGGACATCCGCGAACCGGAGGCCTTCTGCGGCGCGTTCGTGCCCGGAAGCCTGAACATACCCCTCGACATGCTGCCCGCCTACGCCGGCTACCTGCTCGACTACGACCACGACATCCTGCTCGTGGCCTCGGACACAAGGGACGTCGACACGGCCGTCCGGTACCTGGCGCGAATCGGCTTCGACCGGATCGCGGGCTACCTTCGCGGCGGGGTGCACGCCTGGGAGGTCACGGGAAGGGAACTCGACAGCATCGCGGTCGTCCACGCCGCCACGTTGCGCGATCGGATCCAGGGACAGGTCGAGGCGCCCACGGTGCTTGACGTCCGCAAGATCGACGAGTATCGGGCAGGGCACCTGGACAACGCGGTCCACGTCTTCCTCGGCCATCTGCCCGGGAAGGTGGACGAGTTGGACACCGACGGGGAGGTCGTCACCTTCTGCGGCAGCGGGAGGCGGGCCAGCATCGCCGCCTCGATTCTCCGACGCCACGGCGTCGAGCGGGCGGCGAACAACCTCGGCTCCATGGCCGCGTGCAAGGCCGTCGGGTGCCCGATCGTCTCCTGACAGGCCTCCGCCGCGCGGGCCGCTTAGGCTGTGTCTGATATATCGCTCCGCGGCCCGAGAGCGGGCTGGTTCGTGGCTGGCAAGGACGCCGAAGCAGGCGATTCCGCTGCGAATCGCCGATGCAGGCGAACGCCGCCAGACGCGATCCCGCACGCTCGAAGTCCGGATTGGATCTATCAGACACAGCCTAGGGCGCCTGCCCGGCGGGGTCGTAGTCGCACACGCCCCCGTCGCAGAATCGGGCCTCCTGCTCGTGCTCGTGGGCCAGATCACCCTCCAGCGGGCGGATCCGCGACCGCATCCGTTCGTACCGCTCGCGGGTGATTGCCTCGTACGGGGCTTGCTCGTAGCCGTGGCGTGAGGCCGGCAGGAACACGACGGCTTTGAGGCGGTCTTCGTAGGCCCGCAGGATGTGCGGCAGCTCGCCGGCCTCGGTGTCGGGGTCGAACTCGGCCGTGCAGCTCACCTGGTTGTCCGACCAGTACCGCTGCATCTGTGCGGCGAGATCGACCTTTTCCCGCAGGCTGACGTCGGCCTTGGAGCGTCTCATGCCCTCGACGTGCACCGGGAAGGACACCACGAGCGTGTTGTCGGCGTAGGCGTCGGGCTCGACGGGGTAGTTGGCCCGACGGCACATGTCGGCGAGCGGGTGATCGCCGTAGACGCGTATCCGCCGGATGTAGTAGGGCGCGTGGTCCCAGTGGACGCCCGGCGTCGCCCCGGCGAGAATGCTCACCGTGCCCGACGGCTTGACGGAGGTGGTCTTGATCGACCGCGGCACGCGGAGCCAGTTGGAGTACTCCTCGTCGAGGTGCTGGACGTAGCCGTACGCCTCATCGCACCAGCGCATGAACGGCCGATAGCCGAACCGGTCGATCGCCTGGACGATCCCGGTCATCGAGCAGCCGATGCGACGGTTTCGGAGCATGACGGCGTTGGCGGCGGGGTCTTCCGTGGGCACCAGCGTGACCGTCTTGGCGTACTGGTAGGCCACGCGGAGCGTCTGGCGGTAGTCCTCGATGTTCTCGTGGTGGGCCGGGTAGGTCTCCACCAGGCAGCACAGCTCCTTGTCCCAGAGCGTCTGCTCCACGCACGGGTTGCTCCCGCCTGCGGCACGGTCCAGCCAGTTCGGCGGGTCGGCCAGGCGCCCGTAGGCGCGGGCGTTGTCCAGCCAGAGGAAGCCCGGCTCGCCGTTGTCGGCCGTGCGGCGGGCGACGTCGGCGTAGTCCATGCCGCGCTCGGCGAAGATGGAGTTGTTGGACACCCAGCGATAGTCGGCGAGCTTCTGCCTGTCCTGCTTGAGGTCGAGGAACCGCGTGTCGCCCGGCTCGCCGAAGGCGATCTGGGCCGACCGCCGCACGCCCCCTGCCACGATGCACTTGCCGATGATGTTCATCGTGTCGACGATCAGGCGGCTGTCGACCTTGCGGCCCTCGTAGGCGTCGTGGAGCCTGCCCAGCGCTTCGAGCATCCGTTTCAGCGGCTCGGGGCCCGAGGCGGCGCCGCCGAAGCTGACGAGCTTGGCCCCTCGCGGGCGGATCTCCGAGAAGTCCCACCGGGCGGGAAGCCTGCCCTCCCCGGCGTAGGCCCGAAGCAGGCGGGCGACGGCCTCGGCCCAGCCTTCGCGGCTGTCGCCGATGACGTGGGGGTCATCGCCGGTCTCGGGGCGCGAGATGGTGGCCCGGCCGGCACCGCGCGTGTCGAAGCCGACGCCGACGCCCAGCATGGACATCGAGAGCATCCACACGAAGGGCCCGGCGTAGTCGGTGTCGATGTCCCGCGTGGAGACGAAGCCGCAGTTGTTCAGGGCCGCCCCGCCCCGCTCGGCCATGAACCGCGTGCCCATGATCCACAGCCCCCGCCCCGGCGGCGTCCACTGGAACCGCCAGAGGCGCTCGAAGGCGTTGCGGGCGAACGCGCGGGCCCTGGCCTCGTCCCACGACAGGCCGCGCTCGAGACAGTGCACGCGCTGGACGGTGAACATGCCCTCGATGACTCGCCGGCACGTGCCCAGCCAGTCCTCGCCCTCGCGGCGATACGTCCGCTGGTACGTCACGCGGGACAGGTCGCCGAAGCCCCAC
This sequence comes from uncultured Planctomycetaceae bacterium, assembly GCA_964385465.1. Taxonomy (GTDB): domain Bacteria; phylum Planctomycetota; class Phycisphaerae; order SM23-33; family SM23-33; genus CAYLPJ01. The sequence continues at coordinate 234,478 of CAYLPJ010000003.1, read as the reverse complement.
GGCACGGGCCGACCTCGGTAGGCCTCCAGGAACTCCGCGCCCAGCCGGAAGGGCCCGTGGCGGTCGACGTCCAGGATCATCGCTCGTACGTGCCCACCAGCTCGCCCTCGTCGAGGAGGTGGCCTTCCATTGCCTCCAGCAGGGCCTGCTTGTCGGCGCCGGGCTGAAGGTCCAGCTCGTCGTCCAGGGCATAGACCTTGAAGTGGTAGTGGTGCGTTCCGTGACCCCGCGGCGGGGCCGGGCCGTCGTAGCCGGTGTTGCCCGACGTGTTCCGCCCCTGCATCGCCCCCGACGGGCGATCCGGGCGCGGCGAGGCCGGCACGCCCTCGGGCAGGTGGTCCACCCCGGCGGGGATCCTGTAGATCACCCAGTGAACCCACGGCTCGTCCCGCGGGGCGTCGGGGTCGTCGGCGATGACCGCCAACTCGGCCGTCTCGGCCGGGATGCCGTCGAACTGAAGCGGCGGGGAGACGTTGTCCCCGTCCTGCGAGTACCTGGCGGGAATCGGCTGCCCGTCGTCGAATGCGCTACTGCGTACGTGGATGGCCATGGCGTGTCCCTTCTTCTGCGGATAGCCTCGTCTCAGGCGCCGCTGCTCACAAGCTCCAGGAATTCTTCCTCTCCGATGGTCTTGACGTCGTGGGCCTCGGCGTCGGCGGTCTTGCTCTGCCCCGGGTTCTCGCCGACGACCAGCAGGTCGGTCTCGCCGGAGACGCTCGACGTGGCCTGGCCGCCCTGGAGCCGGATGGCGTCCTTGGCCTCGTCACGGGTCATCGCCGACAGCGTGCCGGTCAGCGCGATGGTCATGCCCTCCAGGCTGGAGCCCGTCTCCTTCGCCTCGGGGTCGATGCCGCGGCGCTTCAGCTTGTCGATCAGCTTCCTGTTCTCGGGGTTGTCGAACCACTCGATGACGGCCGAGACCATCTCGGGCCCCATGCCCTCCACCTTGCCCAGATCGTCGGCGTCGGCATCGGCAAGCTCATCGAGCGAGCCGAACCCCCGCGCCAGGTCGCGGGCCGTCGCCTTGCCGATATGCGGGATCCCCAGGCCGAACACAACCCGGGGAAGGTCGGCGGTATCCTTGCCTTGCTCGATCGCGTCGATCAGGTTCTGCGCGCTCTTGCGCGCCATGCGCTGGAGCTTCTCGACCTCCTCGACTTCCAGGTCGAACAGGTCGGCGACGTCGTTGACCAGTCCCCCGTCCACCAACTGCTCCACCAGCTTGTCGCCCAACCCGTCGATGTCCAGCGCGCCCTTGGAGGCGAAGTGTTTGACGCTTTCCTTGAGCTGCGCGGGGCACGAGGCATTCGTGCAGCGGGTGATGGCGTCCCCCTCCGGCCGGAAGACCTCCTGCCCGCAAGCCGGGCACTTCTTCGGCAGCGTGTAGCGCTTCTCCTTGCCGTTCCGCTTGCTGGTGACGACCTCCAGCACGTGAGGAATCACGTCGCCGGCGCGCTCGACGAGCACGTGGTCGCCGACGCGGATGTCCTTGCGGTCGATCTCGTCCTGGTTGTGCAGGCTGACGCTGCCGACCTCCACGCCGCCGATGTGCACCGGCTCGAGCTCGGCCACGGGCGTCAGCGCGCCGGTCCGGCCGACCTGCGCCTCGATGGCTTTGATTCGCGTGACGTTCCGCCGGGAGGCGAACTTCCACGCGACCGCCCAGCGGGGACTCGCCGCCCGGGAGCCCAGCTCGTGGTGGTCGGCAAGGTTGTTGACCTTGAACACGCAGCCGTCGATCTCGTACGGCAGGTCTTCCCGTTGACCGCACATTCGCCCGTACCACGCCACGGCCGCATCGGCGCCGGGCACCCGCTCGCTGAGCTCGTTGGTCCGCAGGCCGAGCTGCGAGAGCAACTCCAGGCACTGCCACTGGCTGTCCGGGCGGCGGCTCGAGGAGGGCGCGATCTCGTAGAAGAAGACCTTCAGCGGCCGCTCGGCGGTGATGCTGGAGTCCAGTTGGCGCAGGCTTCCGGCGGCGGCGTTCCGCGGGTTGGCGAACGTCTTCCTGCCGGCCTGCTTCTGCTTGCGGTTGAAGGCCTCGAAGTCCCCCTTGTCCATGTACACCTCACCGCGGACGACGAGGTGCTTCGGTACGGAGGCGTTGGACTCCTGGAGGTGCAGGACGACCTGGCGGATGGTGCGGACGTTGTCGGTGACGTCCTCGCCGGTCTGCCCGTCGCCCCGCGTCGAGGCCGCCGCCAGCTTGCCGTCCTCGTACACCAGCTCGACGCTGAGCCCGTCGTACTTCGGCTCGGCCACCAGGGACAGTCGCTTCTTGCCCAGTTCGTCCTTGCAGGTCTGACAGAAGTGCCGAAACGCCTCTTCCCTCTGAACGGACTGGAGGCTGAGCATGGGCGACTCGTGCTCGACGGTGCCCAACTCTTCCCGCGGGGGCGCGCCCACCCGCTGCGTGGGGCTGTCCGGGGCAACCAGGTCCGGATACGCCTCATCGATGGCCTCCAGTTCGGCCTTGAGTTCGTCGTACTGGGCGTCGGAGACCTCCGGGTCGTCCTTCACGTAATAGCGGTAGTCGTGGTGGTCGACTTCCTCGCGCAGCTCCGCGGCCCGCTTGCGGGCCTGCCGCTTGGTCATCTCCTCGACCTTCTCGGCCATGTCCTGCTTGTCAGCCATTGCCGGCTCCGTTCAGGACCCGTCCCCGCAGCCGCGAGAGTCCAGGCAGCACAGCACGTCCTTCAGCGACGCCCTGGCCAGGCAGACCCGCGTGTCGGACGCGCCGTAATACATCCACAACTCGTCCCCGCGAAGCAGCGTCCCGGTGGGGAACACCACGTTGGGCATCTGACCCGAAAGCTCGTACGGGGCGTTCGGCTGGAAGATGGACTCCCCCGACCGGGCGATCACCTTGTGGGGCTGGTCCTTGTCCAGCATGGCAGCGCCCACGCGGTAGGTCCGCTGCTGGCCGTAAAGCTTCACACCGTGATACAGCAGCAGCCAGCCGAGGTCGGTCTCGATCGGCGGCGGGCCGGTGCCCACCGTTACGGCATCCCAGGCCGGGCCCTGCCCTTCCTCCAGCACGCAGTGCGGCTCGCCCCAGTAGGTCAGGTCCTTCGAGAACGCGATCCAGATGTTCTCGATCCCGTCGCCGGCGTCCGGGCGATGCAGCACCGCCCACCGCCCGCCGATCTTCCGCGGGAACAACGCCGCGTCCTTGTTGCTCGGAGAGAAGATCAGCCCGATCCGCTCCACGTTCACCAGGTCGGGGCTGCGCGCCAGCCCCACGGCCGCGCCGGCGGGCGAATAGGCGGTGTACGTGATGTACCAGCACCCTTGCTCTTGGAGCCAGATGACCCGCGGGTCCTCGCAGCCCCAGACCTCGTAGCGGAGGTCCGGCATGCCGTAGTTCAGCAGCGGCTCGGGCTCGACCGTCCAGCCGGTCACGCCGTCCTCGCTACGGGCGACGTGAATGCTGGAGCAGCCCGTGGAGTTCTCGACGCGGACCAGCAGCACCACCTGCCCGTCCTGCTCGGTCACGCCCGGGTTGAAGACCGCCTGGACGGGCGAAGGCACGTCCTCGGCCGTCAGGATCGGGTTGCGTTCATCTCGCTCGAACAACGGTTTCATGCGCCGCCCTCTCCAGTCACCCCCTGCCCGTCGGACGGTCAGCCCTGCGCGAACGCGGACTTCGTCGCGCAGGGCTGGCTCGCCCGATCCGGGAGCGGTCTTCAGCGCGCGGCCATGCCGCGCCGGCCATCGCCGAGCTCACTCGACGATCACGTCGTTGTCGACCCACACCGCGCCGCCTTCGTAGGCGTTCTCGGTGGCCGAACTGTACTCCGACCAACTATCGACCGTGCCGGTGAGTGTGGCCGTTCCGTCCTCGACGTCGACGGTCACCTCGTCGGAATCGACGAAGGGGCTCCACCACATCTCGCTGACGATGTCTTCCTTGATCTCGCCGTCGGTCTTGAACGTCACGCCGGGCTCGTAGTCGTACCAGTCGTAGTCGTAGATGTCATAATCATAGACATACGGGTCGTACGCCAACGGCTCGTCGTAGTCGACGTCGAGGGTGTTCTGGACCTCCTCGACGCCGTAGGTGCTCGCGGCCAGGTCGTCCGCCTGCATCTTGTCGAAGTAGGAGTCCACCTCGCCGGAGAGGTACGCCGTACCGTCGACCACCGTGACGATGATCTCGTAGCGCTCGACGTAGGGGTCGGCGAGCAGGGCGTTCTCGATCCGCTGCTCGATCGTCTCGTCCGTCGGCGTGTTCGGGCGCACCTTCAGGCGGTTGCTGACGCGAATGACCCCGACCGTATTCCGCGCGTCCTGGGCGGCCGCCCGCTTCGCCTGCACGCTGCGGACCTCGCCGCGAAGCGTCGCCATACCCGCCGACACGTCCGTCTGGACGTTCGTGGACAGCACGCGCGGGTCGTACAGCATGGCCAGCTCGATGCCGTCCTCGATCTTTTTGTCCGGCTTGTCGACGTACTTGTCCTTGCGCAGGTCCTCGTCGCGGGCCCATCGCGCGACGTCCAGGTTCTTGGCGTCCACGTCCGTCACACCGACAACCCAGGCGTTATAGCGGGCCTGACGCTTCTCGGCCGCGCTGCCGACTGTACCGGTCAGCTTGACCTTCCCGTCGTCGACGTCAACGTCGATCAGCCCGTCGTCGACGCGGACGTCCCAGCGGAGGAGCTGCTTGACCTCGCTCTTGATCTCTCCGTCCAGGCGTTCGTCGGCATAGTCGACATCGAGTTGATTGTCGACCTCCCTGACGCCACGGACGCCCTTGACGACCTTGGCGGCGAGTTGCTTCTCGTGCCAGGAGCTGACCGAGCCGTCCAGCGTGGCGACGTTGTTCGCCACGTCGGCGTCGATTTCCCAGGATTCCGTCGCGGCATTGCGAAGCAGGGCGGTTTCGGCGTCCTGCTCGATCTGCCAGTCCATCCGGCCCCAGCGGGGCTCGACGTCGATCCGGTTGACGACTGCCTTGACGCCCCTGACCGTCTCGGCGATTCTCGTCGCCCGGTCCTTGGCAAGGACGTTGTCGACCTTGCCCTTCAGCGTGGCCACGCCGGCGGCGACGGACACATCGATGTTGTTGGTGGGCACGGCCCGGTCGAAGAGGAACTCGTTCTCGATGGCGTCGGCGACGGCCTGATCGGTCATCTTCTGCTCGGCGGCATCGGCGGGCATCGCCGCCAGGCCGACCCCGAAGATCAGCGCCAGAATCGCCAAGCCCGCAAGGCCCCGTTCTGTTCGCGTTCTGTGGTTCATGTCTGCGTCCTTTCCTTCCTCTACGTGCGGCAATATCGGCGAACGGCTCGGGCCGTCCGCGCGCCCCGGACCACCCGGGGCGCAGCGACAAGCGTGGTCATGAACTGGCGACCAGGTCGTTCTGAACGTTGACCACCCCGGCGGTCCGGTCGGCGGCGCGGAACGCGGCCTCCCGGGCGGCCACCGAAGGCACGGTTCCCTTCAGCGAGACGGACCCATCGGTGACGGTGACGTCCACGGCGTCGGCGTCGACGACGCCGCTGCGCTCCAGGGCGTCGACGACGTCCCGGCCGACGACCTCGTCGGCGAACCGTTCGGTCGGCGTGACCGCCAGCTTGTTCAGCACGGAAATCACCCCGCGCAGCCCGGCGACGACGTCGTCGGCCAAGCCCTTCTGCCAGTGCGAGGGCACGCTGCCGGAAAGGGTCACCGCGCCGCGATCGACCGTCGCGCGGATCCCCGAGGCGTCCAGGTCGGGGTTCCACTGGAGGGCGTTCCGGGCGCTTTGACGAATGGTGTCGTCGGTCGGCGGTGGGGGCGTCGCCGGAAGCTCGACGCCGATCCGGTTCTCCACCCGCGTCACGCCGCGCACCGCCCACGCGTCGGCGCCGGCGCCGGCCTTGGCGCCCATGGTGGGCGCTGTGCCCGTCAGCGTCACCACGCCGTTCTCGACGTGGACGTCCACGCCCGACGCGTCCACGCGGGAATCCCAACTCAGCTCCGCGGTGACGTCCGTCTTGATCTCCTCGTCCGACTTTACGATGTCCGCTGCCGGGGACATGCCCTGCTCCTCTCGTCTTGGCTGGCTCGGTGCTATACCCCGCCGACCGACGGCGCGGGCTCGCGGAGCGCTGCCCGGTTCGGGCTTGCGTCTCGGCCTCATTCGGTACTCATGCTATGCCTCCCCCGAGACCGTATCAGTCCCGCGGCCACCCCAATGTCAGATGGTGGAATCCACCAGAAGCAGCCGTACACGCGGATTGGCGAAGATGCCTTTCTCTCCGCGTTCCGAGCGTCGGTGCCGCCACCGGCTACCATGAACGGTGCGCGGTTGACGCGCAGGTAGCCGTCGCAACGACAAACGGAAAGGCAGGCCATGGACAGGTTGAAGGACAAGGTAGCCGTGGTGACCGGTGGGGCCCGAGGGCTGGGAAGAGCCCAGTGCCTACGAATGGCCGAGGAAGGCGCGAAGGTGGCCGTCACCGATGTGATCGACGACGAAGGGGGGGAGGTGGTCCGCCAGATCAAGGCCGGTGGGGGCACGGGAAGCTACTGGCACCTGGACGTCAGCGACGAGCAGGAGGTCCGCGAGGTCCTGGCCGCAGTGGTGGACCGATGGGGCCGACTGGACGTAATGGTCAACAACGCGGGCATCTCGGGGGCTGACAAGCCCACCGACGAGCTCACGGCCGAAGAGTGGGATATGGTCCAGGCCGTGAATGTCAAGGGCGTGTTCTTCTGCACCAAACACGCCGTGCCCCTGATGCGGGAATCCGGGGGCGGGAGCATCATCAACCTGTCATCGATCTACGGCATCATCGGCGCGCCGGACATCCCGCCCTACCACGCCTCCAAAGGCGCGGTCCGCGAGATGAGCAAGGTCGACGCGCTGCTCTACGCCAAGGACGACATCCGTGTGAACTCCGTCCACCCGGCCTTCGTCACCGGAAGCGAACTGGTCATCGATGGCGGGTATACCGCCCAGTGAGCCTCACGGCCGCGCCCGCTAGCAGTCCCCGCGGAACCATCTCCACGCTTCGGGCTTGAACCATTGAGGGGCCCACAGGCCCCCATTCCGCCTGAGTCGAAGGAGCATGGATCATGGCCAATACCATCCGTCGAACGATTCCGGCCGCTTTCTGCGCAACGCACCTGGCACTCCTGCTTGCCGTGGCGCCGGCCCCGGCCGCAGGCAAACCCCTGCCGATCATTCCCGGCGCGGCCGGGTACGGCATCGGGACACCGGCCGGCAGCGGGCGGCACGCGGAGGACCCGAACGCGCGGGTCATCAAGGTCACGACGCTCAAGCCGGACGGCCCGGGGTCCCTGCGGGCGGCGCTGGAGGCCGAGGGGCCGCGCGTGGTGGTCTTCGAGGTCGGCGGGAACATCGACTTGCGGCCGATGGGGCGCGTGCAGATCCGCAACCCGTACTGCACCGTGGCCGGGCAGACGGCCCCCTCGCCGGGGATCACGCTCCTGGGTTGCGAACTGGGCATCCGGACGCACGACGTGCTGCTCCAGCACATACGCATCCGCACCGGCGACCTCCGCGACCCGACGCGTCCGCTGAAGAACAAGGCCGGCTGGACGCAGTGGTCCGAGCGGGACTGCATGAAGGTGGCGGGGCGCAACATCGTGATCGACCACTGTTCGTTCAGTTGGGCGACGGACGAGCTGGTGCAGTCGACGGCCAGCCGGGCGACGTTCCGCGGGAACCTGTTCGCCGAATGCCTAGACAGCCCCAAGCATCACAAGGGCGCCCACTCCAAGGGGCTGCTGCTGATGAACCAGGGCCCGCGGGACCGCGACCTGCCCGACGACGAGCGGCAGGGGCAGTACGTGGACGTGGTGGGCAACGTGTTCACCGGCAACGCCGACCGCTGCCCGCAGGCCAGCAGCGGGATGAAGGTCTTCATCGCCAACAACCTGGTGCACGCCAACCTCGCCCGGCCGGGCGTGGGCGTCACGCTGGTCAACTCCCCCCGCCAGGGCAGCCGCGGCGGGCCGATCGAAGCCAGCATCGTCGGCATGCACTTCGACAACGTCCCGGCGCCCGTCCGGCTGATCGCCAAGCCCGGGACCCCGCCGGGGAAGGTCTACATGCATGACCTGCTGGTCACCTGCACGCCGGCCGAGCGGCGGGCCCACGAGACGCTCATCCGCCAGACCGTAGACGAGGGGCAGTTCGCCAACTACCTCGCCGGCCGGGGGACGGAGGAGGGCGGAGACGACGACCTGGTCGCCAGGAACGTGGACCCCTGGCATGCCTCCCACATGCTGCTGTTCAAGCTGTGGATGCACAAGCCGACCCACCCCGAGAAGCTGCGCACCGACGAGCCGCCGGACATGCCCGAGGGGCTCCAGCTCCGCCCGGCTGCGCAGGTTCGCGACTGGCTGCTGGCCACCGCCGGCGCCCGCCCGGCCGACCGGGACCCGGTCGACCGCCGCATCATCGCCGAAACCCGCGCCCGGCGCGGAGGCATCAAGCGCACGCTCGAGGACGTCGGCGGCTGGGTGGACCTGCCCGCGACGCGACGCAACCTGACTGTCCCGCCCCGGCCGAACGGCGACGACGATGGCGACGGCTACACGAATCTGGAAGAATGGCTGCACGGCTTCGCGGCGGACGTGGAGCGGGCGAGTGACCGAGGGAGATGACGGAAGGAGCGGTGCAGCGTGCAACCGAAGATCGGCCTGGTGGGCGTGGTCAGGGAGGAGATGAAGGCGGACTTCTGGGCCACAATGGCCCGGCTGGCGGAGATGGGCTACGAGGGCGTGGAGCTGGGCGGCGGCGCACTGGAGCTGGCGGGCGTCGAGGGCGAGGAGTTCCGCATCCGCCTGGCCGCGCTGGGCATGCAGGCCATCTCCCGCGGCTCGCAGAAGTACCGCATCGCCGGCAAGGAAGCGGAGGTCCTCGACGAGGCCCGCGCCATGGGCTGCGACTACCTGTGCTTCTCCTGGGGGCCGTGCGAGTCGCGGGAGCAGCTCCTGGAGGATGCCGCCCTCTACACCCGCCTCGGCCGGCGGTGCAGGGAGCTCGGCCTCCAGATGACCTACCACAACCACAATCACGAGTTCCAGACCTTCGATGGCGAGACGGGCTTCGACATCCTCATGAATGCGACCGATCCCGACCTGCTGAAGGCGCACATGGACATCGGCTGGGCCGCCTACGCCGGCATGGACCCGGCCGCGCTGATCCGCCGCTACGCCGGGCGCTGCCCTGTCCTGCACGTCCGGGACGCCCGGAGCCTGGAGTCCGAGGCGACCGGCAACGACGAACGCAAGCGGGTCGCCTGGACGGAGATCGGCGAAGGCGTGCTGGACCTGGCCGCGGCGGTCGCGGCCGCGAAGGAATCCGGCGTGCGATGGCTGACCGTCGAAGGCGGGAGCCGCGAAGGCGTCTCGCCGTGGGACAGCGCGGCGGTCAGTCTGCGGAACCTGCGGGCGCTGCTTGGCTGAACGGGCGCGACAGGGCCGCGGGGTGTCACACGGCCTCGAACCCGGCCATGACGTCCAGCAGCTCGGAGGTGATCTGGCTCTGGCGGCGGCGGTGGTACTGGTTCCGCAGGCCGTCGAGGCGGTCCTCGATGTTCCTCTCGGCCGCCTGCATGGAGGCCAGCCGGCTGGCGTTCTCGGCGGCCATCGAGCCGGCGAACGCCCGGAACAGCGAGACGAACAGGTGCTGGCTGAACAGTTCGGCGAGCATGGCCTCGGCTTCGATGCGGAAGGTCGGCAGGGACGGCCCGGGCCACGGGCGCTGCCGCAACTCGTCCAGCCAGTCGAGCGACAGGGGGAAGACCTCCCGCGTGACGGGGCCGTATGACGCGCCGCTGCCGGGCAGGTGGTGCATCAGCCGGACGCGCCGCGCGCCGCGGTCCCGCAGCCGCTGGGCGACGGGAAGCAGACGCTGGCTCTGGTCCGTGATCCCCTCGGCCGCGCGGGGCAGATCGAACGCCTCGACGACCTCTTCGCCCTCCGTCCGCATCCGCGCCGCCAGGCGCCGGCCGACCGCCACAACCCACCGCTCGGCGGTCCGCCCGCCGCCCGGGGGGGTCTCGTCGCGGTAGTGGGCGAAGATGCGACTGTTGAACTGCCCGACCATGCCCTGGTCCGAGCCGTACACGATGGCCAGCTCGGGCCCGTCGTCGTCGGAGCCGTCCCGGCGGAACCGCAGGCGGTCGCCGGCCGACAGCAGCAGGACCTGGAATGCCTGCTCGACGGTCTCGGCGTAGCCGGCGAGGGACTCCTCGGCCCGCTGGTACTGGCGGATGTTGACCGCGGCCAGGCCCTTCATGGTCCGGACGACCTGCCCGAGGCCCTCGGCGGCCTCGATCTTGTCGCGAAGCTCCTCAATCGTCTGCATCGGCCTGGCCTTCGTCGGAGTCGCCGGCGTCTTGCGGGCGATCGTCCTCTCCGGGCACCTTCCCGCCTTCAGCCTTGCCTTCCTCCTTGCCGGACCCGTCGGCCTCGACTTCGCTGTCGGCCTGCTCGCCCTGTCCCGCCGCCTGCCTGGCCGCCGAGAGGATCTTCTCGCGGTCCTCGTCACCAAGTTCCTCCCCGCCGGCGATCCGCTCGGCAATCTCCCGCAGCTTCGTCCGCACCGACTCACGCAAGCGACCGGCCGCGGCGGGGACGTCCTCAACCGCCAGGGCGTCGAACGTCCCCTCGCTGACGGCCAGAAGCACGGCCACCTGCTCGGCGACCGCCATCGGCTCGCCTTGCGGCTGTTTGAGGATCTCCCGCACGCGGCGCCCGTGTTCCAGCTTCTTTCGCTGGCGCTCCTCCAGCCGCGTACCGTACCGGCTGAACCGCTCCAGTTCCTGAAACTGCGAGTACGCCAGCCGAAGGTCCCCGGCCGTGGCGCGGAAGGCCGGCAACTGGGCCTTGCCGCCCACGCGGCTGACGCTTCGCCCGACGTCCACCGCGGGCAGTTGGCTCTGCTGGAAGAGGTTGGGCGAGAGGTAGACCTGCCCGTCGGTAATGGAGATCAGGTTGGTGGGAATGTAGGCGGAGATGTTCTGGGCCTCGGTCTCGATAATGGGCAGTGCGGTGATCGAGCCCCCGCCCTTCTCGTCGATGACGTGGGTGGACCGCTCCAGCAGGCGCGAGTGGATGTAGAAGATGTCGCCGGGATAGGCCTCGCGCCCCGGCGGGCGGCGGAGCAGCAGCGACAGCTCGCGGTAGGCCCGCGCATGGTGGGTCAGGTCGTCGAAGACCACCAGCACGTCGCGCCCCGCGTCCATGTAGAACTCCGCCAGGCTCATCGCCGCGTAGGGCGCGACGAACCGCTGCCCGGCCGGGTTGTCCCCGGAGGCAACGACCACGGCGGTGTAGTCCATCGCCCCGCTTTCGCGGAGCTGGCCGACCACCTTGGCCACGGCGGAGTTCCGCTGTCCGATCGCGCAGTAGATGCACAGTACGTCGAAGGAAGCCTGGTTGAGGATGGCGTCGACGGCGATGGCCGTCTTGCCGGTCTGGCGGTCGCCGAGGATCAGCTCGCGCTGACCCCGCCCGATCGGAACGAGGGCGTCGACGACTTTCAGCCCGGTCTGGAGCGGCGTGGCAACCGGGGCGCGGTCCAGCACGGCCGGGGCGGGACGCTCGACGGGACGGCGCTCGGTGGCATGGACGGCGCCCGAGCCGTCTCGCGGTCGCCCGGTGGCGTCGACGACGCGGCCGATCATGGCATCGCCGACGGGGAAGTCGAGCACGCGCCCGGTGCGGCGGACCTCGTCGCCGGCCTGGACGTCCTCGGCCTCGTCCAGCAGGATCACGCCGAGAGACTCCGGCTCGAGGTTGAAGGCCATGCCCAGGAACCCGCCGGGGAACCGCACGAGCTCCTCGGACTGCACGCCGGGCAGGCCCCGCACCATGGCCACACCCGCCCCGGTGCTGACAACCCGGCCGAACTCGCGCGGCGCGAGGCTCACCTCGCGGTCCATGGCCGCGGCGACGCCCCGCCCGACGTCCTCGGTTACGCCGGCGTATGCGTGCTGGGGTTCATTGCTCATCGTCGGCTTCCCGGTCTTCGGCCCCGCCACCGTCCTCGTCCCCCGGTTCGGCCGGCGGCTCGCCCTGCCGCCCGGCCGGGCCGGGCTGCTTCTCGCCCTCGTCCTCTTCCTTTTCCTCGCCGGGCGCCTGCTCCTCGCCGCGCATCCGGCGGATCTGCTCGTCCACGGTGTCGTTGATCTGGTCGGCGAGCTCGTCGACGTACTCGGCCACGCTCCAGCCGACGCCTCGGCCCCCGGCGCGAAGCTGGAGGCCGCAGATGAGCTGCTCGTCCCCGGTGAAGGTCACCTCCGTCCCGCCGTCGCCCAGGCCCTTGACGGCGTCGCGGATCTGCTGTTGCTGCTCGTCGGGCACGTCGAACGCGACGGCGACCTCCACGGGGCCGTCGGCCTCGGAAAGGGCCTGCTTCAGCTCGTCACGCTGCTCCTGCTCCAGTTCGTCCAGGCGGCGGAGGAACACGCCCGCGACGCGCTGCTGGAGGTCCGCGTCGGCGAGATCGGCGAGCACCTTGCCCGCCAGGTCGCCGAGGTGCGAGGCCGCCTGGCGGCGCAGGTCGGCCAGGAAGTCCTCACGCCGGTCCTCCAGCGACTTCAGCCACTGGCGCTTCTTCTCGGCCACTTCATCCTCGGCCTCGCCGCGGCGGCGCTGACGGAGCTTCTCGGCCTCGTCGCGAGCCTTCTGGAGGAGCTCCTCGCGGTGTTCCTCCAGCTCCTCTCGCTTGCGGCGGTGCTCTTCGCCCTGCTTGTCGGCGTCGGCCTGCTTGCGCTCGGCCTCGGCGAACTCCTCGGCGATGCGTTTCTTGCGCTCGTCGATGGCCTCGAGGACGCGGTCGTAAAGCAGGAACTTCAGCAGCACCACGAGGATGAGGAAGTTGACGATCTGCGCGCCGACGGTAACCCAGTCAATCATGCTCGATGCTCCGATCGGTCAGGAGGCTACCGCGTCCCAGAACGGGTTGGCGAAGATCAGGATCATCGAGACGACGAAGCAGTAGATGGCCGTCGACTCGATCATCGCCAGGCCCACGAACAGCGTGCGCGTGATGCGTCCGGCCTCGTCGGGCTGCTGGGCGATGGCGCGCAGCGCTTCGGCCAGTCCGCGGCCCTCGCCGAGGGCCGGGCCGACCGACCCGATGGCGATGGTGATCCCTGCGGTGAACGTGGACACGATGGCAATCAGTGCCTGTTCGCTCATAGTTGGTCCTTTCCAGGGGGCGTATCCCGGTTCAGTTCTGTGTCTGTGGCTGTGCTTGTGTTTTGTCGTCCTGCGGGGTCTCGTTCTCGGCGGTATCGTCCCGTTCGCCGTTGTCCTCGTCCTCCCCGGTCGCCCGCGGCGTGCGGAGCCCGGACGCGATGTACACTGCCGCCAGCACGGCGAAGATGTACGCCTGCACCAGCCCCGTCAGCAGGCCCAGCAGGCGGAGGAAGACCGGGAAGATCAGCGGTGCGATGGCCACCATGATGCCCACGACCTTCATCCCGCTCATCACGTTGCCGAACAGGCGGACCGCCAGGGCCAGTGTCCGCGACAGCTCGCCGATGACGTTGAAGGGCAGCATCAGCGGCGTCGGCCTCACGTAGTTGCGGAAGTACGCCCCGGGGCCCTCGGACAACATGCCGAAGACCGGCACGGCGATGAAGACGCAGATCGCCAGGGCCGCCGCCGTCGACAGCGAGGCCGTCGGGGGGATGTATCCCGGCACGATGGTCAGGGCGTTGGACACCGCCAGGTACAGGAACAGCGTGCCGACAAACGGCAGGTATCGGCGGGGAGACTGGCGGGTGATCTCCTCGATCTGACCGGCGATGGTCTCGACGACCATCTCCAGCACCGCCTGCCAGCGGGGGACCTCCCGGCCCGTGCGGAGTCTGCGCGTCGCCAGCCAAGAGCCGACCGCCAGCACGGCCATCAGCACCCAGGTGAAGACGATCGTTGCGTTGAGCTTGATGAAGCCCCAGGACGCGTAGACCACCTGGTCCGGCGAGATTTTCGTCAGGTCATCCACGTGGCGTCACTCCTCTCCGCCTGCGGCCTTGACGCGGCGCACGGTCACGATCCGGGCGACCACCAGCCCGGCCAGGCCGGCCACCAGCGCCTCCCAGCGCCGGTGGCGGCTGAGCAGCAGAAACGCGCCGATCACCACCGCCATGCGGGCCATCAAGCTGCCCAGCGCCAGCAGCGCCGGATGGTCGGAGGCAGGCAGACGGCGGGTCGTCAGCCACAGGCCGACGAAGAACACCGTCCCCGCGGCCGCGCCGACCGCCAGGCCTTCCAGCACCATCCACAGCATCGCTGTCCTTTCCTCGCGTTCTCAGGGCCGACGAGACTCGCGCTTGACCCAGAACCATGCCACCACGCACCCGATCGTCGCGCCCACGATCAGGCCCGTGAGCGTCCAGGAAATCCGCCCGACGATCAGGCTGTCCAGCCACGCGCCCACCGCGACGCCGATCACCGTCGGCAGGGCCACCGACCAGCCGACCAGGCCCATCATGCCCAGCCAGAACCATACGCTGCGGTCCTCGTCCCGGCGGGCACGGACCTTCCGCCGCTCCTTCCGCCCGACCGTCGAGCCGAAGCGGTCCTCGTCGGCATCGGAATGTTCGGGCTCACTCATTCTGCTGCAACTCGATGAATCTGCGAACGAAGTCGGCCTGCATCTTCCCCGCGGCCGCGAGGGCCTGCTCCTGTCGCTCGCTGAGCCGGCGGAACTGCTCGGCCACCGCCCGGGTCAGCTCGCCCAACGAGCCCCGCACCGCACGCGGCGTGGAGACCCGCACCTGACCGCCGCACTTGACCAGCAGCCCGCCGTCGACGGCCAGGAAGACCTCCTCCCCGCCGGTGGCGTCGAAGCTCAGCAGTCCCGGGCGGAGAGAGCAGGCGATGTCGATGTGGCGCGGCAGGATGGTGAAGGAGCCTTCGTCTCCTTCGGCGGCGATCCGGTCCACGTCGCGGTCGACCTCCACGCGTGTGGGCAGCAGGACAGTCAGGTGCATGGCATCATTCCTCCCCGCCTTCCCGCGCATCTTCCCCGCGGCCCTGCTGCTCGCCTTCCTGCCTGTCTTTCGGCTCACCTTCCTGCTGGTCTTCCTGCTTGTCTTCCGGCTCGGGCGTCTTTTCTTCGGCCTCGCCCCGGCGCCCGCCGGACGCCTTCTCCCGGCCCTCGTCCACGCTGCCGATCATGTAGAGCTGCCCCTCGTCGACATCTTCGAATTCGTCTTCGAGGATCCGGCGGCAGCCGTCGATGGCCTCGTCGCGGCTGACGAAGCGGCCCTGGAGGCCGGTGAATTTCTCGGTGACGAAGAACGGCTGGGTGAGAAATCGCTCCAGCCGCCGGGCGCGGTTGACGGTCTTGCGGTCGGCCTCGCTGAGTTCCTCCATGCCCAGCATGGCGATGATGTCCTTGAGCTCGTCGTACTCGGCGAGCGTGCGGCGGACCTCCCGCGCCACCCGATAGTGCGTCTCGCCCACCACGTGGGGGACCAGCATGCTCGAGGACGTCTGGAGGGGGTCCACCGCCGGGTAGAGGCCCTGGCTGGCACGGTCGCGGCTGAGCACGATCGACGCGGACAGGTGCCCGAAGACGTGCACGGCCGCCGGGTCGGTGAAGTCGTCGGCGGGGACGTATACCGCCTGGATCGACGTGATCGCCGCCGCCCGGGTCGAGCAGATCCGCTCCTGGAGGTCGGACAGCTCGCTGGCCAGCGTCGGCTGGTAGCCGAGGCGCGAGGGCACGCGGCCCATGAGCCCGGAGACCTCCATCCCCGCCTGGATGAACCGGAAGATGTTGTCCATCAGCAGCAGGACGTCCTGGCGTTTCTCGTCGCGGAAGTATTCGGCCATGGTCAGGGCGGTATGCCCGACGCGGAAGCGGGCCCCCGGCTGCTCGTTCATCTGTCCGAAGACCAGGATGGTGTTCTCCAGCACGCCGGCTTCCTGCATCTCGCGGTAGAGGTCCTCGCCCTCGCGGCTTCGCTCGCCGATGCCGCAGAACATGCTCACGCCCTCGTGCTCGCCGACGGTGTTGTGGATCAGTTCCATCAGCAGGACGGTCTTGCCCACGCCCGCGCCGCCGAACAGCCCGGCCTTGCCGCCGCGTTCCAGCGGCGCCAGCACGTCGATGGCCTTGATGCCGCTCTCGAACACGTCGTCGGTGGTCGCCCGCTCGGTCAGCGGGATGGGCTGGGCGTGGATGGGGCGGGTCGGCTCGCCGGTCAGCTTCTCCTTCTTGTCGATGGTCCGCCCGTTGACGTCGAAGACTCGCCCGAGCACACGGTCGCCGACCGGGGCGCGGATCGGCGAACCGGTGTCCACGATGCGGTCGCCCCGGGCGAGGCCCTGCGTGGGCGTCAGCGACAGCCCCCGAACGGTGTGGTCGTCCAACTGGTCGGCCACTTCCACGTAGACCTCGCCGGCGGCCTCGGCACGCAGCAGGTTGCCCAGCGGCGGCAGGCCGGCGGGGAAATGGGCCTCGATCACGCTGCTGCGGATCGACGCGATGCGCCCCTCGCGGGCCCGGTCGGCTCGGCTGTCCTGGCGGCGGCTCATAGGCGGGGGACCTTTCGCAGTGCTCCGACGAGTTCGTGGTCAGTCTATCCGATGCGGCCTGCGCAGGCGAGAGCGTTTCGTGCGTCCGCGCGTAGTGCGTTCCCGAAGGCGAGGGCCCTCACGGCTCCTCGACGCGGCGGACGGCAATGGCGCGGGCCTCGCCATCGGAGACGCAGACGTCGAATGCTACCCGGTCCCCGTGGGCCAGCACGGGCGGGTCGTTCTGGATGTCGCGCCGGTGGACGAAGTAGGTCCCCCCATCGTCGGCACAGATCGTTCCCGTGCCGTCGGACTTCAGATACGTTTCCACGGTGCCTTTTGGCATGGGATGCTCCCGGTAGGGCTCTTCTCACGTGTGGGCGCCCTTTATGCTATGCATCGCGGCCGCCGGCCGCCTGCTCACGCCGATGGGTCAGCAGCCAACGGAGGGTGATCGGCACGGCGAGGCACGTGGCGACGCTGACCAGCATCATGCCGGAGTAGACCTCCCGGCCCACTGCGTCGCGGTGCAGCGCCTTCTGCATGACCAGCATCGTGATCTCCGCCCGGGGGACCATGCCCACACCCAGAGCCGTTGCAGCCGTCCAGCCGGTGTACAGACGAGCGACGGGCACGGTGCCCAGCACCTTGCCTGCCACGGCGGCGACCAGCAGGATGCCACCGGCGCCCAGCCCGCCGACGAGGGCGGCCGGCTCGACGGCGAAGCCGATCCCGATGAAGAAGAACGGGGTGAACAGGTCATAGAGGGAACTGAAGGACGCATCCATTTTGACGGTCTCGGGGTCGCGGCTGAATGCCAGCCCGGCGAAGAACGCCCCGACCGCCAGGGAGAAGCCCAGCAGGCCGGCTGCCGCGGCGATGATCAGCCCCGCCGCCGCGACGAGGAGCATCGGGTCCGGCGGGGACTCGGCCCGCTTGCAGAACGCCGTGAACCGCTTCTCCACGTAGAGCGAGAAGAGCATGCACGCCAGCACGAAGCCGAGCAGCTTCAGCAGTAACATCCCGGCCGACGACGCCAACGGGGCGAGCACGTCCCCGCCGCCGCGGAGCGTCGGCAGGATGCTGAACAGCATCGCCAGCACGATCACCCCGGAGATGTCGTCCATCTCCGCGACGTCCAGGAACCGCTCGCCGTTGGGCGTCTCCAGGGCGCCGGCCTCCCGCCAGATCTGCGACGGGATCCCCACGCTCGTGGCCGTCATCGCCACGGCCACGACCAGCGAGGCCACCAGGGGCAGGCCCAACACGTAGCGGGCGGCGACGTAGCCGGCCGCTCCGCTGACCGCCACGTTGGACAGCCAGATCAGGCTCGCGCAGGACAGTTGCTTGAGCAAGCCCCGAAGGTTGCTCTCCAGCCCGACGCGGAACAGCAGCACGACCACGCCGACCCTGGCGAGGAACTCCAGCACCTCGCGGGCATGCGAGCCGATGGGCAGCGCGTGCCCTCCCAGGCCCCGCAGCAGCAGCCCCAGCCCGAAGTACGCCACCAGCGGTGGAATGCCCAGGCGCTCCAGGCCCGCCTTGGTCAGCAGGGACACGCCGATCAGTCCCCCCACGATCAACACGATTCTCGGAAGCGCCGTCTCCAAGGCCTACCGGCCTCCGGGCCCGGGGACGTGGGGCTCTCGTTTCTCGGCCTTGGCAACGTGCTGGCGGACGGCGATGACGCTGTCGGGGTTGACGGAGATCGAGTCGATGCCGGCCTGGACGAGGAACTCGGCGAACTCGGGGTGGTCGCTGGGCGCCTGTCCGCAGATGCCGACCTTCACATCCGCCTCGTGGGCCGTCTCGATGAGCCGGCGGATCATCCGCTTGACCGCCTCGTCGCGGGCGTCGAACAGGTGGGACAGGTCCGCGTTGTCCCGGTCCACCCCGAGGACCAGTTGCGTCAGGTCATTCGTGCCGATCGAGAAGCCGTCGAACCGTTCGGCGAACGCGTCGGCCAGGATCACGTTCGAGGGGATCTCCGCCATGGCGTAGACGGCAAAGCCGTTCTCGCCCCGGCGGAGGTCGTTGTCGGCCATGATTTCGAGAACGCGGTCGGCCTCCTCGGGGGTGCGGCAGAAGGGCACCATGGCGATGACGTTGTCCATGCCGATCCGCTCTCGCGCGCGGCGGATGGCGCGGCACTCGAGGGCGAAGCCGTCGCGGTAGCCCTCGGAGTAGTACCGGCTGGCGCCGCGGAAGCCGAGCATCGGGTTGGCCTCGGACGGCTCGAAGGCTGAGCCGCCGATCAGGTCGGCGTACTCGTTGGTTTTGAAATCGCTCAACCGCACCACCGCCGGTCGCGGGTACTGCGAGGCCGCGATCCGTGCGATCCCCCGGGCGAGGTGCTCGACGAAATACTCGCCCTTGTCCTCGAACCCCTCGGTGATCCGCTCGATCCGCTCGCGGTCCTCCTCGTCCTCGACGTCGTCGAATCGGATCAGGGCCAGCGGGTGGACCTTGATGATGTTGTTCACGATGAACTCCATACGCGCCAAGCCGATGCCGTCGCAGGGCAGGTTCCACCAGCGGAACGCGGCGTTGGGGCTGGCGAGGTTCATCATGATCCTGGTATCGGTGTCCGGCACGTCGCCGGGATCGAGTTCCTTCTCGTCGTAGTCCAGCTTGCCGGAGTAGACGCGCCCGGTCTCGCCTTCGGCGCAGGAGACGGTCACGTCGCGCCCGTCCTCGATGCCCGAGGTGGCCTCGCCCGCGCCCACCACGGCAGGGATGCCCAACTCGCGGCTGACGATCGCGGCGTGGCTCGTCCGCCCGCCGCGATCGGTGACAATCGCCGACGCGCGGTCCATGATCGGGCCCCAGTCCGGATCCGTCATCTCCGTGACCAGCACCCCGTCGTCCTCGAAGCGGTCCGTCTCCTCCGGGTCCCCCAGGACAAACGCCTTGCCCGCTCCCACCGCGCTGCCGACCGCAAGGCCCTCGGCAACCGGCTCGCCCTTCTCCTTGAGCGTATAGGTCTTGAGCGTCGCGGCCGCCTTCTGCGACTGCACCGTCTCGGGCCGGGCCTGGACGATGAACAGGTTCCCGCTCTCGCCGTCCTTGGCCCACTCGATGTCCATGGGGACGTCGTAGTGGTCTTCGATGGCCACGGCCCACCGCGCGAGCTGGAGGATGTCCTCGGTGCCGAGGACGAACCGCCTTCGCTTGTCTTCCGGCGTGTCGCGGGTCTCGACAGTCTGCTCGCCCCCGGCGGTGACGACCATCTCGCGCTTGGTACCGAGTCGCCGGGCAACAATCGGCTCGAGGCCCTCGCGGTCCAGCAGCGGCTTGAACACGCGGTACTCGTCCGGGTTCACCGTGCCGGCGACCACCGTCTCGCCCAGACCCCAGGCGGCGTTGATGACTACCGCGTCAGGGAAACCCGTTTCGGTATCGATGGTGAACATCACGCCGGCGCCGGCTTCGTCGGCCCGAACCATCTTCTGCACCCCCACCGACAAGGCGACCTTCATGTGGTCGAAATCCTGCTCGCGACGGTACGTGATCGCCCGGTCGGTGAACAGCGAGGCGTAGCACTTGCGGCAGGCGTCGATCAACTCGTCGGCGCCGGTGACGTTCAGGTAGGTCTCCTGCTGGCCGGCGAAGCTCGCCTCGGGCAGGTCCTCCGCCGTCGCGCTGCTGCGGGCGGCAACGTCCACGGCGTCCGTGTCGTACCGTCGGGACAGTTCGGCGTAGGCATCTCGGATGGCATCGGCGGTTCCGGAGGGAAACTCGCCCGAGCGGATCATCTCCCGGATGGATTGCCCCACCTCGGCCAGCTCGTCGCCCTCGCCATCGCCCAGCCTGGAGAGCTCCTCGCCGATGCGGTCGGGCAGGCCGTTGTGGTCCAGGAACCCCCGATACGCCGTGGCCGTCAGGGCGAACCCGTCCGGCACGCGGATGCCTTGGGCCTTCAGCTCGGCGATCATCTCGCCCAGGGACGCGTTCTTGCCACCCACCGACGCGGTGTCGCCCGAGCCGAGGTCCTCCAGCCAACGCACAAGCTTCTGCTCTTGGTCACTCATGGGTTTCCCTCGGGGCTCTGTGGTCACCCGTCCACGCTGATCTCCGAATGGATGCGCTCGACATCCTCCCGACGACAGAGCTGCGTGCCGGGCGTGGTCACGGCGGCCGAACCGGCAGCCACGCCGAACCGCACAGCTTCGGCCGCTGCCATGCCTCGTGCGAAGGCGAGCACGACGCCGGCGACCATGCTGTCGCCGGCGCCGACCTTGCTTCGCACGCGGACCGTCGGGGCGTGGACGCGGATGCTGTCTTCGGCCGAGACGAGTGCCGCCCCGCCCGACCCCAGTGAGGCCAGGATGAATTGCACACGGGTCTGTCGCACGACGCGCCGCGCGGCATCAACGATCTGTGCATCGCCGTCCAGATCGTCCCGTCCGGACAGATCTGCCAGCTCGCGCAGGTTCGGCTTGGCCAGGAAGACGTCGGTCTCCAGGGCCTTCGGGAGAACGCCACCGCTGGCATCGACGACCACGCGCGCTCCCGAGGCTTCACGGGCCAGGGCCGCGTAGCAGTCCTCCGGGACATCGGGCGGCACCGATCCGCTGAGAACAAGATAGTCCACGCCTTCCAAGTTGGCCAGGCGATCCCGGATCTCCCCCAGTTCCGCGTCGGACACGCGCGGGCCCGGAAGGATGAAGCGGAATTCCCGGTCACTGGCATCTTCGTGCACATAGGTGTTCAGGCGGGTTTCGCCTTCCACCGACACCGACGTGCCGGGCACACCGGCCTGCTCGATCAGGCGGTTCAGCCTTCGGCCGGCCTCTCCGCCGGAGATCCACAGGGCCGACGCCTCACCGCCAAGCTCACGAATGACGCGACACACGTTGAGCCCTCCGCCGCCGGCGTCGTATGTGACGTCCTTGCAGCGGAGCTTGCGATCCGGGCTGACGTGGGCGCAGCGGCATCCCACGTCAATGCTGGGATTCAACGTCACCGTGACGATCATTCGGAACCGGGACCTTTTCTCCCGCCGGCTTGGACCCGTCAGTCCTTGACGATGAACGTAATCTTCATGTCAACGCGGAAGCCGGTGACCTGGCCGTCCTTCACGACGACCTTCTGCTCCTTGATCCACGCGGACTCGATGTCGTTGACGGTCTTGGCCGTGCGCTGAATGCCTTCGCGGACGGCGGCCTCGAAACCGTCGGGGGATTCGGCACTGATCTCGATATTCTTGGCAACGGACATGCTTGGCTCCTTGTCTGGGGTATCGTGACAACACTCGAAACGCTCTGAGACGTACACAGCTGCTCTGTCGTGGATTCGTGGTCAACCGCCCTGCTGCTCGGCGTGGGCCTTGCAGTAGCGGGCCCACGGCTTGGCCTCCAGACGCCGGCGCGAGATCGCGCAACCCCCCGCCGGGCACCGTCCGTACTCGCCGCGGTTCATGCGTTCGATGGCGGCGTCGATCTCGGCGATCATGTCCCGCTCGTGCCCGGAGATCTGGAGGTCGTCATGGGCGATCTGCTCGTCGCTGGCGGCGTCGGCCTGGTGCGTGGGCACGTCGGAGGCGGCCGCGCCCGGAGGAGCCGCGCCGCCTTCCTGGGCCCGCTCGGCCTCGACGCCGGACAGGTCGCCGACGATCTCGGCCCGCCGGGCCAGCAGCTTCTGACGGAACGACTCCAGTTCCTCTTGCGATAGTGGTTTCTGTTGGGTCACAGCGATCTCCTGCGGCCTACGGCCCGATTGGGCGGGCAGAGAGCGGCACCGGCTTCGCGGCCAGCCACCTGCTCCGCGACACCCTCCCCATGGCGACCGTCGCATTGTCGGTCGTGGGCGTCTCGGGCCCCGGCGGGCCGGTTGGACCGCCGCCCCGCTCGCGTCGCGTCACGATCCCTGCGCAGGCGGGGCGGACTTCCCGCCCTTGCCCTTGCCGATCATGTAGCCCACGAACCCGACCACCGGGATCCCGACCAGGTGCACGATCCACCATCCCACGCGAAGAAACTCGAATGTCTCGGGAAGGATCTCTCCGTTGGCGAGAATCGTCATGGCCATGAGATGCTCCTTTGTGGTCACGGGGCCTGACCGTGCGCCGCTCCGGCCCATCCCCGGGACCGCGACGCGGGCACGTTTCTGTCCTGCATCGCAAACATCCTATCCGCCGCGCGCAGTTGCGGCCCTCGGCCCACGCGTCCGGCGGTGAACGCGGCAGGGGGGACTGGCCACACATTCGGTATACGATGGAATGAACACGATGCTCTGCCGACCCCCGAAGGACTCTCCCATGCCTGAACTGCCCGACGTCGCAGGCTTCAAACGCTATCTCGACGCGACCTCGCTGCACCAGACGATCAGGGCCACCAAGTGCCTGGATGACCGGTTCGTCAAGGGCGTGTCCCGGGGCGCCCTCCAGCGGAGGCTCAAGGGCGAGAGCCTGGAAGGGTCATGCCGGCGGGGCAAGTGGCTTTTCGTGGACCTCAGCCGCAGGGGCCACCTCGTCCTCCATTTCGGCATGACCGGGATGCTGGACTACGCGGCCGACGATGTCCTGCCCGGGCACACGAGACTGGCGCTGTTCTTCGACAACGGCTATCGGCTGGCGGTGATCTCCCAGCGGATGATCGGCCGGGCGTCTTACACGGACGACCCGCGCGCCTTTGCCGCCGAGCACGAGTTGGGTCCCGATGCCCTCGACGACGACCTCGACGCCGAGCGGTTCGTGGAGATGATGCGGGGCCGGCGGGGATCGGCCAAGAGCGCCCTGATGAACCAGTCGATCCTCGCGGGAATCGGCAACGTCTACTCCGACGAGATCCTCTTCCAGGCCGGCCTCCACCCGAATGCCCGGCTCGGCAACATGGACGAGAGTGACCTCCGCAACCTCTACAAGACGATGCGGCGGGTGTTGCGGGTGGCCGCCGGCAAGGGCGGCAACGGGCACAAGGCCCCGCGGGGCTGGCTGCTGGGCCGCCGCGGCCCCGAGGCCCCCTGCCCCCGATGCGGCGCGGAGATGGACAGCGCCACCGTCAATGGCCGGACGGCGTGGTTCTGCCCCGACTGCCAGTCCAGGCCCTGAGAGTGTCCCAATGACCGAAGGCATCGTGGCATCGCTGGTGGACCGGTACCCGGGGACGCTGCGCGACTGTCCGGACTACCGACAGGAGGTGCACGTGTTCCGCGACCGCCGGCAGGCCGGCGAGGTGCTTGCGGACCTGCTCGGCGGGCGCGACGCCGGCCGAACACTCATCCTGGCCGTGCCCGCCGGAGGCGTACCCGTCGCCGTGGCCCTGGCCGAGCGCCTGGCCCTGGCGCTGGACGTGGCCTGCGTGAGCAAGGTCACGGTTCCGGGCAATACCGAGGTAGGCTGCGGCGCGGTTGCGTTCGACGGGACCCTCGAAATGAACGAACCACTCCTCCGACGGCTGGGGTTCAGCAGCAAGGCCGTCGCCGAGCGGATCGAGGCCACCCGCGAGAAGGTGCAGCGGCGGCAGCAGGCCCTCCGCCCGGGCCGCGGGGAACTGGACCCCACCGGCCGGGACGCCATCCTCGTTGACGACGGGCTGGCCTCCGGCTTCACCATGCGCCTGGCGGTCGAGGCGGTGCGGAAGCTTGGCCCCGACAGGGTGTCTGTGGCCGTGCCTACCGCTCCCGCTTCGACGGCCGAAGACCTGATCCCGCACGTCGACGAACTGTGGTGCGCCAATCTCCGAGCCGGCGCGCGGTTTGCCGTCGCCGACGCCTACCGCAACTGGCGGGACGTGAGCGAGGACGAAGCAGCCGACATGCTGCGCCGGTCTTCGGCGACCTGACACGCGCTACGCCGCTCGGTGCCTCCGCCGACGGAGCAGCCCGACGGCTCCGGCGGCCAGCACGGCGAGCGCGGCCGGCTCGGGGGTGATGGTGAAGGATGAGGGCAGCGCGGCGACGGGTTGCCCGTCGTTGTAGACCTGGTCGGGCAGGATGTCCGCGGTGATCTCGTCGTACGCCATGTCCCACGGCACGCTGAGTTGGAGTGTCACGAGCTGACCGCTGTCGAACGAGCCTACCGGAGAGAAGGCGTCGAGGTAGATATCCATGTCGCCGACATAGGTGGTGGACTCATGCGTGTCGGCCAGGATCGACACCGGCCCCCCGCTCAGCGCAGCCGCGCCGGGCTCGCTGAGATCGAAGCCCGCGCTGAACACGTCCTGCCACTGGTACCCGCGGAGCAGCAGTCCGGGCTGGTCGAACCGCACGGTGAAGACCACACTGTCGGCGGCGTTGGAGTCATCGGAGGTGAGCATCACCGTCACGTCGAAATCCGTGCCGGCAAACGCACCGACCACGTTGTCGGCGTGGAACAAGTAGTCCGCCCTCGCGCCGGTAGCCGCGGCGAGCAGCACACACGCGGGCAGGATCCAATAACCGGATTTCATGTCTGCATCCTCCTCTTCCTCTAAGGGGACCATTCATTGTAGCAGCCCGGCAGGCCCGTATCTTCGCGGGGAGTGGCCGGGCATCCGTGCCGGCTCATTTTCGCCGGGCCCACAGGGGGCAGGCGGCGCCGGCCAGCGGTCCGCGACCATCGCGCCGCTCGTCCTGCAGGGCGGCGGCCTCATCCAGTCCGTCGGCCTCGGCCGAGCCGAGCACGTCCAGCATGGCCCGGCGTCGCCGGGGGTCACCGTCGTCGGCGATCCGTTCCGTCCGGACGGGGGCGGCGCCTTGGGTTGCCGACCTGGCCGGGGCCAGCACGTCGGCAGGCATGGGTTCGGGCAGGTTTATCCGCGTCGTCGCAGCGATGCGGCTCGTCTGCCCGTCGCCGTCGGCGGAGCGGCCCGCCGTGGTCCGCCCGAGCAGGGCCGGCGCCCCCCCGGCGTCCCGACCGCGAGCCGGGATGTCCGTTGCCTCGAGGATGGGCTTGACCGTCACCGTGGCCAGCACGTCGGCGGCGGGGTCCTCTTCGACCCGGGTCTGCTCGACGGTTGCGGCCGGCTCGGCTGGCTGGTCCGCCCGTGGCGCGGGCCGCCGCCGGCCGGCGACCATCGGCACGGCCGCGGCAGCACGGGCGGCCGACTTCGGCGGGGCGGGGAAGCCCGGCTCGCCGACGGACCGCAGGTCGATGTGATCGGCCACGGCGACCGAGAGATCGGCGCTGGAGATCCGCCCGTCTGCCAGGACGTCGGAGCGGACGGTCTCGGGATCGGCGGGATCAGACGGACTCGCCCACTGGGCGAAGATCACCGACAGGTCGGCCGAGGTGACCCGCAGGTCGCCGCTGACGTCGCCGACCAGGCCGGTGAGCACGCGATCGGTATCGCCGGTCAGGGCGTTGCCCACGAAGTCCGTCACGCCTTCCACGGCGATCCGGTAACGGGCCGCGTTCGGCAGAGCCTCCGAGAGCTCGATCACGCCGACGGTCCCGTCGCGGACGGACGTGGTGACCTCGATGCCTTGCAGGCCCACCGGGCCGTCCAGCCCCAGGCCAACCAGGCGGACGCCATCGGCCGTGAACGTCGCCGGGTCGATGGCCTCAGAGAACGTCACGATAAGCCGCCGGATGCCGGGGCTGCGTGACTCGACGAACGTGCCGTCGTCGGGGACGTCCAGCCGCAGCTCGCCGAGCGTGCCGTGGTCGGCGGCGGACGCCCAGGCCGTGATGATCGGCGGCTCGGCGTCCTCGCCGCCCGGGACGGTCACATCCAGCGTTCCGGTCGCGGTCGCTTGCTCGCCCTCGGGCACGCTGACACGCAACGTGTACTCGCCCGGGGCCGCCCAGGTGTGCTCGAACTGCGCTTCGGCGATGAGCGTCGGGGGGATCACGAAGTCCCGGCCGTAGAAGACCGCCGTGGCGTTGGGCTCCCCGTAGAGGGCCCCGGTCGTGCCGAAGGCCACGTCGTCGATGCCGTCGCCGTTGACGTCCATCTCACCGGCGAGCCCGCCCGGCGGGAGAATCTCGAGGTCGGCCGCGTGCGGCGGGCCGAGCCGGACGGGGGTTTCGTGCAGCATCCCGCCCCGCCCGAGGTAGAGCAGCATGGTCGAGCCGACCTCGCCGATGCTCTGGACGAGCACGTCGGGTTGTCCATCGGCGTTGAAGTCGCCTGCGGCCCCGAGGGCCCCGCCGAAGCTGTAGGCCTGCGTCGGCGGGGTAAGCGTCTGGTCGGGCGTCTCGTCCGGCCCCGTCGGCGAGCCGTAGAAGACGTACGCCTCGCCGCTCTGGCCGCCATAGGGCGCACCGATGATGATGTCGTCGATGCCGTCGCCGTCCAGGTCGCCGGCTGAGGCAACCGACGTGCCGAAGCCGTCGTACTGTCCCTTGCCCTCGAAGGTGGCGATGGGTCCGGAAGTCAGCCCTGCGTCGGTCCCGGCGAAGACCCGGGCCACACCGGGACGCTCGAGCGTCGGCCCGTCGGCGTCCGGCAGACCCACCACGACGTCGCTGAGCCCGTCGCCGTTGACGTCGCCGGCGGAAGCCATCGACCAGCCGTATCCGCCGTACGCCTCGCTGCCTTCGTAGCTCCAGACCGGCTCGGCGGCCGGGCCCTCGGCCGAGCCGAGGTGCAGCGTCACGCGCCCGGCGAACGGGAGCGTCTCCAGCTCTCCGTCGATGACCCGGTCGACCTCCGCCGAGGGGTCCATGGCCAGGATGTCGTCGATGCCGTCGCCATTGACGTCCCCGGCCGGGGCGATGCTCTGGATGGCCGGGAGCTGCACGAAGGACGGCTCCACGCTCAGGCCGGCGTCCGAGCCGTAGTAGACGAACAACCCGCCGTCGACCTCGAACTCCTCGACCGTCACCGTGCCGTCCGGCTGGACGGTGGTGGTGGTCCGCAGGCTCGTGTAGCCGGGAGCGTTGACGATGATGTCGTCGACGCCGTCGCCGTTGACGTCGCCGCCGGCGATGCTTTGGCCGAACTCGTCGTCGCTTTCGCTGCCCCAGAGCGTCAGCGGGTCGTCGACGAGGCCGTCGGGCGAGCCGAGGCGGACCTGCACTCGGCCGATGTCCTCGGCGTCGGGCAGGTCGTGGCGGCCCTCGCCGAGGATCAGGTCGGCGAGGCCGTCGGCGTTGACGTCGGCCAGCACGACGGCCTCACCCATGCCGCTGTAGTCCTGCACGCCGCCGAACCGTTCGCTCGGCGGGCCGATGACCTCGACCCGGGGACCGGCGACGTCCACGTCCAGCATCTGCTGGGAGCCGTCGCCGAACTCGATCCCCATCTCGACCGTTTCGCCCGGCTCGTAGGTGTGCGTCGGGTCAGTCACCCGGGCCGTGAAGCTGCCGGGCCGGTCCTCGACGACGCTGTCGTCGTCCTGCGTGACCTCCACGTCCAGCACGCCGCCGGCGTTGGTCAGCCCCGCCCCGGTCTCGAGCTCGGTGCCCATCAGTCGCCCGACGACCACGTTGCCCAGCGTCAGCTCCCCGCCGGCCTGGAGGCTCAGGCGGTTGGCGTAACGGTCCGTCCCGAACACCACGCCGGTGGCCACGATGTCCCCGGGGGCCTCAACGATCACGCTGCCGTCGTGCACCTGCACGTCCCGCAGCTCGATCGAGCCGCCCGCCTCGACGCGAAGGTCCCCGCGGCCGGTGATGATCGCCTCGAGGGTGTCCACGTCGGTCATCAGGGCCAGGTCCGTCTCGGTGACGACGCGGAGCAGGTCGGCGCGGATGAGCCGCTCGCCGCCGCCGAGGACTTCGGCCGCCTCGATGGAGACTCTCTCGCCGGACAGGACGACCGTGCCCTCCTTCCCGCCGTCGTTGTCCTGCGAGGGCATGCCGTTGAGCATGACCGCGCCGTCGGCCTTGAGGCTGGTCTCGCCGCCGGGATTCAGGATCGCCCCGGCGCCGGAGAAGATGATGTTGTCGGCCTCGATGGTGAGGTCGTAGTGGAGCGTCAGCGCGATCTCGATCACCACGTCGCCGTCAACGGCGATGTGGGCCGGCCCCGTGGCCGGGAGGTCGTCGAGCGAGTCGATCACCAGGCTGACGTTGTCGGTAACGGAGCTCTCGCCGCCGACCGTGCCGCCCGGCAGGTCCGCGCCGAGCCCGGCGATGACGTTCAGGTCGCCGCCGACGTTGAGCCGCGGCTCGGCCATGAGGGGCACGAGCGGCCCGTTGGGAGGCGGCGGCGTGTACGACCCGATACCGCGTGCGGCGTCGAGCGTGACGTTGCCGGTGGCGTCGACCTGCCCGATGAGCACGTCGCCGCGGCCGCCGGCCATCAGGGAGACGTCGCCGCCGGCGACGTTGCCCGCCTGGATCGTGCCATCGGACCGCACATCCACCGTCCCGCCGTCGGTCTGGGTTTCCACGGTCACCGGATCGTCGCCGATGTTGGTGACGACCACGTCGCCGGACAGGCCGGCCGACGCGGCCACGGCGCGGGCGTCGGTGACGATGTCCACCATCCCGGCGCCGAAGACATCGACCGTGTCGGCCTCGATGACGCTGCCCTGGCGCCCGACGACGTCGCCGAAGGCGCTGTTGACGTTCACGGCGCCGGCCTTGACGCGGGCGTCCTCGGACAACACGAGCCCGCCGCCGGCATCGACCTGGACGGACTCGCTGGCGAGGATGAGCCCGCCGAGTTCCAGGACGTCGCCGCTGGCCAGCCGCACCGTCGGCGCCGACAGCAGCGCGTTGGTCTCCAGCCCGGTCAGCCGGTCGGTCGCCAGCAGCTCGATCAGCTCCGATGCGGACGCCCGCAGCCCGCCGGTGAAGACGTTGCCGGCCTCGGGGGCCTCGACAGGCAGCAGCTCGACGCCGCCGCGGTAGACTTCCGTCAGCAGCGAAGGCAGCGTTTCGAACACCTGCTCGCCGTGGGACTGCGGGTCGTCGAAGGCGATCTCGCTGTTGGAGACCTGCCGGTAGATGGGCGTGAAGTCCAGGAAGGTCACCAGGATGTCATCCTCGGTGACCTCGCCGACATCCAGGTCATCGAGCGTCTGGCCCGGGTAGAGGACGATGAGCCGGCCTTCCTCGCCCAGCTCGGCCGACAGGTCGTCGAGGATGTCCTGGAAGGCCCGCACGTGCTCGCCGGTCTCGTCGTCGCTGGTGACGAACAGCTCGGCGTCGGCAAACTCGGTATCGGGCGAGTCCGCGAGGAAGTGGGCACGGTAGTCGTGCACGTCGTAGAGCGGGCTGTCGATGGTGAAGGTGAATTCCTCGCCGGTGTCGGGGCGGACCTCGGTGCGCTCCTCGCTGGTCGTACCGGCGAACTTCTGCACCGAGTACGTGCCGTCGAAGACGTAGAACGTCTCCAGCACGGCGCTGTCCCAGGCGTAGAACGTCTCCTCGTCGTCGCCGAGCTCGCCCGGCGTGGCGTCGACGTCGTCCAGCCGCCGGTAGTAGGCCTGCTCGTCGACGTAGAACGGGCTGAACTCGCGGACGCGGAAGACGTCGTCCTCGATGTCGTTCTCGGTCCCCCGAGCGTCGCGGTAGTGCGTCTGCTCGGTGTCCGAATGCGTGTAGAGGTACCAGCCGGAGAAGTCGTCCTGGGCAACCTTGTCGCCGGGGTCCTCCGAGTCGTCCCCGGGCTGAGCCAGGGACAGCTCCACGCCGGCCGAGAGCAGTTGCTCGCTGAAGCCCTGGGCGCGAATGCTGATGCTGGTCAGCCCGTCGCCGCCCATCTGCGTCCGCCGCAGCCCGTACTCCAGCCTCTCCTGCGTCTGGCGCATCTGCTCGAGATCCGCGCGGAGCCGGCTCATCCGCTGCATGTCATCGAGGACGTTGCCGCGGAACTCCCCGGCCATCGCGCCGAGGTTCAGCCCGTGCTGGAGCGACTGGAAATCCTGGGCGACGAGAGCGTAGTCGGCCTGGAGCTGCTGGACCCCGACCAGGTCGTCCCGCAGGCCGACGCGCTCGGTCTGCTTCGTCTGGAGGATGCCGTCCAGCTCGGTCTGAAGCGCGGCCTCCTGGTCGTCCAGGTCCTCCAGCGTGGTTTGGTAGCCGGAGATATCCTCCTCGATCTGCGTGACCTGCGTCTGGAGCGTGTCCCGCTCGGCGACCAGTTGCGTCTCCTGCTGCTCCAACGTGCTCTCTTCGGCCAAGGCGTCCTGGTACTGCGTGTTGACCGCCTCGCGCTGCTGCTGGATGCCGCCGAGGGCCTCGTTCAGGCGGCTCTGCTCGCCGGGCAGGAACTCCACGACCCCGAAGATGTAGCCGGTGACGGTTCCCTGCTCGGCTTCCAGCGTGTTCCGCTGGCCGGTGAGGTCCTCGCGTTCGGCGTAGAGACGGCTCAACTCGGGGGACAGGTCGCCCTGGAGGTCGCTGAGCTGGCCCTCGTGATTCCGCCGGTCGGTGTTCAGACCGTTGAGCTGCTCCTGGAGACCTCCGCGGATGCCCTGGAGGTTGTCGGCCTCGCTGAAGGCGAACTCCTGGGCGCTGATGAGGGCGCCCTCGAGGTCGTCACGCCGGCCTTGCAGGGCATCCAACTGGTCCTGCAATGCGACGATACGGTCGTGTTCTGCCTGGAGGTCGGCCTGCTGGAGCAGGAGATCGTCGCGCTGCTTGTCCAACTGCTCCCACTGCGGCAGCAGGTCGAACCGGTTCTGGGGCAGCTCGGGGTCCAACGGGTCGGCGCCGCCGGCGGCGTCGAGGTCCTGAAGCTCCTTGTCCAGGCCCTCGGACTTGCTCGCCTGGGTGGCCAGCACGTCCTGGACAGCCGCCAGCTCCGCGGGCTCCAGCCCGTCGAGGAACTTGCCGAACTGCTCGTCGTCCATCTGGTCGAGATGGGCATCGAAGCCGTGGATCCGGCCGAGATCGTAGAAGTCCCAGTCGATGGGGAACGCCTCGGGATCGGGCTCCACGTCTTCGGGGCTGCCGACGCGCCCGCCCAGGCGGTTGCCGATCTCGTCGTGCCACGCCATCACCCTCGGCAGGATGTCGCGCTTCTGGTGGCTGAGGTAGCGATAGGCGAGCTTGATCAACTGGAGCTCGATCGGGGCGATCTCCGCAGCGAGGGTGTCGAGCTGCTTGCCCACCTGCTGGAGATCGGCCTGGACCTCGTCAAGTGGCCGCTCCTGCTCCAACTGCTGCTGCATCGTGCCGATCTCTTCGAGCAGGTTGGAGTACGTCGGCAGCGCGGTCACGTCGGAGACGATCTGCTGGTACGTCGGCGTCAGCAGGTCCTGGACGCTCGCGAGGCTGCGGACGTTGCGGTCGACAACGGCGAAGCCCGACGCGCCCTGGATGGCTTCCAGGGCCGCGAGGGCCTGGTCGACCTGCTGGATATCCGCCATGACGTCCGCGACCTGCGCCTGAAGCTCGGAGTACGTCCGGTCCGGCAGGCCGGCGATGCCGTCCAGGATGGCGCCGCTGAGCACGTCCTGGTAGGCCGTCAGCCCGCGGATACCCGAGTCCAGCACGCCGAAGTCGGTCGTGTCCGTCAGCGGGGCCACGGCGTCGATCGCATCATTGACGCGGGCAATCTGGCTGTTGACGTCCGCCAGGCTGGCGTTGACGGTCTCGAGCAGGCGCTGGTCGCGCAGCGCGTCGACGCCGCTGTTGATCGTGTCGCTGAGCACGTCCGCGTTGTCGTCCAGGTCGCGAACAGCCGGGTCCATGGCCGCCGGATCGCTGAGGCCGATGATCGTCTCGATCTCGGCCAGGGCGGCCTGGTGTGCGGCGATCTGAGCGTCCAGGGCGTCGAGCTGACCGCCGAGGCCCTGCACCGTGTCCCGCACGGCCGAGAGGTCCTCGCGGACGAACGCCAGGTCGCCCTGGTTGGCGTGGATCTGGTCCTGGAGCGTCTCGACCTGCTGGCCGAGGTCCTGGAGCTCGCCGTCCACCTCGTCGGCGACGCCCTGGACGTCGTGGTGGAGCCGCCCGAGTTGCTCGTCGCTGAGCTCGTCGAGGTCCACGCTGTTCAGCGCGTCGAGGCTGAGGTCGGGCGCGCCTTCCTCGCCGCCGTTCAGGGCCGGCGGGGTGTAGTCCGGGCGGCTGTTGATCTCCGCCTGGATGTCGCTCAGCACGCCGCCGAGCCCGTCGCGATAGGCCTGACGGTCGGCGATCGTTGTCTGCACGTCCTCCAGGTCGGCGACGAGGTCGTCGGTATCGCCGATGATCTCCAGCAGGTCCGTCCGGACCTGCCCAAGGGTGCTCTGAGCGCTCTGAAGCTGGTCGGTCACCTGGTCGCGCTGCTGAACGATCTGATCGTAGCCCTCCATCTCGCCCAGCGTATCCGGCAACTGGTCCTGGACCTCCAGCAGGCTGCCGAGGTCCGCGAGCTGCGTCTGAAGCTGCTGATGCTGGAGCTCCAGCGGCATCCGCACGAGGTGCTGGAGCTGCTGGGCCTCGAGCGTGCTCAGCACGTCGCCCTGGCCGGCCTCCCTGCTGGCCGCGGCGGCCATCAGGGCCTGGTATGTCGAGAGCGCGTCAATCTGTGCATCGAGGTTGTCGCCCAGCGTCTGGAGCATTCGCTGCTGGAGCGAGAACCGCTGGTTGGAAACGCGGAAGCCCTCGAAGGCCTCATCCAGTTGGCTGAGGGCGATGTTCCCGTCGCTGACGACGTCCACCTCGCCCAGGGTATTGAACTCGCCGGACAGCACGACCGAGCTGTCGGAGTCCACCGACAGGTCGCCGACGTCGAGGTCCACGCCCTGGCCCAGCGAGCTGACGGTGCCCCGCGTGGCCAACTCCAGCTTGCCGCCGGCCTGGACGTGGCCGGTGACCGTCAGGTCCCGGTCGGCCGCAAGGGTCTCCAGCTTGATCCCGCCGCCGGACTCCAAAGCGTTGCCCCCGCCGTTGCGCTCGACGAACAGCCCGCCGAGCTCGCTGGTCAGCGACAACTGCGCGTCGGACGCCGGCGTCCGTACCGAGGTGACGATCAGCGCGTTCTGTGCCGTGATCGCCAGCGATCCGGCCAGGGCCTCGGCCAGGTCGACCTTCACCCCGGGCGAGAGCTCGCCGATGCCGTCGACGTCGCGGACGTCCGAGGCCGACCCGCCGATCGAGCAGACCTCCTCCATCCGATTGACCGCCGTGGTCAGGCCGGTGATGTCGGACCCGGCCACTGCGACGAGCGTGTCGGCCACGATGCCCACGCCGTTGGACGGCGGCATCGGCCCGGCACCCAGCGGGGCCAGCGGCACGGGGCTGGTAATGGCGCCGTCGGAGTACAGTTCCACGCGCCCGGCCGAGCTGAGCCCGCGGCTGAGCGTAAACAGCGACCGCGCCTCGTCCTCGACGGCCTGCTCGTCGGTCTCCTCGTACGTGCCCTCGTAGGCCACGCCCAGGACGTCGAGCACACGGCTGTACATCGTAAAGGCCGTGGCGGCGGCCATGAGCTCGCCATCGGCGGCGAAGTCGTCGGTGACGATGGCCGCCAGGTCGTCCGCCTCGGGCTGCGTCAGCTCGACGAACTGGATCGGGTCGCCCTCCCCGTCCGTCCCGTCGGTGAGGAACTCGGCGGGGATGCCGGCGGGATCGATCTTCCGCAGGATCGAGTTGAGCATGTCCAGGCGGATGGCGTCGGCCTCGGCCTCGCTGGCGGCGTAGGTGCCCCCGACGATGCTGCCGACGGTGATCGTCCCGCCGCTGCCCTCGGTGGTCTCCAGGCGGATGACGTTCGCCTCCGGCGGGACCTTCGAGGTGTTCCAATCGGTGACCAGCTCGACGTTCTGCGCGTCGATGTCGCCGGCGTTGATGACCGTCAAGTCGCCGTTGAGCACGCGGACGTTCGCCAGCGTCAGCGTCGGCGAATCGCCGACGATCACCAGGCTGCCCGGCGCGGCCAGGTCGATGTCGATCGACGACGCCTGCGTGTGGATCTCCGTCGCGCCGTTGGCCTGGACCGTCACCTCGTCGGCGCTCACCGAGCCGTCCGGCTGGATCAGCTGGCCCTGCACGTTCAGGAAGACGTCTGCATCCCCGGCAGCCTCGACGTGGTGCACCGTCAGCGATGTCGAGCCCCCGGCGCCGATCTCGGCGTTGAGCGTCACGTCGTCCTCGTCCCCGCCGCCGAGGCTGCGGACGTCCGTGGCCACCAGGCCGCTGCCCAGGGCCGTCACGTCGATCGACCCGTCGGCCGTGCGGACGTTGACCAGGTCCAGCCCGGCCGTCGCGGGATCGGCGCCCCCGGCCACGCCGGCCAGATCCGTGTCGTGCAGCACGACGTCGCCGGGTCCGGTGACGACCGCGGTGACCTCGCCGACGTGGAGGTTCTCCAGCGTGATGCCCGCGCCGGCGTCGGCGTCGAGTGTCACGGCCCGGAGCTGCCCGCCGGTGGTCGGCGTGTCCCCATCGCCCGGAGGCGTGACGGCCGCGGGCTGGAGGATTTCGCCTGCCGGGGCCGACAGCGTGATCAGGTCGGCCTCCAACTCGGCGTCGATGAGGGAGATGTCCCCACCTGCGGCGCCGGCCGTCAGGCGGATCTCGCCGTCGGTGCCGGTGACGGTGAGGAAGCCGCCGATCGCCGGCCTCTGGTCGTCCTCGTCGAACTCGCCGTCGAGCGGCGCGTCGGGGTCGTGGACGAAGACCGTGCCGGCCCCGCCGCCGTTGCCGGCCTCGGCGGCGATGAGGTTGACGGCCTGGAGGCTGCTGGTGAGGGTCACGTCGGCCGCGGCGGTGACGGCGACGTTGTCGCGAGCGGCGACCTGTCCGTCGATGCGGACGGCATCGGAGGCGTCCACGGAGATATCCTGCACCGGCTCGCCGCCGCTGTTGCCGTTCGGCGGCGCCGGGGCGTCGGTTTCGGTCCGCAGTTCGGCCGTGGCGCCGATCTCGACCGCGCCGCCCGCGGCGTCGATGTCGATCGCCTCTCCGGCGGTCAGGTGGATCATGTCGTACAGCTTCGGCTCGGCGGGCATGTCCGTGCCGACCGTGACCGCCCCGCCGCTGGAGTTGACGGAGATGGCCCCGTCGGTCTCGCCGGCGGCCACGCTGGAGCGGACCAGCACGTCGGAGCCGGCGTTGATGGTGATGTCGCCCGTGGCCGAGAGGGCCTGGCGGTCGAAGATCGCCAGGCTTCCCGGCCCGTCGGCGGGCACGGCGCTGCTGGCGAAATCGAGGACCTGCTCGACGACCGGTTCGTAGGTCCAGTTGGTCACCTGCTCCATCTTGATGACGGGGACCTCGGACTCGATGGTCTCGTACCGCGGGCGCTTGTCGATGATGTCGTGGGCCTCGGTGAACGCGCGGTAGGTGATGTCCGAGCGGACGTCCTCGATAGCCCGCCAGTCGGTGGTCATCTTGTAGATGAAGTCGTGCTGGGTCTCGTCGCCGTCGAACGGGTCGCCCCAGTCCGGCTCGCGTTCCAGCACGGCCCGCAGCTCCTCGACCGCGTTGAGGTCGTTCCAGTAGCCGCTGGTCCACATCTGGAGGTGGTCTTCGTCGTTGTACGGGCCCTCGTTGTTCGGCTCGGAGGGGTGGAAGTTGCTGTAGCCCGAGCCGTTGCTGATCCCCGAGCCGTGGACCCACTCCATGGACCATGAGTTGTGGCTGACGCCGTTGAGGTCGTACCCGCCCAGCCAGGCGGACGTGTCGGCGGCGGAGATCATGTCCCGGATAAGGGCGTTCTCGGCGGCGTCGTTGACGACCGCCAGATGCCACGGCCAGCTTCGCACGTTGCCGGCCTCGTACCAGTCGTAGTGGCCGATGGTCAGGTAGTAGTCGCGCCCCTCGTAGCGGCGCATCTCGGCGACGTCGTGCTCGGTGCGCGGATCGTCGTTCAACTGCTCGAGGTTGATGTTGGTCTGCGCGACGGCCAGGCCGTCCTCCTCGTCACCGGCGTTGATCTGCCCGTAGACGAGCCGCCCGTTGGCGTCCGTGCCCTCGGCCCAGTTGTCGCCCGTGAAGCCCGAGACGCTGCCCTGGTCGTCCACCGTGCCCGGCTCGCCGGTGTCCCAGTCCTCGAAGTCGTAATCGAGCTTCACCGAGTTGTCGTAGGTGACCAGGCTGGCGACCGTGCCTTCCGGCAGGAAGGCCTCGGTCAGCTCGAGCCCGCCGGCGGCCAGCGGCGCGAACGCCGCGTCGGCCAGCAGGCCGTAGAAGCCGGTGAACACGGTGTCGGCATACGGCGGGTCGAACTCGCTGACCGACCGCCCGTCGTTGATGCTGTACTGCTCGTAGGCCGTCGGATCGCCGTCGGGCCAGACCTCGTGCGGGTCGTCGCGGAGGTAGACCACCCAGCGTCCCGGGCTGTCGTCGTAGTCATCCACGACCCACAGGTCGCCTTCCTCGGGGTTGCTCGGCTTATGCGGCACGGCCGAGGACCACTCCTGGATGTACTCCAGTTGGGCGACCTCGCGGATCTGCCCGACCTCCTCGTCGTACGTCTCGACGTTGCCGACATACTGGAGCTTCTTGTCGTCGGGGTCCACGCGGTCGTTGCCCAGGGCGGTGACCTCGTACTCGCTCCACCACTGCTCGGGCGCCCGCAGGAAGATTTCCGTGCCGTCGTCCAGCGTGTATTCGAAGACCTCGCGGTCCTGATCGGTCAGGTCCGTCTCCCACAGGTGCACCGTCGGGATGCCCTCGAAGTTGCGGTTGATCCGCCCCAGCGACGTCTCGGTCCCGTACACCTTCTCCCAGTCGCCGTCGGCGAGGATCGTGTCCTCCCGCTCGAAGAAGCTGGCAATGTAGTCGCCGCTGTCCTCCTTGGCCGGGTTGGCGTATTCCTCGTCGTAGTCCCGCCCGGCGATGAAGAACTGCTCGCTGAACTCCTCCAGCGCCTCTTCGTGGTCCTCCGGGGGCACGCCGTCCAGCACCTCGTCCACCATCTCCGACGGTGGCGTCCAATGGCGGTAGGCCGCTTCCTCGACGCTGGCGTGCTCGCCGGGGTCGTAATGCACGGCCGGGTCGAAGGGGATGAACTCGGGGAACCAGAAGTCGAAGTACTTCTTGGTGATCGTGTAGCTGTCGGTGGTGACGGACCAGTCCGGCCGGATAGCCAGGTTGTCGGAGGGCGTGACGCGGAAGACGCCGTCGACGACCACGCCGGGGACGAACTTCTTCTCGCCACCGCTGTCCTGGAAGGTCACGCCTTCCAAGGCCGGCGAGGCCTCGGTGAATGCGAACTCACCGTTGCCGGCATTCAGCGCCGCCAGCTCGTCGAGGGCGACCACGGACTCGCCGTCGGCGAAGCTCAAGTTGACGCCCTTGACCCGCGTGGCGTTCTCTTCCTCGACCATCTCGTTGACCGTCTTGCCGTCGAAACGGTCCGTGATGGCCGAGTCGCGCTCCAGTTCGAACCGGTCGTTCGGGCTGGTGATATAGACGGTCTTCTCGAATTCTTCGAGGAACCGCACGTCGAACAGCTTGCGGTAGCCGAGGTGATCCAGGATGGCGTTGGCCTTCTCGGTGGCGGTCAGCTCGTCCCACGGCTTGTAGGTCTGCTGGACGAAGACATCGTCGATCACCAGGTAGACCTCGCTCTCCATGGTGGTCAGCACGTCGGCGTAGCTCACCGACTCCTCGCCGGCAAACTGGCCGGTCAGCAGAGGCAGCTCCCCGCCGCCGACCGTGGTGCTGCCCGGCGAGAAGAGCCCGCCGAGGGTGGGCGTGCGGTCCTGGCGGACGGCGTTGACCGCCCCGTCGATCGTCACGCCCTGGGCGAACGTCGTGCCCGGGTCGATCGGCGGGCCGCCGTAGTTCGTGACCTCGCCGATCAGGTCAAACGTCGAGGTGTCCATCAGCTCGTACTCGCCGGGGGCCACCTTGCGATACAGGCCCGGGTTCTCGTCCGGGGCCTTGCCGGGCCAGTCGAGGTCGTCGATCTCGTAGTCCACGCCCGGAATGAAGTACTCGCGGAACCGCTCGTCCGCCGGGGCCGTGTCCGACCAGTAGCCGTCCTGGAACAGCCGGACCTCGGCGCTGCCGAACTCGCTGCCGACCTTCACGTCGATGAAGCCGGTCTGCTCGGTCGTGATCGTCGGGATGTAGTGCACGACCGGGCGCTGGATGAAGCCGTCCTCGACGCGCCGGAAGCCGGTCACCACGTCCACGAACACCGGCTCGTAGGTGACGTACGGCGCGGCGAACTGGAGGTCGTCGTTGGCGTCGTCGTCGTAGCTCAGCAGCGTCACCTCGCCGGCGGCGTCAAGCATGATGTCGCCGACCGCCTCCGTGCCATAGCCCGCCGCAAGCCTGCCCTCGGCGGAGACCACCACGCAGCCGGTCGGATCGACCAGCCCGGCGTCGATGTCGATGTCGGCCCCGCTGAGCACCTCGCCGCGGACGACCACGTTGCGGTCGGCCTGGAGACGTGCCCGCGCCGGGTCGCCGTCGCCGTTGCGCTCGCTGCCCTCGACCTCCACCGTGCCGTACACGCTGATTTCCTTGCCCGTCAGCTCCACCTCGCCCGCCGAGGCCACCAACGCGCGGAAGAAGTAGATCTGGCTGCGGGCGACGTGGATCGTCCCACCGTCCGGCAGCGTGCCGGTCGCCGTCAACGCCGTGCGGGAGTGGTCCGCCCGGGTGATCGTGACGCTCTCGTCCAGCGCCCAGACGTTCTCCCCGCTGACCTCGACGCCGTCCCGGGCGTTGACGAGCGCGTCGGTGAGGATGGTGACGTCCTCGGACGACGTGATGGTCACCTCGACCGTGTCCACGGCCGGGGCGGCGGTGCCCTCGTCGAGGTACACCTGCCCGACCATGCCGTGGATCTCCACGTCGTGGTCGCCGGTGATGGTAACCGTCGAGGCCGGCCCCGTGCCGTTGACCACGCCCCCGCCGCGGCGCTGGGGCAGGTCGACCATGACGAAGCCGGTGGTGGACTTGAGGGCGTCGCCCTCCTGGATGCTCCCGCCGGTCTTGCGGTCGTCGCCGGCGACGGGAGCCTCCGGCGTCGGCGGGTTCTCGACGCGGTCGCTGCCTTCGACGGGATCGTCGAGGTGCGTCAGCGGTCGGCCGTCGGCGGTGATCCGTTCGCCGCGCTCGTTGATGAGGTAGCCGTCCTCGTCGATGAGGTTGCCCTCGTCGTCCACGAGGTTGCCGTATTCGTCGGCGAGGTAGTCCGTCCCGTCGATCTCGACGACGGTGCGGATCTCGCCCACGCCGTTCAGCGGCATGCCGCCGGCGTTGACCAACTCACCGGATGCGTTGATCCGCCAGCCATCGGGGCTGATCAGGTTGTCGCTGACGTCCAGCAGCAGCCCGTCGGCGTTGACGCGGTCGCCGTAGATGGTGATGGCGTCGCCGAACTCGTCGATGAGGTTGCCGTTGGCGTCGATCAGGTAGCCGGCCTCGTTGACCGGGCGGCCCATCGCATCGAGGAGCTGGCCGTCCTCGTTGATCACGCGCCCCTGGTCGTCGAGGAACTGCCCGGCCTCGTCTACGAGGAAGTACCGGCCGGCGTGCTCGGTAAGCTCGTGGCCCTCCTTGTCCACGGTGACGGGATCGCCCATTTCGTCCTCGACGAGATAGACGATGCCCTCGCCGAGCTGCTCGACGCCGCCTTCGGTCACGCGGACGGGCTGGCCGCTGCCGTCGACGACGATCTCGTCGGAGCCGTTGACCTCCAGCAGGAAGCCGTAGTCGTCGACGTGGTCGCCGTTCATGTCCAGGTTGAACTCGCCGCTGCCGCCGTCGCTGGTGGGCACCGTCTCGGTCTTGGTCTCGTAGAGCAGCTTGGTGACCAGCACGCTGAGGTCGCCGGCCGTCGCGCCGGTGAGTGTGACGTCCCGCCCGCCCTCGACAAAACCGTCCACAAGCAGCAGGCCCGTTCCGGAGACGATGGTCACGTCGCTGTCGGGGTCGAGGCCCTGGATGACGCCGTGGACCTGCACGCCGTCGCCGGCGGTGATGTCCACCGAGCTGGCCGCGCCCGGGCTCGGCGAGGCGACCGCCTCGGCGTCGGTCACGATGGCGCTGAGCCCGTTGATATGCACGAGCTGGTCCCCGGATTCGTCGGCAGTGATCACCACGTCCCCGGTCGCTCGCGCCGAGCCGCCGCGCGTGATCGTCTCGCCTTCGGTGTCGGCCAAGCCGTTGAAGACGTCCAGGTCCGTGGCCGTGTCCTCGCCGCCGAAGGTGACCATCTCGGCCGCGTCCAGCGTGATGCCCGCGCTCTCGCCCAGCCAGGTGAGGTCCTCGGGGTCCTCGCCGACGGCCTGTCGGCCGCGCTCGGCCCCGGCGTAGAGCGAGCCGAGGATATCGATGAAGTCGCCCTGGAGGGTAATCTCGCTGTCGTCGCTTCGCGTGCGGACCTCGCTGGCGGCGGCGACCTCGATCCCGCCGGCGCCGGCCAGCAGGAGCACCTGCCCCGAGCCGACGACGGTGCCGCCCAGCGGGTAGCTGTCGCCGACGGTCAGGTCGGGGTTGCTGTCGTCGTCGGTATCGGGCCAGTCCTGGCCGGCCTCGACCGTTGCGGTCACCCCGCCGACGGTGATGCCCGGCGCGAGCACGCGGACCTGCTCGTCGGCGGCGGTGAGGAAGTCGCGGTCTTCGGTGATGAACTCGAACGTCTCGATCCCGCCGGCCTCGACGGACCCGGCGATCTGGATCGCGTTCGGGGAGTCGATCAGTACCGAGCCGAGGGCGTCCACGTCGCCGGTCAGCAGCACGACGGTGTCCGCGTCGAGGACGACTTCGAAGTTCTCGGCAAGCGGGTTGCTCGGGTCTGCGGGCGCGGGGGCCGAGGTGTCGCCGTTCTTGATCACGCCGGCGACATCCACCGTGTCGCCCTCGACGACGATCCGCCCGTCCGTCTCCAGCCAGCCGGACTCGGCAGTCATCACCACGTCGTGCGTCTGGCTGACGACGTGAATGTCGCCGAGCATCCGCGGCTCGTCGAGCTGCTGCGAGCCGATCGGCCCGTCGACCACCACCCGCTTGTAGCCGTCCACCGTGACCTGCTGATCCAGGTCCGGGGGGCCGGTCGTCACCAGCCAGGCGGTCTTGTCGATGGTGATGCTGTCGGTGGAAGCCGACCCGCCCAGCGCGTGCCCGGCCGAGAGGTCGATGTCACGGTCGGCGCGGATGATGCCGTTGATCAGCAGCGTGTCGTCGGCGGCGAGGATCACGTCGCCCTCGTCGCCGCCGGCGGTCAGGTCGCCCTTGAGGTGCCCGCTGGTGCCGAGGTCCAGATCGATCGGCCCGTCGACGGTCTCCAGCAGCCCGGACCAGTCGAGGTCCAGCCCTTCCGGCCCGCCGGACATCTGGATCATGCGGTCGCTCTTGACCGCCCCGGCGATGTACAGTTCCGCGCCGGCGTCGGTCGAGGTGAAGCTCACCTCCGACCCGGCGGCGGGCGCGAGGATGTTGAAGGGCCTGCTGGACACGGCCGTGTCGCCGTCGGCGACCGAGTCGAGCCCGAGGTGCTGGACGTTGGCGCTTTCGAGGTGCTGGAGCGCCGGGGTCGGGTTGGCCGGGTTGGTGAATTCGTCGAAGATGCGGAACTCGTACTGGCTGGTGAACAGCAGCTTGCCGTGCTTGAGCTTCATCCGGATCAGCGGGTCGGCGATCCCGCCGGTGGTGACCGGGTCGTCGGCGAAGTCCGCCGGGTCGTAGGGGTTGCCGTCCAGGTCGTAATAGCTGCCGCCGCTGATGGCGCCTGGCACGGCGCCGTTCAGCGCGTCCTGGATATCGTTCAGCAGGTCCGTGATGCCATTGCCCGCGGGGTTGTCGGCCGTGTCGGCAGCGGAGATGGTTACCTCGCCGACGATCTTCTTCGTGCCCAGATTCACCCAGACCACGAGGGTGACGTCCTCGGGCAGCTCGCCGTCCTGGCTGGCGCGGTTGGCGGCGATGAGCTCGTTGGGCATGTCCGTCACGCCCATCAGCCCCTCGTTCTCCGAGGAGTACTCGAGCTGGAACGGCGTGTAGCTGACCAGCGAGAGCTTGCCGCCCTGGTACTGCGCCCAGACATCCTGGCTGCCGATCGCGGCCAGCAGCGCGTCGTCGATGTCGGCGACCAGGTCGTCGATGTCCGCGTTGCTCTCGGTGTCGGCGGCGGCGACGGTGACCTCGTACTCGTTGACCGGGATGCTCGCGATGAGATTCTCGGGCAGCATCCGCAGGTCGAAGACCACGTCTTGCGTGAACGAGCGCCGCGGCGGAAGGACGTTGTCGGCCGGGAGCTCCTGCCGGACCGGCGGCTTGGCCGAGGCCACGTCGCTGCCCGGGGAGACGCTGGCCAGGCCGAGCAGGGCGGCATTGGATGACGCGTCGCCGTCGATCTCGAACTCCAGCTCGCTGACCAGCACCAGCTTGCCGTCCCGGATCTGCGTGACGACGAACTGGCTGGCGTAGGAGCCGGTGGACTCGGCCTCGCTGACGTCCTGGACTTCCGTGGCCGCCAAGGCGGTCTGGAGGTCCAGCAGCAGCTCGGTTGCCGAGGTATTGGCGGTGGTGTCGACCGCCGGCAGCGTGACCGTGAAGTCGAGGTCCGAGCCGCCGTCGTCGAGCGTGACCCGCAGCGTCACGTCGCCGGTGATCACGCCGTCGGAGGGCAGGTCCGCCGAGGCGGCGACCTCCCAGTCCGGGTCCGTCGCGGCCGAGCTCTGCGTGCCGTTGGCCAAGCCGAGCTGATCGAGGCTGTCCGCGGCGTCGACGGTCAGCGTGAAGGCCTCGTCGGCGACGAAGACGATCCGCCCGGTCGCGTCGGCAGCCGAGCCGACACCTGCCCCGCCGGCGCTGGCGTCGAAGCCGCCGACGGCGGCCGCCTCGATGACGTCGCCGAAGAACTGCCCCGGGTGGCCGGGGATTTCGGTATCGGCCAGGGCGGCGTTGAGGTCGGCGACGAGATCGGCGATGCCCGCATTGGCACTGGTGCCGCTGTCGGTCCCGTCGGTCGCCGAGGCCGGCAGGCTGACCTCGCCGTCGAATGTCCC
Organism: uncultured Planctomycetaceae bacterium; assembly: GCA_964385465.1. Taxonomy (GTDB): domain Bacteria; phylum Planctomycetota; class Phycisphaerae; order SM23-33; family SM23-33; genus CAYLPJ01. The sequence continues at coordinate 191,260 of CAYLPJ010000003.1, read as the reverse complement.
GCCGCCGCCGTCGTCGATCGACAGGTCCAGCGTGATGTCGTCGTCGAGCACGCCGTTGATCATGCTGTCGACGCCGGTGACCTGGTAGGTCTCCGGCGGGCGCTCGGCCTCGAGCTCGGGCGTCGGCACGGTGGTGATGCCCAGCAGCTCGGTCTCGGCGGATTCCTCACCGATCGACCACGCATACGGGCTGGACAGCACGATCTTACCGCTGTCAACCGACGCGGTGATCTGGCGGAAGCCGTCGCGAATGAACGCCGCGGTAATGTCCTCGGCGAGAGCCTCCAGGCGGTCGGCCTCGCTGCCGGCGGTGTTGTCCAGCGTGTCGGAACGGCTGATCGTCACCGTGCCGGTGACCACGTTATCCTCGTCCCGGTCGATCTCCTCGGGCAGGTCCGGGCTGATGTGGGCCGGGTCGTCGTTGGGGTCCTCCAGCGCCCGTGTGATCGCCAGTTCGACGTTGTCGGGCAGCACGCCGGTGGACCAGAGCTCGTCGTCGGGGACCAGCTCAAAGGTGGCGTCCGGGCGGTCGGAGGAGACGTCCGACCCGCCATGGACGTCCGTCAGGCCCAGCAGGTCGGCGGCCTCGCTGGTGGTGAAGACCTCGAAGTCCACCGTCAGGCTGCTCAGCACGATCGTGCCGCTGTCCTCGGCGGCCTGGATGTCCAGTCCGGCCTCGGCGAAGGCGGCCCCGACGGTCGCGGCCAGCTCGGCGATGCTCGCGTTGCCCAGCGTGTCCTCGCGGGCGACGGTGACGGTCGCCGCGGTGACCACGTCGTCGCTGTCGACGGCCTCGACCTCGAGCGCCACGTCCTCGGCGAGGACGCCGGTGGTGGGAACGTCGCGCGGGCCGAGCAGCTCGAAGATCGACGCCTGGCGGGACGCGGCCACGTCCGCGCCGCCGTCTACGGTCGTAAGGCCCAGCAGGTCGGCGTTGGTGCTCGTGCCCTTGACGGTGAATTCCCAGTGGCTGACCAGCTCCAGGCGGTCGCCTTCGAGCTCGGCCTCGACATCGCCGAAGCCCGCCAGCGTCAGGGCGGCGTCCACGTCGGCGACCAGGTCGGCCAGCGTCGAGTTGCTGCCGTCCACGGGCACCGTCACGGTGTCCTCGGTCACCGAGCCGTTGCGGTTGACCATCAGGTCGAGGGTGACCGGGTCGGTCAGCACGGCCGCGGGGAGGTCGACGTCGGCGGCCAGGATCGCGTCGAAGAAGATCTCGGTGGCGGGCAGTTCCTCGCCGGAGTCCATGCCGACCAGTTCCAACGCCTGCGAGGCTTCCCTGAGCTTGAACTCGTGCGTGCCGGTCAGCAGCAGCTTCCCGTCGCGGATCGACGCGGTGAGGTAGTCTCCAAACGTCCGCGTGCCGACGTACCGGGGCACGTCCGTGCCGGTCAACTCGTTGTTGATGTCGGTGACCAGGTCGACCAGCGTCGTGTTGTCCGTCGTGTCGGCGGCGGAGACGATCACCGCGCCCAGCAGTTCGTCTTCCAGGTCCGTCGCCTCGATGCGGATGATGAGCACGAGGTCGCGGATGAGCTGCCCGGTGGTCGGAGCGTCGCTGGCTGGCGTAAGCACGGCCGGATCGCGGAGTTCCTCGGTCTCCCACTCGCCGCGGAGGCCCAGGAGGTTGACGTTCTGGGAGGTCCCCTTGACGGTGAAGTCCAGCCCGAGGGTCGTCAGCACGATCTTGCCGTCGCGCAGCACCGCGTCGATGTCCGCGAACGCCGAGGCGTCCAGGGCCGTGTTGATCGTCGTGAGCAGCTCGGCCTGCGTGGTATGGCCGGTCGTGTCCGCCGCGGCGATGGTGACGGTATCGTCGATGGTCCCGCCGACGCCGTCGTCCATGCTCAGGTCCAGCACCACATCCTCGACCAGCCGACCGGTCGTCGGGATGTTCACGTCGCCGACAACCCGGGCCTCGGGATAGACCACCCGGGCCGTCTGCACGCTGGCAAGGCCCAGCAGGTCGAGGTTGACCGACGTGCTTTCGATGTCGAAGTCGTACGGCGCATCCAGCACCAGGTAGCGGCCCGGGTTGCTCACCTGCACGTCGGTGAAGTCCGTACTGGCGGCGAACTCGGCTTCCAGGGAGGTGACGATCAGGGCATCGTTGGCGTAGTCTCCGGCCGAGAGGGTGATCGACTCGGTGAGGTACCCGCCCAACCCGTCGCGGCGGCGCATGTCGAGCGTGACGTCGGCGGGCAGGACGCCCCCGAGGGCAAACTGGCCCTCGCCGACGAGGAACGCCCGCGGGCCCTTGGCCCACTCCTCGGGCTCGACCTCGTGGAAGTGCGTGGGCGAGAGCACCTTGATGTCGCCGGTGCCCTCGATGTCGATGGCGCTGTTCTCGCCCCAGGTCTCCAGCTTCGCCGAGCCGAAGATCAGGACGCTGGAGCCGGTGAAGTTGAACGGGTCGCCCGGGTCGCCCTCGACGGGGTCGTCCCCGCCGACGACGTGAATCCTCCCGCCGGCCTTCAGCGTCGTGCCGATCCGCACCTGGTGCTCGGCCTGGATGTCGATCTCGGTGTCGTCGGTATCCGTGCCGAAGTCGATCAGCCTCGAGCCGATGAACCCGCCGGTCTCGGCGTCGCGGATGGTCTCGACCTCGCCGCCGGCGATGAGGTGTCCCTCGATCTCGGCGTCGAGCTTCGAGTCCACCTCGATGAGGCTCTCGTCCTCGTGGGTGGTCAACTCGCTGGAGCCCTGGATGCGGACGCCCACCTCCCCGCCGATGTACGGGTGCTCGGCGGTGTCCCAGTTGAACAGCGAGATGGTGTCGCTGGCCGCGATGTAGCCGCCGGTCTCCACCACGCTGCCGAACAGCGAGTGCACCGCGGTAACCTCCCAGGTGGAGGCGTCGCGCGCGCTGGCGACGGTGGCCGGGGCGGCGACGGCGTCGAAGCCCAGCAGGTCGGCGTTCGAGGAGGTCTCGTCGATCTCGAAGTCGAACTCGCCGGTCAGCGCCAGCAACCCGCCGCCGTCGCGGGCGAGCATCTCGGTCAGCCCCGCGTCGTTGAGCTTGTCATTCAACAAGGCGATCAGCTCGCTGAGCTGCGTGAACCCGGCCGTCTCGGCGGCGGTCACGGTGATCGAGCCCAGCGCGTCGCCTTCGCCGTCGTTGAGCACGAGGGTCGCGTCGGAGCTCAGGGCCATGCTCGGCGGGGCGACGTCGGCGGCGATCTCCGCGTCGGGGACGACCTCGTTGCCCTCCAGGTCCCCGCCGCCGAGGCCGAGCAGGTCGGCGTTGGTGCTGGTGGACTCCATGGTGAACGGCTGGTCCGCCACGAACACGAGGCGGTCGTTTTCGATCTGCACGTCGATGTCCCCGCCGAACTCGGCCGTCAGGGCATCGGAGACGAGTTGCCGCAACTCGTGCAGGCGGGTGAAGTTCGTCGTGTCGTCGGCGTCGAGAGTGATGCTCCCGGGCGTGGGGGACCCGTCGGGGTCCAGGATGATATGCAGCGTGACGTCGCTGTCGAGGACGACCTCGGTGGCCTGGTTTTCGGCCCAACCGCCGATGAAGACCTGCCCGGGCGACTCGATGGACACGTCGCCGCCGACGGAACTTTCCCAGTCGATGATCTCCTTGATGAGGTTGCCCTCGCCGTCGAACAGCAGGCCCTTGGTGGCGCCGCTGTAGAGGTGGCCCATCATCTCCACGCCGCTGGCGCCGAAGATGCGGATGAGCCCGGCCGAGCCGTCGGAGGTGCGCCCCGCGGCGGTCATGCCGCCGGCGGTGGTGACCACGACGCTGACGCGGCGCTGGTCAGCCGGGGCCAGCCCGTCGTTGGCGGGGTCGAGGCTGGCGTCGTCCTCGCCGGCCGGGCCGCCGACGACCGTCACCGTGTCGCTGGCGAGGATGCCGCTGTCCACGTACACCTGCTCGCCGGCGGTGACGACCGCCTCGCTGTCCGTGCCGGACCACGTCACGCCCGTCGGGCCGATCGCCCCGCCGGCCAGGACCGTGCCGAGGATGTCCACGTCCCCGGCGCCCTCGATGTGAATGTTGCTGCCGTTCTGGAAGCTGGTGATGACGGCCGTGGCGTCCACGAAGACACTGGACGTGATTCCGGTGTCGACGTCGGTGGACTCACCCCGCCCGTAGATGTCGATGCCGTCCTCGACCTCGACGAAGCTGGTGGCGAACTTGACGCGCTGACCGGAGTCGATGAGCAGGCCGCTGTTTCGCCCGCGGACGAAGATGCTGCCCTCGACGAGGACGTCGTCGGGGCCCTGGAGCTTCAGCAGGCGGTTGTCGTCGAGCGAGGTGAGCTGCCCGGTCAGGTGAATGCTGGCGTCCTGCGGATCGCGCTCGTTCCAGTCCTGGTCGGCGCCGCCGGTCAGTTCCATGACGTCCGTGGACGTGATGGCCCCGAAGATCCGCAGTTCGTGCGGGGTATTGACGGTCACGTCGGCGCCCTCGCCGGTGACGACCTTCACCCCGCCCTGCCACTCGACGCCGGCGAGGACCTCGCCGTTGACGTAGACGGCCTCGGGGGCCTCGATCTCGATGAGGCTGTCGGCATCGGCGGAGCTGATCTGCCCGGCGATCTGCACGAGCTCGAAGAAGGTGCCCGGCTTGATCGTGACCCGCGCGCCCTCGCCTTGGACGAAGGTACGCCCCTCCAGCACGACGGAGTTCTTGGTGATGATCTCGATGACCCCGCCGTCGGCGAACGTCTCCATGGTGCCGGGAACGCCCTGGATGAAGTTGTTCAGCCGCTTGTCGTCGTCGGTGACGTCGGTCATCATCGGCGAGACGTACGACTCGCCGTCGCCCTGGATGTTCACGCGGATGTCGCCCCAGGTCCGCACCCAGCCGTCGACGATCATGCGGTCGCGGATGCCGTCGAGCTCCAGCAGGTCGCCGGTGATGCCCGAATCGGTCCCGCCCAGCGGGTTGTGGATGTTCTTGTCCTTGATCTGGAGGCGGTCGGTGTTCATCTCCAGCGTGATCGGCGGGTCGCCGCCCGGCGCGAGCGCCTCGACCTCGCCCTCGACGAACACCTTCGCGGCGTTGAGGATCACGTCGTCCCGGAAGGAGCTGTCCCGGTCGCGCGGCGAGCCGTCGTGCTTGACGATCGCGGCGTCCATCGCGTCGCCGAACCGCATCTCCGCCGTCGGGTTGGCGTCGCCGACGTCGTCGCCGATCGTGATCAGCGTGAAGCCGTCCGCCAGCGCCGACAGGTCCCGCGTGGACAGGTGCACCGTGTCCTGGAAAATCGACCCGTCCTCGTCGTAGCTCTTGTCGCCCTCGGGGCCGCTGAAGTTGCCGCCCACGTGCTCGGGGAACGCCGTGTAGCCCGGCGTGTCCGCGGCGAGGTCCGTCCAGTCCTTGCCCAGCTCGTGCTCGGCCGCGGTGCCCATGATGAACGTCGAGGCGTTCGGCGCCCGCAGCGTGAGCTGCCCCGTGCCGATCACGCCGCCGCGGGGCCGGTCGGTGGTGGTGTCGCGAACCAGCGGCGAGGGGATGAAGTCGAAGTCGTCGGCGAACAGCGTGATGTCCATGCCCGGGTCGCGCGTGATGATGCTGCCGGTGTCGAGGGTCAGCCGCGCGTCGGTGCCCGCCAGCGTCACGTGAATGATGCCGTGGGCGCTGCTGAGCCCCACGGGGTTCTGCGAGGGGACGTCCGAGAGGTCCAGCCCGTGGACGACCAGGCTGTCGGTCTCCTCGACGACGATCTCGCTGCCGGAGACCACGCCCTCGTCCCGCGTGAGCACCGTCAGGCCCGCCACCGTCGTGCGGATCTTGTTCGAGCCGCCGTAGAAGTGGTTGTTGATGTTGTCGGCCGCGAGGATCAGGTGCGCGCCGGCGCCGAGGAACTGCATGTCGTTGTGCATATCCAGCACGCCCTCGGCGACCAGGCGCATGGTCCCGCCGCCCTGGCCGTCGGTGGTGTCGCCCGAGGAGGACGTGATGTCCACGTTGAGGATGATGTCCGCCGGGGTCGTGTTGGCGGCGTAAATATCCAGCTTGCCGTCGAAGATCGCGTTGATGCGGGCGTTGGCAATAACGTCGCTGACGCGGATGTGCCAGTCGAGGTCGTGGGCGTCAATTGCGTGATCCACCCGCCCGACGCCCGCGCTGCTGCCGATCGTGTCGGAGGCGATGTCCATGTCCCCGGTGGCGTGCACCGAGCCGTCCAGCACCACGTCCTCCTCGACGGTGAACACGAAGCCGTCGCCGTCGAGGTCCGTCGAGACCGTCAGGTTGCGGGCGTCGACGATCAGGTCCGTCTCGCCCAGCACCGCCCCGCCGGGGTTCGTCGAGACGATCTCCAGGTCCCGCATGTGGAACGTCGTCTCGCCCGTGTCGTCGATCTCCGATTCGACCACCGGCAGGCTGATCTGCTCGACGCCGTCGGTGTAGCGGATAATCTCCCGGCCGTTGACGAGCTCGTGGTCGTTGATCGTCAGCGCGTCGAAGACGTTGTCGTCGGGGTCCATGCCCACAAGGTTGTCGAGGATGATCTCGTCGTGGTCGTCATCGTTGTCGACGATGTCGATGATGCCGTCGGCCTTGTTGGAGCTCTGGAGCCCCAACTCGAAGTTGTAGGTGGCCGAGCCGCCGGTGTCCTCGATCTGGAGCGTTCCGGCCGGCCAGTCGCGGATGCGGAGCACGTCGTCTCCGGTGCCGAGGATGATCTGGCTGATCTCGCTTCGGCCGAAGCGGAGTTCGGCGTCGTCGCTGGCGATCTTGATTCCGGTGGCGCTGATGTCGACGGTAAGGTTCTCGGTGGTGGCGCTGAGGTCGAGGACGCTGGCGTCGGCGGAGTCGGACCAGCGGTCGGGCCCGAAGTCGGCCTCGAAGATGTACGTTTCGGCCCCCGCGGCGCCGCTGAGGGTGTCCTTGCCGGTCCCACCGGCGAGCGTGTCGGCGTCCGAGCCGCCGGTGAGCCGGTCGTTGCCCGGCCCGCCGGTCAGGTCGTTGACGCCCGGGCCGCCGATCAGGAAATCGTCGCCCTCGCCGCCGTCCAGCGTGATCGTCCCCGTCGCCGAACCGGCCTGGAGGCGGTCGTCGCCGGGCCCGCCGATCAGCACGGCCGCGCCCGTCCCGGCGGTGAGCGTGTCGTCTCCCTCGCCGCCGTCGAACTCGACGTCCACCCCGGTCAGCCCGGAGGCGTCGAAGACATCCTCGCCGGCGCCGCCGTCCGCGATGACCTTGGTGTAGGTGGTGTCGTCGTAGGTGAAGGACCACTCGCCGTAGGCGACCTCGATGGCCGAGCTGTCGCCGGTGAGGGTGAAGTGCTCCCCGCCGTCCTCGGTGTCGAGGTACTCGCGGTCGCCGGCTCGCTTGCCGGTGTGCAGGACGAGGGTGTCGCCGTCGGTACTGGCCAGCACGGGCTGGACCTTGGGCGCGTTGTACTCCCACTCGGCGAGGGTGATGTCGACGATGGTCCAGTCGACGACCCGCTTCATGATCTTGCCGACGAACGGGATGGAGATGCCGACGTCCACGAACACATACGCCTCGGCGTAGGCCTCACCGTGGAGGTTGAAGAGGTTCAGCAGGCCGCCCGGCGCGTCGTTGCCGGTGTAGTTCCACATCGTGTCGAGTTCGGAGAAGTGGATCTTGCCGTCGTCGTTGACGTCCTGGAGGTCGATGCCGGTGGTGAAGCCCAGCACGCCGCCGAGGCCCGCCTCGATCAGCGCCAACCACAACGCCGCCTCCAGCCCGATCTCGGCGCCGAAGGTCAGTTCGTCCTTCTCCACGAACTCATCGCCCAGGGAGTAGTCGGCGATGAAGAACCCGTCGAACGCAAGCCACGGGTTGCCCGTCTCGATCGCCCGGCGGATGCCGTACGTGTCGTACCCGAAGCCGAGGTCCGCCGTGATGCTGAAGCCCCCCACCGCCGAGACCTTGATCACCGCGGGCCCGGCGGTGATGGTGGCGATCGTCTGGTTGAAGCTCATCTCGTAGCCCAGCAGGGGCATCTCGTAGGTGAACAGCGTGGCGTCCCCACCGGTCAGCAGGTTCATCCAGTTGCCGATGTCGGTGATGTAGGAGAGGATCTCGAAGCCGCTGCGCTGCTCGTTGACGGCCCCGCCGGAGGCGCCGGAGGCGATCAGCTCGCCGCCCATCGAGTCGCTGGCGACGGAGTCCAGGAAGTCCTGGAGCACGCCGGGGACGGACCCCTCGGCCTGGTTGGCCGACGGGCTGTCCGTTCCGAGCCCCAGCACGTCGCCGAGGAGGATCTCGCCGTCCGTGCCGAGCATGGCATCGACCTGCTGGACGAGCTCCAGCATGTCCTGGGCGGCATAGAAGAACTGCGGCGGGACCTCGCCGTAGCCCATCAGCCCGGCGACGAAGTTGATCAGCCCCAGCAGGTTGGGATCGTCGAGCAAAACGTCCAGGCCGGGGATGGGGGTCAGCAGCACGTCGATGACCGGCTCGATGGGTTCGAGGACGTCGGCGATGGCCTCGCTGATCGGCTTGAGCACGTCGGAGACGAGCGGCCCGACGTCGATGCGGAGGTTCTCCAGGGCGATTTCGGGGTCCTCGGCCCCGCCGGCGAGGCTCCAACCCCAGTCGACCACGAAGTCGGCGGCGAGGCTGGGCAGGCCCTCGACCCCGGCCAGTTCGAGCCTCAACTCGAGATTCATTCCGGCGTCGACGCCCAGGTCCACGGCGAAGAGATCGTCCAGCGGCGTGGACAGCATGTGGTTGAGCGTCATGCGCCCGGTGGAGGCGTCGCCCATGGCGTCGATCTCGAGGAAGCCGAAGACGCCGCTGGGCTGGAAACCCGTCGTGCCCGGCTCGCGGTCGGTATCCGTGGCGGTCACCTGGAAGAACAACAGCTTGCCGCCGGCGACGAACGGGGTGATCTGCGCGTTGTCCAGCGGCTTGCCGTCCAGGAACGCGCCGATCTCGACTTCCAGTTCCGGGTCGGCCGGGGCGGACTTGTCGTTGGTGGACAGGTAGAACCCGTCTTCCAGGCTCAGGCCCATGCCGAAGTCGAAGCTCCAGTCGAGCTGCACGGCGAAGCCGCCGTCGATCTCCAGGCCGAAGCCGGGCAGATCGATGTCCAGCGGGATGTCCACGCCCGTGCCGAAGGCCACCCCGCCGAGGGTCAGGTCGAACTGGATCGCGTCGGCGTCGGCCGAGGCGGTGAACCCGCCGGCCGGCGGGCTGCCCGAGTCGCTGACGTAGTCGCCGTCCTCGTCGTAGACGAAGCCCGCCTCGGGCACCTGCTCGCCGACGACCCACTCCTTGACCAGGTTGCCGTCGACGTCATACCAGCCGACGTGGATGTCCTCCACCTCGATCGCCCCGTCACCGTCGCGGTCCAGGATGATGTCCAGCCCTGCCGGTCCGAACACGTCCCACATGCCGTCGCGGAGGAACTCGATCGCCTTGCCGGGGCCGTCCAGCCGCTCGCGGAGGTCGGCCAGGAAGCCCAGGCGCATGTCGCGGATGAACGTGGCCGCGTCGTCGAGTTTGTCGCCGATCAGCGGGATATCGGAGGCGAAGCTGGAGCCGAGGATGTCCTGGACGCCGCCGAGTGCGAGGTCCACGCCGTCGAGAATGTAGCTGGGATCGTTGAGGATGCCCAGCAGGCCGAAGTCCCCGCCCAGCGCGCCGGTGATGTCCGGGAAGGTGAAGGTGATCGGGTCGTGCGGCCCGGCTTCCGACGAGCCGGCGATGTGATGGAACAGTTGCATCAGCGCATCGCTGCCGTAGTCGGCGGAATTGGTCTGGATCGTCAGGTTCGGGTTCAGCCCGATGCCGAGGATCTCCACAGGCAGGTCGACGATGAAGTTGCCCGCCAGCGAGAAGTCCAGGTTGTCGAGGATGTCCTCCTCGCCGATGCGGAACCGCCCGTCGTCGGCGACGGCGCCGCTCTGCTGGTCCAGCGAGAACGTCAGCGTGGCCGCGTCGTCCGTGGCGGCGTTCTGGTCGGCGTCCAGCAGGATCAGGCCGCCGGTGATGCCGATGTCGAACGGCTGGATGGACAGCTCGAGGTCCTCGGCGATGACCGTGGCGCCGAGCTCGACCCGCGTGCCGATGTCGTCGGCCGAGCCGGGCCCCTGCTCGTCGTGATCGAGCAGGAAGAAGTCGATGCCGCCGAGGCCCTGGGTGTCGATCTCGCTGAAGTCGATGCCCAACTCGATGACCGCCGTGGCGTAGGCCTCGAAGGAGACCTGCCCGCCGGCGTCGACGAACTGGTTGAGCCCTTCCAGCACGCTGTAGTCGTTGCCGGCACCGTCGGCCAGGGCCTTCATCTGCGCCAGGTCCAGCGAGAAGGCGAACTCGTCGGAGAACGCGGCCTCCCACTCCAGGTGCATGTTCAGCGTCTCGCCGTCCAGCCACAACGCGAAGGTCTGCTCCCGCGCGTCCACCGGGTCCGGGTAGAGCGTCTCGTCGTACGTCGTGCTGAAGCCGCCCATCCCGTCGGTGAAGTTGTCGTCGTCGATGCCCAGGGCGTCCTCGATCAGCAGCTCGACGTCCTGGATGACGGCCGCGGGGTTCGTCGCCGCCTCTTCGACCTTCGCCGCGAGATCGTCGACGAAGTCCATCACGTCGTCGATGGAGCGGTTGATGACGGGGATGGTGGTGTTGTAGAAGCTCGTGCCCTCGAGAGCGTCGTCGAGGTAGTCCAGGGCCGAGCGGATGGCCTGGATGATGCTGGCGAAGTCGAGGTCGCTGACGTTGAAGACGTCGCCGAAGTCCGGCACGACGACGACCACGTGCCCGAGGCCGGTGAGGCGGTCCCTCTCGCTGTCCAGCTCCGAGGGTGTCAACTCGCCCTGATTGAGCACGTCGACCTGTTCCCAGTCGGTGATGTCCGGGATGGTGATCGACAGCTCCTTGCCCGCCAGGGCCGAGTCGCTGATGCCGGGGATGGGCTGGGCCAGTTCGATGGACTTCAGCGCCGCCTGCCCGTAGCCGGAGAAGTCGAAGGCCAGCTCGTCGAACAGCGCCCCGCCCAGCAGATCGGTGAACGAGAACTGGCGGTCGTCGGTTGTGGCGAGGTCGCCGTCCTCGTCGAGGGCGGCCTCGGCCTTGGCGTAGAGGTTCACGCCGCTGCCCGTGCCCGGCCCGCCCGCGGTGAGCCCGACGAATCCGAGCTCGGCGAAGAACTCCAGGTCCTCGACGTCCAGCCACGCCTCGCCGGAGACGTGGGCGTTGTCGATCAGCAGCGTCAGGCCCTCCTCGCCGGTCGGGCCGTCGAGGTCCAGCAGCCAGTCGAAGCCGGCCTCGACAGTCGCCTTGAGGTCCACCGTGGCGGTGGTGCCCAGCTCCAGCACGTCGCCGAGGTCCAGCCCGAGGTCCAGCGGGACGTCCATCAGCCCGAACTCGTCGTGGACGAACGTGGTGATCTCGGTCTGGGTCAGCAGGCCCAGGTCCACCAGCTCGTAGAGGTCGAAGCCCTCGACGCCCAGGTTGCCGATCTCCACGTTGCCCAGGTCCAGGTCGCCGACACCCAGCAGGCCCTCGGCGATCAGGTCCGCCACGGCCACGCTGACGCCGGAGTCCACGCTGAGCAGGTCCTCCAGCGTGATGTCCCCGCTGCTGACCAACCCCGTGCCGTCCAGGGCGTCCTCGGCGATGAGCTCGGCGGACTCCAGGGCGGCCTCGGAAATTGCCGTCGTCGGATCGAACTCGTCGACGGCCACGAAACCCATGTCCAGCAGCCCGGCGAGATCGAAGGCATTCAGCGATGTCAGCGAGTCCAGGCTGACCTCGATCGCCAGGGCCGGGTCCTCGGTGATCTCGTCGTTGCGGTCGCGCAGCGTCACGCCCAGCTCGATGAGCTGGCTGGCGGTGATCAGGCGGGAGTCGATGAGGTCGTCGTAGTCGATCCACTGCCCGGCCGCCAGGTCCGACAGGGACAGCAGGTCGTAGTCGACCAGGTCCACGAGGCGGAGGTCCACAGCCGGACTTGCCAGCAGCGCCGTCAGCGAGATGTTCGGGCCGGCGAGGTCGCCGGGATCGGCCAGGCCGAGGCCCTCGAGGTCCGCCACGGCGAGCGTGGTCGAGCCGAAGGAGTCGCCGTCCACCAGGCCCCATTCCACCAGCCCGCGTAGGCCCACCAGCGGCATGTCCAGCAGGTTGTTGACCAGCGTGAGCTTGGACATCTCGACGGTCGGATCGATCGCGCCGATGTCCACGAGCTTCTGGAAGCTCGCCTCGCCGAGGTTCTGGAGGTTCCGCAGGCCGAACTCGTGGAGGTTGAAGTCGAACAGGCTGGGCAGGCGGAGCACGCCGCTGGCGGGGTCGAACGTTACGTCCAGGCCCTCGGGCAGGATGCCGGCCTCGCTGAACTCGCGGATGAAGTCCTGTATCGTGCCGATCTGTGCCGGGTCGATCTTCGACAGCACGCGGTCGTTGAACGTGGTGGCGAAGTCCAGCACGTCCCCGAGCGTCTTCCCCACGAAGGGGATCTCGGCGCTCAGGAAGTCCGAGCCGGTCAGCCCGTCCAGCCAGTTCAGCGTGCCCTGGAGCATCGCGATCAGGCTGCCGACGTTGAAGTCGCTGAAGTTCAGCAACTCGTCGAGGTTCTCGGTCGTGAACGCCAGCTCCGGCGCCCCGGCCGTGGGGAACAGGGCACCCTCCAGCCCGACTCGCGGCCTCGACGTCGCCGTGCCGCCCAGCGCCTGCCCGCCCAACTCGGCGTAGATGGGCAAGTCGGCGGCGACGGCGTTGTTGGGCAGGCCGCCAACCTCGTGGAACAGCCGGAACGCCAGGTCGCCGGCGGTGAACAGCAGGTCGCCCCGGGCCAGCTCGCTGGGATTGTCGAAGGACAGCCGTCCGCCCAGCCGGACGGACATCGCGCCCTCTTCCTCGCCCGACTTGCCGATGCCCACATCCAGCGGGCCCAGCGAGGCGCCGACGACGAGGTCATCCACCGACGCCGCGGCCGTGAAGTCGTAGTGATCCAGCTCGAAGTCCGCCGTGCTGCTTCCCCAGTCGAAGCGCATGACGGCCTCGATGTCCTGGGTGAAGTCGATGTCGAAGGTCGCGTCGCCGTCGATGCTCAGGCCGATGTCCTCGGCCCCGGCGCCGAGATCGATGCCGATGGACCGGCTGAACGGGGCGCTGGCGGTGTAGGTGATCTCGATGGCATCGGTGCCGTCCAGTTCCCACGTCAGTCCGCCGGCCTGGCCGCCAAGGCCCTCCAGCCAGGTGCTCTCGAGGTAGTCGAACAGCCCGCCCATGGTGGGCACGCCGCCGCCGTAGTAGTCCTCGCCGTTCTGGCCGAAGGGGATCGCCTCGTCGCGCTCGAAGCCCGTCTCGTCCAGGTGGGGCCGGAGGTAGTGGCGGATGTAGCTGCCGACCGACAGGATCGAGTCGATCCCCAGCATGCGGTCCAGCGAGACGTCCACCCCGGGCAGTTGCTCGTCGAGGAAGCTGCCGGAGGTGACCGCGTTGCCTTCGGAGTCGTACTGCGTGATCAGCGTGCCCCGGAGCGTCTCGATCTCCTCGCCCAGCAGGTCCAGGGCCTGGTAGGCCAGCTCGGTCAGCACGACGTTCACGTCTCGCAGGTCCGCGCTGAAGCCGGGGTCCAACTGGCCGTCGTAGAAGTCCGAATCGGCGAAGGTCACTGTCGCGACGTCCACCCCGCCGCCGCCTGTCAGCTCGAGCGGCAGGTCGATGTCCACCTGGTTGGTGTGGACGGACACGCCGTCGCTGTTCTTCTCCGGGTCGAAGCTGAAACTCGCCCCGTCGTGCAGGATCGACCCGCCGACGTCCAGGTCCACCTCGCCCTCGCCGTCCGTCGTCAGCCCCGTGCCCTCGTAGGTCAGCCCGAGGTCCAGCGTGGTGGTGTCGAACGACGCGTCGAAACCGAACTCCTCGAAGTCGAACTCCACGTCGTTGGTCCCCAGGTCCACGTCGAACCCGAACTTCAGAAGCGTCGACAGGGCGAGGTCCATCCCAAGCGTATTCATCGTCAGGCTCAGCCCGCCGAGGTGCTCGCCGAAGTCGGCGTCCACCGTCTCGTTGAAGCTGTAGCTGCCGTCGACGTCGAGGCTCAACTGGTCGCCCGAGACGTTGGCCGTGATGAAGTTCCCGCCGACGCCCACGCCGATCCCCGGCAGGGTCGGGACCCAGTGGTTGGTCAGGAACGTCGCCAGGCCGTTCCAGATGTCCCCCGGCGTGACCGAGCCGTCCTGCACCGAATTGGAGCCCGTCCACTGCACCGTATCGAGGTACTCGAAGACGTACGTGTCGATATCCAGCAGCGCCTCGGCTCCCGTCGCGGTGGGCACGCCGGGCAGGCCGTTGTCGTTGCCGGCCCCGAAGAGGTCGTCCACCGTCGTGCTCGTGCCAGGGATCTCGAGGTCCAGCAGGCCGGCGTCGAGCAGCTCCTGCTTGAGGTCCCCGACCAGGTCGGCGAGCTCCTCCAGCAGCGTGCGGATGACGCTGTCGGCCAGGTTGCCGAGCTGGCCGGTGATGTCCGGCGCGTCGATGAGCACGGGCTCGTCGGGGCCCGGGCTGGTGTTGAAGACGTGGCGGAAGACCTGCTCCAGCCCCGCATTCGTTCCGCTTTCGTAGACCGGGTTCGTGCGGATCCACAGCGGCCAGGTGCCCAGGCCCTCGAACTGCGTCGTCGCGCCGAAGATGTCCATCTCAAGCGGCAGGAGCACCTCGAACCCGCCGTCGACGCCGCCGAAGACCACGTTATCGCCCAGCAGCGTCTCGTCGAAGCGATACAGCCCGTCGTCGTCCACGCCGGTGCCCGGCTGCTGGTCCAGCTCGAACGTGACGGCCACGTAGTCCGAGCGGTCGTTCGGGTCGCCGAGCTCGGGGTTGGTGGTCACGTCGGCGTCGGCGTCGATGGTCACGTCGGCGTTGTAGGTGGTCGCGTCGAGCGACCCGCTCTCGTCGAGGTCGAATTGGGCGCCGTTGAAGGTGGACAGGCCGATGGAGTCGAAAACCTCGAAGCCCAGGTCGAGGTTCTGCCCGAGCACCTTGAACCCCGCGGCCACGCGCGTGCCTGCCTGGAGGCCGTCGTCCCAGTCGTAGAGGAACTTGTCCACCGGCTGGTCCTCGGCGCGAGGGCCGAGGTCCACGCCGGCCTGGACGTCCAGCTCGGCGAAGCCGGTGAACGTCAGTTCGCCCTCGGCGTCGAGGCTGACCAGCTCACCCAGCCCGTCCAGTTCGCTCGGCAGGCTGCCGCCGAACGCGTCGGCGAGGGCCGAGAAGTCGAAATCGAAGGGCACGGTCTCGCTGACGTCCTGGTCGATGCTCAGGCTCGCCTTCAGCACGTTGCCCTCCATGGCCACGCTGAAGACGTCGCTGTCGGCCTCGATGTCCAGGCCCAGGGCGTTCATCAACACGCCGACGAGCCGCTGGATGTCGTTCTCGGGATCGCGGAGGAACCGCTCGACGTCGGTGATCGCCTCGTCGATGTCCCCGATCACCGTCAGCAGCTCGACCGGCGAGCGATCGAGAATCGGCAGCTTCACGCTGTCCAGCAACTCGTAGACCGGCGACTCCGGGTCGGTGACGAAGAACGGAACCTGGTCCATGGCCGTGCGGACGTAGTCGCGGGCGCGGAGCAGCGTCGTCAGCAGGTCCTCCAGCCGCAACAGCTCGTGGATGGAGAAGATGCCCGGCAGGTTGCGCAGCTCCAGGGAGAGGTAGTCGGCATGGTCCTTGTCGCGCGTCAGGTCCTCGACGCTCAGCACGATCTCCGCGCCGTGGGCGACCGGGACGCCGCCGAGGCCGGTGTTGACCTTGACCCCGCGCAGCGTCGCCTCCGCCGTGCCGGTGGTGTCGGTGACCCATTTGTCGTCGTGATCGCCGGCGGCGACCTCGCCGGCGGCGAACGAGCGGTCCGTGTCCGTCCCGAGGCTGCCGTCGGCGTCCAGTACGCCCGTCTGCGTCAGGTCCAGGTGGATCAGGCTCTCGAGGCCGGCGACGTCGGCCAGCGTCACCCCGATGAAGCCCAGCCGCCCGGTCGCGTCGATGTCGCGGACGTCGAAACCGACCTCGGCGGTCAGCTCGGCGTCGTCCACGGTCCACGTGAGCGTCCCGCCGCCGGCGGGCCCGTCGGCGTCGGCGACCAGGTCGAACGACCCGCTCGCCGTCGCCCGCAGGTCGGCGGTTGCGTCGGTCACCAGGCCGACGAGGTCCAGGCCGTAGTCGCCGCTCAGGTCGATCGGCTGATCGTGGAGCAGCAGGACGTTTGGATCGTGGCCGTTGAGGTCGCGGGGCGTGATCAGCCCCAGCCGGGCCAGGTCGGCGGCGCTGAGCAGCGGGGCGTTCTCGCCGGTCGGCACGGTGTCGAGCACGGCATCGAGGTCCACGTGGTCGTTCTCGTCGACGATGCCCTCGGCCAGCAGCTTGGCCAGCGGCACGGGGGCGAGGTCCAGGGCGTCGACGTCCACGCGCGGCAGGTCATCGAGGTCCGCGCGGGGGATGATCGGCTCGGCGGCCAGGCCCTCGCTGTCGAGCTGGCCCTGCGTGGCCAGGCCGGCGGCGACGATACCGTCCGGATCGACCCGCCCGCGAAGGAGGTCGGCGTCCACGAGGTCGGCCTCGGTGACCGCCTCCCCGGCGACGGCGGCGAAGCCCGGGCTCGTGATGTCGTCCTTGGAGACCGTCAGCGTCAGCAGCCCGGCGGCGGCGAGCTCGGTGCCGGCAACCAGCCCGGCGATCAGCAGGTCGCGGGGATTGATCGGGTCGCCCGTCAGGCCGGCGTCGTCCAGCTCACCCCCGGTGACCACGCCCGAGCCGGTCAGGTCGCCGCGCGCGATGTCGTCGGTGAAGAAGCCGTTCATCGCCAGGTCGGCGACGGTGACAAGGTGGGAGTTCGGGTCGCCGCCGTCCCGCAGCGCCTCGAGCACGTCGGTCAGCAGCACCGGGACGAAGGCCTCGGTGTCCAGGATCGCCTGAGAGATCAGGCCGGCGTCGACGAGCTGCTCGCCGGTGACCAGGTTCAACAGGATCATATCCTCCGGATCGACCACCGTGGGAAGCAGCCCGAAGAGCGACAAGTCCTCCGCGGTAGCCAGGTCCGTCGCCACCAGGTCGGCGATGTTCACGCCGCGGTCGAACAGCCCGGCGTCGACGAGGTCCTGCTCGCTGATGCCCAGCGCCGAGGCGACCAGGGCGGCCTTGTCCACGCCGTCTTCCAGCAGGTCCGCCAGGGCGACCTCGCCGGAGTCGACCAGGTCGGCGATGGGAATGCTCGCGGGCACGAGGCCGGCGGTCTGGAGGTCGGTCAGCGTCGTCAGGGGGGAGTCGACCAGGTCTTCCAGGGGCACACGCCCGCTACGGTCGTCGAGCCCCTCGTCGAGCAACTGCTCGGCCGTGACGAGGCCGGAATCGAGCAGGGCGGCCAGGTCCACGTGCGTACCGAGCAGCCCGGCAGCCAGCAGGTCCGCCTCGGTGGTCAGCCCGGCGGCGGTGATCTCGGCGACGTCCACGCTGCCGACGCCGTCGATCCGATCGGCCGTCGCCAGGCCCAGGGCAATCAGCAGATCGGGGTCGCTGAGGTCGTCCAGGTCCATCGCATTGACCCGGTCGAGGGCGTTGAGGCTGATCTCGGTGACGCCCAGGTCCCCCGGGGAGACCAGCCCGGCGGCGAACAGCTCGCCCGGCGTGAGCAGTTCCACCGTACCGGCGTCGAAGAGCTCGCCATCGGAGACCAGCGTGGTGGAGAGCAGATCGTCGGCGTCGACCGTCGCGGCCGGGTCGAGGTAGGACGGGGCGATCACGCCGGTCCGGGCCAGGTGGTAGATGCCCGCGAGGTCCTCGCTGAGCAGGCTGGTCGGCCCGTTGAGAGTGACCTGATCGTTCTCGGCGCCGGTGATCACGCCGGCGGCGTCGAGCAGGGCCTGGTCGATGACGTTGCTGTTGAGGACGGTCTCGGTCTCGCGGGCGAGGACGTGCGCGGCGAGGTCATCGGAGTCCACCAGTCCCTGCTCGATGAGGATGGGCAGTTCGGTCAGGTCGGTGTTGACCAGGCTCAGCAGCGAGACGTTGCCGGCATCGATCAGCCCGCGGTCGGTCAGGGCCACCGAGGTCGCCACACCGGCGGAGGTCAGGTCCGCGGCGGGGATGTCCACGTCCTGGAAGTCCTGCTTGCCGAGCAGCCTTTCTTCGACGAAGTCGGCCAGGTCCGCGAAGTTGCGGATGATCAGGTCGTTGGCATCCACCAGGCCTGCGCGGACGAGGTCGCCGACGAAGTGGTCCTCCATCACGTCGTAGAGGTAGACGTCGAACCTGCTGATGAAGTTGTTCAGGTCGCCCTCCTCGAACAGCGGCGAGGCCTCGAGCTCGACGATGTCCAGCGGCATGGACTCGTCGATCAGGTCGGAGCGGGCGACGAAGTCGGCCATGACCAGTGTGGTCAGCGAGACGCCGGGGATGTCCTCGTCGATGAGGTCGTACAGGGCGACGGTCGGCTCGAAGGCGGCGTCGACGTCCACGCCGAACTCCGCCTCGATGTTCGCGGTGGTCAGCGAGACGTTGTTGAAGTCGAAATGGTCGACAAACTCCAGGCCGATGTAGTCGGTCAGCGTGGTGACGAAGAGGATCGAGTCCAGCAGGGTGTCCAGCGGGACCGTGCCGAAGTGAACCACGTCATCGAACTCGCCGGCGTCGAACAGCAGCTCGCCTTCCAGGAGCGTTGCCTCGAGTGCGAACTGGTTGAAGGCCTTGTTGACGAAGTCGTCCCTCGTGATGGCCCCGCTGGTGACCAGGTTCTCGAAGGTCAGGTTCCCGTCGGCCAGGAGGGTCTCCAGCAGGATGTGGTCTTCCTCGCCGGCGACGGTCTCGGCCAGGTCGTTCTCGTCGACGTACTTCTGGTCCAAGACGTTGGCTTCGAGCAGGTCCTCCAGGTCCACCACGCCGCCGGAGGCGAGGTCCGAGGTATCCACCAGGCCGGCGTCGATCAGCCGCCGGAGGGAAACGGCGCTGGCGTCCCACAGCTCGCTCTGGCGGATCAGCCCGGCGACCACGAGGCTCTCGGCGTCGGCGAGCCCGGCCGAGACGAGGGCCTCGATCGGCACGTCGGCGTCGGTCAGCCCCTCGTCGGCCAGGGCGTTCTCGCCGACGACGTCCGAGGCCAGCAGCCCGTCCAGGGCAATGTCGACCCCGGGCACGTGGGCGATGTGGACCCACCCGGCCTCGAAGGCCTCTGCCAGGGAGACCAGTTCGAGCTTCAGGAGGTCCTCGACGTTGACGGAGCGGTCGTTGGGCCCGCCAGCGGTCTGGAGCAGACCGTTGTCGTCCAGCGCCCGCGGGGAGACCAGCCCCGAGGCCAGCACGTCGTGCTCGCCGACCGTCGTCAGGCCCAGCAGCGTGGCGTCCAGGTCGGTCAGGTCCAGAAGCCCGGCCTCGGCGAGCTCGGCCAGGGTCGCCAGGCCGACGCTGGTGAGGGTCACGACGGGCACGACGTCCCTGCCCTGCGCATCCTGCGTGATGTAGGGGTCGAGCTTGGCATTCTCGACGACGCCGGAGGCCAGCAGGTCGTCGCGGTCGACGAAGCCCTGGACGAGCACGTCGTCCAGCAGCACGTTGCCGAGGTCGTCGGAGAGGTCGCCGTCGGTAAGCAGCCCCAGGCGGCGCAGCCGCTGGATCGTCAGCGACGTGTGGGCGGCCAGGTCGGTGATCGATACGGCGTCGCTGTGATCGATGAATCCGCCGGTGTCCAGGTCCTCGATGGTGGCGGCGTCGAAGCCGAACAGGTCCAGGTCCACCGGCGCCAGGTCGGCGAGGTCGCCCCGTTCGAGTTCGGAAAGGTCCACCAGGTCGCCGAGCGTCAGCAGGCCGGCGTCCACGACCTCGGCGGGCCCGTTGCGCTCGAGCATGCTGCCGTCGATGATGCCGGCGTCCAGCAGGTCCCCGCGGGGCACCGTGCCGAGGTCCGGTAGATCGGCGTGGGAGATCAACTGGAAGTAGACCAGGTGCTCAAGCTGGATGGGGCTGTTGGTGACGAGCTGGTCTAGGTCGATGATCGCCCCGGGCCCGACCAGCCCGTTGGTCTGGATGTCCGAGAGCAGGTCGGAGGCCTTGGAGGCGATCTCCGACTCCTTCCACGCGTCCAGCACGACGTCCGCCGGTTCGAGCAGGTTCTCCCGCGCAAGGTCGCCTAGGTCCGCCAGCGGCGTGCCGATCAGCTCGCGGATGTCGAGCTGGTCGGCGAGGAACTCCGACGCGTCGATCAATCCGGCGTTGACGAGCTCGGCCAACTGGGCGGCCCCGCTGTCCAGGAGATCGTGGACGTCCAGCGTGTCGCGGACCAGGGCGGCGGCGTCCACCAGCTCGGCGACCAGCAGGTCGCGGGCAGCGAACAGGTTCTCGGCCAGGATGTCCGACAGCGAGGCGGTCGCCGCCGCGATGTCTCCGGCCACGACGAGCCCGGCGTCCACGAGGTCCAGCAGCGGGACGATCTCTTCGTTGACCAGCCGGTGGAGCGAGACCGTTCCGGACTCGACCAGCTCGTTGAAATCGAGCTGGAACTGCGTGACAAGCCCTTCGTTCAGCAGGTCGGCCGGATCGAGGTCCAAGTCGGGGAAGCTGTCCACGACGACCAGCCCGGTATCCACGAGCCTGCGGAGCGTGGTCAGGCCCTCGTCGAGAACATCGACGAGGTCCACGGCGGTGTCGGAGGCGAAATCCTCGATGCCCACCAGCGAGTGATCGAAGAGGTCCACCAGCGTGACGGTGGTCTGATCGACGATGTCGGTGACGGCCAAGACGACGGAGTCGAGCAGGTCGTCGGCGACGAGCAGCCCCTGGTCGACGAGGTCGTGCAGGGACGCGACGCCGGCGGCGATGACCTCATCGACGGGCAGCGATTCCACGGCCAGGTCGCCGAGACCGAGCAGGGCCTCGTCGAAGAGCTCCTCCAGGTCGGTCAGGCCGCTGCCGAGGACGTCCTCGACCTCGACGATGTCGGTGGTGGTGCTCAAGCTCAGCAGGTCGAAGCCGAAGTCGGCCAGGTTGGAGGCCAGCAGGTTCGCCTCCTTGATGAACCCGAGCTGCGAGGCGATCGAGCCGATCGTAACGTAGTCGGCCTCGACGAGGTCGGCCAGCGTGACCAGCTCGGCGACCATCAGCTCGTCGAGGTCCACGTCCGGACCGGTGAGCCCGGCCTGGTCGAGACCGCGCGGGCCGATCAGCCCCGCCGCGGCGACGGCGTCGAGGTCCATGCCCTCCCAGTCGGCCACGTCCGCCGACGACAGCACGCCGACGTCGATCAGCTCGCTGAGCGTCAGCGTGCCCTCGTCGAGGAGGTCGTCGGGGTCGACGAGGTCGTCGATCTGGATGAGCCCCTCGGCGACGAGCGTCTCGGCGTCGGTCAGCCCCAGTTCGTCCAGCCCGCGAAGGTCCAGCTCGTGGAGGTCCACGGCGAAGTCCAGCGGCAGCGTGACCGTCTGCGTGGCGGGATCGTAGCTCAGCGATTCCCCGTCAGCAAAAAGGCCGAGGCGGCTGGCCTCGGCCTCGAAGTCCTGGAGCGTTTCGAGCGAGTCGAAGTCGAGCTCCCCCAGCACGGCGGCGTCGAACGCCGTGCCGAAGTCGACGGTCTGCGCGAGCGTCGAGTCCAGGAAGGGGATCTCGACGTTGAAGGCGTCCGTCGAGGTCACGCCGGCAAGCCAGTCGTCGCGGAGGGACTCCAGCGTCTGGCGGAGCCCGTCGAGCGTGACGTCGGAGAAGTCCGAGACATTCTCCATGTTCTGGGTGGTGAACGTCGCCGGCGTGGTGCCTCGCCCCTGGTCGACGAAGTAGTCCCCCTGGAGCATGACCCGCGCGTCGGCGCCTTGCGTGACGTCCTGCCCGGCCAGGACGGCGTGGACAGGCAAGTCCATGCTGATCGAGCTGACCGGGTCGCCGGTGGGGTCGAAGTCGGCAACGAATTCCCCGGCCACCGTGTCCAGCGGCGCGTCCACGTAGACGCCGGCTGTAATCAGGCCCGGGATCTCCTGGGGGTGCCCGGCCGAACCGGCGAGGTCCCCGACCCGGAAGGGGACTACCGGCGTGGCATCGACGGCGAAGAAGTCGACGGCGAGCGTGTCGACGGAGTAGGAGAACTCCGGCTCGGCGTCGGCCCAGTCCACGGTCAACGAGAAGGCGAACTCGACGGTGAACGTAGCCAGTACGTCGGTGAAGGCCGGGCTGATCCCCGCGACGTCCTCGCTGATGCCGATCGGCACGCTGGCGGTGAAAGTCTCCCCGCCGGGGTCGGTGGCGAAGCTGATGGTCGCGTCGGTGACGGGGTCGGATGTGGTGGAGGAGACGTCCAGCTCGGTCCCGGCCAGGGCGCCGCCGAACAGCGAGCCGAACCAGTTGGCCTCGAGAAAGTCGGCCAGGCCCTCGATGCTCGGGTCTTCCTCGGGGCCGACGGGCAGCGTGTCGCCGCCGGGCAGGTCCTCGTCGGGATGAGCCACCGGGTGCACGTAGTGCCGCACGTACGTCCCCACGTTCATGTAGTCCGACAGCCCCGTCAGCTCGTCGAGCGTGGCGTTTGTGCCGGGCAGCGTCTCGGACGTGACCACCGGATCGGCGCCGCGGAGGAAGTCCGAGCGCAGCCGGTCGGCGTGCTCTCCGGCCGCGTCGAGCGTCTCGACCATCTGCTGCATCAGCGTGACGTCCCCGACCGACAGCAGGAGTCTCGGCTCGAGGGGCTCGATCGACGGCAGGTTGCCTCCGGTCGGGACCGTGACCACCTGGACTACGGAATCGGGAGAGCCGTCGGGCGAAGCGGGCGAAGACGGGCTGCTCGACGTATCCATGATGCTGCCTCCTTCTATGTCCGTGAAGACCTCCGGGTACATCGAGACCGAAACCCTGCGCGCCGCAACGGGGCGGTACCGCCATGGAGATCGGCCGGACGTGCTGGATCGGCGCTGGCTGGAAGGGTTCCTCCAAGGAGGAGCCGGCGCAGCGGGGATCGAGGTGGCCCTCGTATCTCGGTTGTCGTCCAACTGACCTGGGCAGAAGTGAGATTCGCGTACAAAGGATCGTATGCGCCAGCCGCGTCACCCGTGCCTGAAGAAAGGGCACGGTTTGCGTTCGTGTTGCCTAATACGTCGTAGTGTTTGGTCTTACGGCGATAAAAAAGCGTTCGGCAAGTCGTTCCATGTCGGCCCCGGCCGACCGGACGGCAACCTGGAAGGGCGGGCCGTCCGGAACGACTCGTCTCCGCCGAGATGCTTGACGAACGCCGCCCTGCGGAGACTTCCTCCGACGAGGGAACATCTCTTCTCGATAGAAGGGCTTTTCGGGCGAGCCTCCAACCAGCACGCTTTGCGCTCCAAGCCGAACTGTCCGCGATTGTAACGAGAAGACGCGGGGACCGTCTGTCCGCCGGCCTGCCCAATCGGCTACGGGGTGTTCCCCTTGAGAGTACGGGGGATTGCCCGACACGCCCTTGACCGGGGCGCGCAGAATTCCCACCGGTCCGCCGGCGTCTTGCCGCGCTACAATACCGCGACACGGCCGGTGGGCCCACGCCGGCCGACACGGCGGAAATACTGTATTCGCACACGGGAGAGCCATGCGCACGGAACTGGCGGTAGTCGGTGGCGGGCCGGCGGGATACTCGGCGGCCTTCAGGGCGGCGGACCTGGGGATCGAGACGACGCTGATCGAGGCCCGTCCACGCCTGGGCGGCGTCTGCCTGCTGGAAGGCTGCATTCCCTCCAAGGCCCTGCTGAACGTGGGGCGGAGCCTCGCCCGGGTGGAAGAGGCGGCCGAATGGGGCGTGACCTTCGGCGACCGTGCAATCGACGTCGACGCCGTCCGAGCGCGAAAGGACAAGTGCATCGCCGCGCTGGTCAAGGGTCTGGGGGGCATGGCCAAACGGCGGAAGGTCAAGGTGATCCGCGCCCGGGCCCGGTTCACCGACGGCCGGAGCCTGCACCTCGACGGGGAGGATCTCGACGAGGACCGCGTGGAATTCGAGCACGCGGTCCTGTGCTCGGGCTCCCGCCCGGTGGTGCCTGGGCCGCTGCGGCTGGACAGCGACCGGCTGATGACCAGCCAGGGCGCGCTGTACCTGCCGGACATTCCCGAGACGCTGCTGGTCATCGGTGGGGCGTACGTCGGCCTGGAGATGGGCACGACCTACGCCCGCCTCGGCAGCAGGGTCAGCATCGTCGAGATGCTCGACAACCTCATGCCCGGCGTCGACAACGACCTGGTCAAGCCGCTGCACAAGCGGCTCGAGGGCCTTGTCGAGGCGATCCATCTCGGCACGACGGTCGAGGAACTCACCGAAAGCGGCGAGCAGATCGAGGCCACCATGGGGCGCGGCGACGAGACGTTCTCGGCGACGTTCGATCGCGTCCTCGTGGCCGTCGGTCGCGAGCCCAACAGCGGGGACCTCGGCCTGGAGGACGCCGGCGTCGAGCTGGACGACAAGGGCTACGTGGCCGTGGACGACCGCCAGCGGACCTCCGCCGACCGCATCTTCGCCGCCGGGGACGTCACCGGCGAGCCGCTGCTGGCCCACAAGGCGTTCCACGAAGGTCACGTCGCCGCCGAGGCCCTTGCCGGCGAGCCGGCCGCGTTCGATAAGCGCGTCGTGCCCGCCGTGGTCTTCACCGACCCCGAGATCGCCGTCGCCGGCCTGAGCGAGCAGCAAGCGGGCGAGAGGGGCGTCGGGGTGAAGGTCGGCAAGTTCCCCTGGGCCGCCAACGGCCGGGCGCATTCGCTGGGGCGGCCCGAAGGCCTGACCAAGCTGCTGTTCGACGCCGACACCGATCGCCTGGTGGGCGCCGGTCTGGTCGGCCCCGAGGCCGGGGAGCTCATCGGCGAGTGCGCCCTGGCCATCGAGATGGGTTGCCGCGCAGCCGACCTTTCCGGCACGGTTCATCCGCACCCGACGCTGGGCGAGACGATCTTCGGTGCCGCCGAGGTGCACCTGGGAATCTCCACCGAAGTCGGTCCGAAGCGCCGCTGACCGCAGCCGCCACAGACCCCGACGCCACAAAGGACCGCGCATGCAACACAAGCCCCCCGTGAACCTGGAAAGCATTCCCGATACCGAGGTCGTCGAGTGGCTCCAGTCGCTGGAATACGTCATCGAGCACGACGGGCCCCGCCGGGCCGAGCTGCTGATGAGCCTGCTCAACGAGCGGGCGTTCCTCCGCGGCGTGGAAGTCTGCATGCTGGGCAACACGCCGCACGTCAATACCATTCCCGCCGACCAGGAACCGCCGTACCCCGGCGACCTCGAAACCGAACGCCGTCTGACCAACCTCATCCGATGGAATGCCATGGCCATGGTCGTCCAGGCCAACCGCCGACAGAGCGGCATCGGCGGGCATATCTCGACCTACGGCTCGGCCGCGACGCTCTGGGAGGTGGGCTTCAACCATTTCTGGCGCGCCCCGGGCGAGGACTTCGCCGGGGACCTGGTCTTCTTCCAGGGCCATGCCTCGCCCGGCGTGTACGCCCGGGCGTTCCTGGAAGGCCGGCTGTCGGAGCGGGACCTCGCCAGCTTCCGCCGCGAGCTGGACCCCGAGGGGGGATTGGCATCCTACCCTCACCCCTGGCTGATGCCCGAGTTCTGGGAGATGCCGACCGTCTCGATGGGCCTGTCACCTCTGATGGCCATCTACCAGGCGCGGTTCCAGAAGTACCTCGTCGATCGCGGCCTGGCCGAGGACCGGGGCGAGAAGGTCTGGGCCCTGCTCGGCGACGGCGAGATGGACGAGCCGGAGTCAACCGGCGCGATCCACTTCGCCGGCAACCAGCGCCTGGGCAACCTGGTCTTCGTGGTCAACTGCAACCTCCAGCGCCTGGACGGTCCGGTGCGGGGCAACGGCAGCATCATCCGCGAGCTGGAGCAGTTCTTCCGGGGCGCCGGCTGGGGGGTCGTCAAGGTGCTGTGGAGCGAGGACTGGGACCCGCTGCTGGCCTCGGAAGCCGGCGAGAAGCTGCTCCGCCGCATGGGCGAAGTGTGCGACGGCGAGTACCAGAAGTACACCGTCGCCGGCGGGGCCTACATGCGCGAACACTTCTTCGGCAAGGACCCCGACCTGGCCGAGCTGGTCAAGGACCTCTCCGACGAGAAACTCGCAAGCCTCCGCCGAGGCGGGCACGACCCCAAGAAGGTCCATGCCGCCTACAGGGCCGCGATGCAGGAGAAGGGCCGGCCCGTCGTCATCCTCGCGCAGACCGTCAAGGGCTACGGGCAGGGCGAGGCCGGCGAAGGGCGCAACATCAGCCACAAGCAGAAGGAGATGAACGAGGCGGAGCTGAAGGCCTTCCGCACGCGGCTGGAGGTCCCCATCTCTGACGAGGCCGTCGCCGAGGCGCCTTTCTACCGCCCGGAGGAAGACAGCGCCGAGATCCGCTACCTCCAGAAGCGCCGCGAGGCGCTGGGCGGCTACCTGCCGCAGCGCCGCGAGCGGGCCGAGCCGCTTGACGCCCCGCCGCTGGACGACTACGCCGAGCTGCTGGGGGGCAGCAACGACAAGGCGATCTCGACGACCATGGCGTTCGTCCGCCTGCTGGGCCGGCTGCTCCGTGACGATCGGGTGGGCAAGTACCTCGTGCCCATCGTCCCCGACGAGGCGCGAACCTTCGGCATGGAGTCGCTGTTCCGCCAGTGCGGCATCTACTCGCACGTCGGGCAGAACTACGAGCCCGTCGACCGCGACAAGATGCTCTACTACCGCGAGGTCACCGACGGGCAGATCCTCGAGGAGGGCATCACCGAGGCGGGCTGTGCCAGTTCGTTCATCGCGGCCGGCTCCTCCTACGCCACCCGCGGTGTGCCCACCATCCCCGTCTTCATGTACTACTCGATGTTCGGCTTCCAACGCGTCGGCGACCTTCTCTGGGCCGCCGGAGACAGCCGGTGCAGGGGCTTCCTCGTCGGGGCCACCTCCGGGCGGACGACCCTCAGCGGCGAGGGCCTCCAGCACCAGGACGGGCACAGCCACCTGATGGCCTCGGCGTTCCCGACCGTCCGCCCGTACGACCCGGCCTACGCCTACGAGGTCGTCGTGCTGACCCTCGACGGGATCCGCCGGATGGTCGCCGACGGCGAGACGGAGATGATGTACCTGACGATTCACAACGAGAACCACGCCATGCCCGCGATGCCCGAAGGCGCTGCCGACGGCATCCGCCGCGGACTGTATCGCGTGGCCCCGGCCGAGACGGACGACAACGCCCCACGCGTGCAGTTGCTGGCCAGCGGAGCGATCCTGTACGAGGCCACGCGGGCGCAGAAGCTCCTGGGCGAGCAGTTCGGCGTGGCCGCCGACGTCTGGAGCGCGACGAGCTGGTGCCTGCTGGCACGCGACGGCATGGCCGCCGAGCGATGGTCCCGGCTGCACCCGGACGAGGAGCCGCGATCGGCCTACGTGACCGACTGCCTGGCCGAGGCGCCGGGCCCGGTGGTGGCGGCCTCGGATTACGTCCGGGCCGTGCCCGAGCAGATCCGCCCCTGGGTGCCCGCCCCGATGACGGTGCTGGGCACGGACGGCTTCGGCCGGAGCGACTCGCGCGAGCAACTGCGGCGGTTTTTCGAGGTCAGCGCCGAGCAGATCGCCCTGGCGGCCCTGCATCGCCTGGCGGTCGCCGGCGAGGTCGAGCGCGACGTGCTCGCCGAGGCAATCGAGAAGCTGGGCATCGACGCCGATGCGCCGGCGCCCTGGACAGTGTGAGACGCGGAAAGGAAGACACGTGCAAGAGCAAGTCAAGCTGCCGGATATGGGCGAAGGCGTCGAGTCGGCCACGGTGACCAGCATCCTGGTCCAGCCCGGAGACGACATCGAGGTGGACCAGGGGATCATCGAGCTGGAGACGGACAAAGCCGTCGCCGAGGTCCCCTCCCCCAAGGCGGGCACCGTCAAGGAGATCCACGTCGAACCCGGCCAGGAGGTCGAACCGGGCACGCCGCTGCTGACCCTGGAGGTCGGCGAAGGCGAGGACGGCGGGGGAGCCGACCAGCCCGACGAGACCCAAGAGGCCGAGCAACCGCAGAAGGATGCCGCGGGCGAGAAGGAACGCGAGAAAGAAGAAGCCGAAACGGCGGAGAAGGACGAGAAGAAGGCAGGGGAAGCCGACCAGGCCCAGAAGGAGACCGAGGCCGAGGGAGCTTCCGCCGGGAAGCCCGGCGGGGCCGACCGGGCCCAGGAGGTCCCCCACGCCGCCCGCCGCCAGCGTCAGGCCACCGCCGGGGACGGCGCCATCCCCGCCGCACCGTACGTCCGCCGGCTCGCCCGGGAGCTGGGGGTGGACCTCTCGAAGCTCTCCGGCAGCGGGGAAGGCGGCTGGATCACCGAGGCGGACGTGAAGGCGGCCGTTCGCGGAGGGAGCCCCCGCAGGCCCGCCCCCAAGGCCGAAGGCGAGGAAGGCGACCGCGACGACTGGGGGCCCGTCCGCCGGGAGAAGATGCCCAAGATCCGCCGCACCATCGCCGACAAGATGGCCGAGTCCCACGCCAACACCGTCCGCGTCACGCACTTCGCCGATGCGGACGTCACCGACCTCGAGGACTTCCGCGCCCGCCACAAGCAGGACTTCGCCGACGAGGAGATCAAGCTCTCCCTGCTGCCCTTCATCGTCCGCGCCGTCGTGGATGCCCTCAAGCTCCACCCCGTCGTCAACGCGTCCCTCGATGCCGACGCCGGGCAAATCATCTACAAGCAGTACGTCAGCATCGGCCTGGCCGTCGACTCCGACCGCGGACTCGTCGTGCCCGTACTCCGCGAGGCCGGCAGCCTCAGCCTCGCCGAGACCGCCCGCCAGATCGATCGCCTCGCCGGGAAGGTACGCTCCGGGGAGTTCGAGGTCGCCGACCTGCGCGGCGGAACCTTCACCGTCAGCAACCTCGGCAGCGTGGGCGGCAAATATGCCACACCCGTGATCAACTACCCCGAGTCCGCCCTGCTGCTCACCGGCCGGGCCAAGCCCACACCCGTCGTGCGGGAGGACCGCGTGGTCATCCGAACCATGCTCCCGCTGAGCCTGTCCTACGACCATCGCATCATCGACGGCGCCGAGGCAGGGCGGTTCCTCAATGACGTGATCTCGTTGCTGGAGGACCCGGGACGGCTGCTGATGAGCTAAGCGGTCCTGCGTAAGTCATGGTGCGTGTGTGCTTGTCTTCGCGCTGCCTGCCCGCGTTGGCCTGCTCCTGCGATGCCACGGCATCGCCTGCATCGGCCGCCTTGGCAGCCAACGCGAATCCGGCGCACACACACCAACGAACTTACGCAAGACCGCTTAGAGGCGCGCCCGCTCAGCCCACCGGGGGCGTGCCGCCGCGGCCTTCCGCGGGGGCGGGTACGCCTTCGACGGCTTCCTCGACGGACACCACGGCCGGCTCGTCCGGCGGCGCGAACCCGAAGACCTCCGCGAACCGCCGGACCAGCACCGGCTTGACGCGCTCGACGGACGCCGGTCGGCCCAGCTCGGCCAGGCTGGTCACGCCGCAATCGGTGATGCCGCAGGGCACGATCAGGCCGAAGTCCTGCAGGTCGGTCGTGACGTTCAGCGCCAGGCCGTGATAGGTCACCCACCGCCGCGCGGCGATACCGATGGCAGCGATCTTCCGCTGCCCCACCCACACGCCCGTCGCCCCCTCGACGCGCCCGGCCTGGACGTCGTGGTCGGCCAGGGCACGGATGAGCGCCTCCTCGAGCCGCCGCTGGTACTCCCGCAAGCTGCACCCGACGGCGCGCAGGGCGAGGATCGGATAGACCACGAGCTGGCCGGGGCCGTGGTAGGTCACGTCGCCACCGCGGGAGATATGATGGACCTCCACGCCGCGTCGGGCCAACTGCTCCGGCGGAAGCAGCACATGTTCGGCCCGCGCCCGCCGGCCCAGCGTGATGACCGCCGGGAGGTGCTCGACCAGCAGCAGATGCGGTCCGAGGGCCCCGCGGGCGACGGCATCGACCAGCCGCTGCTGAAGGGCAAGCGTGGGCGCGTACGCAGCGCGGCCGAGGTCGATGCACCGCAGAGCGGCCGCCGTGATCCGGGCTGAGGTCTGGTTCATCGTGGTCATGATACTGCCCGGGCCCCGCCCGGGCCACCCGGCGCCTACACCCCACCCTCGTTGCCCGGGCCGCCGAGCTCCTCGCGGATTCCGCTGGCCTGGCCGCCGCGCTCGCTGTGCGGATGGACCCTGCCGGACAGATCGAGGTCCCCCAGTCGGCGGTTGAGCTCGGTGAAGTCGTCCTGGGGCTCGTATCCGAGAAGCTCCCGCGCCTCGCTGACGTCCATGCGGTTGAAGCGGTTGTTCGACAAGCCGTGGACGATCGCGAACTGAAGCCGCTCGTCGTCGATGCACCGTACCAGCAACTGCTGCAGGTCGCGGCGGGAAACGAACGCGTTCATCAACGGCAGCGCGTCGGCCTCGCGGGCCTTGTCCACCGGCTGGAACGCGCCGATCCGCACGCAGATCGCCGACAGTCCGTGCTGCGTGCTCAGGAACCGCGCCATCGCCTCACCGAAGCATTTGCTGACGCCGTACAGGTCCCCCGGGCTGACCGGGTCGGCCGCCTGAACCTGCCGCTCGGCCGGGTAGCCCGAGACGGCGTGGATCGAGGAGGCGAACACAACCCGGCGGCACCGGGCGGCCTCGGCGGCTACAAACGCGTTATAGGTCCCCACGAAGTTGCTCTCCAGCAGCGGGCCCCAGGTCGTTGCCGGTCCGGCCTCGGCGGCCAGGTGCAGCACCGTGTCCACGCCGTCCAGCAGTTCCTTCAGCCGTTGAAGCTCCCGCAGGTCGCAGGCAGCGACCTCGCCGTGCGGCTCGAGGTGGGAGCGGTCCGCGTCCGGGTGATCCAGCAGCAGCAGGTCGAAGCGCTCGGGGCTGTTCTCGGCGAAGTACGTACCGATCCGCCCGGCAGCCCCCGTCACCGCGACGCGGCGCTGCTTGCCATCCGGACGGAGGCGACTGGCGGGGTTGACGAGGAAGGAATCCGACATGGTGGCTCCTCTGCGATCGACGCGTCGGCTCAGCCCGGCCTGGTCCCGGCCACGACGGGCAATCCGGCCTCCTGCCAGTCCTTCTTGCCCGCCTCGTAGTCGTAGACTTCCTGGTAGCCGAGCCGGCCCATCTCGAGTGCGGCCTTGGGGGAGGCCTGACAGGCTTCGTCCATGCAGTAGACCACGACGGGCTTCTGCTTGTCAGGCACGGCCTCCTGGATGCGGTTGGCGAAGCCATCGCCCACGGGCACGTTGATCGCCCCGGGGATGTGGTATTCTTTGTACGCATCCGGGCCCAGCACATCCACGACCGTCACGTCGTCCCGGGCCTGACGCATTTCCTCAAGCCTGTCTCTGCTGATCGTCTTCATGGCAATTCCCTCCCGCGGCCAACCCATCCGATTCCAGCGTTGTGCCACATGGTTTTCCTTTCCGCAAGCGAGGGCCGCATCGCGGCCGGTGTGGTGGCTTCCCCGTATGGGTGTGCGGGGCCCCCCGAGGCACAGCAACGTGGATTCCCATCCGTGGGGCTGGACTCCAGCCCGTGTGCCCGGCGAGATGGTCAAGAGCAGGCATTTCTCCGTGAGCATCATAGCGCCCCACGCACCGTTCGTCCCGCTTGCGGCCTGCGTGCGGGCATACGATGGACCTGGCGGCGCGGCACAGGGCCGCGCCATCGTGCCGAGCCCGGGAGATGCGGATTGTGATGCTCATACGTGACTTGGCCGGCCTTTGGGCGGCGGTGCTGCTCTGTACCGGCTGCGGCGGGGAACCCTCCCGGCAGGATGCTTCTCCAGCCCCGGTGCAGGTGGAAACGGTGCGGCCGCGGGTTTTCGAGCGGATCCACCGGGGCGTGGGAACGGTACGGGCGGCAGAGAGGGTGGAGATCCGTCCCGACGCGGCCGGTCACGTGAGGGAGATCCGGTTCACACGCGGCACGAAGGTGGGCAAGGGCGATGTCCTGTTCGTAATCGACCATGCCGAGTTGGAGGACCGCCTGGCGGCCCGGCGGGCGGAGTTGGAGAACCTCTCGGTCCGACTGGGCAAGGCACGGCGCACGCGGGAGCGCGTCGAGCGTGCGTATGGCCAGGGGGCCGCGACGATTGAGGAACGCGACCGCGTGCGAAGCGACGTCGAGGGCCTCGAGGCCGAGGAGCAGCGGCTGAAGTCGCTCATCGACCTGATCGGCGAGCAGCTCCGCGACACCCGCGTCCGCGCCCCGCTGGGCGGAACCATGTCCGACCATCGCGTGGACGTCGGCGACTTCGTCTCCCGCGGGGACCTGCTGGCCACGCTCTTCAGCGACTCGGCCCTGGAGGTGCGGTTCACGCTGGGCCAGCAGGCCATCGTGGACGCCCGCACCGGACAGTCCGTACGGCTGACCGCCGATACCATCGCCGGGGGGACCTTCCTCGGCACGGTGGCCTACGTGGCGCCGTCGGTGGACGCTTCCACGCGACAGCTTCCGGTCGTGGCCGTGCTGGACGACCCTGACGGGCTGCTCCGCCCCGGCGTGTTCGTCTCGGTCGAGCTGATCAGCCACGTCCGCCGCGACGTGCCCTCGGTCCCCGAGGAGGCGCTGATCGCCACGAGAGAAGGCTACCAGGTGTTCGTCGTCAAGAACGGGCGGGCGCGGCGCCGGGAGGTCGAGGTGGGGCTCCGCAGGCCCGGCCTGGTCGAGGTCCGCCGCGGCCTCGATGTCGGCGAGCGGGTGGTCCGCACGGGACACATGCGCCTCAAGGACGGCCAGGCCGTCCGAGTGACCCGCGGACCCGCCACCGCCACAGCGCCCGCGGCGGCCCGGACCAGGGCATCGGCCACGATGCCGGCCACACGCTCGGCCGGGGACGGCGACACCGGCGAGGCCCGCGGGCGATGATCTGGAACTTGACCATCCGCCGCCCGGTCCTGACGGCCGTGGTGTACCTCGCCGTGGGTGTCTTCGGCCTGTGGGCGTACGACAGCATGCCGCTGCGCGAGAATCCGGACGTGGAGTTCCCCGTGGTCAGCGTGAACGTGGTGCTGCCCGGGGCCGAGCCGGAGGTCATCGAGACGGAGGTCATCGACCCGCTGGAGGAGGAGATCAACACGGTCGAGGGGCTCAAGAAGCTCACCTCGACCGCGCGAGAACAGGTGGGGACAATCACGGCGGAGTTCGAGCTGTGGGTGGACGTGGACATCGCCACCCAGGACGTCCGCGACCGCGTGGACCGCGCCCTGCGGGAGCTGCCCGACGGCATCGAGTCGCCGATCGTCCGCCAGCTCGATCCCGACGCGCGGGCGGTGATGTGGATCGCCGTGACCGGCGACCGCCGTTGGGATGCCGTCTCCCTGAGCGCCTACGCCGACGAGACGCTCAAGGAACGCCTCCAGAACCTCCGCGGCGTCGGACGCGTCATCCTCGGCGGCGAAAGGCGCTATGCCGTTCGCGTCCGCCTCGATCCCGAACGCCTCGCCGCACGGGACCTCACCGTCGGGGACGTGGTCGAGGCCATCCGGGCGAACAACGTCGACCTGCCCGCCGGACGCGTCGAGAGCGACCAGCGCGAGTTCCTCGTCAAGCTACACGGGCAGCTCGACGGCCCCGAGCCGATCAACCGGATCGTCGTGGCCGAGCGGGACGGCGCAGTCGTCCGCGTTGGCGACGTCGGCAAGGCCTACGCCGGCGTGGAGAACGACCGCCAGACCGCCGCGTTCAACGGCGAGACGGCCATCGGGCTGGGCATCGTCAAGCGCAGCGGGGCCAATACCGTCGCCCTCGCACGCGCGGTGCGGCAGCGCATGAAGCGGCTCGCCGAACGCTTCCCCGAGGGCCTGACCTACACCGTCGCCACCGACGACTCCGAGTACATCCAGGCCAGCATCCGCGACCTGATCTTCACCATCTTCCTGGCCACCGGGCTCGTTGTCGCCGTCGTGCTCGGCTTCCTCCGAAGCGGCTGGGGGACGCTGATCACCACGCTGTCGATCCCGATCAGCCTCCTGGCCGGACTGGCGATCATGAGCCTGCTTGGCTTCAGCCTCAACACGCTGACCATGCTGGCGCTGATCCTGGCCATCGGCATCGTCGTCGACGACGCCGTTGTCGTGCTGGAGTCCGCCAAGCGGACCCTGGACGAAGGAGGAGAGCCACGCCCCGCCGCACGCGTGGGCACCACCGAGGTCGCCTTCCCCGCCATCGCCAACACCCTCGCCCTTGCCGCCGTATTCATCCCCGTGGCCTTCACCGCCGGGCTGATCGGACGGTTCTTCTACGAGTTCAGCCTCACCGTGGCCGTGACGGTATTCGCCTCGACGTTGACCGCCCTGACGCTGACGCCCATGCTGTGCGCCCGCCTGCTCAAGCCCGGCGGCTCGCGAGGCCGGATCGCCCGCCGGGCCGAGGCCGCCGTGGACTCCCTGGGCAGGGGCTACGGCTTGCTGCTGGAACGGGCATTCGCCCACCCGGTCGTCACGCTGCTGGCCGCGGCCGGCATCCTCGGCGGCACCGTGCTGCTGGCCGGTCGGCTGTCCACCGAATTCCTGCCCACCGTGGACCGCTCCCAGTTCATCATCTCCCACGAGATGCCCGAGGGCTCGACCCTCCGCGCGACCGAGCGCCAGGCCGAGGCCATCCGCCGCGTGCTGCGCCGCACCGACGAGGTGAAGCACTATTTCAACGCCGTCGGACTCTCCCGCGGAGCCGGGCCGGGGAAGGTCAACGAGGGGATCTTCTTCGTCCGTCTCGTGCCTCGCGGCCGGCGCGAGCTCCACCAGAGCCGCGTCGTTCAGAAGATGCGGGAGGCGTTCGCGAAGATCCCCCTTGGCCGCGTGTTCGTCCTGGAGCCCGGCGGCGCGGGCGTGGCCAGGGGAGCGGAGATCCAGGTCGCCCTCCAGCACCCCGACCTCGCCGAACTGGCTCGCCGCCAGGACGAGCTGATGGCCTGGATGCGGCGGCAGGATGACTTCACCGGCGTCAACTCCGACCTGAAGATGAACAAGCCCCAAGTGGACCTGCGCCCCCGCCGCGACCTCGCCAACCAGATGGGCGTGTCCGTGCGGGCCCTCAACGATGCCTTCGGGCTGCTGCTCGGCGAACCGGACGTCTCCGAGATCGAGCGCCGAGCCGAACGCTATGAGGTCATCCCCGAGATCGTCCTCAAGGGACGCATGGTCCCCGAGATGATCCGCTCCCTCTACGTCCGCAGCAAGACCGGCAAGCTCGTCTCCGTCGGCGACCTTCTCGCCCACAGCGAGGGCGTCGGGCCCAGCGCCATCCATCACTTCAACCGCATTCGCTCGGCCACGATCTCCGCCTCCACGCCGCCGGGCGCCTCCCTCGGCCGGGCCGTTGGGGCCCTGGAGGACCGCCTCGCCGAGCAACTGCCCCAGCGGTTCGACTACGCCTTCACCGGCCGAACGCAGGACTTCCAGGAGTCCTTCCGTAACCTCCTGCTGACCGTCGGCCTGGCCGTGCTGTTCATCTACCTCGTGCTGGCCGGACAGTTCGAGTCGTTCCTCCAGCCGCTGATCATTCTCGTGGCCCTGCCGCTGGCCTGGGCCGGGGCGTTCGCGGCGCTGTGGGCGTTCGGCATGCCCCTGGGGATCGTCTCGTTCATCGGGCTGATCATGCTCTCGGGCATGGCCACGAAGAACGCGATCCTCATGATCGACTACACCAACGTGCTGGTCGCCCGCGGTCGCACCCGCCGGGAGGCCGCCGCCGAAGCCGCATCCGTCCGCTTCCGCCCCGTCGTGATGACCACCGTCTCGACCGTGCTGGGCATCACGCCGATCGCCCTGGGCTTCGGCTCCGGCGGAGAGGCTCGCGCGCCGATGGGCGTCGCCGTGGCGTTCGGCCTGCTGGCCACCACGCTGCTGACGCTCGTGTTCCTGCCCGTCGTCTACCACCTGGTAACCGCCGGGACCGACGGCCTGCGGCAGCGCCTCGCCCGCCGAGGCAAGCGCCAGGAACAGGAGGGCGGGTCGGCATGAAGCTCCTGCACGTCACGTTCCCCTTCGAGTTCACCGAGCAGGTCGAGCGGCTCCTCGACAACCGCAACGTGCAGGACTATGTCCGCATGTCCATGGCCGCCGGCCGCGACGCCGCCGGCAAGCACCAGGGCACGCAGGTCTACCCGGGCAACCTTACGGTCATCCAGGCCCACATCCCCGACGAGGCTGTCGACGACCTCCTCGACGCCCTCCAGACCTTCCGGGACGCGCGCAAGACACACCAGACCCTCACCGCCGCCGTCCTGCCCGTCGAGCGGAGCCTGGGTGGAGAAGACGGCAATCACGCGCCAGACCTTCCCCGGGGTCAACGGCTGGACGAATAGGCCTGCTGTGCCTGACGCATCCGCCGACCACCGGGCATTTCCCTGTAGGTACGCCCTCGGAGCAGCCGCCCCGCCCGCTTCTTGTTCGTGCCGCACCTTGTGCCAATCGGGCGACCGAGAAGCCCTGAACGCTTGCCGAGTCGCCGACCGCGTGCTGTGTATCCAGCCACGGAAATGCGATATACTGCCGGTTTGAGCGCAGCCCCGTTCAGGAGAGTCGGATATGGATGTCGTGTTGCGGAGATCGCTTGTCCTTGTTGTGGTGCCGTTGGTGGCCGGGCTGGTCCCCGGATGCCGGGACGACTCGGCCGCGCCGCCCAAGCCCGATGCCGTGACGCAGGCGACGTACAAGGTGATCGAGAACCCCGTCCTGCCCCCGGACGTGGGCGAGTACGAGGTGATCGGCACGGTGGAGGGGCTCAACAACTTCGTGGTCCGCTACGACGCCAGGCTCATCCGCGGCGGCCAGCCGCTCAGCGGCAAGGGGATGAAGGCGCTGAAGAAGTGGGGCGTCACGACGATCCTGTCGGTCTCGCCGGACGACATCCTCCGGAAGTACGCCCAAGACCATGACCTGAAGCTGGTGGACCTGGCGTTCGACAAGGCCGGCGGCGTGCCGGCCGAGACGCTCGCGACCTTCCTCGATGCCGTCCGCGGCGGCGACGGGCCGTTCTATCTGCACTGCATCGGCGGCACGCACCGGGCCGGGGCGCTGGGCCTGGCCTATCGCCTGCACGTCAGCGAGTGGGAACAAGGCAAGGCGTTGATCGAGTTCGGCCGACTGGGCGGCGACCTCAAGGGCGATCACGCGATGATCGAGTCCGTCCGCGAGGCGCCGTAGCCGCCGGCGGCACCCGGAAAGGGGACACCATGGCCGACGCGTCCGCACCGCCTCGCCGCCGCGTGCTGGGAGGGCGTGCCGCGGGTATCCGCCCTTCCACGTCCATCGCGACGCGACCGACACCCTCTCCGAGGGCCGCTGGTACGCCAGCCGCTTGCTCGTCCGCGAAACGCCCGAGTGCATGCCCTGCCAGGCCTCGAACCTCCACGCGGCCGCGTCGTGCTACGCCAAGGAGCACGAACTGATGTGGGCCGTCTGGAAGAACGAAGGCGGCACGGGCCGGGGCGAGGTGGCCGCCCGCCGGTTCGCGGACCCGAAGGGCCGCCGCCGGTCCATCGAGCTGATCGGCCAGGCCCGCGACCTCGACGCCCGCGCCGCCGATCACATCGAAGCCGCCTTGGCGGGGGGATGAAGACAGCAGGACGGCCCCCGGCCGCCCGGCAGACAGAACGGGACACAACCTGGAGATGCCCATGATCCGACAGTGCACCGAAGCCGACGTACCGGAGATCTTCGAGGTCATCAACGACGCCGCGGAGGCCTACCGCGGGCGGATCCCCAAGGACCGCTGGCGCGAGCCCTACATGCGTGCGGCGCACGTCCGGTCCGAGGTCGCCAGCGGCGTGCAGTTCTGGGCGGTCGAGCAGGACGGCATGCTCCTGGGGGTCATGGGCATCCAGGACTGCGGGGCCGTGACGCTCATCCGCCACGCCTACGTGCGGACCGACTACCGCCGCCAGGGCGTCGGCTCCCTGCTGCTGAAGCACCTGGAGAGGCTCACCGGCAAGCCGATCCTCATCGGCACCTGGGCCGCGGCGACCTGGGCGATCGACTTCTACCGCAAGCACGGCTACCGGGTGCTGGACCGCGACCAGACCGTCTTCGTGCTCGAGAAGTACTGGACCATCCCCGCTCGGCAGACCGAGGCATCCGTCGTCCTGGCCGGCCCCACCTGGGAGCCGGACGAGGAGATGAAGGCTCGCGGCCTGGACGGAAGCGGCAGTGCCTGACCTTCCCGCCGACCGGCCGAACATCCTGCTCATCACCACCGACCAGCAGCACCACCGCCTGATGAGCTGTGCCGGCGATCCTCACGTGCGGACGCCCGCGCTGGACGGCCTCGCCGCCGGCGGCGTGCGGTTCGCCCGGGCGTACAGCCCGAACCCCGTGTGCATCCCGGCTCGCTACGCGATGATGACCGGGCACATGCCCCACCGCTTCGACGGCTTGGAGACCAACCGCAAGGGCCGCGAGCATGATCTGCCGGCGATGGCGTCCTGCGTGGCGACTCCCCCGATGGGCCGGCTGCTCCGCGAGGCCGGGTACGAGACGGTCTACGGCGGGAAGCTGCACGTCGAGGGGCCGTACAACATCTCGCCCGCCGACGAGAAGACCTACGGGTTCCGATGCCTGACGGGGGACAATCGCGACGGGCTCGCCGTGGCGGCGGCGGAGTATCTCCGCGGCCGCCACGGCAGACCGTTCTTTCTCTGGGCGTCGTTCGACAACCCGCACGACATCTGCCGCTTCCTTGGCCGGGCCGGCCAGGGACGAGGCCCGGATATCGAGCCCCTTCCTCTGCCTCGCAACTTTGCCCCCACCGAGGGCGAGACGCGTTGGATGCGCGGCTTCCGGGAGGGCATGCTGGGCCGGGAGGAGGACTTCCAACTCGGCCTCAACCGCCGCTACGCCCTGGCGGCCCGGGAATGGGACGCGGACGTCTGGGGCCGCTACCGGGCCGTATACCGCCACCATATGCAGGTCGCGGACCGGCAGATAGGCACGGTCCTGGAAGCGCTGGACGACGCCGGCCTGGCCGGCAGCACCGTCGTGCTGTTCACCAGCGACCACGGCGACCACGACGCCGCCCACGGCCTGACGATGAAGCGCTCGTTCTACGAGGAGTCCGTCCACGTGCCGCTGATCGTCCGCGACCCCGCCGCCGGGGCCCCCGCCCGCGTGGACGACGACCACCTCGTCTGCGGCGGCCCGGACCTGATCCCGACGCTCTGCGACTACGCGGGCATCGCCGCCCCGGCGGACCTCGCCGGGCGCAGCCTCCGCCCGCTGGTCGCCGGGGAGGCGGAAGTCCCTTGGCGGGACGCGGTCTTCTCCGAAACCGTTGGCGGGCGGATGGTCCGCTCGGCCGACTGGAAGTACATGCTGTACTGCCAGGGCGAGAACGCCGAGGAGCAACTCTTCGACATGCGGACGGACCCCGACGAGACCGTCAACCTCGCCGGGGACCCGGCCGGGCGCGACGTGCTGGCCGCCCACCGCGGCCGCTTGGCCCAATACGTCGAACGCGAGAACGACGCCAAGGGCAGGCAGTACCTGGCCTGCCTGCCTTCAGCCTGACGCCCGCGGCGGTGTCATGTGCGCCTTCACGCCTTCGCGGGCGGGCGGCTGTTGGCCTTGATCTCGGCGTCGAACTCCGCCAGCAGCCGCTCCAGCCGGGCCACGACGTCCGGGTGACGGTCGGCGACGTTCGTCGTCTCGCCGAGGTCGGCCTCCAGGTCGTACAGGGCAACCGCCGGGGGCTTCGGCTGGTCCTTGCCCTTCTTCCGGCGGCGCCGCGGCGGCTTGACGTGCAGCTTCCACTTGCCGCACCGCACGGCCGCGAGCTGGCCGCGGGCGGTGTGATAGAAGAACGCCTCGTGCGGGCTCTTGGCGCCGGGCTTGGCGGTGATCAGGTCGGCGATGTCCTTGCCGTCGATGACGCGGTCGGTCGGCACGTCGGCCCCGGCGAGGCCGGCGAGCGTGGGCAGGAAGTCCATGACGGTGGCGACCTCGGAGCAGACGCTGCCGGGGGGGATCTTCCCGGGCCAGCGCATCAGGCACGGCTCGCGCATGCCGCCCTCCCACGTCGAGCCCTTCTTGCCCCGCAGCGGCCCCGACGAGCCGGGGGCCGGGCCGTTGTCGGACGTGTAGATCACCAGCGTCTTCTCGTCCAGCCCGAGCCGCTTGAGGGCCTTGAGGATCTCGCCGGTGGACCAGTCCAGCGTGGCGATGACGTCGGCGAACCGCCCCGCGCCCGTCTTGCCCTTGAACCGCTCGGAGACGTGCAGCGGGTAGTGGCACATCGTGTGGGGAAGGTAGACGAAGAACGGGCGGTCCTTGTTGGCCGTGATGAAGCGGACGACCTCCTCGGTGTACCGCTCGGTCAGCGTGCCCTGGTTCGCGGGGTACTCGATGACTTCCTCGTCACGCATCAGCGGGACGGCGTTGCGCTTCTTCTCGCCGGCCTTGCGGAGGTCGGCGGGGAAGTCGTCGGGCAGTTTCGCGTCGTCGGCGTAGGCCATCCCGGCCGGCAGCCACATGTCGTTGCTGAACGGGACGCCGTAGTACGTGTCGAAGCCCTGGCGGGTGGGCAGGAACTTCCGCTGGTGCCCGAGGTGCCACTTGCCCACGCACGCCGTGGCGTAGCCGGCCCCCTTGAGCACCTCGGCGATGGTGATCTCGTCGGGGTTCAGGCCCTTCTTCGAGTGGGGAAACAGGACGTGCTGATGCATGCCGACCCGCCGCGGGTAGCAGGCGGTGACCAGGCTCGACCGCGACGGCGTGCACACCGGCGCGGTGACGTAGAAGTCCGTGAACTTCATCCCCTCGGCGGCCATGCGATCCCAGGCGGGCGTCTTGAGCTTCCTCGAGCCGTAGCAGCCCATGTCCCCGTAGCCCTGGTCGTCGGCGAAGATGACGATGAAGTTGGGCTTCCCCCCGGCCTCCGCGGCCGCCGAGGCCAGGCGCGGCGTCGCGGCCAGCGCGGCCGCGCCGAGCCCTGCGCGTTTCAGAAATGCCCGTCGAGAGAAGGTGGTCGGCATGATGGTCTCCTGTCCGGGAAGCGGAAGTGTCTGCCACTTCTGAAACCGACGGCGGCCGCGAGCGGGCTGCGCCTGTCGGTCGCGGGCATCGGGGTATTGTCGAACCGCCGACCTTCCCGGGCCGAGAGGAACACGTCGCCGTCGCAAGGCTGGACGGTGTGCTTTCGGGCCGTCCGGCCGGTGGCGCGGCTGGTGCGGGGGCGGTCGAAGGCGAGTGTGGCGGGCGTGTTGCCGATGGGGTTGTAGACGGCCAGGCCGCCGGTGAACTCGCGCCGCCACGTCCCGTCGTGATGCTCGCGGCCGGGGGCTTTGGGACGGCCGAGGGGGGCATCCCAGAACGGATACCAGTTGTGCAGATGGTCGGGCTTGGGTAGGGGATTGGGGTCGGAGAACAGGCAGAAGCCGTCGGACCGCGTCAGGGCGAGGGTGGTGGTGGCCCGCATGAGGTGAAGGTCCTCGCGGGACCGGTGATACCAGGTCTCGAGGCAGTTGATCCGCGGGGTCCGCAGGGCCTTTTCGGCCCAGGCGAGCGTTCCGGCAAGGCGCTGCCAGTCCCGGGCCTCCCGCGTCCGTGTGCACTCCATGAACAGGCCGTTGACCGCCTTTGCCGAGCGCGGCACGCGGCGGTCGTTGCTGTTGACGAGGATCAGCGCGTCGGGACCGACGGCCTCGCGAACGGCCCCCAGCAGGGCCAGCCGGTCCGCGTCGTCCCGCCACCAGTCCAGCATCACGCCGTCGAGCACCCCGGACCCCACGGCCGCCTTCGCCCGGGCGGCGACGTGCCGGCGGTACGCCGCGTTGCCGAAGTCCAGTCGCCAGTACCCGCCCTCCTTCCACCCGGCAACGATCTTCCCGTCGGCGTCGCGCAGCCACCAGGCGTGCCCGGCGGGCAGCCAGCTTCGGTGGGCGTCGCGGTAGCGGATCTCGGCCAGCAGAACGAGATTCGGGTTCCGCTCGAGCAGTTCCGCCCGCCGCTTGCGGGCGGCGGCGATGCTGTCCGGGCGGAACGCCGTCGCCCGGCCGCGATGCTCCCTGTCGGCCCATCGCAGGCCGAAGAACCCCACGCCGTGGAAGATCAGGTCGTGCCTGGCCGCGGTTGCCAGGCGCTCCTCGTCGGGCAGGTTGTCGGCGCGGTTCCACGCCTGGAAGACCGATGGGAACGTCCGCCCGGCGAGGCGCTCGGCGGCGTCGCGGCCGGACCCGGCCGACGCGGGCGCGGCGGCGAGGACGACGGCGAGGGCAGCCGTTCGGGAAGCGCTCACGGTACGTCCACCTCGGCGATCTTCCGGAAGTCCCCGGTCCCGGCCGCATCGAGCACCGAGCCCATGATCTCGTCGACGTTGTCGGGCGTCAGCGCGACGGGCATGTTGGCGAGCTTGCTGGCGAGCTTGGGGTCCTTGG
The DNA here is from genome assembly GCA_964385465.1 of uncultured Planctomycetaceae bacterium. Classification (GTDB taxonomy): domain Bacteria; phylum Planctomycetota; class Phycisphaerae; order SM23-33; family SM23-33; genus CAYLPJ01. The sequence goes on along the minus strand of CAYLPJ010000003.1, from coordinate 149,023 downwards.
CGGCGCGGAGGCAGCGGTCGACGTGCTCGTCGGAGAAGCCGTCAATCTCCGCCAGCGTGGCGGGGAAGCCGATGGCCCGGGACATGGCGACCATGCCCTCGGCGACGGCGATCCCCAGTTCGCGGGGTCTGAGGGCATCGAGCTCGGCGGTGACGTAGCCGGCCCGGCGGTAGACCTCCCCCACAGCCCGAAGCCGCTCGGGAATGGCCGGGGCGAACAGCACGGCGTAGTAGGGGTTCATCACCGCACAGGCTCGCCCGTGCGGCAGCAGGTCCACCAGCGAGAAGCTGTTGAGGTGCGCCCCGTTGGTCCCGCCGATCATGATCGCGTAGCCGCCGAGGTCGGTGCCCAGCCCCAGGGCCTCCCGGGCGTCGAGGTTCTCCCCGTCGGCGACGGCGGCGTGAAGCTCGCCCACGATCAGCTCGATGCCGGTCAGGCAGACTTCCCTCGTGTCGGCCGCCGCGGCATCGCCGACGCCCATCCACACCTCCAGGCAGTGGGAGACGCCGTCGAGGGCCCCGTCCATGGTGAACGCCGGAGTCATGGTCCGCGTCCAGGTGTAGTCGAACACCGCCGCAGGGGGGACGACCGCCTCGTCGACGATCAGCATCTTCTGCGCCGTCGCCAGGTCGGTCACGTTGGAATACTTTGTCAGGTGGGCGGCCGATCCGCTCGCCAACTGGGCGGCCACGATCGGCGGCATCTCGCGCCCGGCCTGGGCCAGCAGGGCCGAGACCTGCCCGACGCCGAACATCGCGTCGAGGTCGGCCTCGCCCAGCGCGGCGGCCGCGGCGGCGGCCTTGGCGGCATCGATCCCGCTGCCGCCGCCGACGGCGACGATCACGTCGGCGTCGCGCTCGGCCAACTCCGCGGCCAGGCGGAGGACGTCCTCTTGCGGCGCGTTGGGCCGGGCGCCGCGCATCGCCTCGCCGACGCGCTCGATCCCCGCCGCCGACAGGGCCGCGTCGGTCGCCGCGTGAACGCCCGGCCCCCACTCCTTGCCCATCCCGCTGGTGACCACCGCCGCCCGCCGGCCGAACCGGCCGGCCAGCTCGCCCAGCCGCCCGTAGCAGCCGAGGCCGAACGCGTAGTCACCGCCCTTGAACGCTGCCAGCAGCTCGCGGGCCTTGTCCTTCAGGTCGCTCACGGGGTCGCCTCCTCGGCCTCTCGCCAGGCCAGGCCGGCGACGTGGATGGCGTTTCCGCCGCCGTCGGCATTGATCTTGGTGATGCATTCCCGCCCATCGGGGCCGGTGAGAATCTCCGGGGCGATGACCGGCAGCCGCGTGACCAACTCCACCGTCGCCCCGCCGGTGCCGAAGTCGCTCGGGCTGTCGCTACGGAAGACGTAGCAGCCGGCCTCCGGGCCGTGCGTGCGGAACAGGTAGTAGCCGCCGTCCCGCTCGACGACCACCGGGCTCTCGGGGATGTAGCGTTCACCGGCAGCGGCGGCGGGGTGGCAGAGGTCCCAGTCCGACCAGTGCAGCAGGTCGTCGCTGGTGCGGTGGTACAGCCCGGCCCTGGTGCGCTCGCGGTCGTGATGCCCGGCATAGTAGATGTGCCACCTTCCCTGGAAGTGCCCGACGAAGGGGTCCCTCGCGGCCCCGGGCCCGGCGAAGACGCGGCTGCGGCCGTGCCCGTCGCGATGGCGCGTCCACGTCCGCCCGTCGGGGCTGGTCATCAGGCAGATCTGGTTCTCCATCTCGCCGTAGTCCTCCGTGGGCTTGCCATCGGGGTCCACGCCGCTGGCGTACCCGCCGTAGAACATGTACCACCTGCCGCCCTCGCGGACGACGAACGGCGACTGGAGGAACTCGTGGCCGTGCCAGTCCACGCGGCTCTCCCCGGCGGAGCGGTCGCAGCGGACGATCTCGCCGGTCAGCCGCCAGGGCGTCTGCTCGAACGAGGCCGCCTCCCAGTGACAGAGCACGCGCCCGACGACCGTCCGGCGCACGCACGCCCACAGGTGCCACGCCCCCTCGTCGGTCCGGAAGATGCAGTGATCGTTCGGCTCGTTGCGCAGCTCGCTGTCGGCGGACACCGTCCTCTCGCCGATCGCCGCCGCCAGGTCCGGGCTCGGCGCGATCACGCGCCAGGGCCCTTGGATCACCGGGACCTCGCCCATCATTCCACCCAACGGAGCCGGCATACCTGCGTGCCGCCGACGGGCTCGTGATTGCTGGAGACGTACTCGGAGCCGTCGGCGTCGACGTGGATCTCGGGGGCGGCGACAGCGAGGTCGCAGAGGTGGTGCCCGCTCGCGTCCCCGACGCCGAAGTCCATCGGATCGTCGCTGACGAAGACGTGGGTGTTCGCGTCGTAGTAGTTCTCGGTCCGCAGCAGGTAGAACCGCCCGCCGCGGCGGACGACGTGCGGGCATTCGCAGTCCACCGGCCCGGAGCCGTAGGCCGGGTCCAGGTGTACGCAGCGCCAGTCGGACCAGTGCAGCAGGTCCTCGCTGGTGCGGCAGTAGAAGCCCGCCTTGCTTCGCTCACCGTCGTGGAACCCCGCGTAGTACAGGTGCCACACCCCGTCGAAGTTCCGCACGCACGGGTCGCGCGTCTCGCCGGGGCCGGTGAACAGGCGGCTGAAGCCGCGCTCGTCGCGGCGGCGGGTCCACGAGCGGCCGTCGGGGCTGGTCATCAGGCAGATCTGCCCGACCATCGGCTCGGGAGCGCCGGTACTGTGCCCCCCATAGAACATGTAGCACGCCCCCTCATGCCAGACGAAGAACGGAGACTGGAGCCACTCCTGCCCGTGCCAGTCGTCGATGCACTCGCCGGCGTCGTGGTCGCAGCGGATCAGCTCGCGGGTGAACTCCCACGGGCTGTCGGTGAAGCCCGTCGCTCGCCAGTGGCCCAGCACGCGCCCGACCGGCGTGTGGCGGATGCAGCTCCACAGGTGCAGCACGCCGTCGACGTCGCGGACGATGTGATGGTCCACGCATTCGTGCTTCGCCTCGCCGTCGGGGGGATCCGGCAGCAGGCCGGACAGGTCCGGCTTGGGGCCGATCCGCCACCAGTCGCCTTCGAGTACGGGTTTGAGCATGGGAGCAGTCTCTCCTTCGGGCCGCCGGGGGGAATCGCCTAACGCATCTCTTCGTGTCCGCCGGACAGAGCGTAGGAGCGCGGCGCGGGAAGATCAAGCGTCCCGGGCTGTTGCGTGGTCTGCCGGCGGCGATGACAATGCCCACGCGGCATGTGTGTCTTGCGCCCGAGGAGGCGCCACGGCGATCTTCCACAGGAGTCGAACCGATGAAAGTGCTCGTACTGATGGGCGTGCTGACGGCGGCGGCGACGGTGCTGATGGCGGCGGGGGGCTTTCCGAAGGCCGAGGCGCTCTGGCCCGACCGCCCGCCGGCATTCTACGAGCACGAGGACCCCGAGGGCTCCGTGCAGCGCAGCGACGATCCGCGGATCTGCGACCGCCACGTGAACCACGTGACCGTCCCGGCGATGTCCATCCATCCACCGATCGGCCGGACGCGGCGGGATGCGGCGATCATCGTCTGCCCCGGCGGCGGGTACAACATCCTCGCCATCGACAAGGAAGGCTACGACGTGGCCCTTTGGCTGAACCGCCTGGGCTACACGGCGGCGGTGCTGAAGTACCGCCTCAAGCCGTACGCCGAGGGCGCCGGCGAGTCGGCCCCGTTCCCCCCGCTGCTGGACGTCCGGCGGGCGGTGCGGATCGTCCGAAGCCGCGCGCGGAAGCTCCGCGTCAAGCCCCACAAGATCGGCGTGCTGGGTTTCTCCGCCGGCGGGCACCTGACGCTGCTGGCAGCAGCGCGGTACGACCTCGGCGACCCGGACGCCAACGACCCCGTCGAGCGCGTCTCCAGCCGCCCGGACTTCCTGCTGCCGATCTACCCCGCCATCCCCGACAGCCTGCCCGAGGCGCTGGACGAGAACGTCCCGCCGATGTTCATCTCCATCACCGCCGACGACTTCCTCCTTCCGGGCAACCTGGAGCACTTCCTGACCGCGGCGATCGGGAAGAAGCTCTCCTTCGAGTACCACATCTTCCCGTCCGGCGGGCACGGGTACGGCATGGGCGTCAACGGCGGACGCGAACGCCTCTGGACCCGCCTGGCCGAGAGCTGGCTGGACGACACGCTGGCGGAACTGAAGCCCTTCCGCCCCGAGGGGAAGGCGCCGAAGGAGAAGTAGCCCATCGGCCGAGCGGCCGGGCGACGGCCCGGTCCTTGCCCGGGCGCGTTGGCTGCGGATCACTTCGCCCAGATGCTCTCCAACTCGTGGGCCTCGAGGGCGAGAAGCCTGGCGGGGCCGCCTTCGGCGAAGGCCTTGACGGCCCGGACCTCGCCGCGCTTCCCGCGCCGTGCGGTGATGTACACCCGCCCGCCGTTGCCCGCGATCTCCATCATCGGGCGGTCGAGGATCACGTGCATGGAGACCTTCCCGTCCACGGGCTTGAGGTCGGCGCCGTGCAGCTTGCCCCCCGGGATGTCATAGACCACGCGATTGCCCCCGATATCGAGCCCGACGGCCCGGGCCTGCCCGACGGCGAACTCGGCACGGATCTCCAGCAGCTCGCCCGCGACGCCGACGGTCTCGGGCGAGCCGGCGGCGAGGTCGGCGGCGCCGGCGGTGTGGGTCTTCCTGCGGAGCGTGGCGAGCTCCTTGATCGGCTCGGCGAACATGCGGATGCCCTCCGGCGTGGTCCGCAGCGTCAGCCGGTGCGGGAAGGAGAACGCCTGGTTGAACGGCATGCCGGGCATGGGGATGCGGGCCCAGCCCATCTGGATCCGCCGCCCGTCCGGGGGGTTGCTGAACGTCTGGGAGGCGTAGTACGGCCCGTAGTGGACGCGATGCCTGCCCTCGTGCTCGGGGGCGAACCGCTTGCCGTCGAACCGCCCGACGAGATACCGGGCGCTGGCGTCGAAGAGCACCCATCGCGTGTTGGCGGCATCGCCGTCGACGGGCAGTTCAAAGATCTCGGGACACTCGTGGAAGCCCTCGATGTGGCTTTGCTCGGTCCACTCCTTGAGGTCCTTGGAGGTATGAAACGCGATGTTCTTGCCGTGCTCCTTGGAGATGTTGTAGACGGCCATCACCCAGTGCTTGCCGGGCTCGTACCAGATGACCTTCGGGTCGCGGCCCTTGTGCTCGACGACGGGGTTGCCCTCGTACCAGGTGAAGCTCCGCCCGCGGTCTTCGCTGTAGGCGATGGCCTCCCCGGCCCCGGTGTCGGTCAGCGCGGCGACGATGACCTTCTCCCTGCCGCCCTGGAAGCCGGCGGTGTTGTCGGCGTCGACGACCGCGCTGCCTGAGAAGCATGCGCCCCTGGCCATCGTCTGGGGAAACAGGGCGTTGGGGAGCTGTTTCCAGTGGACCAGGTCGGTGCTGACGGCGTGGCCCCAGGTCATGTTGCCCCACTTCCAGCCGACGGGGTTGTGCTGGAAGTACAGGTGCCACTCGTCGTCGTAGTACACCATGCCGTTGGTGTCGTTGTTCCAGCCGACCTTCTGGCTGAAGCGGAGCTGTGGGCGGAGCTCTTCGGTGTAGAAGCTCTGCTCGCCGGGGACCTCGTCGGCCTGGCGGATCAGGGCGAAGCCGGCCTCCGGGCAGTTGCCGGCCCGCACGACCGCCTCCTTGCCCTCGTAGGCCTCGATCGTGAAGAACGCCCAGAAGTCCGCCGTGTCGGCATCCGGGGCGACCTCCGTCCCGTACCGCCGGACCGGCTTGCCGGCGACCTCCAGCTCCAGCGTGCACTTGCGGGCGCCCTTGTGGATGGGAATGACCAGGTACCGCTTCGAGACCGTCATCCGCCTGCTGAAGTTGCCCCGCTTGGGCACTTTCGGCTTCGTGTCCGTCTGGACGATGTGGTCGATGTTGACGTGCCCCCAGCCGCCGGTGGCCTTATCGACGATGCGGATTCGCGCCTTCTTGCCGGCCAGCTCCGAGACGTCCCAGAACGCCGGGGCCAGCCGCTCCGAGCCGCCCGGGCGGTCGTTGGGGCCGGTGGCGGTGCGGACGACCTCGCCGCCGACCAGCAGCTCGATGCACGCCTTGCCCGGATGCATCCCGCCGCCGATCAGGAACACGATGTACTTCCGCTCGATCTTCAGCGGCGGGGACGTCAGCGTGCCCACCGTCCCGTCGCCCTCGAAGAACGTGTTCACCAGCCGCTTGCCCTTGTAGCCCGAGACGGGCATCTGCCCGCGCAGCGTGCCCTTCGCCGGGCCCGGGCCGAACGCCTTTCCGGTCACCTTCCAGTCGCCGTAGCCGTCGGACTCGAAGTCGGCCACCAGGATGTCCTCGCCCGCCAGGGCCCCCGCCGACGCCAGCAGGCACGTCAGGGCACACACGCCGCGCAGGGATCGCTTCATGGCTTGGCCTGCCTTTCTCGTCTCGGCGCCTGGGACCACCCCGGCCTACTTGCCCAGGTGGATCACGCTGATGGTATGCGGCTCGTCGTAGGCGTTGCCTTCCAGCGGCAGGTCGATGTTGGCCACGTAGACCCGCCCGTTGCGGAAGCAGGGCTCGCTGGGCCGATCGAGCGCGCCGCCGGCCCCGTCGGTGTTGCCGTTGCGGGCGATGGTGGTCACCTCGCCGGTCTTCGGGCAGACGCGGTGGACGGCGTTGCCGCGGAAGTCTGCGATGTACACGTCGCCGGTCGCCCGGTCGATGCTCAGCCCGTCGGTCGAGAGCATGTTCCCGCCCTTGGCGAAGACCTCGTGCGACGCCACCGTGCCGTCGGGCGCGAGCTTGGCGCGGATCAGCTCGGCGTCGCCGAAGTTGCAGACGTACATCGTGTCGCCGTGAATGGCCAGGCCGTTCGCGCCGACCTTCCAGTCCTCGTTCTGCGTGCGGAACTTCAGCACGTAGTGCGGGTCCTCCCCGCCGGGGGCGAGGGCGACGGGGTTGGCGGCGTCCAGCTCCGAGAGCTTGAACCGCACCACGCCGCTGGGCATCGGCGAGGCGCCCGGGTCGATCTTGCATTCGCAGACGTAGACGCTGTCGCCGTGACAGGCCAGGCCGTTGGCGTTGTAGAAGCCGGTCGCGACGACCTCGACCTTCCTGGCCTTGCCTCCGTCGATCACCACCCGCAGCAGCCGGCTGGTCCGCACCGGCTTGCCGAAGTCCGGGTTGTCGGAGATGTAGATGTGCCCGTCGCTCGCCCGGCCGATGCCCAGCGGGCCCGCCTTCTCAACGCCCTTGATGCCCGTCAGCAGCACGACGGTGGAGATCTTGTCGTCGAGGCCGATCCGCGCGACCTTCGGGGGATAGGACGGCTCGTTGAAGTTCGGCACGGACAGGAGAATGCCGCCATCGTCGTCGAGGCACATCCCGTCCGGCGTGTTGTACCGGTTGGGCAGTTCGATCGCCGTGAGGGTCGCTTCCGGCCCGCAGCCGCCCACGAGCGCCATCGCCGTCGCGGCCAGCACGGCCGCCGCCGTCCATCGTCCGGTCCCTGTCATCGCAAGCTCCTTTCGCTGAGTGTGTCGAGCGGGTCCCGGCGGAGGTCCCTCGCCGGGCATCGTACGTTCCCGGTCCGTCAGCCCTTCCGGCTGGCCTTCTTGCAGCGGCGGTTCCAGGCCTCCCACGCGGCCTTCATCGTCTCGACCCGGTCCGGGTGGGCGGAGGCGAGGTCGTTCAGCTCCGTCCGGTCGGCCTCGAGGTCGTAGAGCTCCCAGTCCTTCTTGGGCAGGGAGACGAGCTTCCACTTGCCCATTCGGACGGCCCGGCTGCCGCCGAAGGCCCAGAAGATCGCCTCGTGCGGTTCGCGTTGTTTGCCCTCCAGGACGGGCAGGAGGCTTCGGCCCTCGACGCCCAGCAAATCGCTGTCGGGCTTTGCCGCGGGGTGGTCGGCGCCGGCGACGTCCAGGCAGGTGGGCAGAATGTCGATGATGTGCCCGGCCTGGCGGGTGATCCCGCCGGCCTGCTTGATCCGCGCCGGCCAGCATGCGATCAACGGCGTGCAGACGCCGCCCTCGTGGTCCCGGCTCTTGTACTTGCGGAACGGCGTGTTGGACGCGTTCGCCCACGGGCGGTCCACCGTCCGGTACGACGCCAGCGGGCCCGGCGGGATGTCCGGCGTCTTGTGGATCCGCTCGGCACAGCCGCCGTTGTCCGACAGGAACAGCACCAGCGTGTTGTCCAGCCGGCCGAGATCGTCCAGCTTCTTCAGCACCCGCCCGATGTTCTGGTCCATGCGGTCGATCATGGCCGCGTAGACCGCCATCTTCAGGTCCCACTCGTCCTTGTCCTCGGCCTCGTCCCACGGGGGGTTCTGCGGGTCCCGCGGGCTGAGCCTGCACGTCTTCGGGTCGACCAGGCCCATCTCCACCTGCCGGGCGTATCGCCGGCGGCGGAGTTCGTCCCAGCCGACCCTGTACTTCCCTCGATACCGCTCGATGTCCTCCGGCCAGGCGTGGAGGGGATAGTGCGGGGCGGTGTACGCCAGGTACAGGAAGATCGGTTTCTCCTCGCGGCCGTACTCTTCGAGGTACTCCAGTGCCGTGTCCGTGAAGGCGTCTGTCGTGTAGAAGTCGCGGTCTTCCGGGGTGTAGGGCACGTACTTCTTGTCGTCGATGGCCCAGCGTCGCCAGCGTGTCCACTTCCGCCCGGGCGCCGGCTCGCCCTCGCGCTGCTTGCCGGGGTTCCAGAAGTTGCAGCACCCGTCGGTCAGGCCGTAGTAGCGGTCGAAGCCGCGGTTCACGGGCAGGGAAGAAGCGTGCCATTTGCCCGTCATCAACGTTCTGTAGCCCGCGGGCTTGAGCGCCTCGGCGACGGTGGCCGCGCCGCGCATGGCCCCGCCTCCGACCTGCTGACTGTAGAGCCCCGTCAGCAGGCTGGCGCGGGTGGGCCCGCACTTGGCGTTGTTGTAGAACTGCGTAAACCGGATGCCTCGCTTCGCCAGTCCGTCGATGTTGGGGGTGCGGATCTCCCCGCCGTAGCAGCCGACGTCGGAGAATCCCATGTCGTCGGCCATGATCAGCAGGATGTCGGGGCGCTTGTCCTTGCCGGCGGCGCGGGCCCACCGGCCCGCGGTCAGCGCGGCGGCCCCGGCCCCGACGGCCCGGAGGAACGAACGGCGGTTCAGCGTGCGCATGGTGCGGCTCCTTGCTCGGCGGCGCGAAACGCGTCGGTTGCGAGGCCGGCTACTTGACGACGGCCTTGGGCTTCTTGGCGAAGGCCGCCCACCTGGCCTGGAGCTCCTGCCGCGAGGGGAACTCGCCGGAGGCCACCCACAGGCGGTACTTCAGTGTCACCGACCCGCCCTCGGGGATCTCCGTCTTCGGGAACGCGCCGAAGCGCCCGTAGTTGCGATAGGCCGAATACTTCGTGCCCTCGGGGTTGTCCGGGTGGTTCATGTGCTGGACGGTGTAGATCTTCCCGGCCAGCTTGTAGCACTCGGCCGCCCACTGGAGGTCGAGGTGCTTCTTGACGTTCTTCGTGGTGATCGCCTCGTCGGGGAACAAGTACTTGGTGAACTTGTAGTCCACCTCGTTGGCGGGGCGGTACTGCATGCCGGCGTGCTCGGGGTCGCCGTTGAGCTCGACCTTCCCGCGGGCGCCGCGCAGCGTGGAGCGGAAGTCCAGCAGCAGCAGCGTCGGGTCCGGCTGGCGGTAGGCGACCGTCGTCCGCTCCTCGATCACGACCGGCTTGCCCTGGCCGTCGTTCCAGTGGATCAGCATGGTGCTGGCGCCCAGCACCGGCCCGGCCGACGTGGCCAGCATCTCCTGGTGCCGCTGCGCCACGTTCCGCACGTGCCACCAGTCGCTGCGCTTGCCGCCATCGTACCCGGTCTTGGAGTAGCCCAGGAAGATGCCGCGGTGGTGGGGGTACTTCCCGCCGGCGCCTTTGGTGATCGGCTCGCCGGCGGCGTTGAAGACGTGGTGGAACACCTTCGCCGTGTCGAACGTGCGGTCCTTCGTCGAGGTGTCCACCTCGTGCATGTAGCGCGTGACCGGCCGCTCGCCGAAGAGCCGGTCGACGTGCTTGCCTTCCTCGGCCTCGAACCGCCAGGCCTTCTTCGCCGCCGGCGCGCCGGGCTTGAGCGTCGCGGTCCACGTCTGCGTCTTGCCCCCCGCCACCGTTGGCGCCACCCACGCCACGCGCGTCGGGCCGTCGCCCATCTTGACCACCTGCCCGGGCACGGTCGCGCCGTCGGGGCCGGCCATCGTCACCGCGATGGCCCCGGGCTTCGCCGACGCGACGTCGGAGGGCAGGTCCACCTCGGCGCAGAGAGGCACGTGCGTGCCGTCGGCCTCGGCGGTCACCTGCACCGTCAGCTCTCCCGCCGCCGCCATCGATGCGCTCGCCATCACCATCGCGAGAATCGTTCGTCCGATCACTGTCCTGCTCCTTGGGTTAGGGGTCTCGTCGTGGAAGTTCGCTACGTCTCGGACACCGCGAAATCGCCCTCGGTGAGGTCGATCCGCTTGCCCAGCTTCATGGACTCGTTGGCCTTCAGCGCCGCCACGGCCGCGACGAGGCCGACCTCGCCGGGGCAGGCCAGCCTGGCCTTGCCGCGGACGGCGTCGAAGAAGTTCCCCAGGTGGTGCCAGTACACCCGGTGGCTGTCGGTGGCGGGGATGGGGCCGTACACGCGGGCGCCGTAGGTCTTGACGCCCTTCTCCGGCGGCGGCAGCGTCTTCTCCCATTCGGCGACGGGAGCGGTCACGTCGCGGCGCAGGCCGCCGCGGCTGGCGATCTCGGAGATGGTCAGCTCCCCCTTGTCGCCGGTGAAGGTCTCGAAGAAGCCGCCCATCTCCGTCGTGTTGTTGATCTCGTACGTGCCGCGCACCCGCGCCGTCCGGTCCTCGCGGGCGTAGTCCCACTCGTAAATGCACGAGATGTTGTCGTACAGCTCGTAGAAGTCGTAGTAGTCCAGCCCGCCGGAGGCGTAGACGCTGCGCGGCGCGGCGTGCAGGAACCAGTTGAACACGTCGATCTGGTGCGAGCCGAGGCTGGCAATCTCGCCGGCGGCGAATTTCGAGAAGAACCGCCAGTTGCGAAACTGCTCCATCGACTCGTAGCCGTACTTCGCCAGCCGGTCCTGCCCGACCTCCTTGCCCTCGGGCCAGCCGATCTTCTCCCGCCTGTGCCCGTGCCACTGCCCCGAGACGTGCGTGATCCGCCCGAGGGCGTCGTGGGCGTCGATCAGCTCCAGCGCCCGCAGGTAGCGTTGGTTCGACCGGTGCTGCCGGCCGACCTGGAGCAGCTTGCCGGCCTTGCGCGCCGCACGGACCATGCGCCGGCAATCGGCGACGGTCAGGGCCATCTCCTTCTCGCAGTAGACGTGCAGGCCGGCCTCGAGGCAGGCGATGGCCTGCTCGGCGTGGAAGCCGTCCGGCGTGGCGATGATGACCGCGTCGAGATCCTTCTCCTCGGCGAGCAGGTCGCGGTAGTCCACGTAGTCCCGCACCGGGTGCTTGTACTTCTTCAGCAGCCGCGCGGCGTACGTGCGGGCGAAATCCCAGATGTCGCAGACCCCCCGAAATCGCAGGCCCGGCAGCTTCATGCACTGGAACAGCAGGTGCCGCCCGTGATCTCCGGCGCCGATGATCGCCACGTTCAGCGGCTCGGCGTCGGCGCTGTCGGCGGCGGCGAGGACGCGCGGCGCGGCCGCGGTGGCGGTCGCCGCCGCGGCGGAGGCCACGGCGCTCTTGAGGAACGTTCTACGCGAGGTCGGCATCGGGGGCTCCTTTCGCCGGCGGCGGCGCTTACTTCGTCGTCAGCTTGCCGATCGCGCCGCGTGCGGCGATCAGCACGGGGTAATCGGGCACGGGGACGGCGCGGAAGGTCCAGGCGTCGCCCTTTCGTTCGGCGTTCCCGGCCGGGATGGACCACACCTCGCCGGTCAGCAGGTCGGCGTAGACCGGCTGGGCGAAGTCCCCGCCGCGGAACGTGACGGTGACCGACGCGGGCTCGTATTCGTCGGCCGGGGTGTTCTTGCCGTCCCACAGCGCCGCCACTCGCTTGCCGTCCTCCTTGGTGTAGACGAACACCTGGAGGCTCCGACCCCCCTTGGCGTCGGGCTCAGCGTCGGCGACGCGGGTCAGCGTGTTGTCGAACACGGCCGCGAGGTGCTGGACGGCGTAGTAGCCCTTCTTGGCGTGGTGGACCGTCTTGTCGGGGTTGATCTTGAGCAGCCCCTTGCTGTTGATACGGACGGTGGCCTTGCCCTTGCCGGCGAGGCCGAGATCGCGTCCGGACTTGTTGACGAGGTAGGCCATCTCGCAGATGGCGAAATAGGACGAGGGGATGTCCCGCCCGAGGTCTCCGAGCAGCCGCCGCAGCGCCCACTTGGCCTGGGTGGTCTCGGACCACTCGTGCCCGCGCAGCGCGCCGAAGGACCCCTTCGCCGACGGGCAGCCGTTCTCGCCCTGGCGGATGCCGATGTGCCCGCCGTAGCTCTTGACCATCTTCCGAAGGCCCGCCACCGCACCGTAGCTGTGATCGGGGTTGGCCTTGTAGGGGTGGTAGGTCACCTCGTCCACGAGGTGCAGCTTGTCCTTGCCCTTGAGATACTCCAGAACGCTCTTGCTGAAGCCCGTGCCCACGCCCGGGGTGGACATCGTGAGGATCTTCGCCTTCGGCTGAATCCTGCGAATGATCTCCGCCGTGCGGATGATGAAGTCGCCGTACTGCTCCGTCAGCCCCTTGCGCCGCAGACCGGGCTCGTTCCAGACCTCCCACTCGTCGACGTGCTGCTTGTACCGCGTGACGAACGCGGCCACGAAGCGGTCCCACGCGGCGAGGGCTTCCTTGGAGCTGGGCATCCCCCCGCCGAGGTTCGTGCTGCCCCCGCCTGGGTAGATCGGGTTGCCGTAGCACAGGCACACCCACGGCTCGACCCCTTGCTTGACCATGTCCGGGATGATCTCGTCCAACCACGCCCAGTCGTACTTGCCCTTGACCTGCTCGGTCTTCGCCCAGCCGGACTGGATGCGGGCCTTCTTGACGCCCAGCGGGCCGAGGTACTCCCGCCAGCAGGCGTAGACCGTGTAGTCCCGGCCCATCGTCTCGGCACCGATCGACCAGTTGGACGCCTCGATCTCCCGGGCGTGGCGGGGGGCGATCTTGCCCAGCGGCTCGTACCCCTCGGCCGGCGGGCCGGCCAGGCTCGCGACGGGAAGGCAGACCAGGGCGGCCAGCAGCGCGATGCGGCGATATGTCATGTCGATATGTCCTTTCCTCGGATTCACGGCGGGACGCACTCTCCGTCTTTAACGCGCCGCACCCCGCCTGCGTCGCGGTCAGTGCGGCAGCGCGCGCCAGCCGGCCGGGTCCAGTTGGCGGACACGCGGGTTCATCGTGGCGAATTCCTCGCGCAGGGACTCGATCCGTTCGGCGAGGTAGCGTTCGATCCAGATCGGCTCGATCCGCCCGGCGAAGGCCTCCCGGGCCTCGGCCGCAGCGGCATCGGCGTCGGCGATGTGCTTCCGCAACTCGCCCAGCCAGCTTGCCATCCTGCCGCCGTTTCGGCGTCGGGCGTCGAGCGTGGCCATGACGATGTATTCCCGCATCCGCCGCACCTGTCGCCAGCCGGCCTCCCGCGCGGCCTCGAGCCTCTCCATCGCGCCGCGGCAGGCCTCGAAGCCCTCTCGCTCGCCGGCGGAGGCCAGGGCCTCCACGCAGTCGTCCGGCCCGCCGGCGGGAGGGCGGCCGTCGTGGAGGATCACCGCCACGTTGACCAGCGAATCCAGCGAGGCGTCGATCGTCTCGCAGTGGACGCAGTGCGTGTTGTAGCGGCTCCAGGCGGTGGCGAATCCGCCGGTCATGCCGAACCGCCCGGCGATCTCGACCCATGCGGCGGCGTTCAGCGCCCGGTCGTCAACCTTCGGCACGTCGATGTTGTGCCCGCCGGCGCCCTTGTACGCCGTGCCAAACCACATCGGCACGCTCGCGTCGGCGAACCGCCGGATCACCTCGGTGTTGTAGTGGTGCGGCGTCTGATCGGGATGGCCGGTGTAGCCCCAGACGCACAGGTCGGCCTTCTCGGCCAGGCGGGCGAGGGCCTCCGGCGACCAGTCCTTCATCATGTCGTGCCAGAGGATCGGGCGGACGCCCCGGGCGTTCAGCGCGTCCAGGATCGGCTCGACGTGGTGCAGGTACAGGGCGCCCTTGCCGTGGGCGGCGATGTACGCCCGCGTCTCCTCGGCCGAGCCGAACGTCCAGGCCTCGTCCCCGCCGAGGTGGAAGTGTTTCAGGTCGGGAAAGGCGACCAGCACGTCGTCGACCATCGCCTGGACGAGCTCGCGGGCGCCCTCGGCCAGCGGGTTGAGTACGTCGGCGCGGTGGGGCACCTCTCGGAGGCGCTCCCGGCCGGGGGGAGACAGCGCCGTCTCCATGTGCCCGAGGCACTGCACGAGGGGAACGACCTCCAGCCCCAGTCGCCGGCAGGCGTCGCGGAAGGCGACGATCTGCTGGGGCGTGTAGCAGGTCTCGCAGCGGAAGCGCATGTCGGCCGTCCAGGGGAACGTGTCCTCCCACTCGACGAGCACGGCGTTGTAGCGGCAGGCGGCGAACAGCTCCAGCAGCTCCAGCAGGCGGTCGAACGTCGGCGGCGTGCCCTTGAGGTCCAGGTGCACCCCGCGGACCTCCATGGCGGGCGACGAGGCCGTGAACAGTTCCGATAGCTGCATGAGACGTCCTTTCCCGATTCTCTGCCGGCGTCGAGGCCGGCACCACGCGGCGAAACGCCTTTGGCGGCGCGGCGAGCAGGGAGTATAAGGAACTGCCCGCCCCGGCGACAGTCCGCGTGCGGCTCCGGCCGGCGGCGCGAGGAGGCGGCATCCATGCGATGGGACATCCTGACGATCGGCAACCTCTCGCGGAACCGTTTCTGGGGCGAGAGCGACGACCGCGGCGTCCGCCCGCCGCTGTGCACCAGCACGCTCCTCCGCGCCGCCGGGCTCTGCCTGCTGGTCGACCCCCCGCACGCCGAGCCCGACGCCATGGCCCGAACGCTCGACCGCCGCACCGGGCTGCGGCTGGATGACGTCACCGACGTGTTCCTCACGCACGAGCACGCCGATCACTGGTTCGGCCTGGCCCATGTCACCAAGGCCCGCTGGCTCGCAAGCGGCAGCGTCGCCGAGAAGGTCAACGCCGCCGCCGACCTGCCCCGCCGCGTCGAGCCGGCAGGCCCCCGCATCGGCGAGGCGATCGAGGTGCTCGCCACGCCCGGCCACACCGCCGACCACCACAGCCTCGCCTTCGCCTGCGACGGGCTGGAGGTGGTCGTCGCCGGCGACGCGGTGATGACCCGCGACTTCTTCGCCGACCGCCGAGGCTTCCACAACTCCGCCGACTTCGCCCGCGCCGCAGAGACCATCGACGAACTCGCCCGCCGGGCCGACATCCTTGTTCCAGGGCACGACAACTACTTCCTCACAGCCCGCGGCCGGGCGAACGCCCCCGCCGGCGGAAAGGACACCGACTGATGCGCATCAAGCAATCCATCTGCTACCCGATCTTCAAGGGCGACGACATGTCGCTGGAGGAGCTGTTCGCGGCGTGGGCCGAGATCGGCGGCGCGGCCGTGGAGCTGTGGGGCTGGGACGAGACGGTCGACGACGTGGCCGCCACCGCCCGCAAACACGGGCTGGCTCTGGCGAGCATCTCCGGCCACGGCTCGCTGCCGGACGGGCTGAACAAGCGGTCCAACCACGACCGCATCGAGGCCGAGCTGCGGCGGTCGATCGACAAGGCCTCCGAGCTGGAGGTCCCGGGCCTGATATGCTTCAGTGGCAACCGCCAGCCGCACGCCGACGAGGTCCAGGCCATCGACGCCTGCGCCGACGGGCTGAAGCGCGTCGCCGACTACGCCGAGGCCAAGGGCGTGAACCTGAACATCGAGCTGCTCAACAGCAAGGTCAACCACGCCGGCTACCAGTGCGACCACACCGCCTGGGGCGCCGCCGTCTGCGAGAAGGTCGGCTCGCCGCGCGTGAAGATGCTCTTCGACATCTACCACATGCAGATCATGGAAGGCGACGTGATCCGCAACATCACCGAGAACATCCAGTGGATCGGGCATTTCCACACCGCCGGCGTCCCCGGCCGACGGGACCTCGACGACGAGCAGGAACTCAACTATCGCGGCATCTGCAAGGCCATCGCCGCCAGCGGCTACGAATACTACGTCGGCCACGAGTACAAGCCCAAGGCCGACCCCCTCGCCAGCCTCCGCCAGGCCTTCGAGGCCTGCGACCAGGAGGCCTAGGCGAAACGCGACGGAATACCGACGGAAAGGACCTGCGATGAAGCACATGAAGCGACGCGAGTTTCTCAGGATGGCGGCGGCGGGTGTGGGGACGGCGGCGGTTTCTTCCGCGGCAGCCCTCACGGCGGACGCCGGCGGCGGCAAGCGCCCGAACATCCTGTACATCATGAGCGACGATCACGCCTCGCACGCGATCAGCGCCTACGGCAGCCGGATCAACAAGACCCCGCACATCGACCGGCTGGCCAACGAGGGGATGCTGCTGGAGAACTGCTTCTGCACCAACAGCATCTGCGGGCCCAGCCGGGCGGTGCTGCTGACGGGAAAGTACAGCCACCTCAACGGCTTCTACCGCAATGGCAACCGGTTCGACGGCACGCAGCAGACGTTTCCCAAGCTGCTGCGGCAGGCGGGCTACCACACGGCGATGATCGGCAAGTGGCATCTCAAGAGCGAGCCGACCGGCTTCGACTACTGGAACGTCCTGCCCGGGCAGGGGGCGTACCACAATCCCACGTTCATCGACATGGGCAAGCGGAAGCGCCACACCGGCTACGTTACCGACATCATCACCGACTTCACCATCGACTGGCTCAAGAACGGCTGGGACCGCAGCAAGCCCTTCTGCGTGCTCTGCCACCACAAGGCCCCCCACCGCAACTGGCAGCCGGGCCCCAAGCACGCGGACATGTACGAGGACGAGACGATCCCCGAGCCCGAGACGCTGTGGGACGACTACGACACGCGCTCGGACGCCGCCCGCGAGCAGAAGATGCACATGATGGACCTCAACCGCCGCGACCTCAAGAAGCCCGTCCCCGAGGGGCTCGACCGCAGGGAGGAGATCAAGTGGCGGTACCAGCGGTACATCAAGGACTACCTCCGCTGCATCGCGAGCATCGACGACAACGTCGGGCGCCTGCTGGCGTACCTCGACGCCGAGGGGCTCGCAGAGAACACCGTCGTCGTCTACACGTCCGACCAGGGGTTCTACCTCGGCGACCACGGCTGGTTCGACAAGCGCTTCATGTACGAGGAATCCCTCCGCATGCCCTTCCTGGTCCGCTACCCGAAGGAGATCAAGCCCCGATCCACCACAGATGACATTGTGGTCAACATCGACTTCGCGCCCACATTTCTCGATTACGCCGGCGTGGCGGTGCCCGGGGACATCCAGGGCGTGTCCATGCGGCCGGTGCTGCGGGGCAAGGCGCCGTCGGATTGGCGAGAGGCGATGTACTACCACTATTACGAGTACCCCGGCGCGCACATGGTCAAGCGCCACTACGGCGTGCGGACGCAGCGGTACAAGCTGATCCGGTTCTACCACGATATCGAGGCGTGGGAACTGTTCGACCTGCAGAAGGATCCTCACGAACTGCACAATGTCTACGGCGATCCCGAGTATGCCGACGTGCAGAAGCGGCTCGAGGCCGAGCTCGATCGGCTGATGGCCAGCTACGGCGACTCCAAGGCCAAGGCCCGCGAGATGATCGGTTCCGGCGGCCGCCGCCGCCAGCCGGTCGGCCCGCCGGTCACGGGCGTGCAGCTTGCGCTGACCTTCGCCGAGGCCAAGGGCGACCGCGTCGCCGACGAGGCCGCCAGCAAGCGAACGCTCACCGTCCATGACGCCGACTGGGCGGCCGGCCGCAAGGACGGCGCCAAGGCGCTCAAGCTGGACGGCGAGAAGGCGTACCTGGACCTCCACCGCGGCCAGTGCCCCGGCCCGCACAACACGCCGATAACCGTCGCGGCGTGGGTCAAGCCGGCGGGGCCGGATGGCGTGATCCTCGGCCATGGCGGGGAGACGTGGGGCTACGCGCTGCACGTGGTCGGCGGGAAGGCAGCGTTCTCCACGCGCGTCAGCGACAAGCTGACGACCGTCGTCGCCGATCGGAAGCTGCCCGACGGCTGGGTGCACCTCGCCGGGCAGCTCGGCGAAAAGGGCGCGATGACGGTCTACGTCAACGGCGAGCCCGTCGCGTCGGGCAAGGCGCCCGGCCTGCTCGCCGAGGACCCCCATGACAACCTGCAGATCGGCATGGATCGCGGCAGCGGCATCCTGGGCAAGGACGAGCAAGCCTTCGCGGGCCTGATTGACGAGATCAGGCTGATCTACGGAAAGGTGGCGGCCGCCAGGATCGCCGCGGAGGCCGCCGAGTGAGTGATGGCGTTCTGTACCTCGCCGGCCGCGAGGATCTGTGGTGCCGCGCAGGCGTCGAAGGCCGGCGGCTCGATCTGGAGATCGGCGACAACCATGGCGACGAGCCGTGGGCCCGCGGCGCAGCCGAGTTCGCCCGGGAGCCGACGCGATGCGACGTGCGACAGACCCGGCGCGGTGCGACCGTCGATCTGTGGTTTCCGCCCGCCGGCAACGCGCCCGCCGGCCGGAATGCGCGATGGATGCTGCGCCTGATCGCCGTGGACGGCGACGCCGCTGTCGAGATCGTCGAGCGGGCATCCGAGCGGGCCGTGAGCTGGCAGTGGCGGCTCCCGGCCGGGCGGTTCTACTCCCACCGCCAGCTTCGCATCCGCGAGTTGGACATGCCCGGCGGGCGGGTCCGCCTCGGGGCGTTCACCCAGCACGGCCAGCTCTTCGACCTGCGGGACTGGGCCTGCGCCCGCCGCGGCGAGCGGTGCGTGGGGCTCATCGCCCTCCGCCCGGGCCGGTGGTCCGACCCGGGGGTGAACGTCCTGGACGTCACCGGCCGGGAGGGCGAGGTCGTCGCCGACATGCCCCCCGCCGGTGCCCGGGCGACGCGCCGCAGCTATCTGCTCGCCGCCGCCTGCGCCGACCAGGCGCTCGCGCCTTTCACCCCTCCCGGCGCGACGTTCGACCCGCCGGAAGGCTACGCCGGCTGGTTCGCCTGGCGGATTGCCCGCCACGGATTCGCAAGGCCCGAGCGCCTCGCCGCGTACCGCGCGACGGCCGGTCGCGTCCGGTGGCGGCCGCCGGAAATCACCCCGTGGGGCGATCGCGACGCCATCGCCGCCGCCGGCGCCCGCTGCGAGGCGACGCCCGATCTCGCCGGCGGGAACCCCTTGTGGCTCGGCGACTTGGCCGCCGCGACCGAGTGGGCGATGCGAACGCTGGACAATGGCATCGAGGCCCTCTCGGCGGGGGCGTACCTTGCCCCGCGGGGCAACCCGGTGTCCCTTCGCGTGCTCGCTCCGGCGTTCGTCACGTGGCACCTGCTGGACGTGCTTGGCGAGCTCTCCGACGAGGACCGCCGCGCCGGGGCCGAGCGCATCGCCCTTCTGGCCGAACTGCTGCTCCGGCGGGACTTCTACCCGTGGCACGTCGCGACCGTGCCGCCCGGCGAGCCCGGCTGCGTGCACGGACTCTACCGGGGCATGCTCAACCAGAACTTCAACACCGACCGCTACGCGGCCGTGGGGATCGCCGGCTGCGTCCTGCCCGACCACCCGCGGGCGGGGATGTGGCGGCGGCACGCGGTGGAGCAGTTCCGCGACCAGATGACCGCCTTCGTCTGGCCCGGAGGATGCTGGGAGGAGAGCCACACCTACGCCAATCACGTCCGCCTGGTGCTGATGCCACTGGTCGCCGCCCTGCGGAACCTGCCCCGGCCGGTCGACCTGCTGACCGACGACCGCTTCCGGGCCACCAGTCGGTTCTTCATCCGCCTGCTCTCCCCGCCGGATACGCTCCTGGACGGACACAGGGGCATCCCGGCCGTGGGCGACCACCACTACGCCAAGCACGGCGACTTCACGTACCTCTTCGGCTGGATGGCGGGCATGTTGACCGACGAGGAGCGGGGTGCGTACCTCTGGGCGTGGCGACAGACCGGCTGCATGCTGACCGATGCGAGATCCTACCAGGCCAGCACCTGCGCGCCGCTGCTGACGCCGGACCCCGCCGACGCCGGCGACGCCGGCGACGCCGAGGCCCCGGCGCTGCCGCAGCGCGAGCAGTTGGCCGGCTACGGGGCGTACGTCCGCACCGAGCCGCGAACCGTCGCCGAAAGCCTGCTGGTCGTCCGGTGCGGCCAGGCCTGGGGGCATTACCACCACGACCAGGGGAGCTTCTGGTGGTGGCGAAAGGGGCGGCTGCTCTGCGCGGACTCCGGCCTCGGCGACGGGCCGATGAAGGCCCTTCACGAGGGGCACTGCGTGCTGGGCTACCCCGGCCGCCAGCCGATGCAGTACCTCGACCGCGCCGCCTACCGAATCACGCGGTGCGAGGGCGACGGCGCGGGGGGACATGTCGTGGCCTGCCACGTGCCGGTCTGGGCGTGGCAGATCGAACGGGTCTGGCACGAACCGATCCCCCCTGCCGACCGACCCGCCAACCGCCGGACGTTCCACTACCGCCCCCCGGACCGGCTGACCGTCACCGACGAACCCGTCCGCAGCCCCGGCGGCGTGGTCCAGTGGTGCCTGCACGTCCCGGCCGAATCGGTCGAGCGGACCGGCCCGCGGGAGCTAACCTTCGGCCTTGGCGGGTGCGGCGGGACGCTGGCGGTCTCCCTGCCGGCCGAGCCGAGGGAGATCCGTTACGCCGACCACCCCCCGACCCGCGGAGTGATCCTCATCCACAACGAGACCCCCCTGACCCACGAGTTGACCTGGCGGGCGGAATGAGGGCGTCCGAGGCGATGTGTCGGTTCTGTCCACCCCGGACAGACGGGACACGGCGCGCGTAGTATCAGCACAACTCAATCTAATAAAACGGCTTACGTGGAGATCGCGGGTGTCCACCCCGGGGTAGGGTGTACACCGTATGGACACGCGTTCAGGCCATTGCGGAAAACAGGCCCGTGTTTTCGTCTTGGCGGACGCGGGCTTGCGCGGGCAGGTCGGCGCGGGTCAGACCGAGGGCACCGAGGGGGTTGTCCACGCCGACGGTCAGCAGCTCGGCCGGCGTCAGCAGGTTCAGCGAGGCCAGGTGGTTCATGCAGTCCAGCATGGTCGCCGACGAGCCGGCGAGGCACTGCTTGGCGGGGTTGTGCAGCTTGCCCGACGGCTCGAGGACGATCTCGTTGTCCGACGTGCTGTAGTTGCCCGGCGGCATCCCCGCGAGGTGCGAGGCGTCGCTGACGACGATCACCCGCCCCGGCCCCTTGGCCCGCAGGATGGTCTTGATGGCCGCGGGGGGCAGGTGATGCCCGTCGCTGATGATCGTCGCGGTCAGCTCGTCGTTGGCCAGCGCGGCCCAGATGGGGTTGTGATGGCGGTGGATCAGGTTCGGCAGCCCGTTGCCCAAATGGGTGAACAGCGTGGCCCCGGCGTCCGCGGCCCGCTTCAGGTCGTCCGGCCCGGCCAGCGTGTGCCCGCAGGCGACGGCGATCCCCTCCCCGGCTGCATGCGATATAAGCGCCTCCACGCCAGGCAGTTCCGGCGCGACGGTAAGCAGGCTCACGTGCCCGCCCGCCAGGTCCAGCAGGCGTTTGAGCAGGTCCAGCTCCGGCGGGCGGATCCACCGGGGGTTGTGGGCCCCGCGGGCCCCAGGCTCCGGGGAAAGGAAGGGCCCCTCGACGTGCATCCCGGGCACGGCCAGGGGCAGGTCACCGCGGTCGATCGCCGCGGCGATCAGCGGCAGGTCGTGCTCGTAGACCTCTACGGGAGCAGTCGTTAACGTCGGAAGGAACAGCCCGGTCCCCGCCGCCGCCAGTTGCTCGCACGCCTCGACGAACCGCTCCGCCGTCAGCGTGCCGTCGGCGAAGTCGACCCCCCCGTGCCCGTTGACCTGAAGATCGACAAAGCCCTGCATTTCCATGGGTCAGTCGCCTTAGCCCCGGCTGCCAAGCAGCGACGCGGCCGCTTCGTCCAGGAACAGCGTGCAGCCTTCGTGGGTCTGGAGGATCGAGGCCGGGAGAGTGGGAGCGACCTCGCCCTCGACCGCCGCCCGCACGGCCGCGGCCTTCCGCTCGTCGGGGACGGTGCAGACGATCCGCCCGCTCTTGAGGATCTGGCGGATGCTCATGGAGATCGCCCGGGTGGGCACGTCGTCGAGGGTGTCGAACCAGCCCTCGCGGAGCTGCTGGCGGCGGCAGGCCTCGTCGAGCTCGACGACGATGTACGCGCGCTCGGTCTCGAAGTCCGCCGGCGGGTCGTTGAACGCCAGATGCCCGTTCTCGCCGATCCCCACGCACGCAACGTCGATCGGGTGGGCGGCGATCAACTCGCCCAGCCGTTCGCACTCGGCCTCGGGGTCCGTCTCGCCGTCGACGAAGTGAAACGCCTTCAGCGCGGGGACCTTCTCGACGAACCGCTCGCGGAGGTACTTGCGGAAGCTCGCCGGGTGCGTCTCCGGCAGGCCGATGTACTCGTCGAGGTGGAACGCGGTCACCTTCGCCCAGTCCACGTCCGCATCGACCAGTTGCTCGAGCATCTCGAACTGGCTGGCCCCGGTGGCCAGGATGACGTTCGCCGCACCCCGCTCGCCGATGGCGGCCCTGATCCGTTCGCCCGCTGCCGCCGCGGCCGCCGCTCCCGTCGCTTGCTTCGTCGGATACACCTTCACGTCCATGCCCGGCCTCCCGTGGCGCTGAGGGTCTCGATCACCTTGCCGCCATCCTGCCGCGCGCCGCGCCCGGACGCAACCCCGCGACAGTGGCGGTGCATTGTTTCGCGCACCTGCCGCGATGCGGTAGGATGCACGCACCAGGTGTTCCCGCAAGCCCGGAGGAACAGCGAATGCCGGATTCGACAGCGAACTGGACGCGACGGGAGTTTCTTGCCAGGACGTCGCTGGCCGCCGGGGCCGTGGGGTGGGGGCTGACGGCCGGGGCGCCGGCGGCCTCGGCGGCGGCGGACGGGCGGGGGCGCCGCCCGAACATCATCTACGTCATGCTGGACGACGCCGGCTGGGGGGACTTCGGGGCCATGGGCTCCAGGCACGTCCGGACGCCGGCGTTCGACCGCATGTGCGCCGAGGGCACGCGGTTCACGGACCACTACTCCGGCTCGGCCGTCTGCGGGCCGACGCGATGCGTCCTGATGACCGGCCTGCACACCGGCCACTGCCGCCGCCGCGACAACCGCGCCCACGCCCACGTCGACCGCAGCGACGACAAGGGTTTGGTCTTCCTGAAGAACGAGGACGTCACCGTCGCCGAGGCCCTCCAGCGGGCAGGCTACGTCACCGGCGGGATCGGCAAGTGGGGGCTGGGCAACCCCGGCACGGCGGGGACGCCGGACAAGCAGGGCTTCGACCACTTCCTGGGCTACCTCGACCAGGTCCACGCCCACGACCACCACACCGACTGGCTGTGGCGCAACGGCGAGCGGATGAAGACGCAGAAGCGCTACTCGCACTACATCTTCGAGGACGACACGCTGCGGTTCATCCGCGAGAACAAGGACCGCCCCTTCTTCCTGTACCTGCCCTACTGCCTGCCGCACGGGCGGTACACGATCCCCGACGACGACCCGGCCCTGGCGCCCTACAAGGACAAGCCCTGGCCGGCGAAGGTCCGCAACTACGCCGCGATGATCACCCGCGCCGACACGACGGTGGGCAAGGTCCTGGACCTGCTCGAGGAGCTCGGCATCGACGGGAACACCATCGTCTTCTACACGTCCGACAACGGCCCCAACGGCCCGTTCGTCAAGCCCCTGGGCTCCAACGGCCCGTTCCAGGGCATCAAGCGCACGCTGCACGAGGGCGGCATCCGGGCGGCGATGGCCGTCCGCTGGCCCGGCCACACGCCGGCGGGCGCGACCAGCGGGTTCGTCTGGGGCATGCGCGACGTGTTCCGGACGTTCTGCGACCTCGCCGGCGCGCCCGCGCCGAAGGCCGTGGACGGCATGAGCGTGGTGCCGACGCTGCTGGGCAAGCGGCAGAAGCCCCGCGAGGCGATGTACTGGGAGTTCCCCAAGGGCTCGCAGCAGGCGGTACGCATGGGCAAATGGAAGGGCCTGCGCCGCGGGACGGAGAGCCCGATCCAACTGTTCGACCTGTCCCGGGACCCCGGCGAGACGACGGACCTGTCCGCCGACCACCCCGCCGTCGTCGCCCGCATGGCCGAGGTCATGAAGCAATCCCACGTCCCCGACCCCTTCTGGCCCCTCAAGCCCCGCGGCGGCCGGAAGAGGAAGCGACGGAAGTAACCCGCGTTCGATCCGTCCCGCAGCGCCCGCCCGCTACATCCATGCCTTCTTGAGCGCCTTGACCGAGCCCGGCTTGACGGGTTTGCCCGTCTCGGCGCTGGCGACGGCGGCGAAGCAGAGGGCGAGGCTGTGGAGGTTGTTGCGGGCGCTGTTGAACGGCTCGCGGTCCTCGGCGATCGCGCAGAGCAGCTCGCCCATCGTCCCGTGGAACCCGTCGCAGAACCACTGGCCCTGGAGCGTCGGCGTCGCCTTGCCCTTGGCCGTGTACAGCGCGACCTCCGGGCCCCCGCCCTCGGCCGCGAGGGCCACCAGCGCCCCCTCGGTGCCCGCCACGTAGGTGCGGTCCTGCCCGCCGAAGCGGACGTCGGCGTCGAACGTCAGCGAGGCCTGGGCGCCGGCGTACTCGACGGCCGCCTGGCCGAGCATGTAGGGCTTGGCGACCTGTCCCGGCGAGACGGCCGAGGAGGCGTAGACCGCCTTGGGCCTTCGGCTGCCCATGAAGCAGGTGAGGATGTCGAACCAGTGGATGGCGAAGTCGTAGAGGATGCAGTGCTTGACCTTCTCGAAGCTGGTTCCCTTGACCCAGTTGTGGTTCCAGTGGACCGAGAGGTGCGCGGCGATGACCTCGCCGATCAGCCCGCGCTGGATGGCCTGGCGGATGTAGCTCCAGGGCGGCGACCACCGCCCGTTCTGGTTGACGGCGAGCTTGACGCCCTTGCGCTTGGCGAGGCGGACGAGCTTGCGCCCGAAGTCCAGGTCCAGCACGAAGGGCTTCTGGCTGAGGACGTGCTTGCCGGCCTTGAGGGCGTCCTCGAGGATCGGTTCCCGGTCGGCGGGGTGCGTGGCGACGTCGACGACCTCGATGTCCTCGCGGGCGAGCAGGTCGCGGTAGTCGGCGTACAGGTCGGCGTCGGGATAGAACTCGTCGCGGCGGGCGACCATCCGTTCCTCGATGAGGTCGCACATGGCCACCACCTTGTAGCCGGCCTTGCGGTAGGCCTTCAGGTGCGAGCCGGTGATCCCGCCGCAGGCGATCAGCCCGATGTTCGGGCGATAGCCCTTGGGGTCGCGGGGCTTGTAGGCCAGCCGCGGCGCGGCGGCCTTGCGGTTGGGGTCGCGCTTCGGCTTGGCGGCGGCGCGGGAGGTCTTGCGTTTCTTTCTGGCCAACGGCGGTGTCTCCTTCTCGGGCCGGGGCGTCAGCGCAGGCAGACGACCTGCCCGGCGGTGGTGGTGAGGTACAGTCGGCCGGCGGCGGCGGCGAGGCTGTCGTAGACCGGCGGGGCGTCGAGCGTGGCCTTGGACAGCGGCTCGCCGGTGTCGGGGTTGACGGCCCAGAGGTGGACCTTGCCGCCCGGCTGTGCGGCATGGAAGTCCTCGACGCGCTCGGGCCCGGCGAGCAAGAGCACGTCGCCGGCGAGGACCATCCCCCGCGGGTAGAACGGGATCTGCTTCGACCACGTGTAGGCGTGGCGTGGCTTTCGGCCGCGGCGTTTGCGGCCCTTCCGGCCCTTGGCGGCGGAGGCCTTGTCGGCGGGCGGGTTCAGGTCGGCGGCGAAGAGGTGGCACTCGGCCTGCATCCCGATGTGGCTGCCGGTGACGATGTACTTCTTCCGGCCGAACCCGAACGCCTTCCCGCCGCGGCGGACGAGCGCCTTGCCGGAGACGTTCTCGTTTCCGGCCCGGCCCCAGCCGCCGTAGCCGCCGCGCATATAGCGCCCGATCTG
Source organism: uncultured Planctomycetaceae bacterium (assembly GCA_964385465.1). Lineage (GTDB taxonomy): Bacteria > Planctomycetota > Phycisphaerae > SM23-33 > SM23-33 > CAYLPJ01. Next base: position 123,024 of record CAYLPJ010000003.1, on the reverse strand, counting down.
AAGATACGTCCGGTGCCACCACGTATCGTCCACGAACCCGGCCGAGCAGAACAGGTGGTCGACGTACTCTTTCAGCGGGCGGCCGGCGAGGTCGAACCTCGCGTGCCGCATGAACAGCGCGTCGCCCTCGCTGGCGAGCACGTCGGGGATGTGCCCGGGCATGCTGACGCCGCGGACGTTCTTCTGCGGTTCCTGGCCGGTCTCGGGGTCGAGGCTGCACAGCCGCCGGCGGAAGCGCGGCTCGCCGGTGGCGGCGTCGACGGCGCAGAGGAACACGCCGCCGTCGACGTAGGACGACCGCCCGGCCGCGGCGTAGGCCAGCGGTTTGCCCTGCTGCGGCCCGGGGCGCACGAGCACGGTCCCGTGGACCGGCCAGGCCGACTCCAACCGCCCGTAGGCGACCACCTGCCTGGCCTCGGGCGCGACGCGGTACCGCCAGGCGAGCTCCCCGTCGGCGGCGCGGAGGCAGTAGATCCACCCGTCAGCCGAGCCGAAGTACACGGCGTTGCCGCAGACGGCCGGCGGGGAATCCACGCGCGACCCGGCGGGGAACGACCACAGCGGCTTGCCGTTCTCGGCATCGAGGCAGCGGACCTCGCCGGCCTCGCGGCGGGCCACGAACAGCCGCCCGTCGGCGACGGTCACGGCCGTCAGGGGCCCGGGCAGCGGGGTCTTCCACGCGGGGGCCAACTCGGTCCCCACGGCCGCCGCGGTCGAGCCGCTTCGCGCGGGGTCGTGACGGAGCGTGGGCCAATCGGCGGGATCTGCGGCGCCGGCGTCCGGGACGATCTTCCCGAAGGCGGGGCCCTTGACGGTGAGCTCCTCGACGGGTTGGCCCGTCTCCGGCCGCTCTCCGGACAGGGCGTTGAACCCGCTGAGCTTGGCGGCGACGTAGCACGCGCAGGGATGCGTGGGTGCGTACATGAGGCCGTTGCACGGCAGCGTGCCGTACTGGCAGGCGCCCCGGACCCAGTGGCTGACGTCCACGCGGTCGGGATCGCGGACGTCGATGAACTCGATGCCGGCCCGGCCCTGAATGATGTAGCGCGTCGTCGCGCGGTTGCGGTGGCAGCGGTGGTGCCCGAAGCCCAGCGTGTAGAGCTTCTGGTCCGGCTTCTTGGTGGCGACGACCTCGCCGGTGTGCAGGTCGTAGATCTTCGTGATGCCCGGCTGGCGGCCCCAGGCGAGGATCCCGCTGTAGAGCCGCCCCCCGATGACCAGCACGTCCGCCGGGGCGTTGAAGCCCTCGTGGCAGGGGGCGTCCCACAGCCGCTTGCCCGTCTCGGCCGAGAAGGCGATCAGCCGGCCCTCGGTCAGGATGTGGTTTGCCGAAACGCGGTACTCGACCGGCTCGGCCTCGCCGGCGTCCTTGCCCCGGCCGGTGTCCACGGGCTTCTCGGCCGCCCGGTCGGCCGAGAGGACCACGCCGTCGACGGCGACGACCGTGGGCGTCAGCCAGGCGTACCGCCCTCGCGGCCCGGGGCGCTGGACGTTCCAGAGCTCGCTGCCGGCGGCGGCGTCGAGGGCGATCAGGCGCCCGGCGTTCTGGAAGAACAGCCGCCCGTCGTCGAGGGTGAGCGTCAGGGGCAGGATGCCGGCGACGTCGGCGTCGTCCTTCTCCCAGAGCCGCTTGCCCGTGGCGGCGTCGATCGCGACGAGGTGTTTGGGCTCGTACCGCGTGGCGTACTCCTGGTAGAAGCCGCGCCACACGTCCATGCGGCGGACGATCCGCCCGGTGGTGGGGCTGTCGGCCTCGAGCGGCTCGCTGACCACGACGTACAGCCTGCCGTCGCTATGGAGGATCTCGTGGGCGTTGGCCGTGCCGGCGTAGCTGCGAAGCTCGGCGCCCGTGGCGGCATCGAGGGCCAGCACCGGCTTGCCGTAGCCGGGCGTGACGAACACGCGGTCGCCGACGGCGACCAGGCGGCGGGGCATCTCCGCCGGGCCGCTGCGGAACGGGCGGAGCTGGTGCTCCCAAGGCTCGATCGCGCGCTTCCAGAGCAGCACGCCGTTGAACGCGTCGCGGGCGACCAGCCGCCACTTCGACGCCGCCTTCACCGAGGCCGTCGGGCCCTCGTCGACGATGGCGAACATGCGGCCGTTCGCCGAGACGACCGCGCTGACGCTGGAGAGGTGGTCGTGGCTGCGGCCCCACTTCGGCCCGGCCACCCACTGGAGGCTTCGGGGCGGCTGGACGGCGGTATCGGCGGCGACGGCGTTGTTGTCCGGGCCGTGGAGGTAGTGCGTCCAGTCGTCGATCTCCGCCGGGCGTGGCTTGGCGGTCTTCGCCCACCCGTCGGCGGTGCGGCGCAGCAGGACGCCGTCGGGCCGGAGCACGCGCAGGGCCTCGGCGTCGGCGACCTTCGCCCCGGCGCCGACAACCAACAGGTTCACGAGGTTCTCGGCGTAGGGCAGGCGGGGGCCGTCCCACACCTTCGCCGTCACCGGCCCGGACAGGCCCCGCTGGACGAAACGCTCCCGCGCGGCCGCGACGTTCGAGGCGTCCCCGTCGAGCCCCTGGACGACGTACCGCTCGTTGACGCGGAGGGCCGCGGTGACTCGCCCGTCGCCGCAGCCGACGTGGACGATCAATCCGCCGGCGACGCCCGAGCGCTCGACGAGCTCGGCTGGGGTTCCGGTGTCCGCGGCCGCCGCGGCCGCCGCGAACAGCGCGACCCAACACGCTGCCAGAAGGGCTCTTCGTCTCATGGTGCATCCTTTCCGTGCTGCATGGTCGTTCGCCCCCCTGCCCGGGCTCTACCGTACCAGAAGCTCCGGCGGTTCGTAGTCGAGTTTCCAGTCGTCGGTGCGGAACGGGGCAGCGGGCAGGCCGGCCGCGTTGAACAGGCTGATCTTGGGGTTCGACGCCCAGGCGTACCGGCAGGCGACCGGGGCGGGGACGTCCGGGGAGGAGACGACGACGGTCTCGCCGACGATCTTCGCATCGGCCCAGACGAAGGTCCTGTCCGCCCCCGCGATGGCGAAGCCGTCGAGCTTCTCGCCCTTGCAGACCAACCCGCCGCCGACGTGGCCGAAGCTCAGGACGATCCGCCCGTCCTCGACGCGCATGGACTTGTAGAGCGGCCCGCAGCGGACCACGTCCTTGCCGTACACCGACGCCAGCGCCCACCTCGCCAGCCGCCGCCCGACGTCCTGCTTGTTCGCGGGGTGGATGTCCCGCGCCTCGCCGATGTCGATCGTCACGGCCATGCCGGTACCGGCCACGGCGAGCGTCTCAAGCATCTGCTCCTGGACGACCACCCAGCCGCCGGTCTCGACGGGGGCGGTCTGGGGCTTCATGAAGTTGGGCAGTTGGACCCAGAGGAAGGGCATCTCGCGGCCCCAGAGCGCCCGCCAGTTGGCGATCATCATCCGCAGTTGCAGGCCGTAGAGGCTCGCGTCGTACCGCTTGGCGTTGGCCTCGCCCTGGTACCAGAGGGCCCCCCGCAGCGTGTACGGCGCCAGCGGGGCGATCATGGCGTTGTAGAGGTTGCCAGGCCGGTGGGGCTGGCGGCGCGGGTGGACGGGCGGGCGGGGGCGCCGCGGGCGGCGCCGCCCGGCGGCGCGGGCGCGCTCGACGCGCTGCTGCCACGCGGCGAGGCGCCGCTGGTAGGCGGCCTTGGCGGCGTTCGGGTCGTAGGCGGCGATCCGCCGCGTCCACCACGCCAGCAGCGGCTGGAGCTTCGGCTCGTCGCGCTGGGGTTGGTCGGCCGTCCAGGCCTGCACCGGCGTGCCGCCCCAGGAGGCGTTGATCAGCCCGACGGGCACGTCGAGCGCCTTGTGCAGCGCCCGGCCGAAGAAGTACGCCGTGCCCGAGAACCGCCCCACCGTCTCGGGCGAGCAGACGGTCCAGGTGCCTTCGCAGTCGCCCTGCGGCGTCTCGGCGGTGACGCGCTTGACGGTCATCATGCGGATGCCGGGGAAGGTCGCCCCCCCCCGCTCGGCGTTGGGGTCCTTGCAGCGGGAGACGGTCATGGCCATGTTCGACTGCCCCGAGCACAGCCAGACCTCCCCGACCATCACGTTGCCCAGCTCGATGCGGTTGGTCCCTCCGACGGTCATCGTGTGCGGGCCTCCGGCGGCCATCGGATCGAGCGTCAGCGCCCAGCGGCCGGCGGCGTCGGCGGTGGCGGACCGGCTCCGCCCGGCGACCGCGACGGTGACCTTCTCGCCGGCGTCGGCCCGGCCCCAGACGGCAAGGGGCACGTCGCGCTGGAGGACCATGTTGGCGTCGAAGACGGCGGGGAGCCGGACCTCCGCGAGGGCGGGGGCGGACAGGCACAGCAAGGCCAGCAGGCCCCGGGCGGGGGATCGCGTTCTCACGTCGGGTGTCCTTTCTCGACAGGACGGGCCGGCGGTCACTTCTCCACGGGCACGACGATGCCTCGCATGATGATGTTCTGGCAGAGGACGAACATCAGGAAGATGGGCACGGCGGCGATGACGAGCGAGGCGTAGATGACGCCCTGCCCGCTGTCTCGCTGGAGCTCGTAGAGCCAGACCATCAGCGTCCACATCTTCTTGTCCTGGCAGGTCAGCAGCGCGAACATGAAGTTGGCGTACGCCAGTTTGAAGGCGTTCAGCGCGATCACCGCGAGGATCGGCTTGGAGAGGCTCATGGTGATCTGCCAGAAGATGCGGAACTCCCCGGCGCCGTCCAGCGCGGCCGACTCGTACAGCTCCTTCGGCTGGGAGTCGAAGAAGCCCTTCAGCAGGAAGATGGAGTACCCGTTGGCCATGCCGGGCAGGATCAGCGCCGCGAAGGTGTTCAGCAGGTTGAACTCGCGGAGCATCAGGAACGACGGGATCATGCCGACCATCGGCGGGAAGGCCATCGTGAGCATGAGCACCAGGAGGATCTTGTACGACGACGGCGGGCGGTAGCGGCTGAGCGCGTAGGCGGCGAGGGGGTTGACCAGCAGCGCCGCCATGACGGCCAGGGCGCAGTAGATCGCGGTGTTCATCACCCCCCGGCCGTGGAGGATGATGTAGTCGAAGACCGCGAGGAAGTTCCGGACGGTGAACTCGCGGCGGAGCTCGCCGGTCTTGTCGGTGAAGGCGAACCAGTGGAGGTCTTCCTGGGGGGGCAGCGCGTCGGCGAGGGTCTCGTAGTCCGTGCCGAGGGCCTTGTTGGCGGCGTCGAGCGAGCCGTAGCGCTCGATCAGCCAGTCCTGGTAGAGGAAGTCGACGCTGTGGATGCGGATCCTCTCGGCGGGGAGCTGGTGCATCCGGCCGGAGTCGGGGTCCTTCCAGCCCTGGAGGAAGGCGTCCCAGTCGCTGAGTCGCAGCCCGCGGTCCGGCGGCTCGACGATCAGCGGGACCTCGTCGAAGCCGGCGTAATCGGCCTCGTAGCCGCGGTTGAGGGTGTCGATGTCTCCGTACTTGGCGCGGAGGAAGTCCCGGTAGGGCCCGGCGGCCCCGGGATCGGCACGGATCCAGAACAGGTTCACGATGGTGCGGACGTACTCCTCCCAGTCGGCCCGCTCGCGGGCGCTGCGCCCGGGCCCGGCGGGCAGGCGGCGGGAGAGGTGCACGTCGGCGTAGCTTTCGTGATCGGTGCCGTGGGCCTTGTTGTACGTCTCGATGTCGCGGGTGTACTGCGTCATGCAGAAGGCGTAGCGGAAGTGGCCCTCGATGGAGAAGTAGTAGCGGTTGCCGATCGGCTGGCGACGCTGGAACTCGCGCAGGACCTCGGCGAAGCCGGTCTCGTTGGGCTTGCTCCGCCGGAGGTAATACTGGGGGGGCTGGACGAAGAAGGCGTTCCAGTCCACGAAGTCGCAGCCGAGCTCGCGGTTGAGCCGCTCGATGTCCCCCCCGCAGCGGTCGATCAGGCGGTCCTTGAACTCGCGGGCGGCGCTGGGGACCGCCTTGCGGGAGATCGGCGCGAAGAGGTAGCCGATCGTGTAGCTGTAGAAAGGAAGGTTCGCGTCGTCGAGGAACGCCCGCCACGCCTCGGCGAGCCTGCGGTTCGGCGTGCGCGGTCGCGGCAGGCGGGCGAAGGAGATCACGTCCCGGCGGTACGTGAGCTTCATGGTGCCCAGCGACTCGTTGAACAGCCCCTCGACGTGCTTGCGCCAGAGCGCCCCGTCGTCGGTCAGGTACGACGGGACAACGCGCATCTCGGCCTTGTCGACGCTGCTCTTGGTCGTCCCGGCCAGCATCAGCAGGAACGGGTAGAGCATGGTGATCGCCCCGGCGATCAGCAGGCCGTAGATGGTCCACACCAGCAGCCGGACCTTCGGGGAGTCGCGCCCGATCGTCGAGATGATCGGCATGGGCTACTCCTTCTTCCCCGTGGTCCGGAACTCGAGGCGGCTGAGAATCCGGAGCTGGTAGACCGTAAAGCCGATCAGCATCGCCGCCAGCACCCAGGCCCGCGCCGTCGCCGGGCCGATCTTCAGGAAGATGAACGCCTTGTAGAAGATGTGCAGCCCGGCGGTCTCGGTGTCCGCCCCCCCGCCGGTCATCACCATGATCATCGCCGTCGAGCCGTAGAACGATGCGATGAACACGCCCAGGAAGTTGATCAGGATCAGCGGGCGAAGGATCGGGAAGACCACGAACAGGACCTTGTCGATGAACGTCGCGCCGTCGAGGTCGGCGGCCTCGTAGAAGTCGTCCGAGATGCCCTTCAGCGCCGCCAGGTAGATCAGGCACCCCGGGCCCATGCCCGCCCAGATCATCGGGATGACCACCGTCAGCATGGCCGTGTCCGGATCGCCCCGCCAGCGGAACGGCTCGGGCAGCGTGCCGATCAGCCGCCCGGGCAGCCGCGCCAGCCACACCCCCAACCCCCCAACGGGCAGGACCTTCGGCAGGGCAGGGCGGGCGAAGACGATGTAGGCGATCACGATGGCGACCACGCCGGCGACGATCAGGCCGACCTTCAGCCGGGGGCGGTCCACGAAGCGGTGGCGGACGGCCCGCCAGAGCCACCACGCCAGGGCCAGGGCGACAATCAGCACGAGGATCAGCGGCGTCCAGCGCATCGCCGTGTCCAGGCCCGGCGAGCCGGTCGGCCCGACGGCCTCGGCGAGGCTCGAGGCCAGCAGCGCCCCCAGCACCTCCCACAGCCCCCGCCCGCCGCGGAAGATGATCGGCCAGGCCAGGCCCGCGAAGGTCAGGAACAGCACGACCCCGCCGGTGGCGAACAGGGCGGCCTGGACGTTCAGGTCGTGATACAGCATCCGCCGGACGAACAGCCAGGCCACCACCGCCAGCACCGTCCCCAGCGCGACGAACCCCACGGCCGGGATACTCATCACGATCGCGTTGAGCACGCCGTTCTCCGACGGGTCGTAGAACTGCTTCCACATGATCATCAGCACCAGCCCGCCGGTGACGGCCGGGAGGTAGTAGATCGAGCGGAAGAGCATCTTCCCGCGGGGCACCTCCTGGAGCAGCACGGCGAGGATGATCGGCGGCAGGAAGGTGGTGGTCATCACCAGGAAGCAGTACCGGATGGAATTCCAGACCGCCCGCCACCATTCCATGTCCCACAGCAGGTCGCCGAAGTTCTGCACCCACACCCAACTGCTCTCGCCCATCAGGCGGTAGTCCTGGAACGCCATCACACTCCCGCGGGCCAGGGGAATGTAGCGCCAGACGAGGATCGTCAGCACGGCCGGGAGCATCAGCAGGTATGCCCAGCGGTACCGCCAGAACCCCCAGCGGACCTTCTTGCCGATCAGCGCCTCGGGGGGCGTGAACTTGCGGATGATGAAGCGGAAGACGAAGCCGAAGGCGATGACGATGCCGGCCAGGACGATCGACGCGACGATGTCCCGCCGGGTCCGCTCCTCGGGGGAGATGATGCCGATCATCTCCTCGTTCGCCCGCGCGTTGGCCCGCTTGAGCAGGCCGTGGAGCACGTCCAGCCGCTCGTTGGGGTCCTCGGGGAGCTCGCCGCCGAGCGCCATCTGCTCGGCCTGCTGGATGGGGGAGGTCATCAGGTCGTAGGCGTAGTTGCTGTTTCGCCCGTAGGGCTCGGGCTTGCCGGTCTCGATGGCGATCTCGAAGGTGTCGCTCCAGCCCTTCGGGGCCAGGCGGATGACCTCGGGGTAGCCGAACATGCGGAGGTACTTGGGGTTGAGGAAGCGCCCCAGCCCGCCCTCGACCATGATCCGCGTCTTGATCCGCACGGCCTCGCGGGAGTCGTAGAACCGCATGTACTCCCAGGCGGCGTCGCGGACGACGGGGTTGTCGATGCCGGCGAACAGGCCCATCATGCGGCTGTTGAGCTCGCCGCCGCGGACGCGCTTGCCGTCCGGCCCCGGCGGGCCCAGCGGCACCGGCGCCATGCCGGTCAGCTCGGGGTTGATCTTGGAGAAGACCTTCCCGTCGATGTAGTCGAACCGCATGGCGATCTCGCCGCGGTCCCACTTGTTCCAGGCCTCCTGCTCCTTGTACGCGTAGCCCCGACGGACCTTGCCATCCTCGTCGATCCACTTCTCCGCCGACAGCCGCGTGTAGAAGTCCAGCGCCCTGGCCGCCTGCCGCGTGTCGAACACGCACCGCCAGCGGTCGGTCTCGGGGTCGTGGACCATCACGTCGGCGCCGGCCGACCAGAGGAACGTCACCCAGTACCAGGACTCGTGCTTGCCCCGCCCCAGTTGCATGCCGTAGATGCCGCGCTGCGGGTCGGTGATCTTCTTCGCCGCGGCGTAGAGGTCTTCCCAGGTCCACCCGGTGTCGGGGTACGGGATGCGGTGCTCGTCGAAGAGGTCCTTGCGGTACAGCAGGACCTTGCCGATTGCCCCGCCGAAGGGGATCGCCCAGACCCGCCCGCGGCACTGGGGGAACGACAGCTCCGTCCCGTCGGCCAGGCCGATGGTGTTGGCGTCCGAGCCGCCGGGGCCCCGCCGCCAGATCACCGGCCAGATCTTCCGGTGGATCCGGAAGTCCACTTCCTCCTTCGTCATGCCCGTGAGGTAGTTGTCCTCGGGCTTGTCCAGCGGGTAGAGGAAGCTGTTCTGGATGTAGTTGTCGGACTTGCGGAAATTGACGTAGAGCACGTCGGGCGCCACCCGCCCGGCGATGGCCAGCAGGTCCGTCTCCACGCCCTCGACGCGGATGCCGGAGAACTGCTGAAGCTCGATGGCGACCTTGTCCCAGTTGTAGTCGCCGAACTTGTCGGGGTTGGCCTTGTACTCGGCGGCGTACTTCTCGGCGAAGATCTCCGGGAACCGCCGGATGAACGCCTTGACCCCCGCGACCTCCGCCCGCGTGAACGTGTCCGTCCGGCTCGGGTCCGGCAACTGCCAGACCTTCACGTGAATCACCGTCGTGCCGTCCGACCGGGCCTCCACGTGCCCTGCCCGCGCCCCGGCCGCCGGGACCAGAAGCGCCGCCGCGACCAGCAGCCGCAACCGTACCGAACGTTCACGCACCATGCGCACCTCGACGGACTCGATGACGCGGCCACGCACACGCGGGGCCGGACCGTCCCCTGTACGCGCGCAGCCGCCGGCTGTCAATGCCCCGTTGCCGGCTCATTGCCCTCAACGCCGGACGGGGATCTGCCGATAAAGGACATTGGAAGCGCCGGGGTCGGGACCTGTCGAGTGACGTGATGCGAATGATGTACTCCATACTCTCCGAAGTCGCCGAGATCCTGATGTTCGCCATCGGGGCCGCAGCGATGATCTACGCCGCCTCCGCCCTCCTGTGAAACCGCGCCGACGGCCTCACGGGCCGTGATTGTGCTCGGCGACCACCGCGGGAACCTCGAGGATGCTGCGGATGCGGTGGTGGGGGCGAATCCGCGAGCCGCGATGCCGCCCCGTCGGGTCCTTCAGCACCGACGTCATCCCCATGCGGTTCGCCCCGTCGACATCCGCCCGAAGGCGGTCGCCGACGAACAGCGTTTCCTCGGCCGACAGGCCGGTGCGCCGCAGGGCGTCGTCGAAGATGGCCGCGTGCGGCTTGCGATAGCCGACGTCGCAGGAATAGCTCCGCACGGGCAGGCAGTCCAGCAGGCCCTCCTCGGCGAGATGGCGGTCCAGCGCCTCGGCGGGCACGAACGTGTTGGAGACGACCCCGAGCGTCAGCCCGTCGCCCCGAAGGCGGTCGAGCATCTCGCCCAGGCCCGGCTCGACGGTGGCCTGCTCCCGCAGCGGCCTGTACCACAGCCAGGCCAGCTCCCGCAGTTGGGCGTCCGTGAGGTCCTGGCCGAACTTCCTTGCCGACCGGGCGATCAGGTCGAGGGCGCTGAACTCCCGCCCCGTGATGTGCCCCTTGAAGTGGTGCCACTTCACCGCCCAGAGCTGCCTGCGGTGGTAGGCGGCGAACGAGGGCACCGGCTGGCCGAACTGCTGCACGCGCTCGTAGGCCAGCTTCGTCCCCTTCAGGAACATCCGCTGGAAATCGACGGCGCCGAAGTCCAGGAGGGTCTCGCCCAGGTCGAACAGAATGCCTCGCACGCGTAGGGTCATCGTTGCTCCGCCGGTCGGGCGCCCTGCCGGCTGTGCGTCCGTATCCCCCCCGGCCTGTAAAAACCTCCGGCCCACACGAACCGCATGAGCCGGAGGTCGCCACGGCTGGGAAACAGCCGGTTTCGAAGCCCCGTCGGGGCGGGTTGTCAGCGGGCACCGCTGCGGCGCAGAAGTATAGCAGAACCGCAGAGGGAATGTCAATCGCCTCGCGGGTAGGGCAATCCCCCCACGCTTCATGCGCCAACTCGTTTGAATAACATACCTTGCGTTTCGATCCGGGCTGGGCGATCCTCCCGGCGACGGGCGTTGACCTGCCCCGCCGCCGCTGGTATGCTCCCGTCCTGCCGGCACACGCTGCCCTTCCGACCCGGAGGCCGAACATGGGCCCTGACCTCGATGCCGTCGTCGCCGGGCACATCTGCCTGGACATCACCCCCGAGATCCACTCCGAGGCCGACTCGCTGGCCGAGCTGCTCCGCCCCGGCGCGCTGGTCACCGTCGGGCAGGCAACGGTCTCGACCGGCGGGCCGGTCTCCAATACCGGCTTCCCGTTGCGCCGCCTCGGGATGCGCGTCGCGCTGATGGGCAAGGTCGGCGACGATGCCTTCGGGCGGGCCATCCTCGAGCGCATCGGCGCCGAGGCCCCCGGCGCCGAGGCCGGCATGAGCGTCGCCGACGGCGAGCACAGCTCCTACACCGTCGTGATCAGCCCCCCGGGCATCGACCGGATCTTCCTGCACTGCACCGGCGCCAACGACACGTTCGGTCCCGAGGACATCGACGCCGAGACCGTCGCCCGCGCCCGCCTGATGCATTTCGGCTATCCCCCGCTGATGGCCCGGACCTACGCCGACAACGGCGCCGCCCTCTGCGAGATCCTCGGCACGGCTCGCGACGCCGGGGCGACCACGAGCCTGGATCTGGCCTGGCCGGACCCCGCCGGCCCGGCCGCCGCGGCCGACTGGCCCGCCATCCTCGACGCCGCCCTGCCCGACGTGGACCTGTTCACCCCCAGCGTCGAGGAACTGGCGTTCATGGTGGACCGCCCCGCCTACGAACGCCTTCGCGCCGGCGCCGACGGCGACGATCTGCTGGCCGCCGTCGACGCCGACCTGCTGGCCGGCCTGGCCGACCGCTGCCTCGCCGCCGGCGCCGCCGTGGTGATGATCAAGTGCGGGTACCGGGGGATCTACGTCCGCGCGGCGGGCGCCGACCGCCTCGACCGCATGGGCCGCGCCCGCTGCGGCGACCCCGCCGCCTGGGCCGGGATGGAGCTCTTCCAGCCCAGCTACGCCGTCGATCGGATCGTCTCGGCCACGGGGGCCGGGGACTGCGCCATCGCCGGGTTCCTGGCCGCCTTCCTCCGCGGGCTGGACCTTGCCGACGCCCTCCGGACCGCCTGCGCGGTCGGCGCCCAGAACCTCCAGGCACCCGACGCGATCAGCGGCGTCCGCACCTGGGACGCCACGGCGGCCTGGCTGGCGACCCGCCCGCCCGTCAACGCCGGCGGCATCACGCTGCCCGGCGCCGGAGACGACGGCGCGTAAAGCGCTCGCCGAACGCGTTTTCCTCGCTTCAACCGCCTTGCGTTGCCCGGGGGGTTTCGGTAGGCTGCTGCATTCACGCGGCGCCGAGTTCGCGCCGATGCCGGATACGCCGAAAGGCCCCAAACGGTTGGAGAGCAGAATGGCCGACTACACAGACCTCGACCGCAAGGTCATCACGTTGGGTAAGCAGGTGGTTCGCATGTGCACCGAGGCCGGCAGCGGACACCCCTCCAGCGGGTTGTCGCTGGTGCATCTCGTCACGGCCCTGATGTACCGGGTGATGAAGTACGAGCCCCGGGACCCCTGGAACCTCGCCGCAGATCGGCTGGTCCTTTCCGAAGGTCACGCCGTGCCCGTGGTTTACGCCGCCTACTGCGACCTCGGCGGATTCGTCGGTGCCGCCGACGAGCCCAGCGTCCTCCGCTTCGAGGACGCCCTGACGCTCCGAGCCGCCGACAGCGTCCTTGACGGCCATCCCAACCCGGCGATCGGCTTTCCCTTCTTCGACGCCGCCACCGGCTCGCTGGGCCAGGGGCTCAGCATCGCCGCCGGCCTGGCCTGCGGGGCCGAGCTCGACAACACGGGGCGGACCGTCTACTGCATCTGCGGCGACGGCGAGGCCCGCGAGGGACAGGTCTGGGAGGCCCTCGATTTCATCGCCGATCACAAGCTCACCGCCGTGCGGACCGTCTTCAACTGCAACGGGCAGGCCCAGAGCGACTACGTCTCCGACCAGCAGGGCGCCGAGACGCTCGCCCGCAAGCTCGAGGCCTTCGGCTTCGACGTCAAGACCATCGACGGGCACAACTGGGACGAGGTCTTCGAGGCCCTCAACGCCGAGCCGGGCGACAAGCCCGTCGCCATCGTCGCAAAGACCGTCAAGGGCTGGGGCGTCAACGAGTTCCAGCAGAGCAACTATCACGGCAAGCCGCTGAAGGAAGAGCAGATCGACCAGGCCATGGCCGACCTCGACGCCAAGGCAGCCGAGCTGGGCGTCGCCGACATGGACGACACCCCCGCCGTCGCACTCCAGACGCCCTCCCGCCTCGAACCCTCCAGGACCATGGCGCCGATCTCCGCCGGCTCCTTCGCCGACGCGCTGACCGCCGTCGGCCTCGACAGCGCCCTGGAAAACAAGAAGCTCGCCACCCGGCGGGCCTACGGGGCCGCCCTGGCAGCGCTGGGCAAGGACGACCGCATCGTCGCCCTCGACGGGGACGTCAAGAACTCGACCTTCGCCGAGTACTTCGCCAAGCAGCACGGCGACCGCTTCTTCGAGGCACGCATCGCCGAGCAGAACATGGTCTCCGCCGCCGCCGGGCTCGCCGCGGCCGGCAAGATCCCCTTCGTCTCCAGCTTCGCCAAGTTCCTCGTCCGCGCGTACGACCAGTTGGAAATGGCGGTCATCTCCCACGCCAACATCAAGCTGTGCGGCTCCCACGCCGGCGTCTCGCTGGCCGCCGACGGCCCCAGCCAGATGGGCCTGCCCGACCTCGCCTTCATGCGCGCCCTGGCACGCACCCGCCGCGTCGACGGCCAGCCCGCCTGCCGCATGATGCTCCCCTGCGACGCCGTCAGCGCCTTCAAGCTCACCCAGTTGATGGCCAACCTCGACGGGTTCTGCTACATGCGGACGCATCGCCCGGACGTCGATTTCCTCTACGACGAGGACGAGGAATTCCAGGTCGGCGGGTTCAAGCATCTCGTCGACGGCGAGGACCTCGCCATCGTCGCCAGCGGCTACATGGTCCACGTCTGCCGCCAGGCGCTGAACCTCCTCGAGGAACGCGCCGGGCTCAGCGCCACGCTCATCGACGCCTACAGCATCCCCCTCGAGACCGACGAGATCCTCCGCATCGGCGACGACTGCCGCGGGCAGATCCTCGTCGTCGAGGACAACTACATCGGCGGCGTCGCCGACGAGATCACCGCCGCCGCCGCCCGCAGCGACCTCGGCGTGATGGTCACCAGCCTCGTCGTCCGCTCCATCCCGAAGAGCGCCAAGACCCCTGAGGAGACCCTCAAGCTCGTCGGGCTCGACGCCGAGGACATCGCCAACGCCGCACAGGCCGTGTTCGACAAGAGCGAATAGCTCGCCGCCCGTCCCGCCCGAGACGGCCGAACCATGCGGGCCGCCGGGCGCGCCCGGAGACGCGAGCGTCCGTGAGGTCCCGATGACAAACCGCATCGTCTGCGCCATCGTCGCCTCCGTCGCGGCCGCCGCGGCCGCCGCGCTCGCCCAGCCGCGCCCCGACGAGGAGCTCCGCCAGGCCGTCGCCGGCAAGTCCGGCGCGATGCCCGTAGACGCCGACAAGCTCCTCGCCGGCAAGGCCGTCCCCTACTACGCCATCCGCAACCTGCTGCCCCTGGGAACCGTTCACGGCGCCGTCCGCGGGGGCGACGGCGGGCTGACCGTGGACCTCACCGGCGTCGGCCGGCTGCTGGACGGCACGAAGGTGGACCCGGCGGACATCCACGGCACGGCCTGCTACGGGCCGTACCCCTTCGAGGCCGCCGAGACCACGTACCCCTACAAGCGGTTCCGCCTGAAGGCGAGGATCGCCCGCGGCCGGGCGAAGCTGGACCTCGACGAGCTCTTCCAGCCCAAGAAGAACAGCGAGGGCTGGCAGCGGGGCGGCACGGTGTGCGTTCGCCTGGACCTGCACCTCGCCCGCGAGGGGGCGGACCGCCCGCTGGGCGTGTACGACACGTTCGCCTCCTTCGCCCGTGGCGAGGAGGGCTATGCGAAGCTGCCCTCGCTGGTCGAGGGCCCCCACGTCCACCTCGCCGGCAGCGAGGACCCCTCCCGCGCGGTCATCTCCTTCGAGCTGGACACCCCCGCGGCCGTTGCGGTGGTGCTCGGCGACGGGCGGACCGTCGCCGGCGACCCCGACGCCCGCCGCCAGGAGATCGCCCTGCCCGACCTTCCCGCCGACGCCGCCGTCACCTACCGCCTGCGCATCGCCGGCCGGCTGACCACGCCGCGGACGGTCCGCACCCCGCCGACCTCCGCCGAAGCCACCGTGACCTTCGCCTACTGCGGCGACAGCCGGGAGGGCGTCGGCGGCGGAATGCAGACCTACATGGGGATCAACTACACCACGCTGGAGCGCACCGCGGCCCTGGCCGCCGCGCGCGGGGCGCGATTCTGGGTCATGGGCGGGGACCTGATCAACGGCTACACGACCAGCCGGGAGGACTTCCGCGGGCAGCTCTACGCCTGGAAGCAGGCGATGACCGGCTTCTGGGCGACCCGCCCGGTCCTGGTGGGCATGGGCAACCACGAGGCCCTGCTGGCGACCTTCATGGTCGCCGACCGGAAGAACCGCATCCGGCCGGTCGGCGTGGACCGCTGGCCCTACGCCACCCACAGCGCCGAGGCCGTCTTCGCCCGCGCGTTCGTGAACCCCGCCGACGCCCCCGATCCCGCCGATCCCCGCCGCCCGCCCTATGCCGAAAATGTGTATACGTTCCGCTACGGGCCCGTGATGGTCCTCTGCTTCAACAACAACTACTGGTACACCAACGCCGCAGAGCTCGTCGGCGGCTCGCCCGAGGGGTACATCTTCGACGACCAGCTCGACTGGATCGAGGCCCGCCTCGACGCCGCGGCCGCGGACCCGAACGTCCGCCACGTGTTCCTCTTCGCCCAGGAGCCCGTCCTGCCCTGCGGCGGGCACGTGAAGGACGCCATGTGGTATCACGGCGACAACACCGTCCGAGCCGTCGTCCACAGGGATGGCAGGCTCGTGCCCGAGAAGAACGGCATCCTCGAGGTCCGCAACCGCCTGATCCGGGCGGCGTCCAAGTGCGGGAAGGTGGTGGCCATCCTCGGCAGCGACGAGCACGCATACTACAGATTGCTCGTCGACGCCCAGGTCCCCCTCGGCGAGCCCTCGCGCGACGACCGCGACGGCGACGGGCGAATCGACTGGACCGGGGACGAGCCTGCCCGCCCGCTGGAGCTGCCCACGCCGCTGTGGTTCATCACCTCCGGCGGAGGCGGGGCCCCCTACTACGCCGAGGAACCCACGCCCTGGAACACCTACTGGCACAAAACCGACGCCGGGCCCGCGGCGTACCTCTACAGTTCCCAGGAAAATGTGGTGCTCTTCCATGCCGGCCCCGACGGCGTCGGCCTCGAGGTGCTCAACCCCCGCGGCGAGGTGATCGACCGCGTGAAGGACCTCACGGCCGCCCGGCACTTGAAACGTTGACCCGTCACCCGGCCCCTGCGGCCGCGGACGCCAGACCATGCGAATCCGCCTTCTCGCCACGTTCGGCGTGCTGTATCTCGCCGCCTCGACAGCGGCCGGCGGACGATTCCTCGTCCGGGACGGCCGGGCGCGGGCGGATATCGTGGTCGCCGAGAACGCGTCCCGCACCGCCCTGCTGGCGGCGAGGGAGCTCCAGCGCTATGTGCAGAAGATCTCCGGGGCGAGGCTGGCCATCACGCACCGGCCCGCCGGCAACCGCGTGGCGGTCTTCGTCGGCCGAAGCCGCCATACCGACAAGCTCGGCATCACCCCCAAGGGCCTGCCCCACGGCGCCTGTCGGATCGTCTCCGGCGACGCCTGGCTGGTGCTGATCGGCGACGATACCGAGTTCACGCCGATCGAGCCCTGGGCCCGCAGCAATGCCCACTGGAGGAGCGGCAAGGTCCTCGCCGCCTGGGACGCCATCACCGGCGAGCGCTGGGGCAACCCGATGTCCCGGATGTACAAGAACTACACCGGCAGGGCGCGGGAAGCCGGCAGGCCCCGCCCCGCCCCCGGCGACGCCGGACCGGTTCACGTCTGGGCCTTCGACGAACGCGGATCCTTCAACGCCGTCTGTAGTTTCCTCCGCGGGCTCGGCGTCCGGTGGTACATGCCGGGCGAGCTGGGCGAGGTCGTGCCCGAGCGCACCACCATTCCGCTGCCCGAGATCGACTGCACGCTCCGGCCCGCTTTCCCCATACGCCGGTTCTACATTCGCTTCGGGGTGCACGGGCGCGACAGCGCCATGTGGGCCATGCGCCTGGGCACGCGGGACCCGTACGGTTTCCAGATCGCCCACGGCCTCCACACGATGACCCACCGGAAAGCCGTGCGGGACGCGCATCCCGAGTTCTATGCACTGTACGGCGGCCGGCGTGACAACGCCGACGGCCAGCGGCTCAACCAGCTCTGCTATTCGAGCGATGCCCTTTTCCGCGAGACGCTGCGGTATGTCCGCACGATGTTCGATCACTACAAATACGACGTGGTCTCCGTCATGCCTCCCGACGGCTACACGCGGATGTGCGAGTGCGAACTGTGCAAGGGCAAAGACACGCCCGAGCGCGGCCCCCGCGGCCGGCTGTCGGACTATGTGTGGGGCTACGTCAACCGGGTCGCCGGGGAGATCGCCAGGACCCACCCGGACAAGAAGGTCCTCAACGCCGCGTACGGCGCCTACAAGCTGCCGCCGTTGAAAATCGCCAGGCTCCACCCGAATGTGCAGGTGTGCATCGTCGGCGGGAGGCGGATTCAGGAGGCCGACCCGAAGGGCCGACGGGAAGTGCGGGAACTGGTGAAGGCGTGGCTGGCCAGGACCGACAACCCGATCGTCAACTTCGAGAACTACCCCTTTACCGCCCGCGGATGGTACCTGCCCACGTACGTCCCTCACCTGATCGGCCGGAGCGTCAACCGGCTGAAGGGCAAGTCGCTCGGCGAGGATGTGTGGTTCTCTCCGGGCAAGGGCTTCCACGCCCCCGGCTTCAATCACTTCCATATGTACTTCACCGCGCGGATGCTCTGGGAGCCGGACGTCCGCCCGCTGTTCGACGAATACTGCCGCCTCTTCTACGGGCCCGCCGGCGCCCGGATGAAGGCGTTCTTCGAGTACTGCGAGGCGAACTGGCAGGCGATGGCGTCCGACAAGGCCCCCGCCGACCGGGCCCTGGAGCTGTTCGACGCCGCCCGGGCCGAGGCCGACCCCGCGTCCACCTGCGCCCGGCGGCTGGCCCTGGTGGGCGACTATCTCGACGGGCTCCGCTCCAAGGCCCGCCAGCTCGGCCGGCCTCGGGCAGATGGGCCCGAGCTTCGCATGGCCCGAGATGCCGCGGGAATCACCATCGACGGCAAGCTGGACGAGCCGTTCTGGCAGAACGTCTTCAGCCGCGCGACCGGGCGCCTCGCCGAGCTCCAGACCGGGCGGAGGCCGCTGTTCGGCACCACGTTCAGGGCCGCCTGGGGCAACGACGGCAGCGCCTACTTCGCCGTCCGCTGCCGCGACCGCACCGGACCGACGGTCAACGTGGCCACGCGCCGCAACGACGACCCGGCCATCTGGGGCGGCGACGTGGTGGAGATCCTCCTCGAGACCGAATCCCACGCGTACTACCAGATCGCGGTCAACCCCGCAGGCGCCGTCGCCGACCTCGACCGAGGCGCCGCCGGGCGAAAGGACTTCCGCTGGCAGTCGCAGGCCGAAGTGGCCACCCACGTCGGAGAGGACTTCTGGACCGTCGAGATCCGCATCCCCGTCGTCGCACGGACCGACGACCCGCTCCACCAGGTCGTCGGCCGAAAACCCACCGCCGGCCTGCCGTGGTACTTCAACCTCTGCCGCCAGCGCAAGCGAGACAGCGGCGTGGAACACTCCGCCTTCTCCCCGACCGGCCGAGCGAGCTTCCACGTCCCCCGCGCCTTCGCGAAGCTTTACGTGAAATGACAGGCATTCAGCATATCCTGGCGATGTCGCTGGCCCTCTCGGCCGCCGAGGGCCGGCCCCCCACCGGCTACGTGGCCGCTCGCCGGACCGCGGCGGAGCTGGCGCGGCAGGGCAAGCGGGCCGAGGCCCTGGAAGCCTTCCGCGAGCTCGCCGGCCGCGGAGGCCTGACGGCGTTTCAGCAGTCCGACGCCCTGGAACAGGCCGCCGCGGTCGCCCGCCGGCTGAACCGGCACGACCGCGCCGAGGCCCTCGCCGGGCGGATCCCCCTGCCCGCCGTCGCCGGGACCGTCCGGATGTGGAACCTCCTGGCCCGGCGCAAGCCCAGGCAGGTCGTCGAGGCGTTCGGCGACGCCGACCTCGCCGCCTGGCCCTTCTGGAAGGCCGGCGAGGCCCGCCACGCCCGCGGCAAGGCCCGCGCGGCCGTCGGCGACGGCCGCGGCGCCGAACGCGACCTCCTGGCCGCCCTCGACCTGACCACCGACGACCTCGCCCGCGCCGGCGTGCTGCTGGAGCTCGGCCGCAACCGCGAGCAGAACCTCGGCGACCCCGACGCCGCCCTGGCCGTCTACCGGCGGATCGTCGAGATGCCCCGCCATCACGGCAACGCACGGTGGTACCGCGGCGTGCTCGGCGCCGCCCGCATCCTCCGCGACGCGGGCAAGCCCGCCGAGGCCCTCGCCACGCTGGAAGGGGTGGACCTCAACCGGCTGAGGGGATACTGGCACGGGGCGGTGTACCTCGCCCTCGGCCGGTCGCTTGCCGCCGCCGGCCGGGCTGCCGAAAGCCGGGCGGCCTACAGGAAGGTCCTCGCCGGCAAGGGCGTCCATCGGGGCCACCGCGACGCGGCGGCCGAGGCGCTCGGCGAAGGCAAACGGGACTAAGCGGCCCCACGTAAGCTATGTTGCGTTCCTGCTGGTCCCCGCCCCGCCTGGGCGCGCCCGGCGAAGGAACCGCAACGAACGTATCTGAGACCGCTTAGCCCCCGCCGCCGGCCGGGCCGGTCTGGCGGCGGGCGTCCAGCAGCGCATCGAGGCGCTCGGCGGGCAGCACGTCCCGCTCGACGCACACGTCCCGGACGGTCCGCCCGCTGCGCCACGCCTCCTTGGCGATCTCGGCGGCGGCGTCGTAGCCGATCTCCGGCGCCAGCGCGGTGACCATGGCCAGCGAGCGCTCGATCAGTTCGGCGCAGCGGTCGGCGTCCGCCTCGATGCCGCGGACACACCGCTCGGCGAACAGCCGGGCGACGTTGCTCAGCAGGCGGACGGCGGTGAGTAGGTTGTCGGCCATCATGGGCATGGCGACGTTGAGCTCGAGGATGCTGCCGACCCCCCCGGTGGCGCCGGCGGCGATGGCGGCGTCGCAGCCGACGACCTGGCAGGCGACCTGCACGACCGACTCGCACAGCACGGGGTTGACCTTCCCGGGCATGATCGAGCTGCCCGGCTGGAGGGCCGGCAGGCGAAGCTCGCCCAGCCCGCACCGCGGCCCCGAGGCCAGCAGGCGGATGTCCGAGGCGATCTTGCCCATCGCCAGCGCCGTCGACCGCAGCGCCGCCGAGGCCGCCAGCACCGCGTCCCGGGCGCCCGCGGCGGCGAAATGGTCCGGCGCCTCCCGCAGCGGCAGCTCCAGGCTCTCGGCCAGGACGGCGCACACCTCCGCCGCGAAGCCCTCCGGGGCGTTCAGGCCCGTCCCCACCGCCGTGCCGCCAAGCGGCAGCTCGCACAGCCCCTCCAGCGCCTGGCCCAGCAGGCCGAGGGCGGCGTCGATCTGTGCGGCGTGGCCGGCGAGCTCCTGCCCGAGGCGGACCGGGACGGCGTCCATCAGGTGGGTCCGGCCGATCTTGACGACGTCGTCAAGCTCCCGGGCCTTCTCGGCCAGCGCGGTCCGCAGGGCGGTGAGGGCCTCGATCAGCTCCCCGCGGATGGCCACCGCGGCGGCGACGTGGATGGCCGTCGGGATCACGTCGTTGGACGACTGGCCCATGTTCACGTGATCGTTGGGATGGACGGGCACGCCCTTGCCGCTCTCGGCGAGGATCGCCGCGGCGCGGCGGGCGATGACCTCGTTGGCGTTCATGTTGCTGCTCGTGCCGCTGCCGGTCTGGAAGACGTCCACCGGGAAGTGCTCGTCAAGCCGGTTGGCGGCCACGTCGCCGGCGGCGCGGATGATCGCCGCGGCGACGGCGGGCTCGAGCCGCCCGGCCTGGTGGTGGACCGCCGCGGCGGCGGCCTTGATCATGCCCAGCGCGGCGATGAACTCGCCGGGCATGGTTCGCCCCGAGATGGGGAAGTTGGCGACCGCTCGGGCGGTCTGCGGCCCGTAGAGCGCCGCGGCGGGCACTTGAATCTCGCCGAGGGAGTCCGATTCGGTTCGTGTGGGGCCCATGGCTGCCTCCGGAGCGGGTGTGGCGGAATTGTAGGCCCCCGCCGCGGCGCCCGCAACGGGCCGCTTGGCGCGCGAGGCAGAGGCGGCGTATCCTGGGGGTATCATGGCCGGCATCAGGTCGTACTTCCGGGCGCATCGCTGGCAGCGGCGGCTGCTGACCGCGGCCCTGGCGCTGCTGCTGGGTGCCCTCGCGGCGGTGCTGGCCGGGGGGTACGTGCTGGATACGCTCCTGCTCTGCGACCTCGACAGCCCACGCCCGTCCGTGCGGGCCAAGGCGATCGGGCGGGCCGTCGCGCGGGCGTCGGACCGACCGGCCACGCTGCGGCGGCTCAACGAGGCCCTCGACGACGCCAGCGACCGGCAGTTCGTGGCGATCGTCTCGGCGCTGCGCTGGCTGGGCGAGCTGAACAGCCCGGACCGCGACCCGCTGCATATCGACCGCCTCCACGCCCTGGAGCTGGAGAGCAACCCCTCGCCCGAGACGCGGGCGATCTTCCTGGCCGAGACGTTCCTCACCGGGCGGGACAACCCCCACGTCCGCCGCGCCCTCGCCGCCGCCGTCGCCGACCCCAATGCCGTCGTCCGCCGCCGGGCGGGCATCCTCGCCGCCAGGCTCGGCGACGACGGGGCCCTGGCCAGCCTGCTCGCCGACGACGACCCCCGCGTGGTCACCGCCACCGTCCTGGACATCGGCCTCGCCGGCCGATACGCATTCGCCGACCGCCTCGCGGAAATGCTCGACGTGCCCGCCCCCGACGAACGCGCCGCCGCCGCGGCCGTCGCCCTGGCCGCCCTCGACCCCAACGCCGCCGCGCCAGCCGTCGCGGCCGCGCTCGCCGCCGCCGAGGCCGACGGCAACGACACCGCCCGCGACCGCCTGCTCCACGTCCTCGGCGGCATCGACGCAGCGCCCGCCCGCGGCGCCGTCCGCGACGCCCTCGAGCGGGCCGAGCCCTTCCCACCCGCCGCGGCCCTGCTGGCGGCCGCTCGCCTCCGGCTGGGCCCCGCCGCCAAGCCCGTCAGGAAGGTGCTTGGCGCCGCCGCCGTGGCCGACCCCCGCCTGACCGTGCCCCAGGTCCACGCCGCCGTGGCGGCCGCCGCATCGCTGGACCTGCCCGTGGCAGCCGAGCTGGACGCCATCTGCCGAACGCTGTGGACGCACCGCTATACGCACCGCCTGATGCTCGCCGCCGCCGCCCGGGAGCTCGGCCGGCAGACGGCCCAGCAACTCGCGGCCGAGGGCGACAGGGCCGATCCCGCCCGGTTCGTCCGTACGCTTCGGCTCGCGGCGGTGGCGGACTACCCCGACCCCGAGGCCGCGCCCCCCGCCACCGCGTCGGCGACGGCCCCGGCGACGGCCCCCGCCGTGCCGATGATCCGCACGCCGCTGCCCTCGGCGGCGGCCGCGACGGCACTGTGGCTGCTTCGCACGCCCGCCGGCGACGAGTTCATCCGCGTCCCGGCCGGGGAGGACTTCACGCTGGCGGGAGACTACATCGCCTGGCACCTGCCCGCGGGCGACGGCCGGCGGGCGCTGGAGCTGGGCTACGAGCTGCTGCCCGCGCCCGGCGCCCCGCCGGCCGAGCGCGTCTATGACGACGACGCCCGCTCGACCGGCGCGCTGCTGCTGGCGATGGCGGCGCGGACGGGCTCCGAGCGGGCCGCCGCGGCCCGGCGCATCCGCTCGCGACTGATCGGGGACGATCTCGGCGGGGAGGACAGCTTCTTCGTCCGCGGCGCCTACCACTGCGGGCTGGGCATCCTCGGCGACGCCAACTCGCTGGACCGCGTGGGCGGCCTGCTGGAGACCGGGCAGTTCTCCCAGCGCCGCGCCATCACCGCCCTGACCGTCGCCGGGCGCCTGGACGGGCTGGACTGGCTGCTGTGGAACCCCCAGGTCGACGGCGACGACATGCTGCTGCTGCTCGTCGACGAGCTGCTCTGCGAGGTCCTCGCGGCCTGCCTGCCCGAGCTTCCCCGCGTCCGCCCGGCGGCCACGGCCGAGCTCCAGCGCTGGCAGCTCGCCATTCTCCGTCGCGCCTACGCCATCCGCCGCGGCCGCCTGCGCCCTCGACGCCCCTGCCCGAGCGACTGACCGCGGGCGGCGAGTTGCTTCCGCCGCGCATCGCCGCAATGATGGTGATATGGCCGAGCTGAATCGCATCGAGGAGCCCTTCCGGCGGGCCCTGATCGAGACCGTGCCCTGCGCGGTCTTCGCCGCCGACGGCGACGGGCGGATCACCTATTGGAACCGCTCGGCCGAGGAGCTCACCGGCTACCCCGCCGGGGAGATGATCGGGCAGACCTGCGAGCCGCTGCGGATCAGCGAGGCCGAGGACCCCGACGGGGAGGTCATCGCCGCCGTCTGCCGCCATCGAGGCAGCGAGAAGTCCACCACCGAATGCGAAATCCGCCGGCGTGACGGGCGCATCGTGCCCGTGGTCCGCCGCGCCTCGGCGGTTCGCGACGAGGCCGGGCGGCACCTCGGCGCGATCGTCGCGCTGGTGGACGTCAGCGCGATCAAACAGGCCCGCAGCGAGATCGCCGAACTCCGCCGCGAGATCGGCCGGGCCGGGCGATTCGGCGAGATGATCGGGCGCTCGCCGGGGATGCTCAAGCTCTACGAGGCGGTCGAGCTCGTCGCCGACACGGACGCCGGCGTGGTCATCGAGGGCGAGACGGGCACGGGCAAGGAACTGGTCGCACGGATGCTTCACGCCCGCAGCCGCCGGCGGGACGGGCCGCTGCTGGCGGTCAACTGCGGCGCCCTGACCGACACGCTCCTGGCCGCCGAGCTGTTCGGGCACGTCAAGGGCGCCTTCACCGGCGCCGTCAGCGACCGCGCCGGGCGGTTCGAGGAGGCCGAAGGAGGCACGCTGTTCCTCGACGAGGTCGGCGAACTGTCCCCCGCCAGCCAGGTCAAGCTCCTGCGGGCCGTCCAGGCCGGAGAGATCACCCGCGTCGGCGAGAGCCGCCCCCGCTCGGTCGACGTGCGGATCGTCGCCGCGACAAACCGCGACCTCGCCGCCATGACCGCCGAGGGCACCTTCCGCGAGGACCTGTACTACCGCCTGCGCGTCGTCGGGCTCCGCGTGCCCCCGCTGCGGCAGCGCCGCGAGGACATCCCCGACCTCGTCGCACACTTCGTCCAGCGGTTCTCCCGGAAGTACGACCGGGCGATCCGGGGCTGCTCGGGCGAGGCGATGGCGCTGCTGACCGCCCACGACTGGCCCGGCAACGTCCGCCAACTGGAGCACGCGATCGAGCACGCCTTCGTGGTCACCCCGGCCGGAGCCGACCTGCTGGAGGCCGCGTCGCTTCCCCCGGAAGTCCGCGACGGCGACGGCGAGCCGGCGGCCGAGCCCAGCCGCCCCGCCCCCGCCGGCGGGGACCGGCGCAAGCGGACCGTCGGCGCCCTCGAGGCCGCGGGGGGCAACAAGGCCCGCGCCGCAAGAATGCTGGGCATAACGCGTGCGGGCCTGTACAAACGACTCAAGCGGCTGGGAATCGACGCCTGAGCCCCCCCCGGTGGCAGGGAAACCATGCGCTGGCTGTTTCACAACCCCGACAACCCCACCGAGGCCGAGCGACACCAGGCCGTGCTGGAGAGCATCCGTCAGTGGTGGGCGGCGTTTCAGGCCAAGGAATCGGACCTGTTGGCCCTGTTCGCCAACCGCGCGGACTGGGACCTGCCCGGCTGGGTGCGCAAGCACCTTAACGCCGTGGACGACCGGCTGATGTGGGAGTTCGGCGGGGATGCCGACGGCACGCACTACCTGACGATCACGCCGGAGTCCCATCACCAGCTCCGCCCCCTGGTCCGCACGCTGCTGGAGATGGCCCCGCACATGCCCGGCTGGGTCTTCCGGGCCTACCGCCCGCCCACCTCGCTGGCCGACACCGTCGCCCTCGTCGCCTCCCGCGCAGGCGGCGACATCGCCGGCGGCCTCGCCGAGGCCCGCCTCGGGCAGGGACGCCTGATCGACCTGGTCTATCGCCTGCCCGGCTGCTCGGGAACCGAGGACGAACATGCCCAGCACCAGGCCTTCGTCACCACCGAATGCCTGCTGGGCGAGGAACTGCTCGACAAGTGGGTCGGGCATATCGAGGTCGCCTCGCCCCCGTCCGACAGCGGGCAGGCCGCGCCCCGCGTCCCCACCGGCGCCGTGCCCCTGGAGTCCTTCAAGGAACGGGTCATCGCCCTGCACTCGGCCGCGATGGAGCAGTTGCCCGCCGAGCCGCTGTGCAGCGAGGACCTCAGCGAGGAGCCCTGGAGCGTCATCGAGCTGGAGGCGGACGCACGGGACGACTACCCGGCGAGGCTGGACCTCGTCTCGGCCGCGACCTGCCAACTGGAGATGTGGCGGGCGGCCCACTGCGGCGCGCCGTTCTACTCCGAGCGCTTCAGCCGCGTCGGGGAGACGTTCGCCTACCTCAAGCTCGAGCGAGCAAGTCAGCCTGAGAACTGCCGTTGGGACGATCTTGACGGCATGGAGACCGACCTGGGCGACCGGCTTGCCCGCCAGCGGGCCGGCTGCGTCGTCGGTTGGGGGACGGGGGTGCGGTACTCGTATCTCGACCTGGCCCTCGCGGACCTCCGCCGGGCGATCGAGATCATCTGCCCCCTCCTGGCCGCCGGGAACGTCTCCCGCCGCTCGTGGCTGATGTTCTTCGACGCCGACCTGGCCGAGGAATGGGTCGGCATCTACCCCGACAGCCCCGCCCCCCCCGCGCGGTGACCCCCGGCCCCCGCGTCGGCCGACCGCCCGCCACGGTGAGATGACCCTCCTCTACTGGTTGGCGCAGTATGCGCATACTGCGCGCGAGTATGCGCATACCGTCGGCGCTCGGCCGAGAGCCCGGGATCCAGTTGACAATATGTATCCCATGTGAACAAAACAGCTTACACAGGGCCCGGCCCCATGTTCGGCGTCTGGCACGGAAGGTGCATTGATGTCCTGCGGATCGGATCAACGCCCCCCCAAAGATGGAAGGAGACGCATCATGCCTGCGACAGCCCAGGTAGTGGAACTGAACGAGGAGACCTTCGCCAAGGCCGTCGACGCCGGCTGGACACTCGTGGACTTCTGGGCGCCCTGGTGCGGCCCCTGCCGGATGCAGGCGCCCGTGCTGGAAGAGCTTGCCGCCGACGTCGCGCCCACCGTCCGCATCGCCAAGGTCAATGTCGACGACGCGCCCCACCTCGCAGCCAGGTTCGCCATCCAGGCCATCCCCCTGCTGATCCTCCTCCACGACGGACAGGAGGTAGCCCGCTACGTCGGGCTGCGACCCAAGTCGGACCTCCTGGCCGCCCTCCATCACTCCCTTGCCGCCCGGGAAGCCAACCAATGACCGACACGACAACCCAACAGGAAAGCCACAGTCCCCCGCGAGTCCGGCGCTGGCCCACGGCCGCCGTCGCCTTCATTCTCGGCGTGGCCCTCGCGGCCGCGGGCGTGTGGGTCCTCATGCCCGGCATGATGCTCAACGTCCACCCCAGCCGCCTGGGCTTCGATGAGACGGTCGAGGCCATCGAGGCCGGCATCGACCAGCAGGGCTGGGTGCTGGCGGGCAAGCGGGACATGCAGAAATCCTTGTCCAAGCACGGGCGGGACTTCCCGCGGCGCGTGGCGATCGTGGAGCTCTGCCACCCCGAGTACGCCGACCGCGTGCTGACCGACAATCGCGAGCTGGCCGCCATGATGCCCTGCTCGATCGCCGTCTACGAGGGCGACGACGGGGCGGTGTACGTCTCCCGGATGAACACCGGGCTGATGGGCAGGATGTTCGGCGGGACGGTGGCCGAGGTCATGGGCGGCCCGGTGGCCCGGGACGAGAAAGCCATCCTCTCCCGCGTGCTCAAGGCCGACTAGCGCTATACGATTACTGCGGGTCCTCTCTCCGCCGGACCGGAAGGAACACGATCGATGCGGCTTACGAAGGACATTGTCGGCTGGAGCGTCCATCACCCCGGGGCGCTGACCTCGGTGATGGTCGCGGTGACGCTGGGCATCGCCGTCGCGGCGGCGGTCCCGTCGCTGTGGCCCCCGGCCGCGGGCTTGCTCAACCCCATCGCCGTCGACACCGACCCGGAGAACATGCTCGCGGCGGACGAGCCCGTCCGCGTCTTCCACGACCGGATGAAGGAGCGGTTCGGCCTCCACGACATGGTGGTCGTCGGCGTGGTCAACGAGTCCGACCCGTGCGGCGTCTTCACGCCGGGCGTCCTCGGGCGGGTCCACGAGCTGACGCGGTTCGCCGAGGGGCTCCGTGGGGACCGCCTCGGCGAGGGGCTCGGCCCAGACGAGGGTGTGATCGCCGTGGACCTGATCGCCCCCTCCGCCGTCGACGCCATCGAGCCGGTCGCCGGCGGGGTGAGCTTCTCCTGGCTGATGCCCCAGCCGCCCGAGGACGCCAACGCCGCCCTGGAGGTCTGGCGGAAGGCCCGGCGGATCCCGTTCCTGTTCGGCACGCTGATCGCCGACACGGACCCGAACGAGCCCCCCTCGGCCGTGGCGCTGTACCTGCCGCTGACCCGCAAGGACCTCAGCCACAGCGTGTACGTCAAGCTGCTGGAGAAGATCGCCGCCTTCGAGGGCCCCGAGGAGTACCACATCACCGGCCTGCCCGTCGCCGAAGATACCTTCGGCGTGGAGATGTTCATCCAGATGGCGATCTCCGCCCCCTCGGCGATGGCGGTCATCTTCGTGCTGATGCTGCTGTTCTTCCGCAAGCTGGTGCTGGTGGTCTCGCCGATGATCGTCGCGATGGTCTCCGTGATCGTGACGATGGGATCGCTGGTCATCGCCGGCTTCCCGGTGCACATCATGAGCAGCATGATCCCGATCTTCATCATGCCCATCGCCGTGCTGGACTCGATCCACATCATCAGCGAGTTCTTCGAACGCTACCAGGCGACCCGCGACCGCGAGAAGACCATCCGCGGCGTGATGAAGGACCTCTTCGTGCCGATGCTCTACACGTCGCTGACCTCCGCGGCGGGCTTCGCGTCGCTGGCACTGACGCCCATCCCGCCGGTGCAGGTCTTCGGCGTCTTCGTCGGACTGGGCATCATGGTCGCCTGGCTGCTGACGATCACGTTCATCCCCGCCTTCGTGATGTTCCTCCGCCCCGAGACGCTGGAGAACTTCGGCGCGACCCACGCCGCCGGCGAGGACGAGAACCGCTCGGTCATCGGACGCGCCTTGCAGGTCCTGGCGCGCGGGACCAACCGCCACGCCAAGCCCATCCTCGCCGCGGCGCTGATCGTCCTGGCGGTTGCGGGCTACGGCATCAGCCGCATCCGAATCAACGACAACCCGGTCAAGTGGTTCACCCCCTCGCACCCCATCCGCGTGGCCGACCGGGTGCTCAACCGCCACTTCGGCGGCACGTACATGGCCTACCTGGCCCTGGAGTCCGCGGGCGCCGAGTACGACCCGCGGGCTTTCGCCGGGGTCGTCAAGAGCGCAGCCGACGCCCGCCGTCGACGCCTCGCCGACGCCAACACCCCCCCGAGCGAGGCCGAGCTGGCCGCCGTGGACGAGGCCTTCGCGGACCTCAAGGCCCGCGCCGGCCTCGTCGCGGCCGAGCGGCCCGCGTCGCGGGAGGCATTCCTCAACCGGCTCGCCGGGGAGACGCCCGGCGGAGACGAGGCCGGCGACGCGCCAGGGCCGGCCCGCCCGCCGGGCACCGGCGAGCCGGCACTGCCGACGGTCGAGCAGCCCGAGGACGACGGCGGCGGGCCCGCCCTGCCCGAGGTCGAGCCCGCCGACGAGCCGGCCCTGCCGGCGATCGATGACTCGACGGCCCCCGAGACCCGCCCCGGCGCCGAGCCGGCCGAGGCGTTCGCCGACGAGCAGGTCGCCCTGCTGGTCGACACGCTCGGCCAGGGACGGGAGATCTTCAAGCGCCCCGACGTGCTCCGGTGGATGTCGCGGCTCCAGGAGGCCCTCGGACAGACCGAGGCGGTCGGCAAGAGCAACTCGCTGGCCGACATGGTCCGGACGGTCCACCGGGACCTGCTCAGCGGCGAGCCGCGGGACTACCGCATCCCCGACGAGAAGGCGACCGTGGCCCAGTGCCTGATCCAGTACCAGAACAGCCACCGCCCGGACGACCTGTGGCATTTCGTCACGCCGGACTACCAGACCGCCAGCCTCTGGGTGCAACTGACCAGCGGGGACAACCGGCAGATGCAGCGTGTCGTCGAGGCCGTCGACGCGTTCGTCCGCGACAACCCCCCGCCGGTGGGCATCCAGCCGCGATGGTTCGGGCTGACCTACATCAACGTCGTCTGGCAGGATAAGATGGTCACCGGCATGCTCGGGGCGTTCCTGGGCAGCTTCTTCGTCGTCCTGCTGCTGATGACCATCCTCTTCCGCTCCCCCCTGTGGGGCCTGCTGAGCATGGTGCCCCTGACGGTCACCATCGCCGCCATCTACGGGGCCGTCGGGCTGATCGGCAAAGACTACGACATGCCCGTCGCCGTCCTCAGCTCCCTGACGCTAGGCCTGGCGGTGGACTTCGCCATCCACTTCCTCGCCCGGGCCCGGGCAATGCATCGCGAGCACGGCTCCTGGGAGAAGACCGCCCCGGCCGTCTTCGGAGAACCCGCCCTGGCCATCGTGCGGAACGTGATCGTCATCGCCGCCGGCTTCCTGCCCCTGCTGCTGGCGCCGCTGATGCCCTACAAGACCGTCGGCATCCTCCTGGCCGTCATCCTCCTGGTCAGCGGGGCCGCCACGCTCCTGCTGCTGCCCGCCCTCGTCCGCGTGCTGGCCGGACGCCTCTTCCGCACCGCCCGGCCGACCCTCCCGCCGAGCTGCAACTGCGGCGTGTGTCTCCTCAGCGCCGCCGCCGTGGTCGTGCTCGTCGCCCTCAATATCCAGCCCTACGTGCCCTGGCACTGGACGACGCTGACGTGGCTGGCCGCCGCCGTCGTCCCGCTGGCGGCCCTGATCTGCGGCTGGATGTCCCGACGAACCAAGTGCAAGATTGCCGAAGAGCAGAAGGGAGACGCCTCATGACATCCCCATACCGACCGACCCCCAAGACCGCCGGCGCCGCGCTGGCGGCCCTGATGCTGATCGCGGCCGCCCCGGGCCCCGCCGCCGAGGCCGACCTGTCCGCCATGGACGTCGTCCGGCGGGCCAACTACGTGTCCTACTACCAGGCCGACGACGGCCGGGCCGATGTGAACATGACCATCACCGATTCCCAGGGGCGCACGCGGAACCGCCAGATGACCATCCTCCGCCGCGACCAGCGGGACCCCGACGCCGCGGAAGGCAAGGCCGGCGAACCCAAGGACGTGGACCTCGCCAAGGGCGTGCCCTTCTGCGGCGAGCAGAAGTTCTACGTCTACTTCCACCGACCCGCCGACGTGAACAAGATGGCCTTCCTCGTGTGGAAGCACCCCGGCGCCGACGACGACCGCTGGCTGTACGTGCCCGGGCTGGACCTGGTCAAGCGGATCAGCTCGGCCGACAAGCGGACCAGCTTCGTCGGCTCGCACTTCTTCTACGAGGACGTCTCCGGGCGCGGCATCCACGCCGACGAACACGAGCTCGTCGAGACCAGCAAGACCTACTACGTGCTGAAGTCCACGCCGAAGAAGCCCGACCTCGTCGAGTTCGCCGGCTACAAGACGTGGGTCCACCGCACGACCTTCATCGTGGTCCAGCAGGAGTACGTCGACGACACCGGCCGGACCATCCGCAAGTACAAGGCCGAGGCCATGAAGAAGGTCCAGGGCAACTGGACGGTCACGAAATCGCGGATGACGGACCTCCGCACGAAGGGACACACCGTGCTGGAGTACGACGACATCCAGTACGGCGCGGACCTGCCGGAAGACATCTTCACCGAGCGCTACCTCCGCCGCCCGCCGCGACAGCATCTCAAGTAACGGAGCTTACGCATATGCCGATGCACGGTTTCGCTGCCGCCCGCGCGCCGCGGCGCCCGGGAGCTTCCGCGGTGCTGGTGCTGGCCCTGGCCTGCGGCCTTGCCGGGGCCGACGCCGACGAGCCCGCCCCCCCGGCCGGCGCCCCGACTGCCGCGCCCGCCGCCGCGGGCGACGACGAGCCCGCCCTCCCGGAGATCCGGACCGACGGCGGCGACGCCAACGGCGGCGACGGGCCCGCCCTGCCCGCCGTCGAGGGCGACCAGCCCGCCGACGGCCCGGCCCTGCCGACTGTCGAGGGCGAACCCCCAGCCCCCGACCCCGGCGACGCCGAGCCCGCCCTGCCCGAAGCCCCGGCCGCACCGGCCGACGACGACGGGCCCCGGCAGAGCTGGCTTGAGGTACTTGGCGTTACCGGCTTCCTCGACGTCCGCGGCGGCGTCCGCACCCAGCGCGACAGCCACCAGCGCGACGCCTCCCTCGGCGAGGCGAGGCTCCAGCTCGATCTCGAGAAGCCCTGGCAGCGAATCACCTTCAAGGTCGTCGCAGACGTCGTCTACGATCCCGTCCTCGATCACCACACCATCGACCTCGAGCGCGGGCAGGGGTGGCTGGACCTCCGCCAGGCCAACATCGCTCTCACCCCCCTGCCGTTCATGGACGTCAAGCTCGGCCGCCAGATCCTCACATGGGGCACCGGCGACCTGCTGTTCCTCAACGACCTGTTCCCCAAGGACTGGCAGTCGTTCTTCATCGGCCGCGACGTCGAGTACCTCAAGGCCCCGTCCGACGCGCTGAAGATCAGCCTGTTCAGCGACCTGGCAAACGTCGACATCGTCTACACGCCGGCGTTCGACGCCGACCGCTTCATCCGCGGTGAGCGGATCTCCTATTGGAATTCGCAGCTCGGCCGGCGGACCGGGCGGAATGCCGTCGTCCGCGCCGACCGCCCGAACGAGTGGTTCCGCAACGATGAGTGGGCCACGCGGATCTACCGCAACATCGAGGGCACCGAGCTGGCGGCCTACGGCTACTGGGGACGGTGGAAGAGCCCCGGCGGCTTCGACCCGGGCGCCGGGCGAGCGACGTTCCCCCGCCTCGGCGTGTACGGCGGCAGCATCCGCGGGCAGCTTGGCGGCGGGATCGCGAATGTCGAGGCCGCCTACTACGACTCGCGCGAGGACCGCGGCGGCGACGACCCGTTCGTCAACAACAGCCAGCTCCGCCTGCTGGCCGGGTACTCGCAGGACCTGCCCCGGATCGCCAGCGACCTCAACGTCGCCGTGCAGTACTACGTCGAGCTGATGATGGACCACAACGACTACGAGAAGTCGCTCCGCGGGCTGCCCGGGCGGGCACGCATCGCCGACGAGGACCGCCACGTGGTGACGGTCCGCCTCACGAAGCTGTTGATGAACCAGAACCTCGAGCTGTCCCTGTTCGCCTACTACAGCCCCACCGACTCCGACGCCTACCTCCGCCCGGCCGTCAGCTACAAGATCGACGATCACTGGACCGCCACGGTGGGGGGCAACGTCTTCCTCGGCCGGTATGACCATACCTTCTTCGCCCAGTTCGAGCGGGCCACGAACGTCTACGCCTCCCTCCGCTACAGCTTCTGACACGCCGCGACAGACCTTTTCCGCCGCATTCCCTCTCCTGACGGCCGCGCTCCGCGAGTGCCTGCCTACAATGACTCGCAGCATAAGGCGTACGCCATTTATCTCTAGCAGACCGACAGGAGACCGATCATGAAACGCACGACGCTCTTTCTACTCCTGGCCCTGGGTTTCGCAGCCGCGGTGTCCGTCCCCCTGGTCCTGCGGGCCGGTGACGGGGAGGACTCGGGCATTCTCCTCGCGGGGGGCGGGTGTTGCCCTGCATCATCCGCCGAGAGCGCCGCCCTCGTACCCAAGGGCCACGCAGGCCCGAAGGCAGCGGCCGAAGGCAAGAAGGCCTGCGCTGACGACTGCGAGAAGAGCTGCTGTGCCTCCGAGAAGGCCACAGCCGCCCATCTCGCCGCCGCGCTGGACCATCTCGACAAGGCCACCAAGGCAGTGAAGGACGGGGACACCAAGACCGCCCTGGCCGCCCTGGCCAAGGCCCGCGAGCTGGTGAAGGTCGAGCACAAGGCGGCACTGGGCGCCAACGCCCCGGACAAGGCCGTCGTCAACGCCACCTGTCCGATTATGGGTCAGAAGGTACCCGCCGAGCCGGCCGTCAAGCTCACACGCACCTTCCGCGGCAACAAGGTGGGCTTCTGCTGTGCCGGTTGCCCCGCCGCATGGGACAAGCTGTCCGAGGACGCCAAGGAGGAGAAGCTCGCCGCGGCCAAGCACCGCAAATAGCAGCGGGCCGCCGGACCCCCTGCCCGGGGAGCCTGCGCGAAGGAGACGACGATGCGGAGGGGGTCGCCGCGCCACGGCGGCCTGAGAAGCCGAAGAAGCAAACGGCCCGTCGCGGGCATCCCAACCTGTCCGCGGCGGGCCGTTATTCTGCCCATCCACATATGCGGCTCTCTTATGCCTCCGGCTCCAGCCCAAGCGCCTCGGCGATCCGGTCGAAGTCGTCGAGGCTGTAGTAGTCGATCACGATCCGGCCCCGATTCTTCCCACGTCCCGGCTTGATCCTCACGCGCGTACCGATGGTTTGCGCCAGTTGGCGCTCCAGGTCCGCGATGTACGCCGGCTTCGCCGCGGCGGCCGGCCGGGTGTCCCCCTTCGGCTCCCCGAGCTTGGCCGGCTGGCTGACGAGCTGCTCGACGTGCCGCACCGACAGCCCCTCGCTGGCGATCCGGCGGGCGATCGCGACCTGGCGGTCGGCCTGCCCGGCCAGGGACGCCAGCGCCTTGGCGTGCCCCGTCGTGATGCTGCCGTCGACGATCAACCCGTGGACCTCCTCGGGCAGATCGAGCAGCCGCAGGTAGTTCGCAACCGTCGCCCTGCCCTCGCCGGTCCGCTCGGCCACCGCAGCCTGGGTGAGCTCGAACCGGCCCATGTAGTCGCGATAGGCCCGGGCTCGCTCGATGGCGTTGAGGTCGCTTCGCTGGGTGTTCTCGATCAGGGACCACTCGAGCATCTCGCGCTGGGAGGGCTCTTTGACCACGCAGGGCACGGTGTCCAGCCCGGCCTGGGTGGCGGCCCGGAGACGGCGCTCCCCCGCGACAAGCGTGTATCCGCGCCCGTCGTCCTGGCCCTTGGCGACCAGCAGGGGCTGAAGGATGCCCTGCTGGCGGATGCTGGCGGCCAGCTCGGCGAGGGCCTGCTCGTCGAACTCGCGTCGCGGCTGGTACGGGTTGGGCCGAATGTCCGCCACCGGGATCTCCAGCGGGCCCGGCGGGGGGGGCGGCGCGGTTGGCCCGGCTTCTTCCGTTCGGGGCTGCCGGGCGGCCGCCGGCTCCGTGCCGGAGGAGATCAGGCTTGACAGGCCGCGCCCGAGACGGCTGGGGGCGGCGACGCTGCGGGGCTGCTTGGCCATGGGGGCATCCTTTCCTTCTGCGGTCTGGGTCCCGTTCCACGTGGAACACAGGGTACCGCCGGCCGACCGGACAGGCAAGCGGGAAACTCCGCCGACTTACCCCCGGCCGCCCCGGACAGCTCGTGTCCACCCCTGGACACCTGTCCGCGCCCCCCTGGGGGTGGACACGGGCAGACACATATGCAACCTCATATTACATCAACGTTTACAGTCTATAGCCCTCCATGTGTCCCGTGTCCGAGAGGGTGGACACAACCGACACACGAGCCGCCGGCGCTCGAGGCAATGTCCCATGTTCCACGTGGAACGCTACAGCCCGGGGACGCCGTTGGCACTCAGCCACCGGGCAAATACCAGCAGCGCCCACAGCCGGTGGCGGTGGTCCCCCTTCCCGGAGAAGTGGTCGTTGAGCAGCCCCGCCAGCGACTCCGGTCGAAAGATCCCACGCCGGTGCAGCCCGGGGTCCATCAGCGTCTCCCGCAGCATCTCGAACAGGTCCTCCCGCAACCAGCGTGACAAGGGCACGCCGAAGCCCCGCTTCCGGCCTCGCAGCACCTCGATGGGCAAGAGGTCCGCAAACGCCTCCCGCAGCACCACCTTCCCCTGCCGCCGGCTCACCTTCCGCTCCACCGGCAGCGACAGCCCGCGCTCCACCAACCGGTGATCCAGGAACGGCGACCGCAGTTCAAGCGATGCCGCCATCGACGCGACGTCCGCCTTGACCAGCAGATCATCGGGCAGATACGTCAGCAGGTCGTGTCTCTGCGCCCTCGCCACCTCCGACCCCAGATCGCAGTCCTCGTACAAGTCCACGAACCACCGCATCGGGGCATCGAGGTCGCACGCGTCGGCGAAGTCATCCGTGAACAGCCGCCGCAGCTCCTCCGGGGTGAACAGGCATCGGTGGCGGAAGTACTGCACCGCGGGGGGGTCCGGCAGCGCCTCGGCGAAGCGGACAAACCGGCGAAGCCGGCTCCGCTCCTCTTGCGAGGCGAACGGCCCGAGGAGCCCCGCGCACACTCGCGCCGCGGCATACCCGAGCGGGCCGAGCTCGCTCGCCAGGCGGAGCGCCCGGTACCGGTCGTATCCTCCGAAGACCTCATCCCCGCCGTCCCCGCACAGGGCGACGGTTACATGCTCGCGCGCGGCCCGGCAGATAAGCCACGTCGGCAGGGCACTGGAGTCGGCGAAGGGCTCGGCGTACATCCGAACCAGCTCGTCCACGGCCTCCGCCGGCGCCGCCCGCACCAGCAGCTCCGTGTGCTCCGATCCGATGTGCCCGGCCACCTTGCGGGCAAGCGGCCGCTCGTCGTAGGTCTCGTCCTCGAACCCGGCCGTGAAGGTCCGCACCCCGCCTGCCCGCCCGGCTTCCCGGGCCATCAAGGCAGCCACGATCCCCGAGTCGATCCCCCCGCTGAGCAGCACGCCCAGGGGGACGTCCGCATGCATCCGAGCCCCGACCGCCGCCGCCACCGCCCCCCGGACCGCCCCGACTCCCTCAGGCGGCTCGTCGTGCTCATCTTCTGGTACTTTCCAGCAACGCTTCATATTCGGGGCATCTGTTGCATAAACAACCGTTCCCGGCGGTTGTTTTTCTATGTTTTTCCAGATCGAGTGCGGCTGAGGCACATAACCCAATGTGAAATAGTGCGTAACCGCATTCCGCTCCGCGCCCTCCACCGGGATCGGGTGCGCCAGCAGCCCCCGCGCCTCGGAGGCAAACACCAGCCTGTCCGCCATCCGTCGGACCCACAGCGGCTTCTGCCCGAGCCGGTCGCGGACGAGCAGCAGCGAGGGCGTCCGCCTGTCGTACAACGCGAACGCGAACATGCCATCGAGCGCCGCCGCCATCTCCGCCCCGCGGGCCCGGTACAGGTGAAGCAGCACTTCCGTGTCCCCGGCCGAGCGGAAGCGGCAGCCCGCGGCGGCAAGCTGCTCCCGCAGTTGGCGGTAGTTGTAGATCTCCCCGTTGAAGGCCACGGTCAGCTCTCCGTCGGCGGAGGTCATCGGCTGGGGCGAGCCCGGGGGGTCGATGACGGCCAGGCGGCGGAAGGCGATCGCACAGCGCCCGTCGTCGGAGAGGAACTCCCCCTGCTGGTCGGGGCCTCGATGGGCCAGGGCGTCGGCCATTCGCCGGGCGGCCGCGAGGTCGGCCCGGCCGGTCGGCCTGAGCATGAACTCTCCGGCGAACCCGCACATACAGGCAATCCTACCGCGGGGGGTGCGTCGGGGACAGCGGCTATTCGCTGTGGGCCTGTCGCGCGGCCTCGGCCTTTTTCAGCGCGATGCCGAACGCCTGGTTTTCCTCGGCGGCCAGGAGCTTCTCGAATGCCTCCGCCGGGGCCCAGTCCACCTCGCCGTTGGCCAGCACGAAGGCCCGCCCCCGCCCGTCGTGGTTGGCGAGGTAGTCGCACGCCATCAGCTTCTCCGTCGCGACCTCCGGCTCCAGCGGCCGGACGGGCAGGTAGAAGTAGTCGAACCGCCCGCCGCGCCGATTCCGCGCGTGGAGGAACCGCGGGCCAATGACGTCGTCGGCAACCATCCGCTCGAGGCTCGGGGGGGGATGGTCCTTGGGGTAGTGATGCAGCACGGCCTGCTGGATGCGCCAGAGGCAATGCCGGCTGTGGCGGCGGTCCAGATCGCGCTGGAAGGACACGTAGGTGAAGATCCCCGTGGGCACCAGGACCACGATCACCACCAGCACCATGGGCCCGAGTCCACGAATGCACGCCTTCATGACCGCGCCGGCCGGCAGGCTGAATTGGGCGTACAGCACCGC
This sequence comes from uncultured Planctomycetaceae bacterium, assembly GCA_964385465.1. GTDB lineage: Bacteria > Planctomycetota > Phycisphaerae > SM23-33 > SM23-33 > CAYLPJ01. The sequence continues at coordinate 85,797 of CAYLPJ010000003.1, read as the reverse complement.
CCAGGCCAGGGCGAGGAACCCCGCCGGGCAGGCGCCCACGGCGATCCAGCGCAGCCAGAGCCCGAAGCGCCCGGCGAGGGTCTGGATGAGGAACAGCAGGATCAGGGCGGTGAGGAACCCGGCGAGGCCGGCGAAGAACGCGCCGACCATGCACCGCCCGAGCGTGGCACGGCGGCGGGGGAGTTGGGGCAGGAGGATGCGGCGCAGCAGGACCCCGCCGCCCCAGGTCCAGACCACCGCCAGGACCGCCAGGATCGGGAACTGCCAGGCCTTGATGTAATCGGCGATTGCTGCTACCACGGAACGCTCCGCTGCTGCCAGGGATCCGACACGTGTCCGACCCACCGATAGCCTACTTTCCGTCGGCCCGGATGGCAAGCCGCCGACGCCACCTTCACGAGGAGATCACGATGCCCGACAACCTGCCCGCCACGCTCGACGACCTCTGGCCGCTCCAGGCCTCCCTCAACCGCCGGGCAGGCTTCGATACCGCCGGGCTCGGCGAAGCCCTGCGGGCGGCCGAGGCCGAAGGCACGCTGCCGGAAGGCGGGGGCCTCCGCGTCGACGTCGGGCGGGCGCTGAAGAATTACGTCGACGCCCTCGCCTCAGAATGCCACGAACTCCAGGACTGCCTGAGCTGGAAGCACTGGTACCGCGAGGCCAAAGAAGGCCGACAGCACGAGCTGCGCGACATCCAGAACGCCCGCGTCGAGGCCACCGACATGCTGTTCTTCTGGATCAGCATCTGCCAGCTCCTCGGCCTCGAGCCCGACGACGTCCGCCGCCTCTACGCCGCCAAGCTGGGCATCAACCATCGCCGCCAGGACGAGAACCGCTCCCAGGCCGAGCACGCCGATCACGAAGGCGAGAACCGGCGGGTGACCTGATCGCACCCGGCCAGGGCTCCGCGGTCGCCGGCCGGACGCTACACCTTCCCCGCCGACGGGCAGAGCTCGCGGATCGGGCAGCCGGGGCAGTCCGGCTTGCGGGCCTTGCACACCCGGCGCCCGTGGAAGATCAGCCAGTGGGCGAACATCGTCCATTGCTTTGGCGGCACGAGTTTCATCAGGTCCTGCTCGACCTTGTGGCTCTGCCCGGACTTCTCCCACCGCGTGAGCTTCAGCCGGAGGGAGACGCGCTGGACGTGGGTGTCCACGACGATGCCCTCGTCGAGGCCGAAGGCGTTGCCCAGCACGACGTTGGCGGTCTTCCGCGCGACGCCCGGCAGGCTGGTCAGGCCTTCCATCGTTCGAGGCACCTCGCCGTCAAAGTCCTCGACGATCTTCCGGCACGCCCCGCGGATGGACCTGGTCTTGTTGCGGAACAGGCCGATGCTGCGAATCTCCTCCTGGAGCTCCTCCGGGTCGGCCTCGGCGTAGTCGGCCGGCGTGCGGTACTTCTCGAACAGATCCCCGGTAACGGCGTTGACCTGTTTGTCGCTGCAATGGGCCGACAGGATCGTCGCGACCAGCAGCTCCAGCGGCGTCCGGTAGTTCAGCTCGCAGTGCGCGTCCGGATAGGCCTTCCGCAGGGCCGCGATGATCCGGGCGGTCCGCTTCTTCTTGTTCGCGAGGGATTCTCGAGGCATGGCCTTCTCCGCGGGGGCTCGGGCAGCTTCCGCCGGCGGCGATGGTACGGCCGCCGGCGGGGTCAGGCAAGCTCGTCGATCACCTCCCGCGCGACGCGCACCCATTGCCCGAGCCGGGCGGGATCGTGCTCGATCGTGTTGACGTCCTTCAGTGTCAGGTCCGCGCACAGGCCGCGGCAGGGCTCGAGGTGCTCCCGCAGGCGCCGGCGGACGGCCTGGGGGTCGAACCCGCAGCAGACCATCTCGGCGGGATTCGGCCGGACGCTCAGGACGTAGTCCCCGCCGACCTGCTCGGCGCAGCGTGCGACGTCCGCCAGCGGCGCCACGGCGATCCGCCGGAGGTTCGGGATCGAGCGGAGCATGTCGATCTTCCGGGTGAGGTCCTCGCAGCAGCCGTAGGCAACGAGGCCGAACTTCTCGAGGATCGGGCGCTGGTAGCGGAGCAGGAACTCCTCGTGCATGGCAGGGGAGACCAGCGTGTATTCCTGGGCGGCCATGTATCCCCACAGGCGTTTCCGCGGCGTCCCGTGGGTGTTCGGGCAGGGGTCGGGCAGCTCGCGGGCATACGGCATGGCCTGGTTTTCGTGCTCGGCGAGGGACCAGTCGCCGGCGGCCTCGGCCTCGTCGTGGGTCCGCAGCACGCCGTCGCGGAAGAACGCCAGCAACTCGGCGAGCCACTCGGGGCGGTCCATCATGTCCAGCATGAAGTTTTCGATGCCGCGCAGCCGCCCGAGGTCGGTGGCGATGTCGGCCGACCAGACGCGGTAGGCCGGCGCGCGGTCGACGTGGATCGGGATCACGTCGCCGACGGCGTCGCCGATCCGCTGGACCCTCTCGGCGGTGGCCTGCTCGTCGATGTCGTGGTGCGGCGGGCGCAGTCCGGCGACGTCGGCCGGGGCCTTGATGGGGTAGTCGGCCTTCCAGGCCCCACCGGGCTCGTCGGGGCGGGTGCGGGTCTGCTGGAGCCCCCAGCCGGTGCAGCGGTGGACGGCGCGGACGCTGAGCCACGGCTCGAAGATGCTGTCGTCGTCGAGCGAGTCGCGGAACAGGCTCAGCCGAAGGCGGCGCTCGATCCCGGCGAGGAGGTCGTCGGCGCACTGGCGCCGGGTGACGTCCGGCACTTCGCCCCAGCAGTTGCCCCCGCGAAGGTAGATCGGCGGGCGGACGGGCTCGAGGGAGTTCACGCGCCGCCAGAGATCGCGCCGCCCATCCTGCACCTCGCCGGCGCAGACCTCCATGTACCGCCTGCCAAGCTCCCGCAGCACGCCCGCGTCACGTCGGAAGTCGCTCATGGGTGGCTCATCTCCCGTCAGCGAGCCGCGGCGGGCAGGAGGGTGCTGCGGGCGAAGGCGATGGCGTCGGTGGCGGCCGGGAGGGGATCCGTGCCGTCGGCCAGCGGGGGATCGACGACCACCCACCCCTCGTAGCCGATGGCCTTCAGCGCGCGGGCGACGCCGGGGAAGTCCACGTCGCCGCTGCCGAGGGCGACGTCGAAATCCGGCGGCTGGCCCGCGGCGAGCCGCACGTCCCGCAGGCGGACCAGCGACAGCCCGCCGGGCCCGAGTTGGCGCAGGCCCGTGGGCGCGTCGAGCTTCCGCGCCTCGGCCACCGCGGTGTTGCACGCCACCCCGACCGCCTGGCTGCTGCCCAGGTGGCTCAGAAGGAACTCCTGCTGGTGGAAGGCGAGCGTCGTCTCGATGACGAGGGTCACGCCGGCTTCCTCGGCCGTCTCGACGGCGTCCAGGAGGGCGTCGAGAGCCCGGGAAAGCTCCTGCTCGGTCTCGATCATGTTCTTGCCGTAGAACGGCAGGACCAGCATCGCGGCGTCGACCTCGGCGGCGGCGGCGATGGCGCGGCCGAGGAACTCCTGCGTGCGTTCGACCATCTCGGCGCGCCCGATCAGGGCGGGCTCCCCGCGGAGGCAGTCCAGGCAGAGGGCGCAGGCGTCGACGCCGGCATCCTTCGCCGCCGCCCGCAGCGCGGCCGCGTGGTCGCCCCCGGTCAGCGCGGTCGCCATGGCGGGGGAGGCGTAGTGCATTTCCACGCCGTCGGCGCCGGCGCGGGCGGCTCGGGCGAACGCCTCGTCGATGCCTTCGCTGCCCAGTGCGGGATGTGCAATGGCGATACGCATGTTGGTTCTCCCGTGGTGGGTCAACCCGGTGTCACGGCCAGGCAGACCAGGCGCCCCTCGCCGGCGTTGGCGAGGGTGTGTTCCTCGTCCGGCTCGGTGGTTCCCATCTGCCCGGGGGCGAGGCGTTCGGCCCCGCCGCCGGCCCGGAGTTCGGCGGTCCCGGTCGCAACGTAGTAGCACCACGCGCCGGAGGTCACCCGCGTCTCCTGGCCGACCTCCATGCACAGCAATTCCACGACGCAGCCGTCGGCGCGCCACAGGTGCACGCGCTGCGCCCTCGCCGAGGCGAAGCGAACCTTCGCGATCGCGTTGTGACGCTCCATGCGCACCCCTCTTCCACGCCGCCGACGGCGCGGGGCAGGCCGGCAGCCCGCCGGTCAACGGGGCTGGGGGGAGACGGGGCTGTCCACCGCGGCGGGGAAGATCTCCAGCCAGATCTCCTCGTCCGATTCCTCGGTCACGAGGAAGTCCCCGCCGTACGGGCCCGCCGTCCAGGAGCAGCGGGCGGGAAGCTCGTCGTCGTCGATCTCGATCTCGTGCTCCAGCCGGCCGCGCGGATCGAGCCTGCCGACATGCTCATGCCCTTCGTCGGGCGTGCTGACGCGAACGTCGAGTGCCTGATCCGTGCGGTTGACGAAGGTCAACTCGACCTCCTTGTCGCAACCGCACAGCAGCAACAGCGAGAGACAAGCGAGAACCGCGGGCACGGATAGGGTCTTCATGGCGCACCTCTGACCGACGCGTTCCGGGGGATCAGAATTCGCGACCGCAAGGAATTATGCACATGCCGCCGCGCGAAAGCAACATTTCAGCCGACGCGCCGCGTCCGACGTTTGGGCATGAAATGCCCGGCGGGTGGGAGTATCCTGAGATTATGAAGATCGCACTGGCCCAACTGGACCCGGTCGTCGGCGACGTCCGGGCCAACGCCCGGAGGATCGCCGAGGCCGTCGACCGCGCCGCCGACGCCGGCTGTGAGCTCGTCGTCACCGGCGAGTTGAGCGTCTGCGGGTATCCCCCGCGGGACCTGCTGCGGAAGGCCCGGTTCGTGGCCGACAACCTCGCGGCCGTGGAGGACCTCGCCCGCCGCTGCACGCGGACGTCGGCGCTGGTGGGCTACGTCCGGGCGACCCCGTCGGGCAGCGGGCGTCCGCTGGAGAACGTCGCGGCGCTGCTGAGCGAGGGCCGGGTCCAGCGGGTGCACGTCAAGAGCCTGCTGCCGACGTACGACGTTTTCGACGAGACGCGGTACTTCGAGCCCGGCGACCGCCCGGAATGCCTGGACATCGCCGGAAGGCGGATTGGCGTGAGCATCTGCGAGGACCTCTGGGACGCCGGCGCGCTGGGCAGGCAGCTCTACCGCGAGGACCCCGTCGCCCTCCTGGCCGAGCAGGGCGCCGAGGTCATCGTGAACATGGCAGCCAGCCCCTACCAGATGGGCAAGTCGGGCCTGCGGCGGGACCTGTTCGCCCGCCAGGCCCGCCGCAGCGGCGCCGCGATCGCCTACGTCAACCAGGTCGGCGGCAACGACGAACTGATCTTCGACGGCAGCAGTTGCGTGGTCTCCTCCGCCGGCGAGATGCTCGGGCGGGCGCGGGCGTTCGAGGAGGACCTGCTGGTCGTGGACCTCGAAGGCACACCCGGGCCCATCCAGCCCCTGCCGGAAGACATTGCCGGCCTGTCGGCGGCGCTGAAGCTGGGCCTGCGGGACTACGTCGCCAAGTGCGGTTTCCGCAGCGTCGTGCTGGGGCTGTCGGGGGGGATCGATTCGGCCGTTGTCGCCACGCTCGCCGCCGACGCCCTCGGCCCGGAGAACGTCCATGCCCTGGCGATGCCCAGCCGCTACAGCAGCGACCACAGCGTCGCCGATGCCGCCGAACTGGCCGGGAACCTTGGAATCCACTACCGCGTCGTACCGATAGAGCCTATGCACGCGGCCTTCGAGGGCGCCCTGGCGGAGGTCCTCTCGGCCGAGGACGCCGACACCGCCGCCGAGAACGTTCAGGCGCGGATTCGCGGCACGATCGTAATGGCCTCCAGCAACGCCCGCGGGCACCTGGCGCTGGCGACGGGAAACAAGAGCGAGCTATCCTGCGGGTATTGTACGCTTTACGGAGACATGGCCGGCGGGTTGGCGCCGATCGGCGACGTGATGAAGACGGACGTGTATCGCCTCGCCCGCCAGCTCAACGACGAGGCCGGCGCCGAGCGCATTCCCGCCAGCACGCTGACCAAGCCGCCCAGCGCCGAGCTGAAGCCCGGCCAGACCGATCAGGACAAGCTGCCGCCGTACGACTTGCTTGACGACATCCTCAGGAGATACGTGGAGTTGGAGCAGACCAGCGAGGAGATTGTCGACGCCGCCCTCGACGCCGAGGTCGTCCGGCGGGTCGTCGCCATGGTCGACCGCTCCGAACACAAGCGCCAGCAGGCGCCGCCGGTGCTCAAGGCCACCAGCCGGGCCTTCGGCAGCGGGCGGCGGATGCCCATCGCCCAGCGCTACGGCGCGGGGGAGTAGACAGTGCGCGTCCTTTGCGGACAATGCGGGCACGTCAACAAGTTCGACGACGACCAGGCCGTCGGACCCACCATCGCCTGCGCCAACTGCGGCCACGAGATGCCTGTCGGCGGCCTCAACGGCGAGGCCGACGCCCCGCCCGCGCCCGCCGGCGTCGATGCCGAGGAGCCGGGCTTCGCCGAGCAGGCCCGACTCGCCGAGGGGCGGAAGGTCTCGGTGACCTGCCCCAACTGCGGGCGCACGGTGCTCGTCGGCGCCCGCGCCGCCGGCCATCGAGCACGGTGCAAGAGCTGCAACCATCTCATCGAAGTGCCCTATCCCGACGATCTGGAAGAGTTTGCGATTCCTTCACGCCGCCACGCCGGCCGGGGAATCGAAAGCGGTCTCGACCTCGTCGAGCCCGAGCCCCCCCAGGAGGAAGCCGAGACCACCGACGTCGAGGAACCCGAGCCGGTCGAGGCGCTCGAGGCCTCCGCGGTCATCGATACCGCCCCGCCGCTGGTCCCGACGTCCTCCCGGCCCGAACTGCTGGCCGAGACGGTCGAGCCCGAGCCGGCGCCGGCCGCAACCCCCGAGCCGGGCCCGGGCCCGTCGCCCGACCATACCGAACTCGCCTCCGCCATGGCCGGCTTCGACGAAGACCGCGCCGCCCGTCCCCGCCCCAAGCGCCCCGGCCAGGGGCCGTTCAAGTGGGCCGTGCTGGCCTTGGTGGCCTGCGCGATCCTCGCCGTGCCCGCCGTGGTGGTCGTCCCCATGCTCCTGGAAAGCGGTTCCACTCAGCCGGAGGGCGACGGCACGGTGGGCAGGATCGGCCCGGCGCCGGTGCTCGTCGACCCCGATCCCGACGAGGACCCCGACGACGCGCCCGGGCCGCAGGCCGGCCCCGACCCCAGGCCCAAGCCCCGCCCGCGACCGCGACCGAAGCCCAAGCCGATCAAGCCGCGCTGCGACATCCGCATGGTCGCCGCCGAGACGGTCGCCGGCGGGGGGTACTTTCCGGCCGGCGTGGGGGAGGTCTACTGGCGGGTCCGCGTCCGCATCACCGGCGGACGGCGCCCGGTGAAGCTGGAGGCCCACGGCTCGGACGTGCGCCTCGTGGCCGGCAGCGATCGCTATCCCTCGCTGGGGCTTGCCGCCGAAGACCAGGCGGATCGCCTGCTGCCGCGGATCGCGAACGAGGCCGTCGTCGAGGTCGCGCCGCGGCAATCCCGGGATCTGACGTTCGTCTTCCGCGCACCGCGGGAACTGGACGGGGCCTCGCTGTTCGTCCGCGACGTGGCCCTCAAGGAGCTTACGCTGCCAAAGCGGACCCAGCCCCCCCCGGCCGCCGCACTGGCCGGCACATACGTCGAGCAGCAGCCGCGGAGCCTCAAGCCCCTGCTGCGCCACCCCGTGATGGCCGCCCTCCAGGCCGCACCCAGCCACGAGATCACCCTCGCCCCGGGCGAGGGGGGAGACCTCGCCGTCTCCGTACCCGCCGCCGAGGTCACCGGGACGGCACGGTCGATCTCGCCGGGCGTCTACCACGCCGCGCTGGACTACGGCGGCGAGGAGCTGGGCGCCACCATGCGATTCGTCGAGGGGGGGCGCCGCATGGTGCTCTACCTTGCCGACCGCCCGTTCCATCAGCTCGTGTACGTCAACCCCAAGCGCCCGGCCCCGCCGCCGGAACGGGTCGTCGCCGCCGAGCGCCGGCGTCCGACTCCCAGCAGCGCCCCGGCCACCCGTCCGACAGCCACCCAGCCGCTGCCGCAGGTCGGCCCCAACGGCCCGGGCATGGAGCGCGTCAACGAGTTCGAGGAGAACGTGTTCTTCGACCCCAACCGGCCCCGGCGGAAGGAGGAAGACGACGAGGACCTCCGCCTGCCCACCGGGCCGAGCATCTTCGACTGACCCGCTCAACAGAAGGGAGTGACCCGTGGATTTCTTCGAGGTCGTGACAGCACGCCGCAGCGTCCGCAGCTACCAGGGCGACGCCCCCGCCCGCGACGTGCTGGAACGCATCGTCCGCACCGGCATCGAGGCGCCCAGCGGCTGCAACCGCCAGCTCCGCCAGTACGTCATCGTCGACGACCCCGACCTCCTCGCCGAGCTCGCCCGGGTCAGCAAGGCCATGACCGGCGCCCGGGCCGCCATTGTCCTGCTGATCGAGCCCAGCGGCACGCCGTACGGGGACTTCTACGTCCAGGACGCCTCGGCCGCGATGGAGAACATGCTGCTGGCCGCGGTCGCCCTGGGCTACGCGTCCTGCTGGATCGAGGGCGCCCTCCGCAGGCACGAGCAGGCGGTTGCCGAACTGCTCGACGTCCCCGACGGGCTGCGGGTCTGGGCGCTGATGCCCGTGGGCACGCCGACCGAAGCGCCCCAGCGACCCGAGAAGTCCGCCTTCGAGGACGTCGTCCACGTCAACGGCTTCGGCAAGCGGTAGGGGGGCGGCGGCGATGAAGACCGCCGAGGAACTCAAGCGGGACATCCTCTTCGACGCGCGCCTCCGCGGCCGAACGCTCCGCTTCCGCAGCACGTGGGGCCTGTTCAGCCCCCGGCAGATCGACGACGGCACGCGGCTGCTGATCGAGCACGTCGAGCTCGGCGAGGCGGACGTTACGCTTGATCTCGGCTGCGGATACGGCGCGATCGGCGTGGCCGTCGCCGCCGAGACCGCCTCCGGGCAGGTCCACCTCGCGGACAAGGACTACATCGCCGTGGATTACGCCGCCCGCAACGCCGCCGACAACGGCCTGACCAACTGCCGGGCCTACCTGTCCAACGCGTTCAGCGAGGTCGGCGAGACGGCGTTCGACAACGTCCTGGCGAACCTCCCGGCGAAGGTCGGGCGCGAGCTGCTGTACATTATTCTAAGCGACGCCCGGGACCGCCTCCGCCCCGGCGGGCAGCTCGTGGTGGTTACCGTCTCGGGCCTGCGGGAGTTCATCAAGCGGAACTTCCGGGAGGTCTTCGGCAACTACCGGAAGGTCAAGCAGGGCCGCAAGCATACCGTCGCCGCGGCGGTGAAGGGGTAGGGCCCTGGCGGCGACTTCGCGCAAAACCGCTTGCGGCAATTGACTTACCCTCTTTCGCCACTATAATCACCCCGTGCGCCTGATCCGCGGGTCCTGTTGCGAGGTGGCCATGATCGATCGTCTCCGGGCCAACGGCATGCTGTGGACGGTCGCGGCGTGCATTCTCGCCGCCGCATCCGCCGTGCCGGCCGATGAATACATCCACGAAGACGCCCGCATCTCCGGCAAGGAGATCCACTTCTTCTCCGACGGCGGAGAGAAGGTCTCGGTAATCCTGGGCAGCTTCCGCCTGGCGGTCGGCAAGCATGTCGTCAGCGGGCGGGACGCGGTCCTCTGGATCGCCACGCGCCCGACGCGGGGGCTGCCCGAGCACGAGATCGAGCTCTACGTCGAGGGCGACGCCCGCGTCGTCGAGCCCGCCGGGGCCGTCACCACCGACCGGCAGATGTTCGTCACCGTCCGCTGTCGCGGGCGCCTGCGGGCCTCGGGGACGATGTCCGACCGCCCGCTGACCGGCTTCCCGCTCTACGCCCGGGCCGTCGAGGCCCGCCGCCGCAGCCGGGCCGGCCTGTCGGCCACCCGACCGGCAGGGACGCCCGTCACCGTGACCCAGCGCCCCGCGCCCGCCACGCGTCCGGCCGAGGCTGCGGGGCCCGGCGAGGCGGCAGCGACGGATCGTCCGCCCGTGGAGGTCGTCCGCACGCCCCCGCCGCCGCGGCGGACGGACCCGGTGCACTTCCACGCCAAACGCTTCACCTCGCAGGAGATCGGCGAGGGCGAGACCCGCCGCCGCGCGACGATCGCCCGCGGGGACGTCTATCTTTCCCAGGGCTCGGCCGAGAGCGACCTCTTCCTCGAGCTTCGCAGCCAGCACGCGGTGGTCTTCAGCGCCCGGCGGCCCGAGGAGCAGGACGACGCCTCGGTCCCGTGGGCGCCGAAACTCCAGGGCGTCTCGATGCCCGGCGGCGGACGCGAGGTGGTTACCGGCGTGTACCTCGAGGGCGACGTGGTGATCGCCCGCGGGGAGCGGACGCTCCGGGGCACGTCGGCGTTCTACGACTTCACGACGAACCGCGCGGTCGTGCTGGACGCCGTGTTCCGGACGGTCCAGGAGCAGCGGAACATCCCCGTCTACGTCCGTGCCACCGAGGCCCGTGCCCTCTCCGAGCGGGAGCTGGAGTTCCGCAACGCCCGCGTCTCCACCAGCGATTTCCACACGCCGACGTATCACATCGGCGCCAGCCGCGCCTACCTGAAGAACGCGACCCCCTACGACGCCACCGGCGTGCGGCTGGGCGAGAACCGCTGGCTGACGGTCGTCGAGGACGCCACGCTGAACATCCGCGATATCCCCGTGATGTACTGGCCGGAAAGCCGCAGCGACGTGACCGAGGGCTCGACGCCGCTTCGCAAGGCGACGATCGGCACGCACGGGCGGCTCGGCTTCGGGGGCGAGACCGAATGGGACTTCTTCCGCCTGCTGGGCATGCTCCAGCCCGAGGGCTTCCGCGCCCTGCTGGAGATGAACTGGTACGAGCGCGGACCGCTGGCGGGGATCAACCTGGACTACAACCGCGAGACGTTCCACGGCTACTCGAAGGTCCACGGCCTGCTGGACTTCGAGGAGTCCGACGACTTCGGCGAGGAGCGGAAGGGCATCGCCGCGCCGGAGAACCGCGGGCGCATCCTCGCACGCCACAAGCACTTCCTGCCCAAGGACTGGCAGCTCCAGTTCGAGCTCAGCTACCTCTGCGACCGCAACTACCTCGAACAGTTCTTCCCGGCCGAGTACTGGGCGGGCAAAGAGCAGGAAACGCTCTTCTACGCCAAGAAGCAGCGGGACAACTGGGCCTTCACCACGCTGCTGAAATACCGCCTCAACCGGTTCCAGCAGCAGACCGAGGCCGCGCCCGAGCTGGGCTTCCACCTCGTCGGCGAGCCCATTGCCGACCGCCTGACGCTGTTCAGCGAATCCCGGGCCGGCGCGCTGAGGCACCGCATCGACGAGGCCGTCTCCGACACCCACGGGCGGTTCTTCGGCCGGTTCGACACCCGCAACGAAATCGACTGGCCCATTCACCTCGGGCCCCTGAACGTCGTGCCCTACGCCGCCGGCCGGGCCACCTACTGGACCGACCGCCCGGAGACCGGCGACGTCGACTACACCCGCACGGACGAAGACGGCAAGCGATGCCGGCTGTACGGGCAGCTCGGCGTGCGGGCGAACATGCACTTCTGGCGCGTGTTCCCCGAGACCAACAGCCGCCTGTGGGACCTTCACGGGCTCAAGCACGTGATCACCCCCGAGGCCGTCGCGTTCGTCGGCGACACGCTCGGCGGCGTCGAGCCCAGCCACCTCTGGCCGATCGACCCGGACATCGAGCGTCACCTGCACCGCCTCGGCGGGGCGGGGCTGCGCATCCGCCAGCAGCTCCAGACGCATCGCGGCGAGGGCGCCAACCGCCGCGTCGTCGAGTGGATGAGGCTGGATATCTCCTCGGGCTTCTACGACGGGCACGACAACACGCTGCCCGCCGACGGACGACTCTTCGCCTACCGCCCCGAGTACAGCCTCGACCGCGACCACCTGAACTTCGACTACGCGTGGAACATCTCCGACGCGACGACCTTCCTCGCCGACGGGAACTTCGACACCGAGACCGGGCAGGTCAGGCGATGGAACCTCGGCCTGGCCGTCTCGCGGGACCCGCGCCTGAGCTACTTCCTGGGCATCCGGCGAATCGCGGACCTCGACTCCGCCGTCGGCACGGCCGGGGTGCGCTACCGCATCAACCGCAAGTATTCGGTGAACTTCTTCCAGCAGATCGACATGGACTACGACGGCAGCCGGTCGATGGGCACCAGCATCTCCCTGATCCGCAAGTTCCCGCGATGGTACGTGGGCACGACGTTCGTCATGGACGGGCGAACCGACGACGTCGGCATCTTCCTGACCCTCTGGCCCGAGGGCATCCCCGAGTTCCGACTCGGCTCCGGCCGAGCCAGTTTCGTCAGCCAGAGCGACCTCAACTAGGCTTACTCTTCCTTGCGGACGCAGAGGAGGTGCTTGGAGAGGCGGATGAGAACGCTGTCGCCGGCGGGGACGGCGCTGGCGCGGCGGTCTTTACTCAGTCAAAGGCTGGCGGCCGACCTTCCAACCGTAATGCCAATACCTGCCGTCACGGCCGAATGTCGTCGCAACGGCAATTGGGTTCTGTTGTGTAGAAGAAGCTCGATGATGGCCGAGAACATGACCAGACCACTTCCCGGAAGCGGCCCGACCCCGCCGCCACGTGTCGAGACCGTGCGTGTGGAGAACTACCGTGCTCTCCAGAACGTTGAGTTCAAGGAGATCACGCCGCTGACCGTTTTGCTCGGTCCCAACGGGAGTGGGAAGTCCACGGTCTTCGATCTATTCAACTTCCTGTCAGAGTGTTTTCAATACGGCCTGCGCCACGCGTGGGACCGACGGGGTCGGGCTCGCGAGGTGAAGACCCGGGGCCAGGACGGCCCAGTTGTCATTGAGATCCAGTATCGTGAGCAACCAAGCAGTCCCCTCATCACCTACCACTTGGCGATTGACGAGGGCCCGAGGGGACCGATCGTTGAGGAAGAGTGGCTGCGTTGGCGGCGCGGGCGGTACGGGAAGCCGTTTCGCTTCCTGGAGTATCGCAGGGGCCAGGGCCGAGCCGTAAGCGGCGAAGTGCCCGACGAACAGGATCAACGAATCGAGACGCCACTCAGGTCGGCAGACCTCATCGCGGTAAACACACTCGGGCAGTTCGCGGACCACCCGCGCGTAGCGGCGCTGCGGGAATTCATCACCGGTTGGTACGTGTCGTATCTGAGCATTGAGGAGACTCGCGGCCAGCCTGAAGCCGGGCCGCAAGAACGTCTGAGCAAGACCGGTGACAACCTGCCGAACGTGATTCAGTATTTGAAGGAACAGCACCCGCAGCGCCTGGAGCGGATTTTCGATACGCTGCGGCAACGCATCCCTCGCTTGGAGCATGTCGAAGCCGAGCCCATGCAGGACGGCCGACTGCTGCTTCAGATCAAGGACGCTCCCTTCGACCGCCCGGTGATGTCGCGATACGCGTCGGACGGAACCATGAAGATGCTGTCCTACCTCGTGGTCTTGCTGGCCCCCGAACCGCCGCAGTTCATCGGGATCGAGGAACCGGAGAACTTCCTCCATCCGCGCTTGCTGCCGGAACTCGCCGAGGAATGCCGGGCCGCCTCGGAGCGTTCCCAGGTACTTGCCACAACGCACTCGCCCTTCTTTCTCAATGGAATCCGACCCGAAGAGGTCCGGGTCATCTACCGGGACGATAAGGGCTATAGCCAAGTCCGACGGGCGTCTGACATTCAAGGCATCCCCGAGTTCGTCGCGGCGGGAGCGTCCATGGGGCACCTCTGGCTTGAGGGCCATCTCGCACTGGGCGATCCGCTGGTCAACGCCGGCGGACCGGCAACGGGGAATGGGGGGACATGACGGTGGTGTCCCATGTGGAGCTTCTGGTCGAGGAACCATCCATGGAGGCAGCGTTGCGCTTGTGGCTGCCCCAAGTGTTAGGCCACGTGAGCTTTCAGGTCCATGCCTACCAATGCAAGGATGACCTGATGAAGCGCTTGCCCGATCGCCTCCGTGGCTATTCCAACTGGCTGCCGGGAGACTACCGAGTCGTGGTACTCGTGGATCGTGACGACGACGATTGCCGCCACCTCAAGCGCCGGCTGGAGCACATGGCGCAGGCGGTCGGGCTGTGGACCCGCAGCAACGCCGGCGATGCCCCGTACCAAGTGGTGAACCGGCTGGCCATCGAAGAACTCGAAGCGTGGTACTTCGGAGATTGGGATGCAGTGAAGGCCGCCTATCCCAACGTGTCGAACTCGATCCCGAACAAAGCAAGATACCGCGATCCCGATGCCATCGCGGGCGGCACATGGGAGGCATTCGAGCGGATCCTCCAGCGGGCCGGCTACTTCCGAACGGGATTGCGCAAGATCGAGGCTGCAAGAGCGATAGCGAAGCATTGGGCGCCCGGCGCAAACCGATCCCGGAGCTTCCGTGCGCTACACCGTGTGCTCGCCGAGATGAATCCTGATACGCTGCCCTGACAGCCGACTTGCGTCGGGGCCCTGTTTTGCCTCAGTGTGATGACCCCCCTTCTTTCGTGGCTTTGCTGAAGCCGGACCTTCTACTCTTCCTTGCGGACGCAGAGGATGTGCTTGGAGAGGCGGATGAAGAGGCTGCCGGCGGCGGGGACGATGCTGGCGCGACAGGGGCGGGCGCCGGTGGCGAATCGGGAGAGTTCCTCGAACCGTCGCCCGGCGGAGAGCACCACGACGTCGCCGCCCTCGCTGATGCAGTAGATCTTCCCGTCGGCGCCGGTCGGCGAGGCCCGCCAGGGGCCCTTGGCCTCGAGGGCGTGGGACCAGACGACCTTCCCGTCGGCGGGGTCCAGGCAGGTCATCACCTTCTTGTCCCCGGCCAGGACGTACAGCAGGCCCTTGTACGCCAGCGGGGTGCAGACGTCCGACGACGGGCCGTCGTACCGCCAGGCGAATGCGTTGCGTTTCAGCCGGCCCTCGCCGCCGGGCTCCAGGGCGAACGTCGCCTTGCCCCGCGCCTGGCAGACCACCACGTTCCCTCCGGCGATCACCGGGCTGGAGACAATCCGCTGCCAGATCTCCCGCGACGTGGTGTACTCCCAACGCCACAGCTCGGCGCCCGTGGCGGCGTCGTGGGCCGTCAGGTACTCCCCGCCCGGGATGATGATCTCCGTCCGCCCCCCGGCCGAGACGGGCATCGGCGTGGCGTACGTCTCGCGGGACTCATCCTCGGCGTCCGTCGCCCGCTTCTGCGCCCAGATCGTCTTGCCCGTCTTCGTGTCCAGGCACAGCACGTAGCTGGGCAGGGGGGGCACGTAGGGCATCTTGGCACCCGGCGAGTACGGGTACGGCTTCTCCCGCCGCAGCAGCGGGATGTACAGCCGCCCGGCGTGCAGCAGCGGGCTGGCGCTGTAGCCGAACTTGATCGCGAAGCAGCCGTAGTCGGCCACCAGGTTCCGCGACCAGAGCAGCTCACCGTCGAGGTCGGTTGCGTGCAGCTCCCCGGTGCCGAACAGCCAGTAGATGCGCTCGCCGTCGGTGCAGGGGCTGCATGCGGCGATCTCGGCCCGTCCGCCGGCGCTGCCGCGGCTGAGCGTCCGCGACCAGACGGTGTTCCCGTCGTCGGCCCGCAGGCACACGCCCAGCAGCCGGTCGCCGCGGCGCTGCGGGCTGCTCAGGAAGATCCGCTCACCCAGGACGATCGGCGTGGACCCGCTGGTACCCGGCAGCGACTTGACCCACGCGAGGTTCTCGGTCTTGGAGAAGCTCGCCGGCAGGTCGGTCTCCGCGCTGGAGCCGTCAAGATTCGGCCCCCGCCACTGAGGCCAGTCCCCGGCGCGGACGGCGGGCGCACCCGCCAGGATCAGCAGCAGAGAGACGATGGTTCGCATGAGGTTCCTCTCGTGTACAGCTAGGAATCCGCCGGCGATCGCGTGCCGGCCAGCAGGTCGTCGACGTAGGTTCGGTCGTTGGCGCAGACGGGGACCTTGTGCTGGCCCCCGAGCTTGCCGCGGCGCTTCATCCAGTCGTAGAAGGTCCCCTGCGGAACGGCGAGGGCCTCCAGGCAGGTCATCCCCAGGTCGCCCCGCCGCTTGACGGAGTAGTCCGTGTTGATCTCCTGGAGCTTGGCATCAACCCGCCGGGCGAACTCCCCGACCCCGTCGTCCGGCTCGCGCTCGAACTCCACGACCAGCTCATGGGCCCCGACGCGCCGGCCCGGCCCGGGGTATCGCGGCGCGGCCGTGAAGGCCGCGATCTGCGCCCCGGTGGCCTCGGCGGCGGCGGCGACGGCCTCGCTGACGTGCTCGCCGATGACGTTCTCCCCGAAGGCGTTGATAAAGTGCTTGTTGCGTCCGGCGAAGACGATCCGCGGCGGGCGGACGGAGACGAAACGGACCACGTCGCCGATGTCGTACGCCCACAGCCCGGCGTTGGTGCTCAGCACGACCGAGTAGGGGATGTCGGGCTCGACCTGGTCGATGGTCAGCCGGGGCGCGTCGTCGCGGCCCCACTCGCGGAGGGGCACGAACTCGTAGAACAGCCCGTTGTCGGTCAGCACCTCCATGCCGCGGTCGTCCTCCTCGGCCTGGATGGCGACGAAGCCTTCGCTGGCGGGGTAGACCTCCAGCGTGTCCAGGCGGTGGGACGGTCGGATGTAGCGGCGGAAGGTCGCCCGGAACGGGTCGAAGTTCACCCCGCCGTGGACGAAGAGCTGCAGCTCCGGCCAGACGTCGCTGATCCCCCCGTCGGCGCCGACGCCGCGGAGGGCGCAGACGCGGTCGAAGAGCACCTTCACCCAACTCGGCATGCCGGTGACGAAGCGGATGTCGCGGTTCATCACGCGGTGGGCGACGCGCTCGATCTTCTCCTCCCACCGGTCGATCAGCGCCAGCTCGAAGCCGGGCTCGTAGTGGCGGGTCAGCGGCCAGCGGAGCGACCTCGTGGCGATGCCCGAGAGGTCGCCGATCCACGCCCCGCTGTCGGTCGCGGTCAGGGCGGTCGAGCCGCCGAGAAACAGCAGTTGCCCGCCCATCAGGGAGCTGACCAGGCCGCTGCCGCGCCGGGCGTAGTAGGCGAAGATCGCCAGCGCCGCCCGGCGGTTGGACTTCATCATCGCGTCGGTGACGGGGATCCGCTTGTCCCCCGCCGTCGTGCCGGACGTCTGGGCGAAAAACCGCACCACCCCGGGCCAACAGACGTCCGGCTCGCCATCGAGCATGCGCCGGATGAGGTCCATCTGCGAAACGTAGTCGGCGATGGGCACGGCGCGGGCGAAGTCGGCGTGCGTGCGAATCCCCCCGAAACCGTGCCGCCGCCCGAAGTCCGTCTCCGCACCCCGGCGAATGAGCTGCTGGAAGACGCGGCGCTGGGCGCCGGCGGGGTCCGTAGCGGCGCGGCGGAGCCACCGGTCCACCTTCCGCAGGTACAGCGACAGTGTCGGGCCGAGTAGATTCACCGGGGCGCCTCGCGGAAGACCTTGCGTGGCTGCGAGGTTACCAGGCGCCCCGCCCGGCCGTCAACGACGACGCGCGGGTGCAGATGCGTTCGTCCCACCAGTCGGCCACGACGCGGGCGAAGGCGTAGGGGTGCTCCATCATGGGCGCGTGCCCGCACTGGTCGAGCCAGACGAGCTTGGCGTCGGGCAGACCCCGGCGGAAATCGCGGGCGACCTCCGGCGGGGTGATGCTGTCCTGCCGCCCCCAGACCAGCAGCACGGGGCAGGCGACCTCGCCGAGGCGGTCGGCGAGGTTGTCGCGCTTGGCGCTCTTGGCGATGGCCACCAGGTCCCGCGCGCACCGCCGCCGGCCAATCACCTCGCAGACGTCGTCGACCATGCTGTCGGTGACCATGGCGTTGTCGTGGAAGATCTCGCACATCTTGTCGTAGACCCACTCGCGGGGCGGGTTGGCGCCGCGGTGGCCGCTGAGCCCGCGCTCGAAGAGCCCGCTGGAGCCGGTCAGCACCAGCCCGGCGACCCTGTCGGGCATCTCCAGGGCCAGGTGGACAGCCACGTGCCCGCCGAGGCTGTTGCCGCACAGCACGGCCCCCTCCAGCCCCGCCTGCTCGATGTACGTCCGTGCGTAGGCCTTGATGTTCGGGATGCTGTTGAGGTTCCCGCGGGTGTTGTCCTCGCGGAAGAACGGGAACCGCAGGGCGATGACCCGGCAGGTCTCGGGCAGGTAGGGGAACAGCCCCGTCCAGTTGGCCGGGTCGCCCATCAGTCCGTGCAGCAGCACGAGCGGGCGCCCGCTGCCCTGTTCGACGGTCTCGAACGCATCGTCCATGTCGCACCTCGCTTTACGACGACGGGCGAACCATAGCATACTCCGCCGCCCGATGCGCGGGGGTTCATCGCGCCCAAAGGCACGTTTAAGGCAACTTTAACGTTCGGCAAACGCCGTGCGCAGCACGCCCCCGACGCCCGCGCTCGAAGCGCTTTTCGTTTGAGGCATTCCCTTACTCGAACCGCCGCGGGGCCCTATAGTAGTCGCACGTCCGCACCGACGATTGCACCGTCACATGGAGACCTCTGACCATGGGCCCCACTGCGCTGATCCTGACCGCCGCGCTCGGCCTGGCCGCCCCGGGCGCCAACGCCTTTCCCAACGGCTCGTTCGAGAAGCTCGGTCCCGACGGCCTGCCCCTCGGCGCGCCCATCAAGGGCCGGCAGAACGTCCGGCTGGTCGCCGAAGAGGGCAACCACTTCATCCGCCTGACCAACGACGATCCCGCCAAGGTGACCAACTTCGTGATGAAGATGCCCGTCCCCGCGGACTGGGTGGCCGTCCGCGTCGCCTGCCGCCTGCGCGCCGAGGACCTGGAGACAGGCAAGGAGGCGTGGCACGACGGGCGCCTGGCCCTGCGGTTCGAGCGGAAGGACGGCACGATGGTGGGGGGGTACGGCCCGGTGCCCGAGCTCAAGGCCGACTCGCCCTGGCGGACGCTGACCGTCCGGCAGCAGGTCCCCGCCGGCGCCGAGCAGATCAGCTTCACCCCGGGGCTGTACTTCTGCACGGGCACGCTGGACCTCGACGACATCCGCGTGGCCGGCGAGAAGGCGCCCCCGCCGGCCGACGCCAACAAGCCCGCCGACGGGCTGACCTGGGGCGACGAGCCCATCGAGCGCGACTCGCCCGCGCGGGCGACGATCTGCCTCAACGGCTGGTGGCGGTTCCAGCCCGCCCCCGGCGCCGCCGAGAGCCCGGCCGAGGTCGGCTGGGGCTACCTCCGCGTGCCCGGGTCGTGGTCGTCCAACGGCTGGCCCCCCGTCCGCCAGGCAGAGCTGCTCCCCGGCGCGGGCCGAATGTGGCCGGGCAAGCTCCAGTCCCTGGCGCGGGCGTGGTACCAACGCCCCCTGACCGTCCCCGCCGACTGGAAAGGCCGCGCCGTCCTGCTCGACCTGCGCCGGGTCAGCACCGATGCCCGCGTGGTCGTCAACGGCATCGAGTGCGGGGTGGTCCACTGGCCCGGCGGGGCGGTCGACATCACCCGCGCCGTTCGCCCGGGCATGCCCAACACGCTCCGCCTGCTCGTCGCGGCCGTCAAGGACGCCGAGAAGGTCACCGTCTACATGGGGCCCGGGCAGGTGCACCAGAAGGCCGCGAGCCTGAACTCGCGCGGGCTCACCGGGGACGTGCTGCTGCGCAGCCGCCCGGCGGGGGCCCACGTCCGCGACGTGTTCGTCCGCACCAGCGTAGCCCGGGGCCGCGTGGCCCTGGACGTCGAGTTGGCGGAAGTGGCGCGGGCGGGCGAAGTCCGCATCACCGCGACCATGCTCGATGAGGACGGCAAGCTCGAGAAGCGCTTCGCCGCCGACGCCGAGGTCGCCGCCGCGCCCGCGCAGACCGTCACCGTCGCCTGGCCCTGGAAGGGCGCCCGCCTCTGGGACGTCGGGCAGCCGAGCCTCTACCGTCTCCGCCTGGCCGTCACCGGCGCGGGACTCGACGACGAGATCGTCCGACGCTTCGGCTTCCGGGAGTTCCGCATCGAGGGCCGGCGGTTCCTGCTCAACGGCCGCGAGATCCGCCTCCGCCCGACCCTGGCCGACAGGTGCTTCACCATCGAGCAGATCGACGGGGCCCTGACCGACTACCGCCGTGCGGGCTACAACATCGCCGAGCTGTGGCCCTGGGATCACGACCAGCGGGGCGTCTACCACTTCCGCGAGCTCTTATGCTCCCGCGCCGACGAGGCGGGCTTCCCGCTGATCGGCGTGGCGATGTCGATGAAGCGCTACATCTACGACACCTCGTGGCGGTTCACGTGGGACGACCCCGGCGTCAAGGACCGCTGGGCCCAGCGAATGCGGGCGGACCTGCGCCGCTACCGCAACCACCCCTCCGTGCTGATGTGGGCGACCAGCGCGAACTTCTTCGGACACGCCCTGGACCAGGACCCGCGCCGCATCGGCCGGCGCGGCTGGGCCGATGACGACGAAGGCTGGAAGCGCAAGGCCGACGCCGGCATGGAGGGCATCGCCGAGATCAAGCGCGCCGATCCCACCCGCCCGGTGATGACCCACCAGGGCGCGTACGTCGGCGACGTGCACACGATCAACCACTACCTCTGCCTGCTGCCGCTCCAGGACCGCGAGGAGTGGCTGACCGCCTGGGCCGCCGACGGCGAGATGCCCTACATGGGCGTCGAGTTCGGCACGCCGCTGTTCACGACGATGCTGCGGGGACGCAACGGGTTCGGCAAGACCATCCTCTCCGAGCCGCTGATGACCGAGTTCTGCGCGGCCTACCTCGGCGGCGAGGCCTACCGGCTGGAGGCGGCGAACTACCGCAGCCGACTCGCCGGGGCCCACCGCGACGCCCAGCAGTATGCCAACTGGCACGGCAAGGAGGAGCTGGAGCACGCCCCCGCGTTCCAGAGGCTGCTGGAACTGTTCATTGCCAACACCTGGCGGAGCTGGCGGGCGATCGGCTGCACCGGCGGCATGGTGCCCTGGAGCAAGGGCCACGGCTGGCGGCGCGGCCCGGACTACTACAAGGAGCTGGCCACCGGCCCCTTCACCCCCGGCCGCCGGGGGCCGTACCACCCCAGGCAGCGGCTGGGGCACGTCCACCCGCTCCGCGAGGGCCCCCACGCTATCGACCGCGCGGGCAGGGCCCTTCTGACGGTCAACGCGCCGACACTGGCCTACCTCTGCGGCCCGGCCGGGAACATCACCGCCAAGGACCACAACTTCTTCCCCGGCCAGACCGTCGCCAAACAGGTCTGCGTGATCAACGACGCGCGCAGCGAGCTGGCCTACAAGCTGACCTGGACGGCCTCGCTGGGCGGTCAGGAAGTGGCCGTCGGCTCCTCGGCCGGACGGATCGAGCCGGCCTCGACCGTCTTCGTGCCGGTCGAGTTCCCGCTGCCTGAGTCGCTTCCAGCCGCCAAGGTCGAGGGGGCGATCGCCCTCGACGCGACCGTCGGCGAGATGCGCCAAACCCACCGGTTCCCCTTCGCCGCGTTCCGCCGGCCCGAGCCGCTCGACGTCCGCGTGGCCGCCCACGACCCCGCCGGGCGGACGACGAAGCTGCTGACCGCCCTCGGCTGCGACGTGGTCGGCTGGGACGGCAAGGCGACGGACCGGCTCGTGGCGGTGGGGCGGGATGCCCTCTCGGCCGACGGGAACCTCCCCGGCGACCTGGACGCCTTTGTCCGCGACGGCGGGCGGGCGATCGTCTTCGTCCAGCGCCCGGACGTCCTGCGGCAGCGGCTGGGGCTGCGCGTCTCGGCGGTGCTGACGCGCCGGGCCTTTCCCGTCCGGGCCGATCACCCCGCCCTCGGCGGGCTGGGCGTCGAGGACCTCCGCGACTTCGCCGGCGCCAGCACGCTGCTCGAGCCCTACCCGCGGTACGAGGACGGCGACTTCCGAGAAGGCCATCACGGCGTGCCCTACTGGGGCTGGCGGTGGGGCGCCCGCGGAGCCGTCAGCTCCGCCGCCGTCGAGAAACCCCACCGAGCCGGCTGGAGGCCCATCCTCGAATCCGGGTTCGACCTGGCCTACACGCCGCTGATGGAGCTCGACCACGGCCGCGGGCGGCTGATCTGGTGCATGCTGGACCTGGCCGACCACGCCGACGAGGACGCGGCCGCGAGGAGGCTGGCGGCGTCGATCGTGACCTACGCCGCCTCCGCGCCGACCCCCGGGCGGACGGGCAAGACGGTCTACCTCGGCGGCCGGCGCGGCGCGGGGATGCTGGACGCCGCGGGGCTGACCTACGCCAGGGCGGCGAAGCTCGATGAGGACGCGACGTTGGCGGTGATCGGCCCCGAAGCAACCCCGGCGGGCCTGGAGGCATGGCTGCGCGCCGGCGGGCGTGCGCTGCTGCTGGCCCGCGCGAGCGAACAGGCCCCGCTGGGCGCCACGCTGAAACGCCGCGAGGCGTTCGCCGGCTCGCTGGACGTTCCCGCCTGGCGGGCCTGTCGCGGCCTCAGCGCCTCCGATCTTCGCTGGCGGGCAGACCACGATGCCTGGTTGCTCGCCGGCGGCTGCGAAATCGGCGCCGGCGGCCTGCTCGGCCGCCGCCGGGTCGGCAAGGGCCTGGCGGTGTTCTCCCAGATCGACCCCGACCGCTTCGACACCGAGGAGAAGACGTACTTCCGCCTGACCCGCTGGCGGCAGACGCGGGCGTTGGCGCAGGTGCTGGCCAACCTCGGCGGGGCGTTCGATGCCGACACGCGCGTCTTCCGCGGCGCGCCTCGGGAGGTGACGAGCGTATCCCTGGCCGGGCCGTGGCGGGCGAAGCTGCTCTCGCAGCTTCCCGAGTCGCCCTCGGCGGCGGCCGCCCCGGCCGATCCGGGCATCAGCGACGCCGCCGGCAAGCTCGTCGGCCCCAACGTCGACGACGCCGACTGGGAGAAGGTCGCCATCCCCGGCCTGTGGGACCGCCTCCGCAAGTGCGAAGGCGAGGCCATCTTCCGCACCACGGTGACCGTCCCGCCGAACCTCGCCGGCAAGGACCTGGTCCTGCGGATCGGCCCGGTGGACGACTTCGACGAGACGTTCTTCAACGGCACGCCCGTGGGGCGGACGGACAAGTCCACGCCGAACTACTGGGCCCACAAGCGGCGGTACGTCGTGCCCGCACGGCTGGTCAGGCCCGGGCCGAACGTGATCGCCGTCCGCGTCTTCGACCGCTTCGGCGGCGGCGGGATCGGGGGCAACGCCGAGGAGACCGAGCTTCGACTCAAGGACGCCGGGCCCAACCGGTCGCTCTACCATGCCGATTACCGCGACGACTTCGAGCTCGGCGACGACCCGTACCGTTACTATCGATGGTGATCCCCTTCCCCCGGCCGAAGCCGGCCGGGACCAGGGACCGACACGAAAGGAGCACCCATGGCAACGAAGAAGATCCTGATGATCGTCGGGGATTTCGTGGAAGACTACGAAGCGATGGTCCCCTTCCAGATGCTCACCATGGTCGGCCACGATGTCCACACCGTCTGCCCCGGCAAGCAGGCCGGCGAGACGGTCGCCACGGCCGTCCACGACTTCACCGGCGAGCAGACCTACAGCGAGAAGCCCGGGCACAACTTCGCCCTGACGGGCACGTTCGAGGACATCGACGCCGCGGCGTTCGACGCGCTGGTGATCCCCGGCGGGCGCTCGCCGGAGTACCTGCGGCTGAACCAGCGGGTGGTGTCCATCGTCCGCCACTTCGCCGAGGCGAACAAGCCGATCGCGTCGATCTGTCACGGTCAGCAACTGCTGGCCGCCGCGGGCGTGCTCTCGGGGCGGACGTGCATGGCCTACCCGGCCGTCCGCCCGGACGTCCAGGCCGCCGGGGCCACCTGGCAGGAACCCAACGAGACGCTCAGCGACGCGGCGGTGGACGGCAACCTGGTGACCGCGGCGGCCTGGCCGGCGCATCCGTCGTGGATGTGGGCGTTCTGCAAGCTGCTGGGCAGCACGGTCGCCCCGTAAGGGCGGCCCGGACGAAGCACAGACCGGTTGTATCCGCCTGCGCGTTACAGATGAAGGCTTCCCGCCGGGTGCCGCCCGGCCGGCGGGGGGACGGTGTGTACATGGTGCGGGCGGCGAGACACCGATTTCCCGCGAAGGAGACGCAATGATCCGCTTTTCTCTGCTGGCCGCCGCGATCGTCGCCCTGGCGGCCGTGGGCGCCGCGGTGGCGCAGGATGCCCCCCCGGCAGCCGACGCCAACGACCCCAACGCCGCGACCCAGCCGACCACGCAGGCGACCCAGCCGGCCACGCAGCCGGCCTGGACGCGCTTCACCGAGGAATGGTTCGACCTGCTCCGCAAGGGCGGCACGACGATGATCTTCCTCGGCCTGCTGTCGATAACCGCCCTGACGTTCACGCTGGAGCGGCTGTTCGGGCTGCGGCGGGGCAGGATCGTGCCCCGCGGCCTGGCCGCCGCGGCCAACCGGCTGTGGCACGAGGGCAAGCGGGAGGAGATCCTCGCCCTGGCCGACAGGAACCCCAGCACGCTGGGGCGGATCCTCAAGTTCGTCGTCCGCCATCGGGGCAACAGCGTGGCGGACATTTCCACCACGGCCGGGGACATCGCCGCCGTGGAGCTGCGCGTCCACGCTCGCCGCTGCTACCCGCTGGCGGTGGTGGCAACGCTCAGCCCGCTGCTGGGCCTGCTGGGCACGGTGTACGGGATGATCGAGTCCTTCGACGTGGTCGCCATCGCCGGCGCGCTGGGCGATGCCTCGCAGTTGGCCGGCGGCATCAGCAAGGCGTTGATCACGACCGCGGCCGGGCTTGTCATCGCCGTGCCCTCGCTGGCGGCGTACCATTACTTCCGGGAGCGGACGAACCTCTTCGGCGACATGCTGGAGAAGGAAGTCACGGACCTGGTCGTCGAGTGGCTGATGGAGAAGGAGCCCGAGCGTGCAGATTAGGCACCGCCAGACCGAGGAGGACCCCCAGGTCCAGATGGCGCCGCTGATCGACTGCGTCTTCCTGCTGCTGATCTTCTTCCTGCTGGCGACCACGCTGAAGAAGATCGAGAAGGAGCTGCCCCTGGAGCTGCCGTACTCCGCCGCCTCGATGGACGTCGCCGAGGAGCCCGACCTGCTGATCATCTCCGTGGACCGCCACGGCTACAAGTACATCGGCGCCGAGCGAATGGGCACGCGGATGCTCCACGACTACATCAAGAGCATCGCGGCCGAGACGCCCGACCGACGGGTCCGCATCGACGGCGACGTGAACGTTCCCTACCGCCACATCGTCGAGGTCATCGAGCTCTGCCAGTTCGAGGGCCTTCGCGACGTGGGCCTGCACACGCGGAAGGATCCCGATGCCAAAGAATACTGATGCGAGCGGCTCGGCCCTGGCGCCGGAGATGGGGCGCACGAGCGGCTGGTGGTTCGTCTCCATGCTGCTGCACGCCCTGGCCATCCTGGCGCTGCTGCTGTTCACCCCGCTGCGGACGATCCTGCTGAAGCCCGGCGAGACGGCCAAGTTCGAGACCACCGCCAACGCCGCGCGAATCGAGGAGGTCGTCCGCGACATCCGCGACCGCCAGGCCGAGGAGATCTCCTTCCAGGTCGAGGAACTGCTGGACATCCACGAACAGTTGGCCGAGCTCCGCGACCAGAAGATGGAGGACTTCGACCAGTTCGCCCGCGACCAGTCGCAGGACGCCCCGGCCAAGGTCCTCGAGGCCCAGCAGAAGGCCCTCGACGCCCAACAGGCCGCCATCGAGGCCATCGAGCAGGCCGCCGAGGCCCAGCAGGAGGCCCGCGAGGCCCAGGACACCGCCGCCGAGCGCCAGGAGGCCGACAAGCACCCCGAGGCCGCCAAGGCCATGAGCGAGGCCGAGGCCAGGCAGAAGGCCGCCCAGGCCGCCCACACGCGGGCGCGCGAGGCCCAGCGCGAGGCCGACGAGGCCCAGGAAGCCGCCGATCGGATGCTCTCGCTGCTCGGCCCGGCCGCCGACGAAGTCCGCCGGACCCACGCCGAGGCGATGCGCAAGCAGGTCCAAGCCGCCGAGGCCGAGGTCGCCGCCCAAGGCGCCGAAGACTCCGCCCGCCAGCAGCAGCACCGGGCCGCCCGCCGCCAGCAGGGCGTGCCCGAAAAGGCCGAGGACGTCGAGAAGAAGCGCCCCGAGGCCGAGAAGGCCCGCGCCGAGGCCAAGCAGGCCGAGAAACGACAGGCCGAGTCGAAGAAGAAAGTCGACGCCGCGGCCGAGGCGCTCAAGCAGGCCCAGAACGCCGAGAAGCGTCTGGCCCGCGAGGCCCGCAAGGCCAAAGACGACGCCAAGGACAAGGCCCGCAAGGAACACGACGACGCCAAGAAGGAAGCCGGGCGGAAGAAGGAGGCCTTCGAGGCCGCCCGGCGCGCCCACAAGCCCGTCGAGGATGCCGCGAAGAAGGCTGACAACCTCGCCAAGCGTGCCGAGCGGGAACTGGAATCGGCCCGCAAGAACTTCGAGAAGGCCAAGACCGCCGCCCAGCGCGAGCAGGCCAAGGCCGACGAGGCCGAGGCGAAGGAGGCCACGCCGGCCACGGACAAGGCCCTCGAGGCCCAGAAGGCCGCCCTCGCCGCACAGGCCAAGGCGCGACAGGCCGTCGAAAAGGCCGCCGAAGAGCTGGCCAAGGCCGCCGAGAAGCCGCGGGACTTCGACAAGGCGGCCGACGCGCCCAGACCGTCCCTGGTCGACAGGAACGTCGCCGAGCTCTACGACGCCGCCGTCGACACCGAGCGGAAGAACACGCAGACGTACAAGGAGATGCGGGCGGCCGAACTGGCCATGGTCCGGGAGATCCCCCTCGACAAGGCGATGGAGCAGACCGACGTCGCCAAGCCGCTGCGCCCCGAGCTGGACGCCGAGCTGCTGACCGCGCCGGTGCGGGACATCGAAACCGCCGACCGCCACAAGAAGGAGGTCCAGAAGGCCGTCGAGGAGATCCGCTCGATGGTCACGCTCAGCCAGCGCCTCCTCACCGCCGCCCAGGCCGCCCAGCAGGCCGCTCAGGCCGGCGCCCGGGTCTCCACCGACTGGTACCGCGCCAAGGCCGCCCAGCTCGAGGAGATGACCCAGGCCGCCCTCGAAGACGACGCCGCCAAGGCCAAGGACGTCAGCGGGCTCATGAAGCAGGCCGCCGCCATGGGCGGGTCGGAAGGCGCCGACGGCGGCGACTCGGCCGTCTCCGTCGCAAGCGGCGAGGGCGAAGAGGAAGACCCCTCCGCCAAGCCCGGCGGCGGCAGCGGGCGGATGAGCTGGCCGCCCAAGGTCGAGCGCGACCTCAAGCCCATCCCCGGTCGGAAGGTCTCGGCCAAGGGCCTGCCGGCGAAATGGATGTACGTGGACAGTTGGTACGTCCTCGGCCCGTTCCCCAACCCCAAGCGGATCAACCGGGACAAGAAGTTCCCCCCCGAGAGCGTCGTGGACCTCGACGCCCGATACGTGGGCAAGGGCGGGAAGGTCATCCGCTGGGAGTTCGTCAAGAGCCCCGGCGAGCAGATCATCCCGCCGGACAACCAGGAATACGCGATCTACTACGCCTACACCGAGCTGTGGTTCGAGCGCCCGATGGACCTCTGGGTCGCCGTCGGCAGCGACGACAAGTCCCACCTCTGGGTCGAGGACAAGCCCGTCTGGGTCTCCGGCAGCCAGCTCAAGAGCTGGCAGGTCGCCGAGGGCCTGCGAAAGGTCCACTTCAAGAAGGGCCGCAACCGCATCCTCTACCGCGTCGAGAATGGCTGGATGCACGTGGCCTTCTCGCTGGTGCTGCACACGGCCAGGCGGTAGCTGACAGGAGAAGCCGCGATGCCCGCCAGCGTAATGGTCGCGCTGCTTCTGCCGGCCGTCGTGCCTGTCGCCGCCGACGAGCCCAACGGGTTTCCGCACGTCTGGCTCGACAACGGCACGCTGCGGACGAAGGTCTACCTGCCCGCCGGCGAGAAGAGCTACTATGTCGCCGCGCGGTTCGAACGGTCCGGCTTCGTCGCACGCGTCGAGCACGCCGGCCATACCTTCTTCGGGCCGTGGACGCGGCGCAACCCTCGAAGCCACGATCACGTCATGGGCACGGCGGGGGAGTTCTCCTTCCTGGACCCGCCGGGCTTCGACGAGATCGACCGGGGGGGCACGTTCTACAAGATCGGCGTCGGCGCCCTGATCCGCAGCGAGACGCCCCGGCGGGACAGGAAGACGGGGAAGATGATCCCCGCGTCGTACCTGTTCCACCGCCGGTACGAGATCGCCCGGCTGGGGACCTGGAAGGTCACCCACGGCCGCACGTGGGTCCGCTGCGAGCAGCGTTTCGCCGGCGAGCGGGGGTGGGGGTGGCACTACGTCAAGCGGATCGAGCTGGCCGAGGGAGACACGCCGGCGCTGACCGTCCGCCGCACGCTGAGGAACGTCGGGCGCAAGACGATCGATACCGACCACTACTGCCACAACTTCGTGCGGATCGACGACGAGCCGATCGGGCCGGACTACGTCGTCCGGTTCCCGTTCGAGATCGCGCCCAAGGAGATCAGGGGCGATCAGATCCGCATTGCGGGGCGTGAGATCCGCTTCCCGGCGGCGCTGGAGCCCGGGGGAAGCACCTGGGCGTCGCTGGGCGGCTTCTCCGCCGCCGCGGCCCACCACGCGTTCACGGTGACCCACCGCGGTACCGGCGCGGAGGTGACGGTCTCCGGCGACGTGCCCATGACCGCCCTGAGCTTCTGGGTCACGCGGACGGCGGCCTGCCCCGAGCCCTTCACGGCCGTGCGGGTCGGCCCCGGCGCCTCGGTTGCCTGGTCGGTGACCTATCGCTTCAGCGCCGGCGGCGAGCCGCTTCTTCGCAGGAAGCAGACCGACTCTTAATACTCTCTTCCATCCGGTGGGGGATTCTCTCGCGAAGTGCGCACAGCCAATGCGGTTGCGCGCCGGCGGCGGGGCGGCGAGAGGAACGACGCATGCAGACGGTGGCGCTGGACGGCGGCGTACAGATAGGATTGTGTGAAGCCCGGGGCGGGTTCCTCGGCCTGGGCCGCGTGCAGGTCGGCGGCGTGGACCTGCGGAACCCCCGCCGCCCCATGCTCGCGGACATCCGCACGCCCGATGCGGTCCAGCTCTGCAACTATCGCCTGGAAGGCATTACCCGAACTGGCGAGACCACCGTCCTGGCGCTGACCATGAGCCGCCGCGACGGCGACCTGATGGACTGGATGCTCCACGAGGTCCGCAACCGCCGCCGCCTCGCCGACTGGACCGCCCAGCCGAGCCCCGCGGAGGGCACGCGCCTGGAGTTGTGGCTCCGGCCGGTCGAGAGGACGTTCGGCGACCGCACCTGGCGAGGCTTCAGCTACCAGTACCGCTACGCCTCCTGCGACCTGCCGATCTACCGGCTGCTCGACCGCGGCACCTGGGAGCCCGGGGGGCGGGCCGTCGGCTGCGAGTTCTGGCTGCGGAACACCTTCGCGCCGCCCATCGCCCCGTTCCGTGCCGCCGAGGACGCGTACTGCACGGAATGGTACCTGCCCGGCCAACGGAACCCGTCGGTCTTCCAGTTCCTCCCGTTCCAGACGCAGTTGCCGGGTTTCACCTTCACCGCCTCGGACGCCGGGCTGCTGGTCACCTGGGCCACCGAGTGCCGCCACATCCGCTCGCTGTTCGAGAAGCCCCGCTGCGAGGACGCCGTCGTCCATTGGCACGAACACTGCGACGACCTCAACCACTCGCTGACCACCTCGCCGATGGAGGTGCTCTTCTCGCCGGGACCCGCCGGGCGGGTCGAGAGGATCAACGCGTGGGAGTCCGTCCGCGACGCCGTAAGCCGCCACCTGCACGAGCGCGTCGGCGCGCGGGTCGAGCGTGTCCGCTCCTACGGGATGATCGAGGAATGGAACGCCCCGGACATGGTCGCCTACACCGAGCGGGGCCTGCCGGCCCTGCTGGACGCCGGCGTGCGGATGGTCGGCCTGGCGAACCACTTCGAGAACAACATGAACGTCTGGGGCGTGGCGGACATGTGCTGCACGGTGGACCTGAAGTTCGCCGAGCGCGTCGGCGAGGAGTCCATGCTGCGGTTCTGCCGCCGGGCGCGGAAGGGCGGCGCCGTCGTCCAGATGTGGGGCAACACCGCCCTGTCCAGCCTGACGCCCTGGTTCCAGCAGCGCAACGGCGCGACCGACCGCGTCCGCTTCCTGCCGCCGGAGCAGTCGATCATGGCCGCCCTGGACTCCAGCGCCGACCCCTGGGTGCACAATCCCACCGGCGCCGTCGAGGCCGACCGCTACGCCCCGCGCTTCGCCGTGCTGAACCTGCGCGATCCGGTCGTACGGGAATACTGGCATCGCCAGTGGCAGGCCGCCCACGACGTCGGGCTCGGGGGCATCTTCCTCGACAGCTCCTTCAACCTCTCCAGCGACAAGCTCAGCTATCGCCCCCTCGCCGAGCCCGGCCCGCAAGACGACGACGCCGACCGCACGGACCTCCCCGGCCGCTCGCGACCCGACGAGGAGCCCCCCGCCGCGGTGCAGAGCCAGTACCTCGCCCACCTGGACCTTCTCGTCGAGATGCAGCAGATGGGCTACGCGTACTGCGGCGAAGATACCGGCGTGTTCGGCGTTCATCGCCACGGACCCGCCGTCGAAGCGCGGCTGGACAACCTCTTCCTCTGGCCGGAGTGCCTGGCGGCTTTCGACGGCCAGGCCGTTCGCGCCGCAGGCCACCAGCCGGACGACGTCTACTTCCGCGGCCTGGCCTATCGGCTGGTGTGGATCCTCTACTGGCACGTGCCCACCGAGACGCTCAGCTTCCTCCCCGGCGGCCCGAGGACCAACGCCGACGTCCCGACCGACTGGCACCTGGCCGTGCTGGCGGCGTTCAACGAGGCCGAGCCGCGAATGATCCGCCGCCACGTCCTGCCCGGCGAGGCCGGCGTCCTCTGGCGAGACGACGCCGGCGGCGGGGCCGTGTGGGCGTTCGAAGACATTGCCTCGCTGGACCTCGGCGGCACGTTCGCCGTGCGCGATCTCCTCGCCGACGGCGGCCGCGCCGACCTGCCCGCCACCGGCACCCTCGACGCCGCCGCCCGCGGCGTCTACCTCCTCAAGCCGCGCCAGACGGCGTAGTCCGCGGACCAACTGCCTGCGCACTTGTGCCCCGAGGGCGTTTGCCCTACACGTATGCTCTCACGGTACGGAAAGGCGGGTTGCGGAGCATGGCAGTCAGCGACGACATCGCGTGCGTGATCCTCGCCGGCGGGCGAGGCAAACGGATGGGCTCGGCGGAGCGGCACAAGGTGTGCTTCCCCATCCTCGGCGTCCCCGCGATCGTGCGGGCGATGCGGGCCTACAAACAGGCCGGGCTGCGGCGGTTCCTCGTCGTCGTCGGCCAGATGGCCGGACAGGTCGTCCGCACCGTCGCCGAGGCCCACCCCGATGCGGCGTTCGTCTACCAGGCCGAGCCGCGCGGCACCGGCCACGCCGCACGCGTCGCCGTCGAGGCACTCGCCCGCCAGGGCGGCTGCCGCGCCGCGGTCGTCATCCCCGGGGACAAGCTGATCCAGCCGCACGTCGTCGCCGACCTTCTCGCCCGCTACGACGCCGAGCGCCCCGAGCTGCTGCTGGCCACGCTGGCCAAACAGCCGGACTCCACCGCCGGGCGCGTCGTCCAGGCCCGCGACGGGCGCGTGCTGGGTATTGTCGAGCGGGCGGACATCGACGTCGCCCGCGATGACGGCTCGCGGATCGCCGTCGCCGGCGAACGGCTGACCGCCGGCTCCGTCGAGAAACGCTCCCCGTCGGTCAACCCCTCGCTGTACGCCTTCGACTTCGCCGCCCTGCGCGACGCCCTCGCCCGGTTGGAGACCGACAACGTCCAGGGCGAGCTGTACCTCACCGACGCCGTCGGCTTGATCGCCGCCGGCGGCGGGCGCGTCGAGACGCTCGGCATCCAGGACCCGCGGGACCTGATGGCCTTCAACACGCCGGAGGAGCTGCTGGCGATCGAGCAGGTCGTTCGCGGGCGCGAGACGCCGCCGCGGGTGACGCCGCGGGCGGGCAAGCCCGGGCCCCGCGCGCTCAAGCCCGCCTGGCGGTGGCTGACCAAGATCCGCAGCGGGGGGCGGGCGTGGCGGCGACGCCTCGACGCCATCTACGGACCCGACGCCGCCGTCCACGCCGAACGCAGGCGGGCCCTCTCCGACGCCGTCGCCGCGTTCATCCAGCGCTTCGGCCCCGAGCGAAAGGCCCTCCTCTGCCGGGCGCCCGGGCGGGTGAACCTCATGGGCCGACACGTGGACCACCGCGGCGGCTTCGTCAACGTGATGGCCTTCGGGCGCGAGGTGATTCTCGTCGCGGCCGCACGCGAAGACGACGTGGTGACCATGACGCACCTGTCCTCGGGGGAGTTCCCCGACCGCCAGTTCCGCATCGGCGAGCTGCTGCGCGGGGCGAGCTGGTCGGCCTGGGAGGACTTCGTCGACTCCCGCGCCGTCCGCGAGGTGCTGGAGACTTCCCGCGGCGACTGGAGCCACTACGCCCGCGCCGCCCTGCTCCGCCTCCAGCACGAGTGCCGCGACGTGCCCCTCCGCGGCATGGACTGCGTCGTCGCCGGCAACATCCCCATGGGCGCCGGGCTCAGCAGCAGCTCGGCGCTGGTGGTGGCCTTCGGCGAGGCGGCTGTCGCGCTCAATGGGCTCGACGTCCGCCTCAGCGACTTCATCGACCTCTGCGGCGAGGGGGAGTGGTTCGTCGGTTCGCGCGGCGGGTCGGCCGACCACGCCGCCATCCGCGCCGCGAAGATCGGGCACGTGTCGCGCATCGGGTTCTTCCCCTTCCGCCTCGACGGCGAGATGCCCCTGCCGGACGGCCTGCGGATCGTGCTGGCCCACAGCGGCACGCGGGCGGTCAAGAGCAGGGAGGCCCGCGACGTCTTCAACCACCGCGTGGCGTGCTACGACCTCGCCGAGCTGCTGCTGAGCCGCCGCTGGCCCGCCGCGGCGGGAATGGAGCACCTCCGCGACCTCCTGCCCGATCGCCTCGGCGTCCGCCCCGGCGACGTCTACCGCGCCCTGAAGCTCCTGCCCCCCCGGCTGACCCGCAAGGGCGTGCGGGAGCTGTTCGATCCGGCCGACCAGGAGGCCGTCGAGCGCATCCTGGCCACGCATGGGGGCAAGGCGCCGTACGACCTCCGCGGCGTGACGCTCTACGGGCTGGGGGAGATCGCCCGCAGCGACCGGTTCGCCGACGTGCTCCGCGCCGGCGACCTCGACCGCCTCGCCGCCATGCTGCACACCAGCCACGACGGCGACCGCCTCGTCCGCCGGGGCCGGGACGGCTCGAAGCGGCGGTTCGTCACGCGGACCGACGACGCCACGCTGGAGAAGCTCGCGGACGCCGACGCCGACCTCGCCGACCAGCCCGGGCGGTACCGGTGCAGCACCGAGGCGATCGACCGGCTCGTGGACCTCGCCGACGGGGTGGAGGGCGTGATCGGCTCGCAGCTCGCCGGCGCGGGGCTCGGCGGCTGCATGATGATCGTCGCCCGCGCCCACGCGGTCGAGCCGCTGCTGACCCGCCTGCACGAGGCCTTCTACCGCCCGCGGGACCTGGCCTTCGGCGCGCTGGCGTGCACGCCCGTCGCCGGCGCGGGGCTGCTGGAAGGGTGACCGCCTACTTGCGGTAGTGCTCGACCACCCGCCGGACCGAGCCTTCCAGGTCGTTGGCGTCCCAGCGGACGCCGACGCGCCGGCAGTGTTTGGCCAGGCCGTCCCGCCACATCATGCCGTAGAGGATCTCCCGCGGCTCGATGCCGAGGTCGCGAACCTTCTCGGCCCACGCTCGCCCGCGGACCATGTGCGTGACGCTCACGCGGAACCGCAGCGCGAACAGGCCGTAGTTGCCGCCGTAGTCCAGGTCGTCAAGGAATCGCTCGTATTGTCGGCGGGTGAGCTGCGGCGGCGACAGCGGCGGGCGCCACCCGTCGTGGAAGAACAGATCGGCCGCGCCGGCCAGCTCGGGGGCCTTCCCGCCCGCCCCCGCGGGCGTGGCGGCGGCGTCGTGGAGCTGCACCTCGACCATGCCGCTGGCAAGGTCCGCCCGAACGGCTAGGCGGGCGGCGTCGCCGGCCTTTCCGGCCGGTCGCAACAGGCGGACGGTCAGCCCGCGATGCTCGGCGCCGGTGCGGTCGGTCACGTCGAACCAGTTTGCGGGGCCGGGGCCCTGATCGCAGAACAGCGCCGAGCAGTCCCCGCGGTTGGCCCGCCAGACGCGGTAGCTCCGCCCGGGGCCGACGCTGATCCCGCCCAGCCGCCAGAGCGGCCAGAGCGGCGCGCCCTTGCCATGCCGCGTCTCGCTGGTCAGCCAGTTGGGGATGCGCTCGTCGTTCTGGTCCAGGCGGCAGCGTTCCAGGCGGAACCGCCCCGGCGCGGTGGTCTGGATGGCGTGGCGGTTGCGCCCGAGGCGGAGGGGCACGAGCAGACCCCAGGACGCGACGCGCCCTGCCCCGGCGGGCAGGCGGGCGGCCAGCTCGATGCGGACGCCGTCGGCGCCCTCGGCCGCGCGGACCCGCCGCAGGCGAGCGACGAACCGCCCACCGGCAAGCGTGCCCGACGCGACGGCCGTGTCGGCAGCGGTCGAGCCGATCCGCTCTACCCGGCCGATGTGGCGGCGGACGCTCTCGGCCAGGCGCGGGTCCTCCCGCAGTCGGGCCAGGTCGGCATACACGGTGACCGGGCCGGCGAGGCAGTCGGCGGCGCCGACGCGGACGCTGTCGGCGAGGTCTTTCCGGGCCGTCCACGTCGCGTCCCCGACGGCCCAGCCGACGGGCTGCTCGCCCGCCGCCGCGGTCAGCAGGGCCTCGGAGGCCGGGGCGGTATCCTCGGTCGCGCCGCCGGGGCGGAACCAGTCCTTCGGCGCGGCCGCGGGGATCGTTGTCGGCGGCGGCGTCGCGTCGGGCCAGGTCGGCGGCTCGGGCTCATCGTCCAGCGCCGCCACGGCCGCGGGGACCTCGCGCGCGACGTTCGCTCGCAGCGCGTTGGTCCGGTAGCCGGCGTGCCCGGGCCACATGCTCGCGGGCAGCTCCGCCAGCGATGGGCGCGTGTCCTCGACAAGCTTGTCCAGCACGCCGCGGAGCTTCTCTTTCAGGCCGTCATCCTCGGCCCATCGGCAGGCGGCGGCGATGGCGTAGAGGAACCGCGCGGGATCCTTGTGCTTGAGCCCCATACGGGCGACCTCGACCACGCGGGCCCGCAGCTTCGCGTCGCCGGTCAGCTCGGCCAGCTCGACGGCGGCGTGGAAGAGCCCGAAGTCCGGCCCGTACCCGAGCCGGCGGCCGTCCTCGGGCGGCACGAGCCCGCTGCGGTCCAGGATGGTCCGGCAGGCGTCGAGGTAGCGGGTGTCGCCGGTGGTCTCGTACTTCCAGAGCATCGCGCACGCGGCCGAGCCCTGCCCGTCCCCGCCGCCGCTGACGCCCAGCCGCCAGCGCTGGTCGGTCGCGTAGCGGAAGCAGGCCTCGGCGACGACGTCCAGCCCGTCGCCGATCACTTCGTCCCCGGCGAGCAGGTGGACGATCCGCTGGCCCTGGGGGTTCGATCCCCGCATGCCGATGTACGGGCAGCCGAAGGGCTGGACGTTGTGGCGGTGCGTGCACCCCCGCACGGTCCAGAACGCCCCGGTGTTCTCCATGTGCTGGGCGGTGTGGACCATGGCGGTGTCGTAGTTGGCTCGGCAGAACGCCTCGGCCGCGTCGTAGTAGCGCCGATCCAGCGTGCGGAGGAACTGGAGAGCGAGCAGGTGGCCGATGCGCCCCGCCCCGTCGTTGAGCGACCAGCCCCATCGGCCGTAGTCCCGCTCCCAGCGGTCGCTGCGGTGGACCTGCCCGTACCGCGTCTGCCAGAAGCCGAACGCCAGCTTCCCGTGCCAGCGGAACAGGTCCTGGCAGAACAGGTGATAGTCGATCCGCCGGCGGAAGGTGGCGTCGAGCGTGCCGGCGACCCCCGCGTCCCGCTCGGCCGCCAGGGCGCCGACCGCGCCGCTGCGGGCGGTCCAGCCCGGCGGGGCGACGAGGAGGGTCGGCCCCGCCAGCGCCGCGGCTGCGGCTGCGGCTGCGGGATCGGTCGCCGTGCCGGCGGAGAGGGCGAAGTCGTGGCTCTTGGCCAGGCCCCGGGCGGCCCAGGTCGCGTAGCGGCGGATGCCGTCGGGGTTGCGCGTGTCGCCGCTCTCGCCGACGGCCCACTCGCGGGCGTAGCGACGGAGGTCCCACACCCCCGCCCGGGCGGGCCAGAAGTCGATCCACGCCGAGCCGCCGGCGTGTGTCACGCCGCAGGGGCGGTTCTCCCAGCCGCGGCGGATGACGGCCAGGCCGCCGTCGATGGGCGCCCAGCAGAGGCGGGTCTGCTCCTCGGCGACCACGGTCCGCCCGCCGCGCTGGTGCAGCTCGACGCCGGGCTCGAGGACAACCTGCCCCCGCTCGCCGCCCCGGCCGGGCAACTCGACCGCCCAGCGGGCGATGAAGTCCTTGTCCGGCTCGCCGGAGAAGACGATTCGATGGCGGCCGATCACGACCGGGCAGCCTCGGTAGAAGCTCAGCCACAGGACGAACGGCAGGCGCCCGGCGGGCTCGCGCCGGCGGACCGCCTCGGGCAGCGTCTGCCCGAAGTGCTCCAGCGGCACATGGCCGCGGAGGCGGACGGTTGCGCGGACGGGACCGGCGGCCAGGACATCGAGTTCTTCGACGCGTCCGACCCCGGCGTCGATGACGGCCCCGCCGTCGCGGCAGATGAAGGTGTGCGGGGGCAGGCCCTCGGGTCCGCCGGGCACGCGGAGGGTCCTGACCACCAGCCGGGCCGGGGCGTCCTCGGCGACGAGGGCCCGCCCGCCAAGCGAGCAGGCCGCCAGGATCGCATCGCCCACGGTCAGCCTGGCCGCGACGCCCCCGCCGGAGATCGCCGCGGCCGAGGCGTCGTTGCGAACGGCCAGGCCGTCGGGCACTTCGGCCCGCCGCACGCCGGGGCCGTACTCCAGCGCGAGCCCGCCGGCCGACGGCGGGAGCACGGCATCGATCCGCGCCCACTTGACGCTGCCGTCCGGCCAGACGGCCGAGCGGGAGACCTGGCAGGGCAGCTCCCGCCCGTCAGCATCGAGCAGCCTCGCATGCGCCGGATCGCCCAGGGCGCCCCGGGGGAAGGGCACGCCGCCGCTGACGGGGACAGCCAGCGTGGACCGCTCACTGCCGGGCGGGGCGCTGATCCGAAGCGGCACGAGGTCGCCGGACGCGGCGGACAGGCACGAACCCATACACAGCACGATGACGGACAGGCGAGACGGCCGCATGTCATTCTCCCAATCGGGACGCGGGAAGGGACGTACTCCTGAAACAGAAGAGGCGGCCCCGGGGGACCGCCTCTCGTTGCTGCGTATGTCGTGCCGAGCGCTACTTCTTCTCTCCGTCGAGGATCGGGATCAGCGTGATGTTGCGGTAGTCCAGCGGGCCGCCCTCGGCCTGGAGGCAGATCTTGCCGGCCAGTTCCTCGCAGTCCGTGGCGACGTTCTGCACCATGCCGTTGACCTTCAGCACCAGGTGGCCCTTGTTCATCGTGATGTCGTACTGGTTCCACTCGCCGACGGGGTTCTCGTTGCCTTTCTCGTGCATCCGCTTGGTGTGTCGGCCGCGGGTGCGGTCCTCGGCGGTCTTCATGGGGAACTTGTCGATGTTCCAGATGTCGCCCATGGCGCCCTTCTGGCCCTGGGCCTCGATGGACTTCGGCCAGACCTTGTCCTCGCCGACCATCCGCAGCAGCACGCCGGCGTTGCACTTGCGGTGGTGGCGGAGCTGGACGCGGAGGACGTAGTTGGTGTAGCTCTTCTCGGTGCGGATGTAGCCGACCGGCTTGCCGGTGGTCGCCAGCACGCCGTCCTTGGCGCTCCAGGCGTCCTTGGCCTTGTCGCTGGAGAAGGTCCAGCCGTCGAGCGTCTTGCCATCGAACAGGCGGACCGCCTCGCCGTAGTTCTCCTCCAGGTGCTTGATGCGGATGTCCTTGAACTGCACGTGCATCGGCGCGCCGCCGTGAATCTGAAGCCCGAGGATGCCCTCCAGCGTGCGCTCTTTCTCGTCGCGGTCGATCAGCTCCACCGTCTGGTAGCCGTTCAGCGCGATCAGGATGTGGTTGCCCCGGCAGGTGATCGTGTACTCGTTCCAGGCCTCGGGGTCCTTGTTGCTCTTGTAGTACCCGGCCTCGATGAGTTGCTGCTTGTCGCTGATCTGCCCGACGACGTTCTTCTCGAGCTTGTTGCCCTCGCGGTCGAGGACCATGAAGTCGCCGACGTTGACCAGCCAGCCGCGGCGCTTCTCGTCGTACAGGAAGCCCACCTTGCCCGGCTTCTCCTGCACCTCCGCCTGGTAGCCCTTGACCACCCAGCGGTTGCGAGAGTTCTTCTTGGCCGGCAGGTGAATGCTGCGAAACTGCACGCCGGAGTTGTTGCTGTTGCCCACGCGGAACTTCAGCTTCAGGATGAAGTCCTTGAGCTTGGCGTCCTTGGCGATCAGGAACGTGTTGCCCGGGGCCTTCTTCTCCGGCGTGGTCTGGCCGTGAATCACACCATCCTTGACCTCCCAAAGGTCCGGGTGGCCCTCCCAGCCGGTCAGGTCCTTGCCGTTGAACAGGCTCACGAAACCGTCCTCGTCGCCACAACTGCCGCAATCCGCCGCGGCGGGCACGGCCGCGATGCACACCGCCGCCGCCAGCGCCACGATCAGCCTCTTCCAGTCCATCATGCTCGTCTCTCCGTAAGGGGGTTCGGTTCGTCCGTCCACACGTGAAACACCCATTCTGGGCTTCCGCGCCGCGGATGCAAGCGAGCAGACGGCGCGGCCCGGCCGGGGCTCTCGGAGAAGCATAGCGCCGCTGGAGGCGCGCCCCCGCCTCTCAGGCGTGCCAGGGCTGGCGTTTGGCGCGGCTGCGGCGGCGGTTGGCCTCGTCGTCGTTGACGAAGGCCTCCCCGGCGGGGTCGAAGGTGAGCTTCCGCCCGAGCAGCCAGGACAGCGCGGCGGCATGGCAGGCGAGGTGGCTGGACCGCATGACCGGCCCCGGCGTGGCGGTGGTGGCGCGGCTGCGTACGCAGTCAAAGAAGTTCCGCGTGTGCTGCGCCGGGTGGGTGCCGCGAACGGTGTACTCCCGCCACTGCTCGGCCAGGGAGGCCGGGTGGCAGACGACCTTGCCGGAATCGCCGGTCTCGACCCATCCCTCGTCGCCCTCGAAGCGCACCGGGCAGGTTCCCAGGCCCAGCCAGTCGCCCTCGCCGCGGAAACCGCCGCGGCGCATGACCAGCTTCAGCCCGTCGGCATAGCGGGCGTTGATCGTCCCGCCGTCGGCTTCGTAGGTGACCGGCGTCGTGCCGTCGGCCCCGGCGGCCCACTGGCAGAGGTCCACCGTGTGGGCGCCCCAGTCCAGCAGGGTCGCGCCCGAGTCGAAGTCGTAGTGCTTGCGCCAACGGCCGCGGACGTACGCGCTGTTGTAGGGCCGCCACGGCGCCGGGCCGAGCCAGCGGTCCCAGTCGCAGACGTCCTCGTCGGGCTCCGGCTGGGCGTCCAGCCAGTCGTAGATCACCGACAGCTTGTAGATGGAGGCGTGGAGCGTATGCAGCCGCCCGAGCTTGCCGCTGCGTGCGAGGTGAACGGCGAAGCGGAAGTTGTCGGCGCTTCGCCGCTGCGTGCCGGCCTGGAAGACCCGCCCGTAGCGGCGCATGGTGTCGTCGAGATCCTGGCAGTCGGCGATCGTGATGCCGCAGGGCTTCTCGCTGTAGACGTCCTTGCCGGCCTTGGCGGCGAGGATCGAGCCGAGTGCGTGCCAGCGGTCGCCGGTGGCCACCAGCACGGCGTCGACGTCGTCGCGGGCGAACACCTCGAACATGTCGCCGGTGGCCGCGCAGTCGCCGTTGCCGTACGTGCGGTCCACGAGGGCCTTGGCGTCCTTGCGGCGGGAGGCTTGGCAGTCGCAGACGATGCGGCACTGGACGTCCTTCTCGGCGAGCATGCACCGCAGCACGTAGCCGCCTCGCGGCCCGAAGCCGATCGCCCCCAGCCCGATCCGCTCGCTGGCCGCCACGGCGCCGTCCTTGCCCAGCGCCCGGGCCGAGACGATCCACGGCGCCGCCACCGCCGCCGCCGCGGTCTTGAAAAACCCCCGCCGATCCGTCCGTCGCATCGAACCCATCGCGTTCTCCATCCCGGCCATCGCGGCCGACATGCCATTGTGCACATCGGGCCGACGCCGATCCAGAGGTCTCTGGTCAGGGGAAACGCCTCGGCGGGGAGCTTCTCTTCAACGCGCTGGTCCGCATCCGCAACCTTGCCGATCGGGTCGGCATCCACGCCGCGACCGTCGACGCCCTGAATGAGGGCGCCCGGGGGGTTCCATGCGGCATTCGGTTTCCAGGAGCTCCTGGACGGTCCGGACCGCCTCTTCTTGCCGCCGTCCACGATCAAGCGGCCAGGAACCGCCGCGCCGTCAGTCGACGACCTGTCGGACGGGGCCGGGCTGGATGGCGGCGGTCGGGCTGGTGTAGCCGAGAGGCGGCTTGCGGGCGAGGGCGGGATCGAGGTGGATCTCGGGCGTGCCCTTGCACGTCAGCTCGCCCTCGCAGAGGATCGCGCCGCGGACCAGGGGGTTCAGCTTCAGCTCCATGTTGCCCAGTACGTGGATCAGCCCGCGGAGCTCGCTGGGGTAGCTGTCCGACGCGTCGGCGTCGGACGTGCCCTCGTAGGGCATGCCGGGGGGGTTGAAGTTGGTCCGCCCGCGCTGCTCCCGCAGCGCACCGTGCCCGCGGGGGGTCTGCACGAGCACGTCCCCGTCGACGACCAGCACGGGCAGGTCCTCCCGGAACGGGTGCATGAGCACGGCGTTGCGGAGTGTCAGCCGGTTGCAGCGGACCACGAGCGTGCCGTAGATGCGGGCGTCGCGGATGGTCACGTTGCTGTGCGGGGCGTCGATGACGTACACCCCGTCGGCGTTGGGCGTGCCGAACGGGTTCGTCCCCGGCCCCAGCGCCAGGCGGTGGAGGTCC
This sequence comes from uncultured Planctomycetaceae bacterium, assembly GCA_964385465.1. Taxonomy (GTDB): domain Bacteria; phylum Planctomycetota; class Phycisphaerae; order SM23-33; family SM23-33; genus CAYLPJ01. Next base: position 44,941 of record CAYLPJ010000003.1, on the reverse strand, counting down.
GCGCCGGCGGGGATTTCCGTGCCCAGCGCGCGGACGGTCTCGAATGCCGACCGGCCGGGCAGGGCCTTCGGCGGGGCGCCCACGGTGGTGTCTCCGTCGACGGAACCGGGCCCGGCGATGGCGGCGGCCTCGACGTCCCCGTGCACGACAGCGTGGCCGTGGGCGAGGTTCAGCGTGCCGTTGGTGCTCAACGGGCCGCCGGTGACGGTGACCTGTCCCTGCCCGGTGACCAGCACGTCCCCGCCGGCATGCAGGGCGGTGTCGAGGGCCTCGAGGGCCCCGCCCTCGGCGAAGCAGGTCATGCGGAGCTTGTAGGCGGCCCGGCCGGCGCGGGCGGCGGACTCGATCGCGAACGCCTCGGCCGGGCCGTCGCCGAGGCTCCCGTCGCCCTCGTCGATCAGCCGCCAGGTCACCGTGCCGCCGCCGAGGGCGAAGGCGGTTTCCCGCCCGGCCAGGGCGGTCCGCCAGTTCGGCGTGCGGTCGATGGTCAGCAGGGCGTGCTCGACACCGGCGGTCGCCAGCAACTGGGCCTCCGTCCAGTCCCCGCCGCGGGCGACGGTGCGGTTGTGGATGCGGACCATCGCCGCGGCGGACAGGCCGATCACCAGGAGGATGAGGCTGACGCCGAGGATCATGATGTACGTCGAGCCACGGCGTCGAGCGCGTCTGGCTGCATGTCGGTTGCGGGGCATGGGCGTCTCCCGGGGATCAGTGCGGCAGGGGCACGGGCCTGAGCAGCCGGGCGCCCCCCACGACCCGCCCGCCCTCGTCGCCTCCAATCTGGAGTTCGACGCCGACGGCGGTGACGTAGTCGGTGGTCTCCGCCGGCCGGCGGTCGGCGACGCCCGCCCGCCCGCGGAGGGTCCGGAGGCTGGTCCTCGCGCCGGTCGGTGCGGTGACGGTGACGGTGATGCGCTTCAGGCCGGCGTCCGACCCGGCCGGCGTGGCGGGATCGTCTGGGCGGACGTATTCGACGGTCACCTCGCGGGTCCACCCGTCGGCGGTGGCTACCGGCGAGCCGTCCGGGTGGACCGGCGGGCAGGCGGACCAGCCGTGGTAGTCGTCCACGTCGTCCCAGACGGTCCGGGCGTCGGCGGATTCCGGGCCTTCGGGGCCGAAGGCCGGGGTATCGTCCGGCTCGGCGTAGGCGGTCTGGAGGATCTCGGCGAGGAGCTGGCGGGCCAGATTGGGCGCCCGGCAGCGGTCGCGCTGGCCCAGCCCGGCGCGGGCCGAGGACGACACGGAACTCAGGGCCGCGACCAGCATCACGCCGACGATCAGCGTGGACATGACCGCCTCGATGAGTGTCATGCCGGCCCGCCCGCGGTGCCGACGCCCACGATGACGTCCGCCGGCCATCATCTGCCCTTGCCCTTTCCTTTGCCATTGCCCCCGCCGTTGCCGTTGCCCCCGCCGTTGCCGTTGCCCCCGCCGTTGCCATTGCCGCCACCGTTGCCATCGCCCCCGCCGTTGCCGTTGCCCCCGCCGTTGCCGTTGCCGCCACCGTTGCCGTTGCCCCCGCCGTTGCCATCGTCAGCGTCGCCGTCTTCGCTGCCTTCGTCGCCACCGTCGGCCGGGGGGACGCCGTCGGGTTCCTCGGGTTCCTCCGGCTCGGCGGCGACGGCGCGAACCGTCCAGCTCAAATTGAGGTAGCGGACGTCTTCGGCGAAGACCGTCGGCGCGTCGTCGTTGACCTGCCGCAGCAGCCGACCGTCCTCGGCGCCCGTCCAGGCGTAGCGGATCACGTCGTCCTCGCCGTCCCCGTCACGGTCGGCGACGGCGAACGTCACCGCGTCGCCCGACCGCTCGGTGAAGACCTTCGCGGCGGCAAGATCGGCCTCGATCTCCTCGACGAGCGCCGCCGCTTCGACGGCCTCCGCGGCCGCGCCGCCGCTGTCCAGCGCACGCGAGGCCACCGCCAGCGACCCGACCATGGCGGTCATGAGCACGGCGGTGACGGCGACGGCGAGCAGGGCCTCGATGAGCGTGAAGCCTCCGCGGCGTGGCCCGGGCGAACGTGGGGTGGTCTGCGGGCTCATGGTGCGGTCGCCTTTCCCGAGCCGGCCGCGACGACCACGGTCTGCTCGACGTCCCCGACGCGCAGGCGGATTGTCCCGCCGCTATCGGGTCGGCCGAAGCCGTCGAAAACCAGCTCGGCGTCGTCGCCAAAGCTGGCGGCGGTCAGGTCGGCGTGGTAGGGGGCCTCGTCGAGCCGGACGCGATAGCTCCCGCCGCGGCGATCGAGATCGTCCAGGCCGGGCAGTTCGTAGGCGTCGGCGTCGACGTCGAACCGCAGGCGGCAGGCGGCCCCGGCCGTGCGGGCCGCGCGGCGGGCCAGGGCCAGGTCGGCGGCGATCCGCCGGGCCGCAAGGCGCGCGCGGTACCTGGCCGTCGCGGCGGCGTACTTCGGTGCCGCCACGGCGGCGATGACCGTCAGGATCGCCGCCACGAGCACCAGCTCCAGCAGGCTGAAGCCGGCGCGGCGTGCGGGCACGGGTCGTGCCGCGGGCGTCATGGTTCCTCCGTTTCGGCCGGCTGCGGCGCCGGGCCGGACGACAGCCGCCCGACATCGCGGCCTCCGGCGCGCGGTGTCGGGCGGTCGCGGCGGCCGGGGCACGAGGCCCCGGCCAGGATGTCGGCCCGGATCAATACTCGTTGTACCGCTTGCCGGTGGCGTCCTGTTCCTTGTTGGTGCAGTTGGCGTGGATGTCGCCGGTGTCCTCGTCGTAGATCCAGCCGACGTCTTTGCCCTTCTTGTGCCAGATCCGGGTATTGCCCTTGGCCGCCCCGACCGGCAGCGGCGGGATCTTGCGGATGTAGGGCCCGTAGATGTGGGTCTCGGTCTTCTTGTTCTTGACGTCCCCCGCGTGATCCGTGTACTCCAGCAGGGCGTCCTCGATATCCCTCCGGGCGGGGAAGGCGCCGTCGTGCTCGACCGAGTACAGGTCGATGGCGTTCCGCAGCACGGCGAGGTTGCCGGCCAGCGCCGCGTCGGCGGCCCCGGCCGAGCCGCGGCTCAACCGCGGGATCGCCACCGCCGCGATGATCCCGATGATCACGACGACCACCACAAGCTCCAGCAGGCTGAAGCCTTTGCTTGACGTATTCCTTCGCATTGCTCGCTCCTTGGGTTGTCCCAACTGTTGGCTTTCGTGCCCGTACGTCGTCCTCGTGGTTTCCTTCGGTCGATGACTGGCGGCACTTAAGCAGTGCGTGAGGATCGACTTCGGCCCAGCAATGGCCGGAGCGGAAACCGCGGGCTTCCGCTACGGTTCGGCCGGCGTGACGGGGCGCTGCGGCAGGCGGAGCACGACGCGGCTGGCCCCGCGGACGAACGTCGCGGAACGCTCGTCCACCGCGGCCAGGCGGAAGCCGTCAAGGCTCTTGCCCACCGCCAGGCATCGCCCGCCGACGATGGCCGTCCCGCCCCCGGCGGCGATGACCGTCGCGGCCAGCGTGTGCCGCGCCGCGAACAGCTCGGCGGGGTCGGCGGGCAGGGGCTGTTCCTCGACGACGACCGGCTCCTCGCCGCCCGCCCTGTACCAGGCGTCGGCGGGGCAGAAGGCATCCCCGGCGCCGTCGACGTCAAGCCCGTCGCGGTCGGCCAGCTCGCGGAGGCGATCGGCGAGGTCCGGCTGCGGAGCGGGCGGGAGGGGGCGGTCGGCGATGTCGAGCCCGGGCGGCTCGACCCGTGTGTCGATGAAGGACGCCTCGGCGGAGACCGGTCCGCCGGGCAGCAGGTCGGGGGCCAGACGGTCCAGAGCGAACACGGCAACCGCGCAGCCCAGCGCAACCACCAACACCACCTTTTTCTTGTTCCGTGCCATAGCACGGGAAACAGACGATTCAGGAACGCCGCGGGCAAATCGCCGGCCGAATTAGTCGTCGTCGGGCTCGGCGCCGGGGTGGGCGGCATGCCAGATCAGGCTGGCGGAGAACTCGGCGGGGGCGTCATCGCGCTGGGGTCGGGCGGTCAGCTCGAAGGAACGGACGGCGGTGTCCGGGAACCGGCGGGAGAGGGCGGCGAGGAAGGTGGCGCAGGTCGGATAGGATCCCCGCCCCTTGAGTTGGATGGGCACCTCGCTGCAGAGGGGACGGCGGCTCGGGGCGCCCGGCAGCAGCTCGTCGATGCTCAGCCCGGCCTCTTCGGCGAGGCGGGCCAGTTCGCCGACGCGCGCGTTGATGCGGTCCGGCGGACTCAGCGCCACCTGCCGCGATGCCAGCGTCTCGGTCAGCTCCGCCAGCCTACGCTTGCCCCGCGCGAGCCCGTTCGACAGCCGGGTGACGTCCCTGCGCAGTTGCGACAGTCGTTTCTGCTGCTGGGCCGCACACGGCCGGGGCCGAAGCAGCGGGTTGACATAGGGCAGCAGCAGGGGCAGCAGCGCGGCGAGGCAGAAGACCGCGCCGAGCACGTCGATGCGATAGATCCGGGGTATCCTGCCCAACAGGCTTCTCACGACTCGCCTCCTGCCGGGCGGCCGAGGACGCAGTCGATCTGGAACGCGACGGCTTGCCCGTCGCGGAACGCCTGACGGGACGTCCTGACCAGTCGGACGTCGCGGAACAGCCCTGTCCGCTCGAGTCGCAGGATGAAGCCGGAGACGGCGGTCTGGGTGCTGCCGAACCCGTCGACCACGAACCGGTACCCGCGTCGGGGCACGATGTCATCGAGTTCGAGCTCGTTCGGATCGACCAACTCGGCGTCCTCCTCGTCCTCGTCGGGGTCGTGGGTGTCTGGCGGCAGCTCGGGGGTCAGCGCGCAGTGCCTCAGGACGACCTCCCCGCGGAGGTTTCGCCCCAACAGGGCCAGCAGGACGCTCCAGTCGGGGTGGCGGGCGACGGCGTGCGTGACGGCCAGCTGCCGGGTGGCGGCATCGACTTCGCGGTGGACATCCCCGACGCGCCCGCGCCACATGGCCGCTCGGGACTCCAGTTGCTGGACGCGCTGCGCGACGGCCCCGACATCGTCATCCGCGGCCAGCGTGCACAGCACGTAGCCGCACACCACGACCAGCCCGTAGAGCGCGAGGACGGCCTTCCACCGCCGGGCGCGACGGCGGAGGTGCCTCGCCTCGCGGCGGGTCGCGGGCGTGAGGTCCACGGGCTGCCAGTCGTCAACCTTCATGGGTCTTCCCCAGTCCCAGTGCCGTGGTGAGGGTCGGGCCGTACGTCCGGTCGAGCGTCTCGGCCCCCTCGGCGAGGTCGCTGGGCGCGACGGTCTGCACGGCGCACTCCAGTTGCCCGGCAAGGTGGTCGGCCAGGCCGGCGACCCTCGCCCCGCCGCCGACCAGCAGGAGGCGTTCGAGCCGCGCGCCCGAGTACTGGTTCGCCAGGTAGCTCAGGGGTGTCCGCATCTCGTCGACCATTCCGCGCGCCCACGCCGCCGGGGAGCCGCGCTCGGATTCGGCGCCGTCGTCCAGGGCGATCTGTCCGTCGGCGAGCATGTGCTCGATCTGCGGCGGCCTGGTGTTGGTCGCGTCGGCGCGGGCGAGGATCAGCGCCGCCAGCCCGCTCTTGGCGAGCTTGCGTTCGTAGACGAGGGTGTCGTGGTAGACGAGGATCAGGCGCCCGGCGGACCAGCCGAGGTCGAGCACGCCGGCGACGCCGTCGGTGTCATGCAGCATGGGCAGGCAGGCGCGGACGAGGGCGCGGGCCTGAATCTCCAGTCTCTCGACGGCGAAGTTCTCGTCCTCGAAGAGGTCCAGCAGGCGGTCGGCGTCGCGATGGGTGCAGGCGGCGCCCATGACGAACGTCGTGTTCGACGCCCGCGCCGGGGCCGGCAGGGACCAGCAGGCCATCTCGAACCCCTGGGGATCGCACCGGTGCATCCGGGCCAGCTCGCTGCGGGCCAGGATCGCCAACGGGGCGCCGGAATCCTCCGGCGGCAACTCCATGATGCCCGTCAGGAGCTTCTCGTGAGGCACGGCGAGGATGACTCCCTCGCCGCGGAAGCCCAGCTCCGGCAGCTCCCGGCGGAGGCGCTGCACCTCGTCCCGCGTGACGGTCGGGCCGGTGTGAAGGCGCGGCAGGCACGCGGCGGCCTCGACGCGCAGACCGCCCTTGCGACGGGAGCACTGGACGGCCTTGACGTGTCGCTCGCCGACGTCCAGGCCGATCGGCTCGCGGCCGGTGGGAAGTGCCCATCTCATCATCGGCCTCCTTGCGTCATGCCGGTCACGTCGAACAGCGGGGTGAAGATGCTCAGGGCCACGAACCCCACGACCACGCCCATGAGAACGAGGATGGCCGGCTCGAGGATGCTGATCAGGCCCTTCAGGGCGGTCTCGTTCTCCTCGTCCATGAAGTCGGCCAGGTCCAGCAGCAGCGGGCTGACCTGTCCGCTCTGCTCGCCGCTGTGCATCGCCTCGTAGACCGACGGGCTGATCAGGTCCGAGCCCTTGAACGTCGAGCTGATGGCCCGGCCGCTCTTGACCGCCTCGGCCGCGTCGTCGAGCAGGCGGATGTAGTGGTGGTTGGCCACGGCATCGCGGGTGAGGTGCAAGGCGTCGAGGATCGGCAGGTGGCTGTTGAGCAGCACGCCGAGCAGCCGTGCGATCTTGGCGGTGGCGAAGCTGCGGACCAGGTTGCCCGCGCACGGGAGCCTCAGCAGGACGGTATCCCTTGCCCTTCGCCCGGCCCGCGTTTTGAAGGCCTGGCGCAAGCCCAGTGCCCCCAGGGCCAGGCCGCCCAGCAGCATCGGCCAGTAGGACCGCATCCAGTCGCTGACGGCGACCAGGCCGGCGGTGGTGGGGGGCAGGTCGACGTCCAGGGCCTCGAAGAGCTGGGCGAACCGGGGTACGACGACGGTGAGCATCACCGCGAAGACGGCCAGGGAGACGACCACGAGCAGCGTCGGGTAGATCATCGCCGCCAGGAGCGTCCGTCGGACGTGGACGCGCTTGCGGATCAGCACCGCGAGGCGCTCGAGCACCTCGGTGAGCTTGCCGCTCTTCTCCCCCGCGGCGATCATGTTCCGGTAGACGGTGTCGAAGCAGTCGTCCCGGGCCTCCATGGCCTTGGACAGGGCGATGCCCTGTTCCAGGTTCACCCGAACGGTGGCGACCGCCTGCCGCCAGGATGCGTCCTTGCTCTGCCGCTCCAAGGCCGAGAGCCCTTCGGCCAGGGGGGTCCCGGCCCGCAGCAGCACGCCGAGCTGGCGGGTGAACATCAGCAGGTTCTTGAGCTTCCCGCCGCGGACCCGGGGGCCCCGCGCCGCCGGGGCCTTCGGCGCCGCCACCGTGCCCTCGGGCGACAGGTCGGCGACGAACAGGTCCTGCTGGCGCAGCCGCTCGGCCGCGTCGTCGATGCTGGTCGCGTCGATCACGTCCGTGACCTCGCGCCCGCTGCGTTCGTATGCCCTGTAGGCGACCTTCATGGGAGGCTATCCGATGGTCTCCTCGGACCCCGGGGGCGGGTCGTTTTCGGACCGGGTGACGGCGAGGACTTCCTCGAGGCTGGTTCGCCCTGCCAGCGCGACCTGCAGACCTTCCTGGCGGAGAGACAGCCCGCCTGCGGCCTGCCAGACGTCGCGCATCTCCTGGGATGAGATGCCCTTCTTGATTCGCCGGCGGAGCTGGGCGGTCATGTCCATGACTTCGTAGACGCCGCTGCGCCCGCTGAAGCCGGAGTCGTGGCACTCCCCGCAGCCGGTGCCCCGGCGGAAGTCGCCTTCGCCGGCGTCCAGGCCGGCTTCCCCGAGGGCGTCGGCATCGGGCGCGTACCGCTCGGCGCAGTGGGAGCAGACCGTGCGGACCAGGCGCTGGGCGATCACGCCGATCAGGGCGCCGCTCAGCAGGTACGGCTCGACGCCCATGTCCACCAGCCGGGCCACCGCGCCGGCGGCGTCGTTGGTGTGCAGCGTCGCCAGCACGAGGTGGCCGGTCAGGGCGGCCTGGACGGCCACGCGGGCGGTTTCCTCGTCGCGGATCTCGCCGACCATGATCACGTCGGGATCCTGGCGGAGGATGCTCCGCAGCGCCCGGGCGAAGGTCATGCCGATCGACTCCTGCACCTGGATCTGGTTGACCAGGTCGAGCTGGTACTCGACGGGGTCCTCGACGGTGACGATGTTCCGCTCGGGGCTGCGGATCAGGCTCAGTGCCGAGTAGAGCGTCGTGGTCTTGCCGCTGCCGGTCGGACCGGTGACCAGCACGAGCCCGTAGGGGCTGCGGAGCATCCGCCGGACGGCGTCGAGGGCTTCGCTGCGGAAGCCCAGGTCTTCCATGCGGACGTGGAGGTTGGCCTTGTCCAGCAGGCGGATGACGAGCTTCTCGCCCAGCACGGTGGGCATGGAGCTGACGCGAAGGTCCACCTCCCGCCCGTCGGCGTTGATGCGGACCCGCCCCTCCTGCGGCAGGCGCTTCTCGGCGATGTCCATCCGCCCGGTGACCTTCACGCGGGAGACGATCGTCGCGTGCATGCCCGCCGGCGGCTTCATCAGGTCGCGGAGCACGCCGTCGACGCGGTAGCGGATGCGGGTGGTCTTCTTGTCCGGCTCGATGTGAATGTCGCTCGCACGGTCGCGGATCGCCCGGAGGATCACCATGTTCACCAGGTTGACCACCGGGCTGGCGTCGTCGGACTCGCGGATGTCGGTCAGCGACCCGTCGGCGGCCTCGTCCTCGGCGCCGAGGACCTCCACGTCGCTGTCGGACAGGCTCGCAAGCAGCGCCTCCATCCCCGTGGTCGGGCCGGCGCAGCGCTTGATCCCCTCGGCGATCTCCTCGGCCAGCACGAGCACCGGGCGAATGGTGCAGTCGGTCAGCGAATGCAGGCGGTCCAGCGCGGGCAGGGACTGCGGCTCGGCCATGGCCACGGTCAGCGTGTCGCGGACCTTGAACATCGGCAGGGCTTTGAGCCGGACGGCCTCCTCCTCCCCGACGAGGTCAAGCACCGCGGGGTCGTACATGCCGGGGCGCAGGCGGCACCAACCGCAGTTCAGGCGCCGGGCGAGCGTCTCCAGCAGCACGTCGGCCGTGACGACGTTCTGCTCGATCAGCACCTCGCCGAGCATCCTGCCCGTCTGCTTCTGGGCGGCGAGGGCCTCGCCGAGGGCGTCCTCGGTGATGATCCCCGCCTCGACGAGCAGGTCGCCGATCCGGAACCGCGCCGCGGCCGTGGCGTTCGCGCCGCTCATGCGGGCACCTCCTCGACCGGGTCCACACCGTCGATCAGGTCGAACATCGGCGTAAGCTCCGTCAGGTCCAGCACCTCGCGCAGCAGGTCGTTGGCCCCGGCCAGGCGGAGCGTCCCGCCGGTCCGCAGGGCGTGTTCAGCCAGTTCGACGAGCACTTCGAGTCCGCGGCTGTCGGCGAAGGGCACGCCGGAGACGTCGATGACGATCGCGGCCGCGCCGTCCTGGAGCGCGGACTCCGCGGCCCGGCGGAGCTGTTCGGCGTCGTCGCCGGTCAGCGGTCCGCACGGCTTGAGGGTCGCCCCGTCTTCGTGCCGCTGCCTGGTGATCTTCACCCGGGCCTCCTTCCTGTATGCGCGCTGCTGCGCGCAGTCCGCGCAGGACGGTCGTCTCCCGTTCTATCGACACTTGAGGAGGGGACTTAAGCAAGGCCCGGACGCACGGGGGGCGCGGGCGGTGCGGCGGTGGCGTCCCCGCCGTTCGCTTGCGCCGGCGGGGGGCTTCGACGCCGACGGGGCCGGCGGACGCTACTTCTTCGCGACGACCTTGCCTGGCTCGGCCTCGCAGACGACGCGGAAGCCGACGTTGTAGACCACCTGCCAGGACGGGTAGCTCAGCCGGAACGCCGAGCGGGCCCGCTTCGGGCGGTCGTAGAACGAGCCGCCGCGGACGACCTTCCGCCCGGCCGGGTCGGCGGCGTCCCGCCCGTCGCCGGGGTCGTAGGGGTAGCGGCGGTAGGTGGTGCGGGTCCACTCGGCAACGTTGCCGTGCATGTCGCAGAGGTTCCACGCGTTGGGGCTGTACCTGCCCACGCCGGTGGTTATCGTCGCGCCGTCGCTGACCGCGTCGATCGTGGGGATCCAGTCCGGCGAGTCCCGGCGGGTGAGCTTGTTGAGCTGCTTGTCGGCGAGGTTGGCGAACTTGGCGAAGTCGGCCCCGGCGGGTCCGTAGTTGAAGGCCCTGGCCGTCCCGGCGCGGCAGGCCCACTCCCACTGGGCTTCGGTGGGCAGGGAGAACCGCATACCCGTGCGGTCGCTGAGCCAGCGGCAGAAGTCCATCGCCCGCTGCCAGGATACGCGGATGACCGGCTGCTCGGGCTGGTAGGCCGGCTCGCCCCGCTTGCTCTGGTCCTTGTTGTAATGGCTGATGTAGCGGCTGTCGTGGTCGGAATCGAACAGGGCGTACTGGGCGTTGGTGACTTCCAGCCGGCCCATCCAGAAGGGTTTGCCGATCGTGACACGGCAGCGCGGGCGCTCGTCGCGGGCGCCGTCGGCGTCGCCCATGACGAACTCGCCGCCGGGGACCAGCGAGAGCTGAAGCTTGAGCCCCTCGCCGAGGTCCACCGCCATCTCCGTGCGGGCGTCGGCGCCGAAGAGGCTCTCCGCCGCGGCGCGCTGGCGGCGCTTGGCCTCGTCGGCGTCGAAGGGCCAGCCGGGCGCGGCCGCGTCGGGGTTGTCGGGCACGGGGGGGAGCTTCTCGACCTCGCCGGGCAGCTTCAGCCGCGTCGGCGAGATGGTCTCGGGGTCGTAATTGATGTTTGCGTAGCGTTTGCGCATCTCGCGGCGGCGGTCCTCGATGTTGCCGGAGATCTTGCGGTGGGCGCTCCACTTGCCCTTGTCCGGGACGTTCAGGTCGATCCACGTGATCAGCCGGTCCCAGGCCTCGGCATCGAGCTTCACGCCGCCGTGGCCCTTTCGGAGCATCTGCACCAGCTCGGAGACCTCCGCGTGGTACTCCAGGGGGGGCAGGAGGTGGTAGTCGCTCTCGGGCCCGGGGCGGCGGACGTACGGGTGCAGGGCCACGTAGGACGGCGTGAAGTTGCGGAACTTCGCCGTGCCATCCACCCGGAAGTCGGGGATGGGCTGACCGGCGCGGTTCTTCTTCTTGCCGTCATGGCAGCTCACGCAGTACTTGTCCAGCACGGGCTGGACCTCCCGGGTGAAACTGAACCCCCGCGGGTCCCCGCGCCAGGGCTCGACCTCGTCCGGCGTCCGCGCCGTCGCGGCGGCGTACTGTACCGCCGCCGTGTCCGACTGCCGCTCGTGGCAGCCGACGCAGGAGAGGAACTCGCCCGGCATGGCCGTCGACCAGCTCCGCATGACCTGCAGCGCCTGGCCGTCCTCGTCCAGCGGCTGGAACGCCAGCGGCCGGTTGGCCGGGACGCGGAACATCGCCGAGCCGTCCTCCTTGACCGGCACGGTGCCGAGGATGCGATGGACGTCCCACGGCCCGTCGATGCCGATATGGATGTGCCCGCCCATGCGGTAGTAGGCGTAATGGTACTCGAAGACGCGGAGTTTCTTGACCGTCCCGCGGGGGACGTCCTTGAGCCCGTCGCCGACGTACACGTCGGCCATGTAGATCACCGCGTCGTCGCGTTCGAGATCGACCTTGTCGGGGATAACCGGTGGCCGCGCCCGGGCCGCCAGCGGGACCGGCTCGAAGACCACCCTCCCGGGCTCGGAGTACAGCCGCAGCATGTTGTCGAAGACGTCCACCAGGAACAGGTCCCAGCTCTCCTTGTTGGACGTCTGGCAGGAGACGAGGAAGTACTTGTCGTTCAGGGGCCAGGGGTGCAGGAAGCGGGGCCAGCTCGAGTTGACCAGCTGGTCGCGGATGATCGGCTCGACCTCCTCGCCGTAGCCGGGGATCCGCTGGACGACGCCGCTGGCCTCGTGGCGGCCCTTGGCGGGGTCGAAGAGAATCAGCTCGCCCATGCGCGGCACGCCGTGGTGGCCGCTGATGACGGAGATGACTTTCGTCGGGTGCCCCGGGCAGGGGCGGGCGTAGAAGATGCTGTTGGGCCAGTAGGAGTTGCTGCCGTAGAGCTCCATCTGCTGCGTGCCGTCGGGGTTCATGCTGAACAGCAGGCGGGTGAAGTAGTGGGGGCTGTCGGTGTACTCCCAGCGGGTGTACATGACCCGCCCGTCGTGCAGGAGGGTGGGGCACCAGTCGTGGTCCTGCTCGAAAGTGAGCTGGCGGACACTGCCGTGCTCGCGGTCGGCGTTCATCAGGTAGAGGTTCGCCACCTGGTTGCCGCCGCCGACGCAGGGGACGCCCTGGAAACACCGGGTCGAGGCGAAGAGGATCCGCTCGTCCGGCAGGTAGACGGGGTCGTAGTTGTCCACGTCCGGCAGGTCGTTGTTGGTGATCTGGCTGAGGCCCTTGCCGTCGGCGCCCAGCTCGAAGACGTGCCACCGCCCGTTCTCGCCGATCGAGCTGAACAGCATCTTCTCCGCGTCCCAGTGCAGTTCCACGTCGCCGACGAAGACGTCCTTCTCCGGCTTGTAGAGCGTCTTGGCCCCCGCGGCGAGGTCCTTCAGCGAGAGCACGGCGATCTCGTTGTCGTAGCCGGTCTTCTTCAGGGCGCAGTTGCCCTGCCAGTTCTGCGGCAGGCCGAGCTTGGGGCTCTTCGCGCTCCGCGTGAGCACCAGCAGCTTGTCGAAGCCCAGCAGCGGATTGGCCAGCAAAGCCTCCCGGCGCAGCGCGCCGAAGGCCTCCACCACGCCGACGAGCTTCTTCTCGTCGCCACCCTTGCCCTCTCCCGCGGCCGCGATCAACTTCTCCAGCTCATCCAGCCGGCGGAGGTACTCGGGGCCCTTGGGGTACTTCTCCCCGAACGAGGCGGTGAGGTCCTCGATCGCCAGGCGCAGGGCGCGGACGTTGATGTCGCCGAGCCTGGCCAGGGCGTCCTGGACGCGCCGCCCGGCGTAGTAGGCCTGGCGGACCCGGGCCAGGCCTTCCTGCGTGTCGGCCGCGGCGGCGAGCTCCTTGACGGTCTCGCCGGCGCGCGTGCCGTGCAGCGGGCCGATGTAGCGCCCCGCCAGGTCGGCGATGTCGCCGGGCTTCCAGTCGCGGGACCAGATGTTGTCGCCCCGTTCCCACGCCATCTGCCGGCGGGCCTCGGCGGAGGCGAACTCGTCGGCCACCAGGTCCCACAGCCGCTGGCGGCGGGCCTCTTCCGGCGTCGGGCCGCGCCGGCCCCGCCGGCCTCGCCGGCCGCCCTTGGGCTTCTCGTTCAGCGAGAAGTAGTAGCCGCAGTCCCCGCCCCGGTTCCAGATCTTGATCAGCAGGTGGTTGTCGCCCTTGCGGAGGTCCAGTTTCGCGCTGTCCTGGTTCGGCGAGACGCCGCGGGCGACCTTGCGGCTGATGATCTTCCTGCCGTTCAGCCAGACCACCAGCCCGTCGTCGCTGCCAAAGTAGGCCATGACCTTGCGGGACTGCTTCGAGGTGATCGTCCGGTAGAAGTACAGGGCGGACTCGTCCGGGCAGCGGAGCTGGTGGACGACGCCGTCGGCATCGTTGCGGCGCTGCCAGTGGAGCTTGCCATGCCGCTTGCTCACGTCGATCGGCCCGCCGGCGAGCTCCATCTCCTTCTCCGGCGCGAAGGCGGTCTCGAACGCGCTCTTGCCGCGCTCGCTGAACGGGCCGATCCGGTGGAACGGGCCCATCGCCAGGCCGTGCTTGCCGGGCCTGGCGGGCTTGGCTTCCTTCGCCTCGGCGGTCCGCTCGGCCTCCCAGGCCGCCAGGGCCTCGCGGGAGGCCTGCATCGTCGCCTGCCAGGTGTCCTTGCGGACGTACCATTCGGGCTCGGCCGCCATGGCCGATCCGCACACCGCCGCCAAGGCCGCCACCGCCGCCGTCCAACGCATCTGCTTCGACATGGTCGTCGCTCCGCTGGTATTCGGTTCACAGGTCATCCGCCGAGCCTGCCCTGCGCGCAGTGCCGCCCGCGGATGCCGCTTCTTGAACCTACAAGGATACCATGGGGTCCGCGTTTCCCAAAGAGGGTGGCCTGTGCGCGTGGACGGAGTCCCGGGCGGGCGCGGAGGCATCCGGGCCTGTCGGGGACCCGATGTCTGGTTTCAGGACGCGCTCGCGCCGGGCAGAGCGCTTGCGCCCGGTATCAGGCTCCGCCGCCCTCGGGCTTCTTGCGGATGAAGTGGACGATCAGCGCCAGGGCCAGGAAGATCACGATCCCGCCGATGCCGTACCACTCGGCCTTCTTCCAGACGTTCAGCACGCTGCACGTGCCCACCACGGCCACGACGATCAGCATCAGGATGTTCCACACGCCGCGCTTGCCGCCCTTGGGCATGGCCTCGCCAAGGAGGCTCTTGCTGTTGAGCACCAGGGCGAAGGTGATGTAGGCGATGGGAATCAGCACGAAGCCGAAGACGCTGGTGGGCACGGCCAGCCAGAACTTGGCCTCGCCCTTCCACAGGAACGGCGCGAGGAAGCCGGTGATCCCCGGCAGGACGCAGCCGAGGCGGTAGACCCATCCCTTGGAGGGCAGGCCGAGCATCTCACAGACCACGAAGCCGTTGATCAACATGAGGATGATGATCGTGGAGATCGCCATTCCCACCACGCCGAGCCCGAAGACGTACTGGGCGACGCCCTTGCCGGTCAGCGGCGTCAGGGCGTCGGCGAGGTCCCAGGCGTCGCGCTTGATCAGCGTCGCCGCCAGGCGCCGGTCGGCCTCGGGCAGGCCGGCCACGGCGGCGGCCTTGCCCTCGGTGTCGAGCTTGTCGAACGCCTCGGGGCCGATCTCGGCCTTGACGCGGGCGTGGGCGAGCTTGTTGAACTCCCCCTGCACGCCCTTGGGGGCCACGAACGCCTTGCCGGTGTTCGGGTCCACCTCGCCGAGGAACCCCCGCGCCGGCTGGGCGTGGAACTGCGTGGCCGCGGCGATGACGACGCAGCCGGTGGCGAGCATGAAGGGGATCAGCAGACCCGTGGCGAGGTCGAAGATCGCCAGTCCGCGGAAATCCTTGTCCCAGCCGCGCTTCAGCATCGAGTAGGGCAGCAGGAAGGTCATGTTGATCCCCACCGCAGTCGCCGCGGCGGTGACCATCACGTCCTGCTGGAGGTCCACGGCCGTGGCGGCCCAGAAGCCGCGGTAGGCCGAGTCCGCCGACTCGATCAGCGGCCGGAGCGTCTTGGCCGGCTCGTACAACAGGCTGACGTCGGGCACGAAGCCGCCGAAGATGCGCCCCCAGTCCAGCGACCCGCTGGTGCTCATGACGACCACCACGGCGAAGAAGCTCACCACGACGATGCCGACGAGGATCTTCAGGATGATCTCGAAGAGCTTGATGCCCCACGAACCGCTGTCATAGAACATCACCACGATCGTGCCGATTACCAGCAGCGCGCCGCAGATGATGATCATCGCCTGGTTGTCGCTCATCGCCGCGGCGCCGAAGATGTCCGGCAGGAGGTTCTGCCTCACCGCGGCCGTGCCGAGGCTGAACTGCGGCATGGCCCAGACGAGGTTGGCCATCAACGTGGCGATGGCCCAGCCCCACCCGAGCACGGGGTTGACGTGGCGGTTGATCGCCTGAAAGGGCCTCTCGCCCGTGGAGAGGGCGACGTAGCCGATCGCGCTGAGCATGATCACGCCGAAGAGCATCGCGATCGGCTGGAGCCACATCGCGTTGAAGCCGCAGAAGATGCCCACGTACAGGCTGCCGGCCAGCGAGCCGCCTCCCAGCGTGATGGCGCTCTGGAGCCACCCCGGCCCGCTCAGCCGCGTGTAGGCCCCCAGCTTGGACAGCGTGCCCTTGCGCCTCGCGTCCAGGATGATCTGGCGTTCCCGCTCGATGCCCGTCGTCTGCTCGTCGGCCATGTCTGTCCCTTCCACCCGCGCCGTCCGGGCCGTGCGACAAGCCCCGCCGACGCGCTCAATGTCCAGATGCCCTTACCGGAATTGGTTGGTGAGTCTGCGCCGACCGCCGCCGCGATGCAAGCGAATCTTGCCCGGGCCCCGGGCCCCCCGGCCCCCCCCGAGCGCCTCCAGCCGGAACCACCCAACCCCGACACGGTTTAGTAATCGTGTGGAACCCATCGACGACCGCGCGGGGGCAATGGTGACGCCATGATAGCTCACGGTTCGGTTTTCGCGGCCTCGCTTGCCGTCCTCGGCGCCTGCTGCCTCGCCGCCGCGGGGGACTCCGCCCCGGCCGAGAGGCCCGCGAAGGCGAAGGACGCGGGCACGCTTCGCGTGGCCGTTCTCACCGGCGGACACGGGTACGACAAGAAGAAGTTCCCGGCCGCGTTCGCCGGGCACGCCGACCTGGACGTGACGATCCTCGAGGGCCCGAAGGAAGGCGGCGGCGCCCCGGCCAGGCTGCTCGAAGACCCCAACGCCGTGCCGTACGACGTGCTGGTGCTGTACAACTTCCGCCGCAAGCTCAGCAAGCCGCAACGGGCGAGCTTCCTCGAGCTGCTGGACCGCGGCACGGGGCTGGTCGTGCTGCATCACGCCATCGTCGCGTACCCGAACTGGCCCCAGTGGGAGAAGATCATCGGGGCGAAGTATTACCTGGCCCCGACGGAGCGGGACGGCGTGAAGTACGCCCGCAGCGTCTGGAAGCACGGCGTGGAGATCCCCGTGACCGTCGCCGATCCGAACCACCCGATCACCCGGGGCATGAAGGACTTCACGATCACGGACGAGACGTACGGCAAATGGACATGGTTTCCCGGCAGCACGGTGCTGTTGACGACCGACCACCCGCGCAACGAGAAGCAGCTCGCCTGGGCGAAGACGTACCGCAAGGCCCGGGTGGTCTACATCCAGCTCGGGCACGGGCCGCACGCATTCTCCGACGAGAACTATCGCAAGATCGTCGCCCGGAGCATACGCTGGACGGCCGGGCGGCTCGGCGCCGCCAGGCCCGCCAGAAGAGAGAAGGGCACATGAGGGACGCAGAGGGCATGAACAGACGGGCTTTCCTGAGGGGGACGGCCTCCGTGGGCGCGGGGGTTGCGGCGTCGCTGGCGGCGGGGGCGCCGGCGGCGGGTGCGGCGGCCCGACACGGCAACGACGAGCCCGCGACGCGGCCGAAGACCGAGTCCCGCAACGTGCAGCCGGGCGTGGTGTACCGGCGCCTGGGGCGGACGAACCTGATGCTCAGCGCCCTGACCTACGGCGGCGTGCGGCTCAAGCCCGACGGCCTGGACGTCTTCGAGGCGTGCGTCGGCAAGGGCGTGAACTTCATCATGGCCCACGCCGGCGGGTGCACCAAGGCCCTCGGCGAATGGTTCAAGACCAAGGGCAACCGCGAGCGGGTCTTCGTGGGCCTTCGGCCGCGATCGGCGAAGAACATCGACCGCGAGCTGAAGACGATGGGCATCGAGTGCGTGGACCTGCTGATGCTGGCGATCCACAAGCCCAAGGCGGCAGCCCGCGAGGAGGTCCGCGAGCAGTTCGAGGCCCTTCGCAAGGCGGGCAAGGCCCGCTATCTCTGCCTGGTCTTCCACAGCAACGTCCCGGACGTCTTTCGCGCGGGCGTCGAGGCCGGGTGGTACGACGTTCTGCTGCCGACCTACAACCTGCCCACGCGGAAGGACCTCCAGCCGCTGCTGGCCTCGGCGAAAGCCAAGGACATCGGTCTGCTGACCATGAAATCCGCCCGCGGGCTGGGCAAAGGCCAGGGCCCCGTCGCCGCCTGCAAGCGATTCCTCGCCGACGGGATCGACGCCGTCGTTCGCTCGATTCCCAACCCCGCCGCGCTGAAGAAGATCCTGCCGATCGCCCTCGAGGCCGATGACACGCCACCGCTGAAGGCCGCCGCCGGCACGGCCGGGCAATGCACGCTCTGCGGCGCCTGCCGCGACTGCCCCGAGGGCCTCGCCATCCAGGACATCCTCCGAACGTACCAGTACTACGCCTTGGACCTCGGCGACGTCGATCACGCCCGGGATCAGTATGCCGCCATCCCGTTGGACCGCCTGGCGACGGCATGCTCGGACTGCGGCCGCTGCGAGGTGGCCTGCCCGCACGACCTCCCGATCCGCCAGTTGATCCGCGAGGCGGACCTGGAGCTCGGCCTCGAGTTCGTCGGTCGCCGTCATGCCCCGATCAGAACATAGGAGACTCCCATGACCCGCCGGAGCCGACTCACTCGCCGCGGCTTCCTCAAGGCCGCCGCCACCACGGCCGTCGCGGCCCCATACGTGCTGACCTCCGACGCCCTCGGCGCCCGAGGGGGGACGCCGGCCAGCGACCGCATCGTGCTGGGCTTCATCGGAACCGGCGGACGGGGCAGCGGGCACGTGCGGAGCATCGCCGGCCGCAAGGACGTGCAGATCGTCGCCGTCTGCGACGTCGACCGCGCCCACCGCCGGCGGAGCGTCAAGCACGTGGAGGACCGCTACTCCTCCTCCGGCCGGGGGGGCAAGGGCATCGAGGGCTACAACGATTTCCGCGATCTGCTGGCCCGCGACGACATCGACGCGGTGCTCAACTCCGCGCCGGATCATTGGCATGCGCTGGCGACGCTCCACGCCGCCCGGGCCGGCAAGGACATCTACTGCGAGAAGCCGATGGCCTCGTCCATCGCCGGTGGCCGGGCCGCCGCCGACGCGGTGAAACGCTACGGGCGCGTCTTCCAGACCGGCAGCCAGGAGCGCAGCGGGCGGGGGCGCTTCGGCTGCGAGCTGGTCCGCAACGGGCGGCTCGGGAAGATCCACACCATCCGCACCTACCTGCCGACCGCCCACCGCCAGACCGGGCCCCAGCCGCCCATGCCCGTGCCCGAGGGCTTCGACTACGACATGTGGCTCGGCCGGGCGCCGTGGGCGCCCTACACGAAGCAGCGCTGCCACTTCAACTTCCGCTGGATCCAGGACTACTCGCCCGGGGAGCTGACCGACCGCGGCGCGCACGTCAACGATCTGGCGCTGTGGGCCGTCGAGCCGATGCTCCAAGGCCCCGTCGAGATCGAGGGCAAGGGCGTCTTCCCCAAGGACGGGCTGTGGGACGCGGCGATCGACTACCACATCGAGTACCACTACACCGGCAGCGGGCTGCGGGTCATCACCGACAGCGTCAACCCCGACGGCAGCGTGCCCACGCGGGGCATCCGCTTCGAGGGCACGGACGGCTGGCTGTTCATCCAGATCCACGGCGGGCACATGACCGCCGACCCGCCGGAGGTGCTTCGCGAGCCGATCGCCGACAACGAAATCCGCCTCCATCGCAGCCCGGGCCACCACGAGGACTGGTTCCGGGCCATCCGCTCCCGCGGGCCGACCGTCGCCCCGGCCGAGGACGGGCACCGAACCGCGAGCTTCTGCCACCTCGGGAACATCGCGCTGCTGCTGGAACGCAAGCTGACCTGGGACTGCCGGACCGAACGGTTCCTCGACGACGGCGAAGCCAACAACCACGTCCGTCCGCCGGTCCGCGAGCCGTGGTCGCTGTAACGGAACCGCCGACGGGACCGCCCGTTCAAGTAGGAGCACTCCCGCGCGAGAAAGCATGAAGCACCAGGGCAGAAAACACGTCAGCCGCCGGCAGTTCCTTCGGGGCACGGCCACCGCCGCCTTGGGCGCGCCGTACGTGCTGACCTCCTCGGCCCTGGGCGACGCCGGCGGGACCGCCGCGGCGAGCGAGCGGCTCACCGTCGCCTGCATCGGCGTGCGGAACAAGGGCGGCGGGCACCTCAAGACGCTCCTGGGCAATGGCGATGTGCAGGTCACCGCCGTCTGCGACGTCGACCGCGCCGTCCGAAGCCGCGCGCTGAACCGCGCCAAGGGCGCCTACGCCTCGCGGACGCCCAGCGGGTCCTGGGAGGGCACGGCCGCGGCGGGCGACTTCCGCGAGGTATGCCAGAGGCCGGACCTCGACGCCGTCGTCATCGCCACGCCGGACCACACCCACGCGCCGATCGCCATGGCGGCGATACGCGCGGGCAAGGACGTCTACCTCGAGAAGCCCATGACGCTGACGATCCGCGAGGGGCGCCTCCTCGCCGACGCGGCCGCGCGGCGGGGACGCGTGCTCCAGGTGGGCACGCAGCGGCGGTCGAGCAAGAAGGTGCGGTTCGCCTGCGAGCTGGTGCGCAACGGGCGGATCGGCAAGCTGGAGCGTGTGGAGACGGGCATCTCGATCCGCCCCGCCCAGCCGATGCCCTGGTCGGCCGAGCCGGTCCCGGCCGGGCTGGACTACGAGATGTGGCTGGGCCCGGCGCCGCCGGAGCCGTACACGCGCAACCGCTGCCACTACAATTTCCGCTTCGTCCGGGACTACTCCGGCGGGGAGATGACCAACACGGGCGCCCACTGGTTCGACATCGCCCAGTGGGGCATCGGCGCCGACGAGACCGGCCCGGTCGAGGTCGCGGGCACCGGGCGGGCCTGGCCCAGCGGACTGTGGGACACGTTCCACCACGTGGACGTCACGTGGACCTACGCCAACGGCGTGACGCTGCATTGCGACAACCGCGGCGCGGGGGTACGGTTTGTCGGCAGCGACGGGTGGGTCCGCGCCGACCGCCTCGAGGCCGAGCCGGCGTCGATCCTCAAGTCTCGCATCGGTGCAGACGAGATCCGCCTGCACCACGCACGGGGCACGCACATGCTGGACTTCCTCCACGCCGTGCGGACGCGCCAGAAGCCGTCGGCGCCGGCCGAGATCGGCCACCGTGCCGCCACCGTGTGCCACATGGGCAACATCGCCATGCGCCTCGGGCGGACGCTCCGCTGGGACCCCGCCGCCGAGGAGTTCGTCGGCGACGCCGAAGCGAATCGCATGACATGGCGGCCGTATCGGGCGCCGTGGACGTTGTAAGACAAGCCGCCCCGGCCGCCTCCGGGCCGCCGCGGGGCCGAAATCGGACATGGAAACCCTCGAGTGACGTAAAGGAGACATCGATGCATCGCAAGACCGCTGTGCTGGTAGTGGGCGTGCTCGCCCTGGCCGGGCTGATGGCAAGCACCGCCGGGGCCGCCGTGGACCAGGCCAAGCTGGACGAGGCCTTCAAGGAGCTGCCTTCCTACGACTGGGGCCAGAGCCGCAGCGCCCTGAACGTCATCGACGACGCCATCGTCCAGACCCACGGCGACGCCGACGCGCGCAAGGCCATCGAGAAGCGCCTCGCCGGGCTGCTGGGAGGCAAGGCCACCCGCGCCGCCAAGCAGTACGTCTGCCGCAAGCTCGCGGTCATCGGCTCGTGCGCGTCCGTCGGCGAGCTGGCCCCGCTGCTGACCGACAAGGAACTGTCGCACATGGCCCGCTACGCCCTCGAGCGGATGCCCTGCCCCGACGCGGGCAAGGCCATCCGCGAGGCGATGGGCAAGGTCTCCGGGCAGCTCAAGGTCGGCATGATCAACTCGATCGGCATGCGCCGGGACGAGCAGGCCGTCGAGGCGCTGATCCCGCTGCTGAAGGCCGGCGAGGCGCCCGTCGCCAACGCCGCAGCCGCCGCGCTGGGGCGCATCGGCCACGCCAAGGCCGTCGAGCCGCTCAAAGCCTTCCTCGCCAAGGCGAGCAAAGACCAGAAGACCGTCGCCTACGACGCCGTCCTCGACCTCGCCGCCGGGCTCTGCAAGGGCGACGGCAAGGATCAGGCCATCGCGATCTACCAGATGCTCTACGCCAAGGACCAGCCCTCCCGCGTCCGCCGCGCCGCCCTCCAGGGCCTGGCCATGGCCCAGCCGGAGAAGTCCGTCCCTCTCGTCCTCGACGCCCTGGCCAGCGAAGACGTCGCCTTCCGCGGCCTGGCAATGAACATGGTCCGCGAGATGCCCGGCACCGAGGCCACCAAGGCCTTTGCCGACGCGATGGGCAAGCTCCCGCCGGTCGGGCAGGTCGCCATGCTCAACGCCCTCGCCGCCCGCGGCGACGACGCGGCACGGCCCGCCGTCCTCCAGGCCGCCAAGAGCGACAACGAGGACGTCGCCAAGGCCGCCGTCGAGGCCCTCGGCTCCGTCGGCTCGGCCGAGGACGTCGGCTTCCTCGCCGAGACCGCCGCCAAGGGCGGACCGGCAGCCGGCAACGCCCGAAACAGCCTGGCCCAGTTGCCCGGCAAGGCGGTCGATGACAAGATCGTCTCGGCGATGTCGGCCGCCGACGAGAAGGTCAAGGTCGAGCTGCTCGGCGCCCTGGCCGCGCGGGTCGCCAACGAGAAGGTCGGCAAGGTGCAGGAGCTGGCGTCGGTCGACAACGCCGACGTCCGCCGCGCCGCCATCGAGGCGATGGCCAGCCTCGGCGGGATCAAGCAGGTCCCCGTCCTGGTAGCCATGGCCAAGAAGCCCACCGACGGCGGCGACCGCGGCAGCATCGAGAAGGCCCTGACGGCCATCTGCTCCCGCGTCCGCGGCGAGGCCGCCGAAGACCTCGTCGCCGGGCTCAAGGGCGCCGACGCCGACGCCAAGGTCCTGCTGCTCAAGGCCCTCGGCCGGACCGGCGGAAAGGCCGCTCTCAAGGCCGTCGTGGAGGCCACCAAGAGCGACGACAAGAAGGTCCAGGACGCCGCCATCCGCGTGCTGTCCTCGTGGGCGGACGAGGCCGCGATCGACCCGCTGCTGGAGATCGCCTCCTCGACGGACAACAAGGTGCACAAGGTCCTCGCCCTGAGAGGCGTGGTCAACCTGGCCCGCCAGCGGGGCACCAAGCAGGACGTCCGCTGGAACGCCCTCTCCAAGGCCATGCCCCTGGCCCCCGGCGACGGCGAGAAGCGCATGATCCTCGGCGCCCTCCGCGACGTGCGGACCATCGAGGCCCTACGCCTCGTGGCCAAGTACGTGGACCAGCCCAAGCTCGCCGACGAGGCCGGCTCGGCCGCGACGCGCATCGCCGACCGCGTCTGGAAGAAGGACAAGGAGCTTACCCGCCAGACGATGCTCAAGGTTCTCGACCACGCCAAGAACAAGCGGACCAAGGACGACGCCAAGAAGATCCTCGGGCGCGTCGCGCCCAAGTAGCTCCCAGCCCCTCGCGGGCACCCTCATCCCCCGGCGGCCGGGGCACGCAACGTGCCCCGGCCGCCGGTCGTTGGGGGCGAGCCCGGGCTGCTTCAGGGACCCCAATCCTGCTCGTCGGGGGCCTCCCACGGCAGGGCGGGCACGTCCGTTCGCCGCTGGGGGGGCTGGTAGCCGCGGACAACCGGCAGCGCCCGCCTCGCCGGCGGCCCGGAGGGTGTCGCGGGGACCGCGGCGGCGCGGCAGAGCGTGGACCTGCCGCGTTGCCTCGGGGCGGCGATGGGTCACGACGGGAAACGCCCCGGCCGCCCGGCGTGCCCTGTCGGCCAGGTCGCGTCGGGGCATGGGGCGGAGCGCACGGACAAACCGCGGGCGTTTCAAGATCGCGCCTTGAAACGCCCGCAGCCCGCCCCGTCAGCTTCGATGTCCCGCCGTCAGATCAGCTTCGTTTCGCCGGGGACCGCCACGGGGTGGAAGATGCCCGGGCCCGGCTTGAGGCCCTGCTCCATATCCGGCGGGAGGTAGTCCAGCTTGGAGGACTCCAGCAGCCACTTCCAGGAGATTTCCCGGCCGGTGTAGGCGCTCATCCTGCATCCCACGGCCGTGAGGGTGCTCTCGGCGATGCGTTTGCCCTCGTTGACGGGTTTGGCGTCCTTCATGGTACGGATGAGGATGGCGTGCTCCTCGGTCCGCCCGCTGGAGCCTTTTCCGGAGAACTTCCAGAGCTCTTTGTGCCGCCCGCGGTCGTCGGCCTCCCAGGACCAGATGCGGTCGCGGCAGTTGCTGAAGCCCTTGGTCCCGACGATTTGCTCGCTGACGCGGTTGGTGCTCTTGGGTGCGTGCCGGCCCATGCTCAGCACGCGGGCGCCGTTGGGGTACTCCATCTCCGTGCCGACGTGGCAGAAGATATTGCCCTCGTACAGCTTGGCCTTCTTGTCGTCGCCGTTGATCTTGACGGCGGCGTCGCGGGCCTGCTTGCTGTAGTCCCGCGTCAGGCGCCCGCCCATGCCGCAGAACTTCGCCGGCGGGCCCTGGAAGCACCAGTTGATGATGTCGATGTTGTGAATGTGCTGCTCGCAGAGCTGGTCGCCGCACAGCCAGGTCCAGTGGTACCAGTTGTGGCACTGCCACTCCAGCTCGGTCATGCCCTCGCGCGGGCCGCGGAACCAGATGCCCCCGCCGTTCCAGTAGCACTGCCCGCCGACCAGCTCGCCGATGGCGCCGTTGTGAATCTGCTCCATCGTCGCCTTGTACTGGTTGGCGTGGCGACGCTGCGTCCCGCACGTGATCCCCAGGCCCTTCTCGCTCGCGATCCGGGCCGAGTCGATCACCGAGCGGCAGCCCGCGGGGTCCACGGCCACGGGCTTCTCCATGAACACGTGCTTGCCCGCCTCGATCGCCGCCCGCAGGTGGTACGGGCGGAAGACCGGCGTCGTGGCCAGCAGGATGATGTCCAGGTCCGCCTTGCACAGGTCCCGGTAGCCGTGAAAGCCGCTGAAGACGTGGTCGTCGGCGATCTGGCAGCGGTCCTTGTACTTCTTCTTGAACTTGTTCGCCGTGCCCCGGGCCTTGTCCTCGAACAGGTCGCACACGGCCGAGACGGTCACGGCCTCGTCGGCCCGCATGCTGTCGCCGACCGCGCCGTTGCCGCGTCCGCCGCAGCCGATCAGGCCGATCCGGATCCGGTCGGACCCGGCCCCGGAAACCATGTTGACCGCCGCGCCGGTCAGCGCCGCAGCGCCGGCGGCAACCTTCGTCGTGTGCTTCGTTCCGCTTGTCTGCTTCGTATCAGCCATCGCTGTGTGTCCTTTCAGGTCGGTGTATCTTCTACGCGTCCGCTCGCCCCGCCCGCCTAGACGAGCTTCGTCCGGCCGGGCTTCCGCACGGGGGCGACGGGCTTGTCCCCGAAGGCCAGGTCCTTGGGCATCAGGTCGAGCTTGGACGACTTCATCGCCCAGTCGAACTTCATGGCCCGGCCGGTGTAGGCGCTCATGCGCCCCGCGATGGCCGTCAGGGTGCTCTCGGCGATCCGCCTGGCCTCGTTGAGCGGTTTGCCCTCGCGAATGGACGCGATCAGGTCCTTGTGCTCCTGCACGTACGGGTTGGGGTGCTCGCCCTTGTACCGCCAGATCTCCTTGCCCGTGTGGTCGGTGATCACCCCGGCGCAGTTGGTCACGCCCTTGGTGCCCACCACCCGCTCGGCCACGCGGGACGAGGCGTTCTTCGTCTGGCGGCACTGGCTGATCGTCCGGGCCTTGTTGGGGTACTCGAACTCGATGCAGAAGTGGTCGTAGATGTTGCCGTGCTTCTCACCGGTCCGCGCGGCCCGCCCGCCCATGCCGTAGACCATCGCCGGCGGCCCGCCGAACGCCCAGTTGACCACGTCGATGTTGTGGACGTGCTGCTCGACGATGTGATCGCCGCTGAGCCACGTGAAGTACAGCCAGTTGCGAAGCTGCCATTCCACGTCGTCCTGTCCCTTGCGGCGCCCATGGACCCACAGCAGGCCCTGGTTCCAGTAGCACTGGGCCGAGACCGGCTCGCCGATCATCCCGTCGTGCACCCGCTTCATCGTCTCGACGTAGGGCAGGTGGTGGCGGCGCTGCGTGCCGGCCACGATCGCCAGCTTCTTCTCGTCGGCGACCTTGCCCGACTCGATCACCGAGCGAATGCCCGTCGGGTCCACCGCCACGGGCTTCTCCATGAACACGTGCTTGCCGGCCTTGACCGCCT
The DNA here is from genome assembly GCA_964385465.1 of uncultured Planctomycetaceae bacterium. GTDB lineage: Bacteria > Planctomycetota > Phycisphaerae > SM23-33 > SM23-33 > CAYLPJ01. The sequence goes on along the minus strand of CAYLPJ010000003.1, from coordinate 19,362 downwards.
CGGCGAGGTGGACGGGGCGGAAGCCCGGAGGCGTGGCCAGCAGGACCACGTCCACGTCCGTGGCGATGAGCTTCTTGTAGGCGTCCAGGCCCACGAAGCACTTCTCGGCGGGGATGTCCGCCTTGTCCTTGCCCAGCTTCATCAGGCCGTTGCGGCAGCCGGTCAGCCGGTCCTCGAATGCGTCGGCCAGGGCCACCACCTTGACCCCCTGCGACGAACCGATGCAGTCCTTCACCGCGCCGGTCCCCCGGCCGCCGCAGCCGACCAGGCCAATCTTCAGCGTGTCCGAATCGGCCGCGAAGGCCCGCGGCAGGGCGGACCCGGCCGTCAGCAGCCCCGCCGACGCGGCCGCCGATGTCTTGAGGAACCCGCGGCGTGTGACTCGCCTGCGGCTCGTGGTGTGTGGCGTGTTCTCCATGGCGTCTTACGCTCCTTGCGATAAACCCGGCCCCGGGGGGGCCAAACCGTGCGAAAGGGACGTTCTCTTCAACCGCCCGCACGGCTCGGAGTTCTGGACAGGTGCGAACCCCGGTATGCGAGCGCAGGGTTTCGAGGACCGATGCGGGCGGGCTGGGGTGCGGCCGCGACCGCACCCGACGCACCGGCCACCGAGTGGCTTGTCAGTGCTCGCCCGGGCGGCCAGGATGGCCATGTTCTACGTTGCCCAGGCCCTGCTGCTGGGCAAGGACCTGGCCTCCAGTCGACACTCGGCCGTGATTGCCGCTTTCGGGCGGCACCTCGCCAAGCCCGGGCACGTGCCCCGGGAACTCCACAAGCACCTGATCGAAGCGATGGAGCTGCGCCAAGCCGGGGACTACGGGAGCGACATGGCCGTGACCAGGGGGCAAGCGGACCACCAGATTGCCCGCGCCAGGTCCTTCCTCGACCTGTGCGGCCGGATGATGGAAGAGAACACGCCCGGCTGAGACGCCCCGTCCGTAGGCGTCAATGCACGCCGAGGCGGAAGAGGTTGCGGGGGGTGTGGGGGTGGTCCTGGAGGATGATGGCCTCCAGCAGCGTGTTCCGCAGGCCGGCGCGGACCTCGGCCGCCTCGGGATCGCCGGCGAGGTTTCGCGTCTCGTCCGGATCCTCGGCCAGGCAGAAGAGCTGTTCGGCCCCGCCGGGATACATCGTGTACCGCCAGTGCCTGCTGCGGATCGTCCGCGCCCATTCGCCGGGGTCGTTCGTGCGGAGGTTGTTGAAGCTCTCGATGTAGACCGCGTCCCGCCAGCGCTCCACGGCCCGGCCGGCGCAGAACGGCAGCAGGCTGTGGCCGGGGAGGACGGAGGGCTCGTCGCTCTGGAACGGCCCGCCGACGGGCAGGCGCGGCTCGGGCAGGGCGGTCGCGGCGAGGATCGTCGGGCAGACGTCCTCGAGCTGCACGAAGGCGTTGCACGTCAGCCCCGGCTCGGTGCCCGGGCCGGCAATCACCAGCGGCACGCGGACGGAGGCGTCGTAGTGGCGCTCGGCCTTGCCGCTGAAGCCATGGTCCAGCAGCAGTTCGCCGTGATCGGACAGGAAGATCAGCCATGTGTTCTCCAGCCGGCCGGTCTCGCCGAGAGCGCCGAGCACCTCCCCGAGCTGGCGGTCGAGGTGGGCGACGTCGGCGAAGTAATACTGCCTGTACTCCCGCCAGTCCGGTGGGATCTGCCGCCGCACGCCCTCGCTGGCGTCGAAGCACGCCGGGGCCAGCGGGTCCTCGAGCCATTCCGGCTCCACCGGCGGGGGGATGCGGTCGGCGTCCACGAGGTCCATGCAGTCGGCCGGCGGACAGAACGGGCTGTGCGGCTGGACGTAGCTGACCTGCGCCAGCAGCGGCCGGGCGGGGTCGGTCCCGCGGATGAACTCCACCGCGTGGCGGGTCGTCCACGCCGTCTGCGACAGCTCCTCAGGCAGCGGCAGCGTGAAGTTGCCGTGCGGGCGGCCGGCGGCGCCGAACTGCTCGCGTGCCCGGCGAATCCTCGGGCGGAGGTCCTCGCCCCCGGGCCCGTAGGCGGCCAGCTCGGGGATGCCCGTCGCCCAGATGCAGCTCAGGGCGGCGTCGAGGTGCTCGGGGTGCTCGTCGCGAACCCAGTCCAGCCACTCGCCGGCGCGGGGGTCCTCGGTGTTGTGGACCACGTCGAAGCCGTACTCGCGGTAGTCCGGGTGCACGCCGTGGTAATGGCTGCGGAAGTGCAGCTTGCCGAACCCGCCTGTCCGCCAGCCGTTCCTCTGAAGCATCGACATGAACGTCGGCATCGACGGGTTCAGCTCGTAGCCGTTCTGGAGCACGCCGTGCTGCCGCGTCGTCAACCCCGTCGCCAGCGTCGCCCGGGCCGGGCAGCACACCGGGTTGCTCGTGAAGGCATTGGGAAACGTCACCCCCGCCGCCCGGAGCCGATCCAGGTTCGGCGTGGGGATCGCCTCCCGGCACGGCCCCTCCAGCCACTTCGCCGAGAGCTGGTCCACCATGAAAACCACGACATTCGGACCGGGGTGTTGCGGTTCGCTCACGGGATATGTCCTTTCCAGGATGGTTGCCGGGAGCATACCAGAGACCCGCCGCCGCCAACACAGGCGGCCGAGCTCGACACTTCACCGCCGGGGCGGCATTGAATAAGCAATCGCGTGTCGTCGAGGACGGTCCACTTCCGCGAGGAGTTCGCGTGGCCACGTGCACGGTCAGCTTCAAGGGCGAGTCGCTGGGCAGGTGCAACCACCTGGACGTGATCCTGCCGGACGCCGGCGACGGGCCGTTCCCGGTGCTGTACCTGCTCCACGGGCTCAGCGACAACCAGACGATCTGGAACCGCCACGTGCCCCTGGCGGACCTCTGCCGCGACCGGCGGCTGATCGTCGTCATGCCCGACGGGGCCAAAGGCTTCTACTGCAACGATCCCCGCCCGGCCGGGGACGCCTGGGAAGACCACATCGTCCGTGACGTCGTCGGCTTCGTGGACCGCACGTTCCCGACGGTCCCGGCCCGCGACGGCAGGGCGCTGGCGGGCAACAGCATGGGCGGCTACGGAGCCGTGATGCTGGCGTTGCGTCACCCGGACATGTTCGCCGCGGCCGTCAGCCACTCCGGGGCGCTGTACTTCGCCCACGCCGAGCGCCCGATGGGCCACGCGTTCGCCTCGGCGCTGGCGGCGGCCATGCCGGCGGAGAAGTACGACGTGTTCCGCCTGGCCGAGCGGCTGGCGGGGTCCGGGCCGCTGCCGGCCCTCCGGCTGGACTGCGGGCTGGACGACGCCCTGATCGGCCCCAACCGTGCGTTTCACGCGCGCCTGGAGGCGGCGGGCATCGCCCACGAGTACGCCGAGCATCCCGGCGGGCACGACTGGCGGTACTGGCGGGACCACGTCGGCGAGACGCTGGCGTTCGTCGAAAAGCACCTGGCCGGCGGGACCTGACCCCGCCGGGCCTTGCCCAGCATCCAATGGAGGCTTCCATGCCGATCAAGCTGTTCCTCATCGCCGCCACGCTCGCCGCCGTCGTCGGGGCCGTCCGGGCCGCGCCGGACTACGTCCGCGTGCCGGATCCGGAGAAGGTGCTCGACACGCTCGCGCCCAAGCACCCGCGGCTGATCCTCACCGACGCCCGCCTGGCCGAGCTGAAGGCCCTGGCCGGGACGGACGAACTGCTGGCCGGCGCCGTCAAGGACGTGCTCTCCCGAGCCGACCGCCTGGTCGGCGAGCCGAAGCTCGTCCGCAAGATCATCGGCCCGCGACTGCTTCGCGTCAGCCGCGAGTGCCGCCACCGCATGTACACCCTCGGGCTGGCCTGGCGGTGGACCGGGCGGGAGAAGTATCTCCGCAAGGCCGTCGAGGACATGCTCGCCGTCTGCGAGTTCAAGGACTGGAACCCCCGGCATTTCCTGGACGTCGCCGAGATGGCCCACGCGGCGGGGGTCGGCTACGACTGGTTCCACTCCGCCCTGGACGCCGACACGCGCAAACGGATCGCCGCCGGGCTGCGCCGCCACGGGCTCCAGGCCGGGCTCAAGGGCTACGCCGAAAACGCCGGGTGGTCGCGGTCGGGGCATAACTGGAATCAGGTGTGCAACTTCGGGCTCACCGTCGCCGCCCTGGCCGTCGCGGAGGAGTACCCCGACGAGGCCGCCAGGCTCATCCCCCGGGCCGTCGCCGCCGTCCCGCGGGCGCTGAAGACCTACGCCCCCGACGGCGCCTGGCCGGAGGGGCCCGGATACTGGGGCTACGCCACGCGGTACACCGTCTACGGCCTGTCGGCGCTTCAAACCGCCCTGGGCACGGACTTCGGCCTCTCCGACGCGCCGGGCCTGGACAAGGCCGGGGAGTTCCCCATCCACATGGCCGGGCCGACGGGGCTGTTGTTCAACTTCGCCGACGTGGGCAAGGGCAAGCGGCTGAAGAACACGCCCTCGCTGTTCTGGCTGGCGCGGCGGTACGGACGCCCGTTGTTCGCCCACACCGAGCGCGAGGCGATCCGACGCTACGGCGGTCGCGCGAGAGACGTGATCTGGTACGTCCCCGACGAAGACCCCTCCGCCGAGCCGGACCCGCCTCTGGCCAAGCGGTTCGACGGCCCCGTGCCGGTGGCCGTCTTCCGCACGGCGTGGTACGAGCCCGACGCCCTGTTCGTCGCCGTCAAGGCCGGCTACAACCAGGTCAACCACGGGCACCTCGACCTCGGGCAGTTCGCCGTCTCCGCCCTGGGGGTCCGCTGGGCCCGCGAGCTCGGCAGCGACCACTACAACCTGCCCGGCTACTGGGGCCGCGCCGCCGACGCCCAACGCTGGAAGTACTACCGCCTCGGCTCGCTGAGCCACAACATCCCGCTGATCGACAACGCAAACCAGGACGTCCACGCCAAGGCCGAGCTGACCGCCTTCGTGCCCTCCGGCACCGACGGGCTGGCGAAGGTGGACCTGACCGACGCCTACAAACCCGCCGCGACGAAGGCCCTTCGCGGCGTGCGCCTGCTGGCCGGGCGGGCCGTGCTCGTCCAGGACGAGCTGACCCTCGACGGCTCGCACGAGGTCGCCTGGGGAATGACGACCGAGGCGGCCATCGAGCCGGCCGGCCGCCAGGCCGTGCTGCGCCAGGACGGCAAGGCCCTGACGGCCCGGCTGCTGTCGCCGGCGGGGGCGCGGTTCACCGTGGAGTCCTGCCGGCAGCAACCGCCCCAGGCCACCAACGAGGGCTTCCGCCGGCTGATGCTCCGCATCCCGGACGCCGAGGGCCTCTGCCGGATCGCCGTCCTGCTGCTGCCCCACTGGCCGGACGGCGCGTACGACAAGCCCGTGAAGGTCCAGCCGCTGTCGCAATGGCCGAAGGCGAAGTGACCCCGCGGGGGCCGGCCCCCGCCAAACATGCCCCTCCGATCGGCCGATGGATGTATGGGTGCGGCGCGGCCTGGTTTGGCGCCGCGGACACGAGCGGTGCATCGGAGGTGAGCGGGTCATGACACTGGTGGAAGCGCTTCATACGATGCGGCGGGCGGGGTTCACGCAGGTTCTCGATCGGCATTCGCACTTCCCCAAGGAGATCGAGGACGTCCTGGGCGAGGCCGACCTGGACCTCAACGACTACACCCCCCGCCCCGACCACGCCGACATCATCCAGAACCACCCCCACCCCTGCAACCACTACGTCTGCTCGTGAAAACACGGGGTCAGACCTTCACAATTCAGTTCTCGCCGGCGTCCTGGCCGCTTCTCTTCCCCGGGCCCGACGCCTGAACCACCTTGCCGGCCGCGATACAGGGCCCGAAAACTGAATTCTGAAGACCTGACCCCGTTCGTCTGACCCAGCACCTTCGGGCCTGGATCGCCTACAGCGGGGAGCAACGAAGCCTGTCCTTCTGGCGAACGAAGTCGGGCGTGGAAGTCGCCTTCGTCGTGTATGGGAAGAACACGTTCATCGGAATCGAGGTGAAGAGCTCGAAGTCGGTCCACTCGAAGGACGTCAGACCGCTGCGGGCGTTCCGGGAAGATTACCCGCAGGCCGAGGTGTGCCTGCTCCATGGCGGCAACGAACGCCTGGCCATCGACGGCGTGCCCTGCCTGCCGTGCGACCGATTCCTCCGCGACCTCGTCCCGGGCAGACCAGCGCCGGTGTCATGACCAGCCTGCTTCCGCGGCGCAAGCCGGCCGGGGGCAAGGCCCTCAGGGCCGGTGGATCGTGCCGTCGGGCAGGCGGGCGGCGGTCCACGTGGGGTGGGTGTCGTCGCAGGGGTGCTTGGCGGCGAGGGTCTCGTCGAAGTCGATGCCCCAGCCCGGGCGGTCGTTGGGCCAGGCCGCGCCGTCGCGGACCTCCGGCGTGCCGGGGAACATCTCCCGCTCGGCCTCGCGGCGGAACGCCCATTCCTGGATGCCGAAGTTGTGGCAGGTGAGGTCCAGGTGCACGTTGGCGGCCATGCCGACCGGCGAGACGTCGCCGGGCCCGTGCCATGCCGTTCGCACGCCGAACGCCTCGGCGAGGTGTGCGAGCTTCAGCGCCGGCGTGGCCCCGGCCATGGTGGAGACGTGCAGGCGGAGGAAGTCGATCAGGCGCCCGGCGATCAGGGGGGTGACCTCGCGGGGGTTGCTGAACAGCTCGCCCATGGCCAGCGGCGTGGCGGCCACGGCGCGGATGTTGGCCAGCCACTCGATGTCCTCGGGCGCGACGAGGTCCTCCAGGAAGAACAGGCGGTAGTCCTCCAGGGCCCTTGCCAGCCAGACGGCGTCGATGGGCGCGACGCGTTCGTGGACGTCGTGGAGCAGCTCGACGGCGTCGCCGAGCTGCCTGCGGAGGTGGGCGAAGAGCCCGGGCACGCGGCGAAGTTTCTCGCGGGGGTCGTAGTATTCTCCCTCGCCCGCGCCGGGCGGGCGGTCCAGGGCCGCCCCGTCCACCCCGCGGTACTGGCCGAGCTGGCAGCGGATGTGCGTGAAGCCGCGTTCCATCTTCTCGCGGGCGGCGTCCTCGACCTCCGCCGGTTCCGTGCCGTTGGCGTGGACGTACACGGTCGCCGCCGGCCTGCACCGACCGCCCCAGAGCTCGTAGCAGGGCATGCCCGCCAGCTTGCCCTTGATGTCCCACAGGGCCATGTCCAGCCCGCTGACGGCGTTGTTGAGCACCGGCCCGTTCCGCCAGTAGCCGCTGACCATCGCGTGCTGCCAGATGTCCTCGACGTTCCGCGGGTCCTGACCGACCGCCCAGGGGCCGATGTGCTTCTCGATCGCCGCCTGCACCGCGCGGTGGCGCTGCGTGAACGTCGCGCAGCCCAGGCCGTCCAGCCCCGGGCGGCTTGTGCGGACGCGGACCACGATCAACGGCCAGCGCCCGGGCTGGGTGAGAAACGTCTCGACGCGTTCGATCTTCAGTTCGGACATGGCGGCCTCCGTGGGGTTCTTCGCGCGGTGTGGACCCGTTCGGTCGCCGCGGGCCTTCCCGGCGATTCGTTTCGTTCATCATCGCCCTTCCGGTGCGGATGACAACGGGGTTCTCGGGACATCTGGTATGATGGGCGGCGGAGAGGAGCGCGTGCATGCCGCCGTCCACGGCGCCGACATTCGAACCGCTGGAGCCGCGCCTGCTGCTGGCCGCCGCCGAGGCCGTGTGGATCGAGGGCGAGGCCCCCGCGGCCGACACGTTCAACCGCCACGGCTGGTACGTGGACGATCACGTCTCGCTGGACCTGGTCGATCCCGGCATCGACATCCGGTTCATCGGCTGGGTCAAACCAAACAGAGAGTTGCACCCGCAAACGGTTGTGGCTATCCTTATTCGGACTGTGGCAGAGATTGCGTGGAGCGGCAACGGGGCGTTCCTTGGGTTGTGACCGGCCGCCTACGTGCACAAGGGTGGTGGAGTCAAGCCAGGATGGCGGATACACTTACCAAGGATGGCCGCTCTGCGGTGATGTCCAGGGTTCGCGGCAAAGACACGAAGCCTGAGTGGATCCTGCGATGCGGTCTGCACAGGCTCGGATTCCGTTACACGCTGAAGAACGGCCATCTCCCTGGCAGCCCGGACATCGTCCTCCCGAAGTATGGAGCTGCAATCTTCGTTCACGGCTGCTTCTGGCACCGGCATGCAGGATGCAAAGATTCATCCACGCCGAAGACCAACCCGGAGTTCTGGCAATCGAAGTTCCGCGAGAACACCGCACGAGACAGGCGTGTCGTGCGGCAGTTGCGCTCGCTCGGTTGGCGCGTGCTCGTCGTATGGGAGTGTGAGTTGACCCGCCGGACAACCAGGACGGTTGGCGAAGTGGCGCAATGGGTCATGGGGCAGGTCCGGTACGCAAGCGGGACTTGCCGAGCGATGGCATCCACAGACCGGCGCCGCCTGCTGGCGATAGCTCAGGCACGGGTTCGCAAGCGTCTCGGTAGTTGCAGGGGCGAAGATATCGAAGGGGATGACAGATGAGCGATGCCAATGCGTCGAGAGAGGCCTTCGGTGTGGTCGACTTGTTCTCGGGTGCGGGGGGCATGAGCTATGGGTTTCACAAGCATGAGCTCTTCCGAGTGCTTGCCGCCGCCGATCTCGAAATCGGCAAGCCCAGCGTCGGGTCGGGCGCTCTCCAGTGCAACAAGACATATTGCGAGAACATCGGTATCCGCCCGGCGCCTTTGGATTTGGCCGCGACGGAGCCCTCCCGATTGCGGGAAGCTCTGGGCCTGTCCCCCCAAGCCAAGGTCAACGTGCTGTCCACCTGTCCCCCTTGTACCGGTTTCAGTCGGGCGAAGCCGACCAATCACCTCCAGGATGACCGCAAGAACAGCCTCGTGCGTCGGTCCGCCGAATTTGCGGTGGCACTGGACGTCGATATCGTCGTCATGGAAAACGCCCGCGAACTCATCCGCGGCAACTTCTCCCATCATTACCGTTGGTTTAGTGAGCACTTGGAGTCCCGGGGCTACTCCGTATCCGGCCAGACGCACATGCTCACGCGCTTCGGTCTCCCGCAGGTACGCGAGCGTGCCATCGTCATCGCCGCAAAGGAGGGCATACGCCTGCGGACGCTTGAGGACCTGTGGCGAGGTTGGGCCGTTAAGAAAGAGGCTCTGACCGTTCGAAGAGCTTTGGAGTGTATTCCGGAGGGCGCTTCGGGGGCGGACAAGTACCCGAGGTTCGCCTCCGAGGCGGTGAAGCGGCGCATCGCGGCGATTCCACACGACGGCGGCTCCTGGATGGACTTGTTGGGCAGGAGGGATGGCGATTCGCTACTGACCGACGCAATGAGGCGAATCGCCGCAGCCAAGAGGTTCGGCTCCTATCCCGACGTGTACGGCAGGATGGCTTGGGGACGACCGGCTCCGACAATCAAACGCGAGTGCGCCCATGTGGGAAACGGGCGGTACGCCCATCCGGAGGCGGACCGCCTCTGCACGGTCCGCGAGATGGGTGCCCTTCAGGGCTTTCCCGGCCGCTACCGGTTCAACGGGGCAGCCATCTCGAACATGTATCGCCACATTGGAGATGCCGTCCCGCCTCTCATCTCGTTCCAGATCGCCCATCTTTGCGCATGGATGTTCACTGGCGATCGACCGGGCATGACAGACGTACTCCTCGACGGCACGAATGTCCGGCGCGGGGACCTCGTCAGGGACAAGCAGCGGGAGTTGGCCTATGGGTGAGGTCACCATTAGCGTGACCGAGGCCGAGCAACGCAGGCTTACGGAGTTCCTCGATGCGCTCAGAACTCCGTGCGAGGCGTGGTCCAAGCCGGGGTCCTACCTCAATACACCTGAGTTCGAGAGTGAGTTCCGTTCGAAACTTCTGACTCATCATTGCTTTATGGGCAGCCCGTTGTTCCAGGAAGGCTTCGATTCGGCGTTCCTCGCGTCGTGCGCTCAGGCGGGGCACGATGTTGCCCCGGCCCCCGACGGACAGCGCTTCTGGGACGTGATTCTCAACGACAAGCGGATTAGCCTGAAGTCGTCGAAGGCACGCAACCTGCGGAGCGCCCACCTTCACATCAGCAAGTTGACCGAGGCGGCCTGGATTCAGGACTGCCGCACGGCGAAGAGGCGTCAGGAGAAGACCTTCGCGCTGTTCCGGCACTACTGCTCTGAAGTGGATGCGATTATCCAACTGCGCTATTTTCGCAGCACGCGCCTATATGAACTCGTCGAGATACCGGTTGGGCTGTTCGCTCAGGTCCTCAAGGTGGGGAGAAAGCACTTCGCCGCCGATGGCCCGACGATCAACATTCCTGTCGGGGCCGACCCGCCGGACTTCACGCTGAAGCTCGACCGCTCCGACGCCAAGATCACCCTGGCCAACATCAACAAGGACCGGTGCGTCCTCCACGGCACTTGGCAGTTGCCCGAAGCGGGACAGTGAACGGTCCGGGCCGTTGCTGTCGCATACATGCCGATGAACAGCCAGCAGGCGCTTGATCGGGCGGGGCGGTTTGGCAGGAGTGAGGCGCAGCGCGAGGCGGTGAGCGAGCGGCAGCTCCGGCCCGATGCCGACGCCGTGGTCCTCGGCCGGGAGGACGAGGCCCTCGAGGACGTGGTGATCGGGCTGCCGGCCGAGGATGAGCGCATCGATGCCGCCGCCTGCATCGGCGAGCACGCAAACCCCCGCCCTCGATCAACCGGGCGAGACCGCGGAGGGCGGCGAGGCCGGTCACCGCCTTCCATGGGCGGACTTGGCGCTTCGGCCGGTCGCCAACGTCCCGTCGCTGCCTGCGAAGCGCGATGTCGAACGCCCGCCCGCCGCTCCGACACCCTCGGCGATCCGGCCGGCCAGATCGGCGGTCCCCTCGCCGCGCCCGCGGGCCTTGCCCGCGCCGGGTCGGACGCCGCCACCCTCGGCCGCCCTCGAGCGCCCCCCCGCCGAGCCCGCGAAGCTCGACGCCCTCTCCCCGCTGCTCGTCCCGCCGACCCAGGGCCGCGACTTCGCTTGACACCGTGCGCCCCCGCCTGTCAAATCGCCCGCTGCACCGCCGCAAGTGAAAGCGAGGTATCCGCATGAGCAAGAAGGTTCGCGTCGGCATCGTCGGGACGGGAGGCATCGGCTGCCAGAACGGCCGGGCGCTGGAACGCAACGAACGCTGCGAGATCGTCGCCCTCTGCGACATCATCCCCGAGCGGATGGACACGTTCGAGGCCGAGCTCGGCCGGGACGTCAAGAAGTACCCCGACTTCCGCGACCTCTGCAAGGACGGCGAGGTGGACGCCGTCTTCGTCGGCACGCCGAACCAGGTTCACGTTCCCCCGGCCGTCGAGGCGGTGCGGAACGACAAGCACGTCATGTGCACCAAGCCGCTGGCGGACGCGGCGAAGCCCGCGGCGAAGCTCGTCCGGGCCGCCGAGGCCGCCGGGGTGGTCAACATGATGTCCCTGAGCACCCGCTTCAGCCGCGCCTGCCGCTACCTGCACGCCCGCGTGACCGAGGGCTTCTTCGGGGACATCTACTACGCCCGCGCCCGGTCGGTGCGGCGAAGCGGCATCCCGAACTGGAACGAGGGCTTCATCGCCGCCGGCGGGGGGGCGTTCCGCGACATGGGCGTCCACGTCCTGGACGCCTCGTGGTACCTGATGGGCATGCCGCGCCCGCTCACGGCCACCGGCGTCGCCGGGGCGAAGTTCGGCAAGCGCGGGCAGGGCTACTGGCGGTTCAAGACCCCGCCGGAGAGCTACTGGCGGAAGTACGACTCCGACGACTACGCCGGCGGGTTCATCCGCTTCGAGAACGGCGCCGGCGTGCAGATCGAGAGCTTCTGGGCCTGCCACATGCCCGGCGGGCTCCAGGTGGAGCTGTTCGGCACCGAGGGCGGGGGCCAGTTCCCCCCGCCGCGGCTGTACCGCACCTACGACGGCGAGCCGCAGGACATCGACGTCGACCTCCAGGGCGAGCGCGGCGAGCAGTGGGACACCATCGCCGGGCACTTCGTCGACTGCATCCTCGACGACGTCCCCTGCCAGGCCCCCCTCCGCCACGGCCTCCAGGTGCAGTACATGCTCGAGGCCGTGCTCCAGAGCGGCGAGAAGGGCAAGGAAGTCAAGGTCCCCCTCGTGGAAGACTGAATCGGGCCCACCGGCCCGGGGAGAAACACCATGCGCAGCAAGCTGAGTTTCATCGGCCGAAATGACCTCGAAGGCGTCGAGGCCGACGCCGCGTTCTGCGTCGAGCACGGCTTCGAGGGCCTGGAGTACAACTTCTGGGGCAACTTCCGCGACCTGACGCGGGAGACCGTCGAGAGCATGCGCGAGCTGCTCGAGGCCCGCGGCGTCCGCTGCGCGATGCTCGGGCTGTGGGGCTGGAACCACCTCGCCGCCGACGCCGACGAGCGGGCCGAATCGCGGGCCATGCTCGACCGCGCCATCGAGTTCGCCGCCCTTCTCGAGGCCGAGGTCTTCACCACCGGCGCCGGGCAGCTCGGAGACGACGCCTCCCCGGCCGAGAACGCCAAGGCCTTCGCCGAGATGTACGCCCCGCGCCTCGAGAAGATCGAGGCCGCCGGGATGAAGCCCTGCCTCTACCCGCTGCACGGCAACTGCTTCATTCACAGCATGGACGACTACGAGCGCGTCTGGGAGCACTTCCCGCAGATCGGCGTGAAGTTCGACCCGGCCAACTGGGCCAACCACGGCGACGACTACGTGGGCATCGTCCGCCAGTACGGCGACCGCATCGGGTACCTGCACGTCAAGGAGCACCTCTACCACGGCGACGACCGCAAACCCGCCAGCCAGCCGGCCGCGGGCATGGGCGACATCGCCTGGGGCAAGATCTTCGCGTTCCTCTACGAGCACGGCTACGACGCTCCGCTGTCGATCGAGCCGCACGGCCCGCTGTGGGGCCACGGCGAGCTGCGCCCGCAGATGCTGCTGCTCACTCAGCGGCACATCTCGCAGTTCCTGCTCTGACGCGGGTCGCCACCGACGTCCGGCCCCGCCATGACCACCGACCCCCAGACCGCCGAGGAGTTCCCCCTCCCGCCGGCGCTGCACGTCCGCCAGCGCCGCCGGGGGATGATCTTCCTTTGCGCCGCCTCGGCCGGCGTGGGCCTGGCGATGGCCATGCAGATGGGCATGAACTCCAACTTCGTCGTCGACGAGATGGGACTCAGCGGGTTCCAGCAGGGCATCCTGGAGATGGCACGCGAGAGCTGCGGCATCTTCGCCCTCGGCGTGCTCGCCTTGCTCAGCGGACTCGCCGAGCCCCTCGTCGCCGCGGGCATGCTGCTGCTGACCGCCGTCGGCCTGGCCGCCTACGCCGCCGTGCCCGACTACGCCTGGCTCGTCGTCGCCTCGCTGGTCTGGAGCCAGGGCCTCCACGTCTGGATGCCCCTGCCGAAGTCGATGGCGCTGGCGCTGTCCGAGCCCGGCCGCGAGGGCCGCGCCGTCGGGCGCGTCCGCGCCGCGGCCGCCATGGGCGCCGGCGCGGGGCTGCTGGGCGGCTACATTGCGGGCAAGCTCGGCATGCACATCCGCCCGCTGTTCCTGCTGGCCGGGGCGGCGGCCCTGCTGGCCGGGGCGTTCTGCCTGGGGATCCCCCGGCGGATTCGCACCCCCGGGCCGCGGATGGTGCTGCGGCGGAAGTACTGGCTCTACTACCTGCTGAGCTTCCTGGAGGGATGGCGGAAGCAGATCTTCGTCGCCTTCGCCGGCTTCCTGCTGGTGGTCCGGTACGGCACGCGGCTGGAGACCATGCTGCTGCTGTGGATGGCCATCCAGGCCCTCGGCTGGCTGGCCTCGCCGCTGGTGGGGCGGCTGATCGACCGCGTGGGCGAGCGCCCGGTGCTCGTGCTCTACTTCCTCTGCCTGACCGGCTTCTTCGCCGCTTACGCCCTCGTGGACAACCGGGCCGTGCTCTACACGCTCTACGTGGTCGACAGCGCGTTCTTCGTCTTCGCCATGGCGCTGACCACCTACGTCAGCCGCATCGCGCCGCGGAGCGAGCACACCGCCACGCTGAGCATGGGCGTGGCCTTCAACCACGTCGCCGCCGTCATCATGCCCCTTGTCGGGGGCATCCTCTGGCGACACGCCGGGCACCGCTGGGTCTTCCTCGCCGGCGCCGCCGTCGCCCTGCTCAGCCTCATCCCCTCCCTGATGGTCCCCGCCAGAGCGAAAGCCAACCCGGCCCCAACCCCGTCGCAGCCCCAAGGCTGAGCCCGAAGCCGGGCCATGCCTCGGCGAGACGCCGGGCCGTCGGCGGCGGGTCACCCCTCCACGATCGGGACCAGCCGCTCCCGCACGTACGCCCCGTTCTCCATCGTCACCTCGTCCGGTTCGCCGACCGAGCGGGGGGATTCCTCCTCGACCATCACCCAGCCCTCGTACCCGGCCGCGTGGAGGTCGCGGACGATCCGCTCGAAATCGATCATCCCGCGGCCCATGCCCGCCCACTCGCCGTCGGAGGCGATGTCCTTGAAGTGCACGTGGCGGATCCGCCCGGCGTGCTCGGCGAACACCGCCACCGGGTCCATTCCGCCGGCGGCGATGTGCCCGGCGTCCGGAGCATAGCCGACCACCGACTCATCCAGCCCGTCGAACATCACGCGGTAGTCCTCGGCCGTCTGGAAGACCGACCCGGCCGGGGAGTTCGGGTGGAAGGCCGCGGCGATCCCCCGCTCGGCCGCCCGGGCGGCGACGGCGTTGACGCACGCGATCGCGGCCCGCTGCCGCTCGACGAGGTGCGACCGGTCCTCCCCTCGGGCGTGTGCCAGCACCAGCACCGCGCCGGGAAAGCGCTCGATGAACGCGAAGGCCTTCGCCGCCGCGGCGCGTTCGGCCTCGGTCTCGCGGTCGCCCAGCCAGGCGCCCTTGAGGCCCATCGCCCCCAGCGTCAGCCCCTCGGCGGCCAGGATGTCGGCCAGGCCGGCCGGGTCGTCGTACACCGGACCCAGCATCCGCGTGGTCGGCTCGAGGCCGGCCAGGCCCGCCCGCGCCGTCACGGCCGCGATGTGATCGATCCGCCCGACGTACGCCTCGCCGCTCATCTGCCACGTGTAAGTCTGGCAGCCGAATCGCATGCCCACGGTCGCTCTCCTCGCCGGGCGGTCAGAAGGACAGGTCGATGACGTTGCCGGTCTCGGCGGACTCCACCGCGGCGGCCAGCAGCTTGACGTTCTTCAGCCCGTCGTCCAGCGGGCAGGGGGACTCGCCGCCATCGAGCACGGTGCGGACGAAATGGCGGATGGGGAAGCCCATGAAGCCGAACGTTTCGGCGCCGACGGGCGTCCGCCCGACCAGCAGCGGGCGCTCGTAGGCCTTGGCGCCGCGCGCGCCGACGAGCGTGAGGCCCTGGTGGCCCATGTCCATGTCCGCGCGGGCCTCGGTGCCCTGGAGGCTGACGTAGAAGTCGCAGATCATCGGCCAGTCGTTCGGCATGATCCACGAGGTCTCCAGCGTCGCGAAGCCCTCGGGGAACGACAGGTGGATGTGCATCGTGTCGTAGCAGTCGATGCCCCGCCCGGCCAGCACGTCCTTGCGCCCCTCGGCGAAGACGCGAACCGGGTCCGCCCCGAACAGCCAGCACGTGATGTCCGCCAGGTGCGAGCCCAGAAACCACTGAGGCCCCGTCCTGCCCGACCAGCGGAACCACTCGGTCGCGACCTCCAGGCGGTCGCTCAGCCGGCCGAACATCGACTGCGGCCGGCCCATCGCCCCGGCCTCCAGCCGGGCCTTGATCGTCGCCAGCGCCGGCTGGTAGCGGTTGTGGAAGTCCACCATCGCGACGGTCCCGGCCTCGGCGGCGCAGTCGCGGATCGCCTCGGCGTCTTCCACGGTGGTCGCCAGGGGCTTCTCCACCAGCACGTGCTTGCCCGCCCGAAACAGCGCCACGCAGACGTTGCGGTGGGCGAAGTCCGGCGTGGCCACGCTGACAGCCTCGATGGCGTCGTCGGAGGCGATCTCCTCCACGCTCGTGCACGCCCGGCAGCCGAACCGCTCGGCGAACGCCCCGGCCCGGTCGGCATCGGTATCGCAGACGGCCACCAGGTTCGCCCGCTCGTCGGCGGTGTACGTCTCGGCGTGCACCTCCCCGAACAACCCGCACCCCACCAGCGCCACGTTCAGTCCCTTGGCCATGTCATTCGCTCCTTTGTCTGTTCTGCTGCCGGCCGGCCGACGGTGGGCCTGATGCAGGCAATCCATGCTGGTCGGTCGTGTGTCTCATGTCCGCGCTCGACTTCCCGTCATGGAGACTCACGCACCGGGCATGCCGCTGGCGGGGTACATCCACACCGCTTTCTTGGCCAGTGCCCGCAAGACACGCTTCGTCTGTTTGCCGCAGATCAGGGCGTGGGCAGGCTCAGCCGGGGTGGGGTCTCGCACAACGGCTTGCTCCAACTGACGTGCTCCTCCGGCGGTGACGGCAGCTACGCCAACCGTTTTCGGGCCACCAAGTGAGAAGCAGTTGTCCGCGTCCGTCAGGGACGCCAGCGAGACAGATATCTCGTTGTCCTTCGATTTGAACGCCATGGAGGACAAACGCTTACGTCCGGTAGCCGCGTCGGGCACAAGCCACTCCTGCACGATGCGACGGTACAAGTCCTCCACGTCGGGGATGGAGTCGTCATCGCGCCGGCTGAGATTGCCCATCAGGTCCCCCCGCGGTCAGGACGCAAACCAATGCAGCAGCGAGCGAACACGGTCGTATGCGACCTCGTGGGACTCTCCCTCCTGTTCGCCGTCAACCGCATCGGACGTCAAGAACGCAAGTCCGCCTTCAGGCCCGAACTCCAACTCAAGCTCCCGGTGCGTTCCGGACCACTCCAACTGGATGCCGCCACCGGGAACGGGAACCGCAGTGGGGCAAGGAATCGACAGGATCTCGGACGCCCGAAGGGCCTCGGCAATGCGATCAACGAGCGGGGCAGTTGGGGCCGGACTGCCGTACGTGTCCCAGTTTTCTGGCAGGGCGGTCAGACGGAGCATCCTGCGTTCCGTCTCCCGAATCCAATCGGCCCAAGGCACCGAATCGTCCGTCTGAGCCGATTCTTCTCCCGGCCAGCGGGCATAGCTGATCAGAAGCTCCCTGGCACGTTCCGTCGTCGCCGTGTATGGAACAAGAAAGGCATCGGTGCTCGTTGTTCCCATCTCAACGGCGCGTCCAACCTCGGCGCCGCTCAGCGTCTCCTCCAATGGCGTAGCGCTGGCAGAAGCTGGCGTCATCTACCTTGTCCTTTCCCAGTGCTCGTGAGCAGCCGGTGTCGTGAGCTCCGTGAATCCGTTCACGACCCAAGTCCGGGCCTCATCAAACCATCTTAGTACGTCGCCACCGTCAGACACGGGACCGCGCGCAGTCAGCGTCATCCTCAAGGCAGCCTTTGCGTCCTGCCCCCTCCACACGGGCTCCAAAGTAACGTGCAGTCGTCCCAACTCGTCTGGAAGACGGAAGTGTCCACCCCAGGAGAGACTCTCGGGCTCCGGCAGAACACCGTCTGCGGAGCTCGCAGCCAAAGGCGTGAACAGAGCCACGGCATCACCCATCGTCTCCCAGCACGTTCCTTGCTCGATGTGGTTCACATAGGTCAACTCCACCTGAGTGACCTTCGGCGTTCCAAGGCCCTCGTCTTGGGCAAATGCATCGAAGGCCTTCCATCTGTCCTGAAACTCGTCCCGGATCGCCTCGTAGCGCGGGTAAGGGCCCTGTCCAGCCGTCTTCCGCCAGTTGTGGATGAAGCGGTCCCGTTGGAGCTGGATGAGCCTCGCTCCGTCGGCAGTGAGAAACCAGCATCGGGGCGACATGAAAGCGGGAAAACCGGTTTCGAACTTGGGCCCTGGTCGGGCGTTGGGTGTTGAGGGGGCTCCCAGACTCTCTATCTGCGCAGGCAAGTAGGGATGTTCTTCAACCCGGGGAAAGTCACCGCGTATCCGTTGCCAATAGGCCCCCAGCATGGGAGCGGTAAGGGGATCTTCCGTTGAGAACTGTGCACAGAGAACCACCTCAATGACCGGTGGGTTGTCGAACTCCGGCAGCCCTTCGGGACGCGACATCGTCATGCCTCCTGCTCGGCGGCGAACGCCGCGCCGCTACGAGAATGCCCACGCCACAGGACGAATCATACGGACCAGCTTCTGGCGCCCGCCAGTCATTTTCTGTCTCCGGCTGCTTCCATACATCTCCTACGTCCACCGACGCCTCGCGGTGCGCGCCGCGCCCATCTCATGCCGTCACCAGCACGCCCGTGCCGTTGATGCGGTCGGCCTTGAGGTCCTGGAGGGCGCGGTTGGCGTCGGCGAGGTCGTAGCTGGTGACCTCGGGGCGGACGCCGGCCTCGGCGGCGGCGGCGAGAAGCTCCCGCCCGTCGTCGCGCGTGTTGGCGGTCACGCTCCGCAGGTCGCGCTCGCGGAAGAGGCACTGCTCGTAGTCCATCTCGGGGATGGGGGTCATGTAGATGCCCGCCAGGGCGAGCGTCCCGCCGGGGGCAAGGTGATCGAGGGCGGGGGGGACCAGCTCGCCGGCGGGCGCGAAGAGGATCGCGCTGTCGGCCTGGCCGGGCATGCCCTCGGGCGTCTCGCCGACCCAGCTCGCACCCAGCTCGCGGGCGAGCTTGCGGTGCCCCTCGCTGCGGGTGACGACGACCAGCTCGGCCCCGCGGTGCAGGGCGATCTGGGCGATCACGTGCGCGCTGGAGCCGAAGCCGTAGATCGCCAGCGTCCCGCCGTCCGGCACGCGGGCGCGCTTCAGCGCCCGGTAGCCCACGATCCCCGCGCACAGCAGCGGGGCGGCGTGGAGGTCGTCGAACGCCTCCGGCAGCTCGTAGGCGAACGCCTCGGGGACCACGGCGTGCGTGGCGTAGCCGCCGTCGGCGTGGTAGCCGGTGAACCGCTTGTCCTCGCAGAGGTTCTCCTGACCGCGGCGGCAGAAGCGGCACTGCCCGCACGTGTGACGAAGCCAGGCCACGCCCACCCGGTCGCCCTCGGTGAGCCGCTCGCAGCCGTCGCCGACGGCGTCTACCACGCCGACGATCTGGTGCCCGGGGATGATCGGCAGGGCCTGCTCCGGAAGGTCGCCCTCGATGACGTGCAGGTCCGTCCGACAAGTCGCGCAGCATCGCACGGCCAGCCGCACCTCGCCGGGGCCGGGGCTGGGGTCTTCGCGTTCGGTGAGCTTCAGCGGGGATGTGTCGACGTCGGCGATCTCTTCCAGGACCATGGCCTTCATGGGCATCTCCCTTCGGCGGCGGGTCGGGGGCATGATAGCACGCACAACACGACAAGCGCCAGACAGCAGAAGGCAAAGAAACCGCGGACAGCAAACAGAAAACCGCACACGCGCAGAATGCATCGCGAAACCGTCGGTTCCCGCGTCAATCCCCGTCGTCGGCAGAAGGCCGAAGCGTTCGGTGTCTGCCTTCCGGTGCCTGGTGTTTGTCTGCGGTTTGCTTCCTGGTGTTAGCCCAAGTTCGCCAGGAACCGAATTCTGAGAAGAATCTTCGCCGCTGCGGGGA